>NC_015677.1:2970000-3570000 GCF_000215705.1 Ramlibacter tataouinensis TTB310 | reverse complement strand
GGCCGCCGCCAGCAGCACCGAGGCGCCCTCGCTGGACAGATGCTTGGTCAGCTTGCCGATGGAGGTGGTCTTGCCCGCGCCGTTGACGCCGGCCACCATGATCACCGTGGGCTGGTGGCGGCCGATCACCAGCGGCTTTTCCAGGGGCTTGAGCAGCTGCGTCAGCGCCTCGGCCAGGATGTTCTTGGCCTGCACCGGCCGCGTGGCCCCGCTGGACGCCACCTTCTTGCGCACGGCATCCAGCAGGGTTTGCGTCGCCTGCACCCCGGCGTCGGCCAGCAGCAGGGCCGACTCCAGCTCCTCGTACAGCGCCTCGTCGATCACGCCGCCGGTGAACACCTGCGACAGGTTGCTGCCGGTCTTGCGCAAGCCGCTGCTGAGCTTGCCGAACCAGCCCTGGCGCTCCGGCGCCACCGGCGCTGCCACGGGGATGTCCATGGCCTGCACCAGGGCGCTGCCGATCAGGCCGCCGCTGCGGGCAGGGGCCGGCGCAGGGGCGGGTTCGGGCGCTGCCACCACTGGCGCGGCCGGTTCGGCGATGGGGGCGGGAGGCGTCGGAGCCGGCGCGGGCGTGGGCGCCGCGACGGGTGGGATGGGGGCGGGCGCCGGCGTCGCCGCGGGTTTTTTCCGGAAGAAACTGAACATCGGCACCGTTTCTAGAATCACAGGGATTCTATGAAACACCTCCTGCCGGGCTGGCTGGCGGCGCCCCTGCTGTCCTTGCTGGCTCTTTCCTTCCTGCCGCCCGCGGCGGCCCAGAACCCGCCTCCCGCCCCCACCAAAGCCGAGCAGTTCACGCTCAGGAACGGCATGACGGTGATCGTCAAGCCCGACCGCCGCGCGCCCACGGCGGTCCACATGCTGTGGGTGCGCGTGGGCGCCATGGACGAGGTCGACGGCCTGAGCGGCGTGGCCCACGTGCTGGAACACATGCTGTTCAAGGGCACGAAGACGCTGGCGCCCGGCGAGTTCTCGCGCCGCGTGGCGGCCCTGGGCGGCCAGGAGAACGCCTTCACCGGCCGCGACTTCACCGGCTACTTCCAGCAGATCCCCGCCGAGCGGCTGGAGGACGTGATGCGGCTGGAGGCGGACCGCTTCGCCAACAACCAGTGGCCGGACGAGGAGTTCCGCCGCGAGCTGGAAGTGGTCAAGGAGGAAAGGCGCCTGCGCACCGAGGATTCGCCGCGCGCGATGCTGTGGGAGACGCTCAACGCCGCCACCTTCCAGGCCTCGCCGTACCGGCGGCCCATCGTCGGCTGGATGGGCGACCTGGTGTCCATGAAGCCCGAGGACGCGCGCGCGTTCTACCGCCAGTGGTACGCGCCTGCCAATGCGGCCGTGGTGGTGGCGGGCGACGTCGACGTGGCCCAGGTGCGGCGCCTGGCCGAGAAGCACTACGGCGGCATCCAGGCGCGGCCCGTGCCCGATCGCAAGCCCCGGCCCGAACCGCCGCAGGCCGGCATCCGCCGCATCGAGTACAAGGCGCCGGCCGAGCAGTCCTATGTGGCGCTGGCGTTCAAGGTGCCGCAGCTCACTTCGTTCGAGTCCACGCCGGCCAACGACGATGCGTTGGCGCTCACCGTGCTGGCCGCGGTGCTCGACGGCTACTCGGGCGCCCGGCTGGACCGCGGCCTGACGCAGGGGCCGGACCGCGTGGCCGACAGCGCCGGCGCCGGCAACGGCCTGTGGGGCCGCGGGCCGCAGCTGTTCACGCTGGACGCCGTGCCGGCGCCGGGCAAGACGCCCGCGCAGGCCGAGGCCGCGCTGCGCACCGAGGTCGCCCGCGTCGCGCGCGAAGGCGTGTCCGAGGCCGAGCTGCAGCGGGTCAAGACGCGCTGGATCGCCGGCGAGGTCTACAAGCTCGACTCGGTGATGAACCAGGCGCGCGAACTGGGCAGCCTGTGGTCGCAAGGGCTGCCCCTGGACGCGGGCGAGCGGCTGATCCAGCGCCTGCGCGGCGTCACGGCCGCACAGGTCCAGGCGGTGGCCGCCCGCTACTTCGGTGACGACCAGCTCACCGTCGGCACGCTGCGGCCCCTGCCGCCAGACCCGAGCCGCCCCGCCCGCACGCCGCCGTCCGGCGCCCGCCACTAGCCACCGCTTTTTTCTCCGATGATCGCCATGAACAAACAAGCCATGGGCCGGCTGCTGGCCGGCGTGCTGCTCGCCCTGGGCGGCCAGGCCGCGCTCGCCGCCCTGCCCATCCAGCACTGGACCCAGCCCAGCGGGGCCCGCATCTACCTGGTCGAGAGCCGCTCCATCCCCATGGTGGACGTGCAGGTCGATTTCGACGCGGGCGGCCGGCGCGACCCGGCCGGCAAGGCGGGGCTGGCCAGCGTCACTGCCGGCATGGTCGACAACGGCGTGCTCGCGCGCGATGGCGAGCCGGCGCTGGACGAGAACCAGCTGGGCGAGGCCTGGGCCGACCTGGGCGCCGGCTTCGGCGGCAGCGCCGGCAGCGACCGCATGAGCTTTTCGCTGCGTTCGCTGAGCTATCCCGACCTGCTGCCCAAGGCCGTCGCCCTGGCGGCGCGCCAGCTGGGCGAGCCTTCTTTCCCGCAGGACGTGTGGCAGCGTGACCGCGAGCGCATCGCCGCCTCCATCCGCGAGTCGCTCACCCGGCCCGCCACCGTGGCCTCGCTGGCCTTCCAGCCGGCGGTGTACGGCGACCATCCTTACGGCCAGGAGACCACCCAAGCCACGCTCGCCGCCATCACCCTGGAGGACATGCGGGGCTTCTATGCCCGCCATGTGCAGCCCTGCCGGGCCAAAGTGAGCATCGTGGGCGATGTGGACCGGGCCCAGGCCGACCGGCTGGCGGCCCAGCTGCTGGCGCGCCTGCCGCCCCAGGCCCAGCGCTGCGAGCCGCTGCCGCCTGTGCCCGAGGTGGCGCCGCTGGCCACGCCGGTGGTGCAGGCCATCCCCTTCGACTCGGCCCAGGCCCATGTGCTGATCGGCCAGCCCGGCTACCGGCGCAGCGACCCGGACCACTTCCCGCTGTTCGTGGGCAACTACATCCTGGGCGGCGGCGGTTTCGTTTCCCGCCTGACTACCGAAGTGCGGGAAAAACGCGGCCTGTCCTATAGCGTCTACAGCTACTTCTCGCCGGGCCTGCATGCCGGCGCCTTCACCGTGGGCCTGCAGACCCGGCCCGACCAGGCGGCCCAGGCGGTGCAGGTGGTGCAGGGCACGGTGGCGCGCTTCGTCGCCGAAGGCCCGACCGCTGCCGAACTGCAGGCGGCCAAGGACAACCTGGCTGGCGGCTTCGCGCTGCGCATCGACAGCAACCGCAAGCTGCTGGACAACGTGTCGGCGATCGCCTGGAACGACCTGCCGCTGGATTACCTGGACACCTGGCAGCAGAAGGTGCGCGCGGTGACGCTGGAGCAGATCCGCGCCGCTTTCGGGCGCAAGCTGCAGCCGGGACGCATGGTCACCGTTACTGTCGGCGCCGGCGCAACACCCGCTGCGGCGGCGGCGCGCTAAATGGCGCTCGCCCTGTCAATCCTGACAGGGGCAGGGCTTGCGCCGCGGCCGACTGGCATCAAAATCCATTCACCGCTGTCACACAGGGTACGACACAGGGCATAAAGAGAGAGAGAGTCGACAGAGAGAGTCGAGAGAGAGCACAGAGAGAGCACAGAGAGAGCACAGAGAGAGTTACAAACGCAGCCAGCCGGCTGCGTTTTTTTTTGGGGCGGATGGCGGGCGCCGCGGCGCCTACCAGAACTGGGCCAGGAAGTAGCCGATCGCCGGGCCGAAAGCCAGGGCGACCAGCATCACCCAGATCAGGCGGTCCGGCTGCGCCTCGGTCCGGCGCTCGCCGCGCAGCCGGCCATCCTTCTCCGAC
This sequence comes from Ramlibacter tataouinensis TTB310, assembly GCF_000215705.1. Lineage (NCBI taxonomy): Bacteria > Pseudomonadati > Pseudomonadota > Betaproteobacteria > Burkholderiales > Comamonadaceae > Ramlibacter > Ramlibacter tataouinensis. The sequence continues at coordinate 3,566,150 of NC_015677.1, read as the reverse complement.
ATGACGGCCCACCGGGTGAGCGTGTCGTCGTCGTCGGCAAGGTGAGGCTGGGCAAAGCGTTCAAGCATGCGGCATGCTGCGTGAGGCCGGGCCTGAGCTGGGTAGGCAGGCGGCCACAAGCCGCGTGCGGTCCCGCCGACAGGCGGGCCCGGCGCCTGCCTTATGCTCGATCCATGGCTTTCCCCTCCGGCCGAGCTTCCCCGCCTTCTTCCACCGGCCGCCGCCCGGCCGGCCGCGGCGTGCCGAACGAGGTGCGCATCATCGGCGGCCAGTGGAAACGCACCCGGCTGCCGGTGGCCGACCGGCCCGGCCTGCGGCCCACGCCGGACCGGGTGCGCGAGACGCTGTTCAACTGGCTGGGCCAGGACTTGTCGGGCTGGCGCTGCGCCGACGTGTTCGCCGGCACCGGCGCCCTGGGGCTGGAGGCGGCCTCCCGCGGCGCGGCCGAGGTGCTGCTGGTCGAGCAGGACGCGCAGCTGGTGGACGGACTGCGGGCCCTTGTGGCCCGGCTGCAAGCGTCGGGCGTGCGTGTGCAGCGTGGCAACGCATTGAGCGTGCTGCGCGACCTGGCGCCGGCCAGCCAGGATCTGGTGTTCCTGGACCCGCCGTTCGAAGCCGGGCTGTTCGACAAGGCCCTGGCTGCCGCCGCGCCGGTGCTGGCGCCCGGCGGCTGGCTGTACCTGGAGGCGTCCACGGCCTGGGACGCGCCGGCGCTGCTGCGCCATGGGCTGGCTCTGCAGCGCCACCTGAAGGCCGGCGCCGTGCATGCCCACCTGCTGCGCCGCGCCGACGAGCCGCCGGCGTCATAATGCGCCGCAGCAAACCACCCCGGCCCCACCGAGCCCGAGGAGACAGTCATGGCCCAGCACCCTGTGATCGCCGTCTACCCCGGCACCTTCGACCCCATGACCCTGGGCCACGAGGACGTGGTGCGCCGCGCCACCCAGCTGTTCGAGAGCGTGATCGTCGCGGTGGCAGCCGGCCACCACAAGAAGACCATGTTCACCCTGCAGGAGCGCATGGAGATGGCGCGCCAGGTGGTCCGGCCCTATCCGCAGGTGCAGGTGGAGAGCTTCTCCGGCCTGCTGCGCGACTTCGTGGTGGCGCGCGGCGGCAAGGCGATGGTGCGGGGCTTGCGCGCCGTCACCGACTTCGACTACGAGTTCCAGCTGGCCGGCATGAACCGCAGCCTGATGCCCGACGTGGAGACGGTGTTCCTCACGCCCAGCGACAAGTACCAGTTCATCAGCAGCACCTTCGTGCGCGAGATCGCGGTGCTGGGCGGCGAGATCGACAAGTTCGTCTCGCCGACCGTGCAGCAGCGGCTGACGGAAAAGGTGCGCAGCCTGGGGCGGGAATAGGACCGGCGGGGATCAGATGTTCACCGTGAGCGCCCAGACCCGGGGCGAGTACGTGCTGATCGCGGATCGAGCGGCTGGCGATCGTCGTCCCGGCGCGCACCAGCCACGGCCTGATCCGGCAGGCGGCCAGCCAGCAAGGCATCGCCACGGCGGAGTTCTCCAACCTGCTGGATGCCGAGAACTGGCTGAGGCCGCGGTCTTAGCGGACGGACGCCCTGGAATCAGGCGAGCCGGCGGAGCGGGCGACGCCGCCAGAAGCCATAGAAGTAGGCTCCCTGCAGCACGCAGGCACTGGCGTAGGTGAGGGGTAGCTCATCCAGATGCCCGGCAGCCCGAACGCCTGGTGCAGGCTCCAGCCCAGGGGAACCAGCACGAAGGCCAGGCAGCCCAGCGAGATCATGGTGGGCACCCGCACGGTGCCCGCCGCGCGCATGACGGCGGTGAACACGCTGGCCGTCCCGAAGAGAATGCTCCCCCAGACGGTGATGCGCAGCAGCGAAGCGGCCAGGGCGACGACGGCCGGATCCTTCAGGAACAGTGCCGCCGCTTGGGGAGCCGCCAGAGCCGCCAGCACGGCGAATCCCGCGGTCAGCGAGAGATTGAGCGCCAGCCCGACCCGGGTCACGCGATCCACCTCGGCGAGCCGGTTGGCACCAATGGCTTGCGCCGTGAAGATGGAGGCCGCCATGGCGATGGACATGGCGGGGAACTGCACGTACGTCATCACCTGGTTCACGGCGCCCCAGGCGGCGGTGGCGTCGGAACCGTGGCGGTGCACCAGCGACAGCAAGGCAAGGTCCGCCAGCGAACCGGTCACGAAGAACAGGCCCGTGGGGATGCCGAGCCGTGCCGTGGTGAGCAGGATGCGCCCGTCCAGGCGCAGGTGCTGCCGCAGTGCCTTCCAGGCGAGCGGATGCTGACGCCGAGCCAGGTGCCACACCAGCCATGACACGCCGACCATGCTGGCCGCCAGGTTGGCCCAGGCCGCGCTTGCCACGCCCAGAGGAGGCAGGCCCAGCCATCCCAGGATCAGCGCGGGCGTCAGCGTCATGGCCACCCCGCAGGCGATCACCACGGTCCGCAGCGGCGTGACCGTGTCGCCGATGCCGCGCAGGAGGGCGCCCGCCAGCATGTAGACGAACATCACGGGCAGGCTCAGAAGCATGACACGCGCGTACGTCGTGGCCTGCGGAAGGATGTCGGCCGGCGTACCCAGCCATTGGAGCAGGACGCCGATGCCTGCCATGGCGGGCAAGCCGACAGTGATGCCGAGCAGCGCGTCCCCCAGCAAGACCGTCGCGGTGATGCGAAGGACCTTCTCCAGATCCTTTGCGCCCCATGCCTGGCCGACGAGGATGGAGGCGCCGGTGCCCAGGCCGATCACGAAGGCGACGCAGAACATCAGCAGCGGAAAGAAGCTTGCGGCCGCCGCCATGGCCCGGGTCCCCAGCAACTGGCCCAGGTAGATGTTGTTCAGGGTGGCCGAGAGCGCCTGCAGGACGTTGGTGGCGATCAACGGGCCCAGGAACCACAGGAACCGGACCGGCAGAGAACGCGCGGGCGCAACTTGGGACGGGGGCGCAGCCATGGTGGGCTGCATGGTATCCCGCAGGTCCTATGCCTTCGGCACCGTCCCGCGCATCTGCGCCGCCGCCAGGAAGTCGAAGTCCACGCCCTTGTCCGCCTGCGTCACCGTGGCCAGGAACAGCTTGCGAAAGCCGCGTTCGGCGCTGGGCACCTGCACCGGCTGCTCCCGGGCGCGGCGCGCCAGTTCGGCGTCCGGCACCAGCAGGCTGATCTCGCGCTTGTCCACGGACAGGCGGATGCGGTCGCCGTTGCGCACGTGCGCCAGCGGACCGCCGATGGCGGACTCCGGGGTCACGTGCAGCACGATGGTGCCGAACGCCGTACCGCTCATGCGGCCGTCGGAGATGCGGACCATGTCCTTCACGCCCTGCCGCGCCAGCTTGCGCGGCAGCGGGATGTAGCCAGCCTCCGGCATGCCGGGCGCGCCCTTGGGGCCGATGTTCTTCAGCACCAGGATGTCGTCGGCCCGCACGTCGAGGTCGTCGCTGTCGATGCGGTCGGCGAGGTCCGCCAGGCTGTCGAACACCACGGCGCGGCCCTCGTGCTCCATCAGCCTGGGGTCCGCGGCCGACTGCTTGATGATCGCGCCGCCCGGCGCCAGGTTGCCCTGCAGCACCGCGATGCCGCCTTGCGGGTAGATCGGGTTGTCGCGCGGCCGGATCACGTCCTGCCTGAACGGCGGGCTGGCGCGCTCCAGTTCCTCGCCCAGCGTGCGGCCGGTGACGGTGAGCGCGTCCAGGTGCAGCAGCGGCTTGAGCTCGCGCAGCAGCGTGGTCATGCCGCCGGCCGCGTCGAAATGCTCCATGTAGTGCCGGCCGGAAGGCTTCAGGTCCACCAGCACCGGCGTCTCGCGGCCCATGCGGTCCAGCGCCTTCAGGTCCACCTCGAAGCCCATCCGGCCGGCGATCGCCGTCAGGTGCACGATGGCGTTGGTCGAGCCGCCGATCGCCAGCAGCACGCGCATGGCGTTCTCGAAGGCCTTGGCGGTCAGGATCTTGTCGACGGTCAGGCGGGTCTTGGCCATCTGGACGGCGACGGTGCCGGTCTGCTCCGCCACCCGCATGCGGGCGGAGGTCACGGCCGGCGGCGAGGCGCCGCCAGGCACCGTCATGCCCAGGCCTTCCGCGATGCACGCCATGGTGCTGGCGGTGCCCATCACCGAGCAGGTGCCGACGCTGGCCACCAGCTGGTTGTTGACGTCGGCGATCTCCTGCGCATCGATCTCGTCGGCCCGGTACTTGCCCCAGTAGCGCCGGCAGTCGGTGCAGGCGCCGACGGTCTCGCCGCGGTGCGAGCCGGTCAGCATGGACCCGGTGATCAGCTGGATCGCCGGCAGGCCGGCCGAGGCGGCGCCCATCAGCTGCGCCGGCACGGTCTTGTCGCAGCCGCCGATCAGCACCACCGCATCCATCGGCTGGGCCCGCAGCATCTCCTCGGTGTCCATGGACATCAGGTTGCGCAGGTACATGCTGGTGGGCGCCGCGAAGCTCTCGCCGATGGAGATGGTCGGGAACTTCACCGGCAGGCCGCCGGCCAGCATCACGCCGCGCTGCACCGCCTCGATCAGCTGCGGCATGTTGCCGTGGCAGGGGTTGTAGCCGCTGCCGGTGTCGGCGATGCCGATCACCGGGCGGTCGAGCGCGCTGTCGGTGTAGCCCGCCCCCTTGATGAAGGCCTTGCGCAGGAACAGCGAGAAGCCGGCATCACCGTAGTTGGTGAGGCCCTTGCGCATGCCGGCGGCCTGGTCGTCGGCGCCGGTCTTCTTGGGATCGGAAGGGGAGGACATGGAAAGGAACTCTCGATGGGCTTTACTCGTCGGCCTTGACGCCGGTCTCGTCGATCACCTTGGACCACTTGGCGACCTCGGCCTTCAGCCGGCCGGCGGCCTCGGCCGGGCTCTGCGGCGGCAGGGTGTACACGCCCTGCTGCAGGAACTGCTCCCTGGCCGCGGGGTCCTGCATGATCTTGCCGATTTCGGCGTTCAGCCTGGCCAGGACCTCCGGCGGGGTGCCCGCGGGCGCCATCACGCCGAAGGTGGACACCACGTCGAAGTCCTTCCAGCCGGACTCGTTCACGGTGGGCACGTCCGGCAGCATGGAGATGCGCTGCGGCGTGGTCACCGCCAGCGCCCGCAGCTTGCCGGCCTTAACCTGCTGCAGGGCCGCGGGGACGGTCTCGGCCGCCATCAGCACCTGGCCGCCGATCAGGTCGTTCATCGCCGGGCCGCTGCCCTTGTAGGGCACGTGGATCATGTCGGCCCCGCTCTGGACGCGGAACATCTCGACCGCCATGCGCTGCGGCGCGCCGGCGCCGGAGGACGCGTAGGTCAGCTTCTTCGGGTTGCCCTTGGCAAAGCTCACCAGCTGCTGGAAGCTGGTGGCCGGCACCGAGGGATGCACCACGAACACCAGCGGCACGTAGCCGACCACCTGCACCGGGACCAGGTCCTTCTGCAGGTCGTAGGCCAGCTTGCCGCGTTCGAGCCGCGCCATCGTCGAATGCGAGGTCATCGCCGCCATCAGCAGCGTGTAGCCGTCGGGCTTGGCCTTGGCGACCAGGTCGGCGCCGATGTTGCCCCCGGCGCCGCCGCGGTTGTCGACCACCACCTGCTGGCCCAGCGCCGTGGACAGGCGCTGGGCGACGATGCGGCCGATCACGTCGGTGGCCCCGCCCGGCGGGTAGGGGACCACCAGCTTGACCGCATGGTCGGGCCAGGCGGCCAGGGCGGCGGCCGGCAGCAGGGCGGCGGTGGCGAGGGCGGCGCAAAGGCCGCGGCGCAGGATCTGGGGCATGGGGTTTGTCTCCGTTGAAGGTTTAACTGACGACGCCGATGTTCCACGGCACGAACTCGTGGTTGCCCAAGTCGAGCAGCTCGCTCTTGCTGCGCTCGCCCGAGGCCACCGCGAGCATGAGCCGGAAGATGCCCTCGGCGGCCTCCGGCAGGGTCTGGGTGCCGTCCAGGATGGTGCCGCAGTTGTAGTCCATGTCCTCGGTCAGGCGGCTGTACATGGGCGTGTTGGTCGCCAGCTTGACCGAGGGCACCGGCTTGGCGCCGAACATGGAGCCGCGGCCGGTGGTGAACAGGATCATGTTGGCGCCGCCCGCGATCTGCCCGGTGGCCGAACAGGGGTCGAAGCCAGGCGTGTCCATGAAGACGAAGCCGCTCTGCCTCACCGGTTCGGCGTAGCGGTACACCTCCATCAGCCCGGTCGTGCCACCCTTCATGGAAGAGCCGAGCGACTTCTCGAAGATGTTGGCCAGGCCGCCGACCTGGTTGCCCGGGCTGACCGCGCCGTTGATCTGCACGTCGCGGCCGGGCGAATACTCTTGCTTCCACCAGCGGATGCGCTCGATCAGCTTCTCGCCCACCGTGCGGCTGACCGCGCGCCGCGTCAGCGTGTGCTCCACGCCGTAGATCTCCGGCGTCTCCGACAGGATCGCCGTGCCGCCGTGGCGCACCAGGATGTCCATGGCCGCGCCCAGCGCCGGGTTGGCGGTGATCGAGGAGAAGCCGTCGGAGCCGCCGCACTGCAGGCCTATCTTGAGGTGCCTCGCCGAGACCGGCACGCGCTTCACGTCGTTGGCCGCCGGCAGCATCCCGCGCACCGCCTCGATCGCCGCTTCCACCGTCTTGCGGGTGCCGCCGCTCTCCTGCATCACGAAGGTGTGCAGGCGCGGGTGGGCCTCCAGCCCCTGCTGCGCCATCAGCCCGGACAGCTGGTTGCGCTCGCAACCCAGGCCGATGATCAGCACGCCGGCGAAGTTGGGGTGCCTGGCGTACCCGCCCAGGGTCCGCCGCAGCAGGTCCATGGGCTCGCCGCTCATCTCCATGCCGCAGCCCAGCCCGTGCGACAGGCCCACCACGCCGTCGATGTGGGGGAAGTCGGCGAGCCGCTCCTCGGTGAACCACTGCGCCACCTTGTGCACCACGGTGGCCGAGCAGTTCACCGTGGACAGGATGCCGATGAAGTTGCGGGTGCCCACCTGGCCGTCGGAGCGCAGGTAGCCCATGAACCTGGCCTGATCCGGCTCGGGCAGCACCGGCGTGGGGATGTAGTCCTTGCCGTAGGCGTAGTCGCGGTCGAACTCGCGGAAGCTCACGTTGTGCGAGTGCACGTAGGTGCCGGGCGCGATGTCGGCGGCGGCGAATCCGATGCACACGTTGTACTTGAGGATGGCCTCGCCCTGCCTGATGGCGCGGGCGGCGATCTTGTGGCCGGCCGGCACCTGGCTGCGGCTGGTGAAGCCCTCGCCGGGCACGGCGGTGCCGATGGCCACGTCGACCCGCGCCACGACCACGTTGTCGTTGGGATGCAGGCGGATGACGGGGCCGGTGACCCGCTTTTCGCTCAGTTCGATCATGGCCGGCATGATGGACCCCGGCGCGGGGGCCGTACATCCCCCTTTCCCATCTTCACTCGATAATGGAGTTTTCTTCCGCATGGACACGCAGTTCCTGCAAAGCTTCGTGATGGTGGTCGACGCCGGGTCGATGGCCGAGGCGGCGCGCCGCCTGGACCTCACGCCCGCCGCGGTCGCCGCCCGCGTCAAGTCGCTGGAAGAGGCGATGGGAACCACGCTGGTGCGCCGCGCCGGCCGCACCGTCAAGGCCACCGAGGCCGGCCTGCGCATCCTCAGCCACGCGCGCGGCGTGCTGCGCGACCTGCGCGACCTCCATGCCCTGGCCAACGACGACGCCCCGCTGGGCGAATGGCGGCTCGGCGTCTCGACCTCCGCGCTCACCGGGGTGGTGCCGCCGCTGCTGCGCGGCATGTACGGCAAGCATCCCAAGCTGGCGGTCTACATGGAGCCCGGCAACTCCGGCACGCTGTACCAGCGCGTCACCGGCGGCATGCTCGACGCGGCCGTCATCGTGGAGCCGCAGTTCACGCTGCCCAAGTCCTGCGGCTGGCAGGTGCTGGTGGACGAGCCGCTGTGCGTGCTGGCGCCGGGCGCGCTGGCCGGCCGCGACCCGCTGGCCCTGCTGGCCAGCGAGCCCTTCATCCGCTACGACCGCACCATGTGGGGCGGCCGCCTGGCCGACAGCTACCTGCGCGAACACCAGATCCAGCCGCAGGAGCGCATCGAGATCGACGCGCTGAACGCGATCGCCGTGTTCGTGCACCAGGGATTGGGCGTGTCGCTGGTCCCGGACTGGACCCCGCCCTGGCCCGAGGGGCTGGAGGTGGTGCGCATCCCGCTGCCCCCGCCGGTGCCGGTGCGGCGCATGGGGCTGGTCTGGACCGAGGGGCCGAAAGCGGCGCTGGCCCGCGCCCTGCTGGCCGAAGCCGAAAAAGTCTGGGGACCTTCCTCAGCTCCCGCCTGACAGCGGCTCGGGCATGGGCACGCCCAGCTTGGCCGCCCACTCGCCGACCGACTTCACCACCGAGGCCGGCAGGCTGACCCCGTGCCCGAGCTGCTCGCGGCGCAGCGCCAGGCCGCGGCGCCCGGGCAGGCGCACCGGCCGCGCCGGATCGGCCGGCGGGTTGCTTTCGCACTGGCGCGCGATCCAGTCCATCTGCTGCTCGAACGCCGCCGTGCCGCTGAAGGCCTGCGGATCGATGACCTGCAGGTAGATCGTCGCGCCCCAGCGCGGGCCCGGGTCGGAGCGTCCCTGCCCGGCGAGCCCCGCCGTCAGCGCCTCCACCATGAGGCCGAGCCCGTAACCCTTGTGGCCGACGTCGGTGCCGCCCAGCGGCAGCAGCGCGCCCTTGCGCGGCGGCGTCACCACCGCGGGATCGTCGGTGGGCACGCCCTGCTCGTCGATCACCCAGGCGCCGGGCAGCCGGGCGCCTTCCCTGGCCAGGCGCCCGGTCAGGCCCATGGTGGTGATGGAGGTGGAGACGTCGACCATGACCGGCTCGCCGCCCGTGGGGATGCCGACGCCGATCGGGCTGGGCGAGAACACGCCTCGGGTGCCGCCGAACGGCGCCACGCTGCTGGTGCCGGGCGCGGAGGACATCAGCACCAGGACCAGGCCGTCCTCGGCGACGCGGCGGGCGTAGGTGGCCAGCGCCGCGATGTGGTGGCTGTGGCGGACGCTGACGATGCCGGTGCCCAGGCGCCGCGCGCGGGCGCTGGCCTCCTCGATCGCGCGCAGCATCAGCCAGGGCCCGGGCAGGCGCCTGCCTTCCCAGGCGAGCACGACGCCGTGGTCGTTCAGCACCTCGGGCCCGCCGTCCAGCGTCATGCGGCCCTGCGCGATCTCCTCCAGGTACACGGGCAGCAGCTGCAGCCCGTGGGTGTCGTGGCCCAGCAGGTCGCCCTCGACCAGGATGTCGGCGACGTCCCGGGCCTTGTCGGCCGGCATGCCGGCGCGCAGGAACATCTGCTCGGCGAAGCTCCGCAGGGCGCCGGCGTCGAAGCGGGAATGTGCAGGAAGGGTCATGGGGTAGGGCTACAGGTTGTTCAACCAAGCCAGCAGCACGGCATTGACCGCCTGCGGCCGCTCCATGGTCAGCATGTGGCCGCAGCGCGGCAGCAGCACCAGCCGCGCGCCGGGCACCAGGGCGGCGATCTCGCGCGAGCAGTCCGGTGGCGTGAGCTGGTCGTCCTCGCCGCACACCACCAGCACCGGGCAGCGCAGCGCCGGCAGGTGGGTGCGGGCATCGGGCCGCGCCATCACGGCGCGGTTCTGCCGCACCAGCTGCCCGGCGCCGGCGCGCAGCACGAAATCGACGTAGGCCCGCGCCAGCGCCGGGTCGGCGGCATGGTGGGGGTGGAAGGCGAAGCGCAGGTTGGGTTCGATCACCTCGGCCACCTGGCCCTGTTCGAACAGCTTCACGGCATCCTCGCGCAGTGCCTGCATGTCCGGCGTCTCGGGCTGCGCGGTAGTGCCCAGCAAGGCCAGGCCGCGCACCCGGCCGGGCGCCTGCCGGGCGGCTTCCATCGCCACCATGCCGCCCATGGAGGCGCCGCACAGCACCAGCTCGCCAGGGTGTTCGGCCAGCAGCGCCGAGGCCATGGTTTCGATGCGGCCGTGGCGCATGTGCACGTCGCTGATGTGTGGCTGCCAGCCGGCCAGCGCCCTGGCTTGCGATTGCCACATGGCCGCGTCGCCGGCCAGGCCGGGCAGGAGCACCAGCTGCGTCACGTCAGGGCGCCAGCAGGGTGTCGGCCGCCGACGCCAGGCCCAGCGTGCCGTACAGCCCGCGTGCCTGCCGGCGCAGCCTGCGCGATTGCGGCTGCGCGCGGCAGCGTTGCTGCAGCAGGTGCTGGGCGCCGCCCAGCCGGCCACTGCCCGCCAGCGCGTCCAGGTAGACCTGGTCGAACAGGTCGCGCTGCGCATGGCTGCCGCCGATCTCGACCAGGCGCGGCAGGGCCTGGCCCAGCGCATCCACCGCCTCGGCCGGCCGGCCCTGCGCATGCGCCAGCAGGCCGCGCGCCGCCGGCAGCGCCACCTGGCGCCAGACCGGGTTGTCCGACGTCCGCGCATGCGTTTCGATGTTGCGCATCAGCACTTCGGCCTCGGTCCGGCCGGCACGGGCCAGGCCATAGAGGTACTGCAGGTCCAGGAAGGGCAGCACCTGGTCCTGCGTGCGGGCCGCCAGGTGGTCGGCCAGGTCCTGCCAGCGACCGCCGACCGCGATGCCGGCCAGCTCCAGCCGCGCCAGCAGCGAGACCGCGTTGACCTGGTCCTGGGTGTAGTCCTTGGCCACGCCCCAGACCTGCCGGTCGTAGAGCCCCAGCACCTCGTCCGCCCGGTCCAGCTCCAGCGCGAACAGGGCCTGGTGCCACCAGTTGTGCGTGACCATGAAGGAGTTCAGCCCGGTCCAGGTGTCGCTGACCTCGGCCAGGAAGGCATGGCCTTCCGTGAGGCGGCCCTGGGTCAGCATCACATGGGCCAGCGCGTGGTGGGCCCAGGGCTCCTTGCGCCGCATCGCGATGGCGCGGCGCGCGCTGGCCTCCGCCGCCTCCAGCGCATGGCATTGCTCCCAGGCGAAGGCCAGCATGCCGTGCAGGTAGGGCACGTCGGCCGCCGCCGGCAGCGCGGCCAGGGCCAGGCGCAGCATGCCCGGCGAGTCGCCGCGGTTGAACAGGTGATAGTGGCCCAGCTTGAGCGAGGCCAGGTCGCGCGGATGTTCCCGCGCCTGCTCTTCGTGCAAGGCGATGGCGCGCGCGGTGTCGCCCTCGATCCAGGCGGCGACGGCGGCGATGAAGCGCCGCTCGCGCGCCGTGGCCCGCGCCGCGCCGGCCTGCGCCCTGGCCAGGAAGGGGCGGGCGCTGCCGGCCGCCCCGCGCGACTCGGCGAACAGGTGGACCGCGGCCGCGTAGGCCTGCAGCAGCGGGCTGCCGTCGGCCTGCGCCGCGGCCAGCACGTTGGCCGCCCGTGCTTCGCTGGCGATGAAGCCTAGGGCGAAATCGTCGACGGCGGACAGCGCGGCGCCGCTGTCCAGCGTGACCGCGTTGCCCAGCGCGTCAGTCCACATGCTGCAGCGCCTCGGAAGGCGGCACGGGCCAGGGCCGCTGCGGCCCGCGGACCAGTTCCCAGGCGCGCGCCACCTGCAGCACGCCCAGGTCGTCGAAGCGCCGGCCCGCGATCTGCAGGCCGATCGGCAGGCCCGACCCCGTGTAGCCGCAGTTGACGGATGCGGCCGGCTGCTCCGACATGTTGAAGGGCACGGTGAAGCCGATGTGCTCCAGCGGCCGCAGCGGGTCGTTGGTGGGCGAGGGCAGGTGCGCGTCGAACGCCGGCACCGGCGAGACCGGCGAGATCACGTAGTCGTAGGCGTTGCAGGCGGCCACGGCCGCCACCCGTGTGGCATGGAACTGGCTGAAGGCGCGGAACACCGCCTCGCCGCCCATGCCTTCGGCGCTGTCCGCCCAGTGGCGGATGTAGGGCAGCACCCGGGCCCGGGTTTCGGGCGGCAGGGCCTTCATGTCGACATGCGAGCGCATGCGCCAGAAATGGTCCATGCCGTCCAGCATCGCCTGGGTCATGAAGGGCTTCATGGGCGTGATGCTGGCGCCGGCGCGCTCGAACAGGCGCGCGGCCGCCTCGACGGCGCGCTGCACCTCCGGCTCCACCGCCAGTCCGCAGCCGGCCTCCAGCAGCAGGCCGATGCGCAGGCCCTTGAGCTTGTCCGGGCCCGCGTCGAACCGGTCCCAGGCGATGTCCTGCGGCGGCAGGCTCATGCTGTCGCGCGCATCCGGCCGGGCCAGCACCTGCATGAACAAGGCGGCATCGGCCACCGTGCGCGTCATAGGCCCCGCCGCCCGCCCCATGTAAGGCGGATCGATGGGGATGCGGCCCAGGCTGGGCTTGAGGGTGAAGATGCCGCACCAGCCGGCCGGCAGGCGCAGCGAGCCGCCGATGTCGGTGCCGATGTGCAGCGGCCCGTAGCCGGCGGCGGCGGCCGCGCCCGCGCCGGCGCTGGAGCCGCCCGGTGTCTTGCGCAGGTCCCAGGGGTTGCGCGCCAGCTTGTGGAAGCTCGACAGTCCCGAGGACAGCATGCCGTAGTCGGGCATGGTGGTCTTGGCGATCACCATCCCGCCCGACTCGCGCACCCGCGCCGCCGGCGGCGCGTCGGCCGCGGCCGGCAGCAGCGGCACGGCGGCCGTGCCCAGCGGCGTCGGGTCGCCCTGGGTGGCGATGTTGTCCTTGATGGTGACCGGCACGCCGTCGATGGGACCGAGCGGCTGGGCACGCCGCCAGCGCGCCTGGCTGGCGCGCGCCTGCTCCAGCACCTTCTCCGGCCGCAGCAGGTACAGCGCCCGCAGGTGCGGCTCCCAGCGCTCGATGTGGCCGAGCACCGCCTGGGCCACCTCCACCGGCGAGAACGTGCCCCGGCGGTAGCCCGCCACCAGCTCCGCGGCGCCCAGCTCGTGCAGGGCCGTTGCCGTCGTGCTCACGCCCAGGACATCCCCGCCAGGTCGTTGACGAAGATGGGCATGTCCTTCCACAGGCCGCGCACGTTCCTGTTGGCGCCGGTCACCCACTGGGGCTGGTAGAGGAAGGCGTGCACGCTGTCCTCGGCCAGCAGGCGCTGCATGTCGGCCAGCAGCTTCATGCGGTCCTGCGCGCCCGGCGTGCCCTTGTACTTGTCGTACAGCGCGTTGAACCTGGGCGACTGGTAGTTCCAGTAGTACTCGGGCTTGGCGAAGTTGCCCAGGTCGAACGGCTCGACATGGGAGATGATGGTCAGGTCGTAGTTCTTGTTGCCGTAGGTGCCCGACAGCCACTGCGCCCATTCCACGTTCTGCAGCCTGGCATTGATGCCCACCTTGGACAGCATGGCCGCGACGACCTCGCCGCCCTGGCGCGCATAGGGCGGCGGCGGCAGGGTGACGGTCAGCTCCAGCGGCCCGGTGATGCCGGCCTCCTTGAGCAGGGCGCGCGCCTTGTCCGGGTTGTAGGGGTTGACGCCGGTCACGTCCACATAGCCGGGCGCGCTGGGCGGGTAGTGGCTGCCAATGGGCACGCCGTAGCCCTCGACCATCGCCTGGATCAGGGCCTTGCGGTCCACGGCCGCGGCGATGGCGCGGCGCACGCGCACGTCGTCCAGCGGCTTCTTGCCGTTGTTGATGGCCAGGATGGTCTTGGCACGAGAGCCGGAGACGATCACCTGCAGCCGGGGATTGTTCTGCAGCGTCGCCGCCGAGCGTCCCGAGATGCCGCGCGGGGCGGCATCCACGTCGCCTGCCAGCAGTGCGGCCACCTGGGCCGTGGAGTCGGGGATGAAGCGGAACGTCGCCCGGCGGATCTTCACGCTGGCCGCGTTGCGGTGCTCGTTCCACCGGGTCAGCGTGGCCGACGAGCCCTTGGCCCAGTTCTCCAGCAGGTACGGGCCCGTGCCCACCGGCTTGGTGCCGTTGGTGTCCGCGCTCTTGGGCTCCACCATCACCGCGGTGGCCTGGCCCATCAGGAACAGGAAGTCCGGGTCCAGCTCCTTGTTGACGATCACCAGGGTGTGGTCGTCCACCGCGGTGATGCTCTCCATGCTGGCGAAGGTGCGCTTGTCCTTGTTGGTGCTCTTCTCGCCGCCGGCGCGCTTGAAGGAGAAGGCGGCGGTCTGCGCGTTGAAGGGCTCGCCGTTGCTGAACTTCACCCCGCGGCGCAGCCGGAAGGTGTAGGTGCGCAGGTCGGGCGAGACCTCCCAGCTTTCGGCCAGCAGCGGCGTGACGCTGCCGTCCGGGTTGATCCTGGTCAGCGTCTCGTAGATGTTGTAGTGCGTGATCTCGGCGATGGCCGAGGCGGCGCCGGCGGTCGGGTCCAGGCCCGGCGGCTCGAGCGTCATGGCGATGGTGATCGTGTCCTTGCGTGCCTGCGCCAGGGCCGCCGGGGGCAGGGCGGCCAGGGCGGCGAGGGAGGCCGAGTGCGTGAGGACGCTGCGTCGCTTCAACATGAATGAGCTCCAAGGAGGGAACGGACGGGGAAAGGCATGTTCTACCAGGATGGCGGCGGGGGTGGCTCGGCCTGCGGCACGGCCTCCACCAGCGAACGGGTGTACGGGTGTTCCGCCGCGGTGAACAGCCGCTGCGGCGGCCCCTGCTCCACGATGCGCCCCTGCCAGAGCACGGCCACCTCGTCGCACAGGTGGCGCACCACCGCCAGGTCGTGGCTGATGAGCAGGTAGGTCACGCCGAAGCCGGCCTGCAGGTCCTGCATGAGGTTGAGCACCTGCGCCTGCACCGACACGTCCAGCGCGCTGACCGGCTCGTCGGCCACGATCAGCCGCGGCCGGGTGATCAGGGCACGGGCGATGGCGATGCGCTGGCGCTGGCCGCCCGAGAACTCGTGCGGGTACTTGGCCAGGTCGGCGGCGCGCAGGCCCACCGACTCGACCGCCTCGGCGGCCTGCGCCCGCTGCTGCGCCCGGGTGGCCCCGCCCTGCGCGGCCAGCGGCTCGGCCACGATGCGCTCCACGGTCTGGCGCGGGTCCAGCGAGCCGTACGGGTCCTGGAACACCATCTGGAAATCGCGCCGTGCGCGGCGCAGTTCCTCGCGCGGCAGGGCATGCAGGTCGCGGCCCATGAGCAATACGCGGCCCGCTGTGGGCCGGTCCAGCGCCATCACCAGCCGCGCCAGCGTGGACTTGCCCGAGCCCGACTCGCCCACCAGCCCCAGGCTGCGGCCCGCCTCGATGGAAAAGCTCACGCCCTGCAGGGCCTGCACCGTCGGCGGCGGCCGCAGCAGCTTCTCGCGCGGCAGCTGGTAGGTGCGCGCCAGGCTCTCGACCTGCAGCAGGGGCGTGCTCACTCCCTCTCCCTCCGGAAGTGGGCAGGCGTGAGGGCTGCCTGCTTGGACATGGCCACGGCGTCCAGGCGGATGCAGCGCGCGTGGTGGCCGGACTCGACCTCGTAGGGCGGCGGCACGGTGCCGTGGCAATCGGCGATGGTGAAGGCGCAGCGGCCGGCGAACGGGCAGCCGGGCGGCAGGTCCACCAGCTCCGGCACGGTGCCGGGAATCGTGGCCAGGCGCTGTCCCCTGGCGGAATGCAGACCCGGCCGCGCGCCGAACAGGCCCAGGGTGTAGGGGTGCATGCGGTGGGCGAACACCTCGGCCGTGGTCCCGCTCTCCACCACGCGGCCGCCGTACATCACCAGCATGCGGGAAGCGTTCTGCGCGATCACGCCCAGGTCGTGCGAGATCAGGATCAGCCCCATGCCGCGCTCGGCCACCAGCTCGCGGATCAGCTCCAGGATCTGGCGCTGCACGGTCACGTCCAGGGCAGTGGTCGGCTCGTCGGCGATCAGCAGGTCGGGCCCGCAGGCCAGCGCCATGGCGATGGTGATGCGCTGGCGCTGGCCGCCGGAGAACTGGTGCGGGTAGGCCTCGATGCGGCGTGCCGCATGGGGGATGCCCACGCGGTCCAGCAGCGCGACAGCCTCGCGCCGGGCGTCGGCGGACGACAGGCCACGATGCAGCCGCAGCGGCTCGGCCACCTGCCGGCCCACGGTGTGCACCGGATTGAGCGCGGTCATGGGCTCCTGGAACACCATGGCCATGCGGTCGCCGCGCAGCCGCGTCATCTCGCGCTCGCCCGCGCCCACCAGCTCCTGGCCCCCCAGGCGGATGCTGCCGCTGACCCGGGCGTTTTCCGGCAGCAGACCCATCAGGGCCAAGGCCGTGATGGACTTGCCGCAGCCCGATTCGCCCACCAGGCCCAGCGTTTCGCCGCGCTCCAGGCTGAAGCCCACGTCGCGCACCGCGTAGGCCGGGCCGCGGTGCGTCTGCAGCTGGATGGACAGGTCCCGGACCTGCAGCAAGGGCATGCTCATCGCTTTCTTGCGAGCCGGGGATCGAACAGGTCGCGCAGGCCGTCCCCCAGCAGGTTCAGGCCCAGCACCGCCAGGGCGATGGCCACGCCGGGGAACACCGCCAGCAGCGGCGCCTGGAACAGCAGCGTCTGCGCCTCGCTCAGCATGCGGCCCCACGAGGGCTGCGGCGGCTGGGTGCCCAGGCCCAGGTAGGACAGGGCGGCCTCGGCCAGGATGGCGATGGCGAAGCGGATGGTGGCCTGCACGATCAGCACTGAGGCGATGTTGGGCAGCACGTGCTCCATCGTGATGCTGAACCTGCCCTTGCCGCAGGCCCGTGCCGCCAGCACGAACTCGCGCGCCCACACCGCGTTGGCCGAGGCGCGGGTGATGCGGGCGAAGGTCGGGATGTTGTAGATGCCGATGGCGACGATGGCGTTGACCATGCCCGGGCCGAACACCGCCGTGAGCATGATGGCCGACAGGATGGCGGGGAAGGCGAAGCCGAAATCGGCCACGCGCATGACGCCTTCCTCCACCCAGCCGCGCCGCGCCGAGGCCAGCAGGCCCAGCGCCGTGCCCACACCCAGGCCGATGCCCACCGCGATCACGCCCACCAGGATGGAGGCTCGCGCGCCCACCAGCAGCAGCGAGGCCACGTCGCGGCCGTAGGGGTCGGTTCCCAGCCAGTGGGCCGGCCCCGGCGGCAGCAGCCGCTGGGCGACGTTGACGTCGTATGGCGAGTGCGGCGTCCAGACCAGGGACAGCGCCGCCGCCAGCGCCAGCAGCACCGTCAACACCGCGCCCAGGACGAAGCTGGGATGGCGCCTGGCGCGGCGCCAGAAGCCGGGCGCCTTGGCCAGCACGGGCGCGGCGGTGGGCAGCACGGCGCTCATATGTCGGAAGGTTTCACCCGCGGATCGATGGCCGCGTACAGCACGTCGACCACGAAGTTGACGACCACCACCATGGCCGCCAGCAGCATCACGCAGTTGCGCACCACGATCAGGTCGCGGTTGGAGATCGACTGGAAGATCAGCCGGCCCAGGCCCGGCAGGTAGAACACGCTTTCCACCACGATGGTGCCGGCCAGCAGCTCCGCGAACTGCAGGCCCATCACGGTGATGACCGGGATCAGCGCGTTGCGCAGCACGTGGCGCCACAGCACGGCCCGCCGGGACACGCCCTTGGCCCGGGCGGTGCGCACGAAGTCCTCGCGCATCACCTCCAGCACCGCCGAGCGGGTGATGCGCGCCAGGATGGCAGCCTGCACCACCGCCAGCGACAGCGCGGGCAGCAGCAGCGAGCGCAGGCCGGCCAGGACGCCTTCGCCCCAGCCTTCGAAGCCGCCCGCGGAGAACCACTGCAGGTGCACCGAGAACAGCAGGATCAGCAGGATGGCGAACCAGAAATTGGGGATGGCGATGCCCAGCTGGGTCAGGCCCATGATGCCCACGTCGCCCAGCTTGTTGTGGCGCGACGCGGCGTACAGGCCGGCGGCCAGAGCCAGCGCGACGGTGAGCGCCATGGCCAGCAGGGCCAGCGGCACCGTGAGCGCCAGCCGTTCCAGCACCAGCTCGCCCACCGGCGTGCCGTAGGCGTAGCTCAGCCCCAGGTCGCCGCGCAGCAGGCCGCTCACCCACTGCCAGTAACGGCTGGCCGCCGGCTGGTCCAGGCCCAGCTTGCTGGCCAGGGCGGCGACCGCCTCCGGCGAGGCGTCCGGCCCCATCTGGATCTGCGCGGCGTTGCCCGGCAGGACCTCCAGCACCAGGAACACCACCACCGAGGTGCCCACCAGGGTCGCCAGCAGGGTGATGAGGCGCTTGACGAGGAACAGGCTCATGCAGCCGGGGATAATGCCAGAACCCCCGGCCGCACAGGACCTTCCCCGCCATGGCGCTGATGATTACCGACGAGTGCATCAACTGCGATGTGTGCGAGCCCGAGTGCCCGAACCAGGCCATCTTCCTGGGTCCGGAGATCTACCAGATCGACCCGCACAAGTGCACCGAGTGCGTGGGCCATTTCGACGAGCCGCAGTGCGTGCAGGTCTGCCCGGTGGCGTGCATCCCGCTGAACCCGGCCCACCTGGAGGACCGCGAGTCGCTGTGGCGCAAGTACCGCCGGCTGACCGGGCAGCCGCAGGCGGCGCCGGGCGCGGGCGATCTCCCCGCCGCGCCGCCGGCCGCGGGCTGATGCCGCGGCTACTTCTGCGGCTGCTTCTTCTTGGTCTTGGGCTTGTCGCCGGGCTTGTTCGGCGACACGGCCCTGAAGGTCTCGGGCCCGTTGCCGCCGGGGCGCTTGGCCGCTGAAGCCCCCTCGTCGGCCGGCGCGAAGCGCGGCGGGGGCGTGTACTGGGGCACGGCCTGCGCCTCCTGCTTCTGGCGCGACTTCTCCATGGCTTCCGCCAGGCGCGCGTCGCGGCGCGCTGCGGCGTCGGCCTGGGTCTTCTGCAACGGGGTGCGTTCGTCGGCAGCCTTCAGGGGCGTGCCGCCGGGACAAGGCTGCTGGCGGTAGCCGTCCGCGCACTTGTAGATGTCCTGGGCAGTGGCCGGTCCCATCCATGCGGGGGCCAGCACCATGGCGGCGGCGGCGATCGCGATGCTGTTTCTCATGTTGTACCTCCCTGTGTGAATCGTTCAGGCCTGCTGCGGGCGCGCCGGCTTGGGCCTTGGCGGCTTGCTGGTATGCACGATCAGCGTCGCCTTGTCCATCTCGCCGGCCAGCAGGGCCGGAACGGCCTGGAGCGTACGCTGGATGCAGTCCTCCATGGCCGCGCGCTGCTCGGGCGCCGGCTTTTGCAGCACCCAGTCGATCACCTCGGCCTTGACGCCGGGATGGCCTATGCCCAGCCGCAGCCGCCAGTAGTCGCCGGTGCCCAGCTGCGCATGGATGTCGCGCAGGCCGTTATGGCCGGCGTGGCTGCCGCCGAACTTGAGCTTGGCCTGGCCCGGCACCACGTCCAGCTCGTCGTGCGCCACCAGGATCTCCTCCGGGCGGATCTTGTAGAAGCGCGCCAGCGCCGCCACCGACTTGCCCGACAGGTTCATGAAGGTCTGCGGCTCCAGCAGCCACAGGGTCTGGCCGCTCGCGCTGCCGCGCGCGACCAGGCCATGGTAGCCCCGCTCCGGCGCCAGCGTGAGCTTGAGTTCCCGCGCCAGCGCATCGACCCACCAGAAGCCGGCGTTGTGCCGCGTGGCCTGGTACTCGGTGCCGGGGTTGCCCAGGCCGACGAAGAGCTTGATGGACATGACGGTGTATTAGAGACGAAAAAAAGGCCCGCGCAGCGGGCCTTTCGCCAGGGCGCCGCAGCGGCGCCAGCGGGCGATCACTTCTTCCCGGCGGCCTTGGCGGGCGCGGGTGCCGCGGCCTTGGCGTCCTTGCCGGCGGCCTTGGCGGGGGCCGCCTTGGCCGGCGCGGCCTTGGCGTCGGCGGCCGGTGCGGCCGCAGCGGCGTCGGCCGCGGGCGCTTCCTCGGCCACGGTGGCGACCACCGAGACCAGCACCGGGTTCTTCTTGCCGCCGGTCACCGCGTTCACGCCCTTGGGCAGCTGGATGTCGTTCAGGTGCAGCGAGGTGCCCTTCTTCAGGCCCGACAGGTCGACCTCGATGAACTCGGGCAGGTCGCCCGGCAGGCAGGAGATGTTCAGCTCGGACATCACGTGGTTGACCACGCAGTGCTCGAACTTGACGGCCTGGGACTCCTCGGCGTTCTTGTAGTGGAGCGGCACCTTCATGTGCAGCTTGGTGCGGGCGTCCACGCGCTGGAAGTCGATGTGCTGCACCAGCTGCTTGAACGGGTGCATCTGCACGTCGCGCAGCAGCACCTTGCTGGTCTTGCCGGCCACTTCCATCTCGAGGATGGTGGAGTGGAAGGCTTCCCTCTTGAGGGCGTGCCACAGCGCGTTGTGGTCCAGCTCGATCAGCTGCGGCTGGCCTTCGCCGCCGTAGACGATGCCGGGCGTCTTGCCCGTGTTGCGCAGACGGCGGCTCGCACCCGTTCCCTGCTTGGCGCGCTCGAAAGCGACGAATTTCATAGTTGACTCCGTTGAGAGCCCACCGCGACCAGTGTGGCTCCGGTTGAAAAAGGCCTCCGGGCTGGAGGCCGGCAAAGCCTCAGAACAGGTTCTCCTGCTCCGAGAACAGGCTCATCACCGACTCGCCCTTGGCGATGCGCTGGATCGTCTCGGCGATCAGCGGTGCCACGGTGAGCTGGCGGATCTTGCCGCAGGCGCTGGCGCCGTCGGACAAGGGGATGGTGTTGGTCACGACCACTTCGTCCAGCGCCGTGCCCTTGGCGATGCGGTCGATGGCGGGGCCGGAGAAGATGGGGTGCGTGCAGTAGGCATACACCTTCCTGGCGCCGCGCTCCTTGAGCACCTCGGCCGCCTTCACCAGCGTGCCGGCGGTGTCGATCATGTCGTCCATGACCACGCAGTTGCGGCCCTCGATCTCGCCGATGACGTGCATCACCTCGCTGACGTTGGCCTTGGGCCGGCGCTTGTCGATGATGGCCAGGTCGGTGCCCAGCTGCTTGGCCAGGGCGCGCGCGCGCACCACGCCGCCCACGTCCGGGCTGACGACGATCAGGTCCGGGTAGTTCTTCTGCCGCAGGTCGGACAGCAGCACCGGCGAGGCGTAGATGTTGTCCACCGGGATGTCGAAGAAGCCCTGGATCTGGTCGGCGTGCAGGTCCATGGTCAGCACGCGCGAGACGCCCACGGTCTGCAGCAGGTTGGCCACCACCTTGGCCGAGATCGGCACGCGCGAGGAGCGCGGGCGGCGGTCCTGGCGGGCGTAGCCGAAGTAGGGGATCACGGCGCTGATGCGTTCGGCCGAGGCGCGCTTGAGCGCGTCGACCATGATCAGCAGCTCCATCAGGTTCTCGTTGGTGGGCTGGCAGGTGGACTGCACCACGAACACGTCGCGTGCGCGCACGTTGGTGTTGATCTCGACGGTCACCTCGCCGTCGGAGAAGCGGCCCACCGAGGCGGCGCCGAGCTGGATGCCCAGATGGCGGGCGATCTCGGCCGCCAGGCCGGGATTGGCGTTGCCCGTGAACACCATGAAATCGGAATGCGGTGCAGCCTGCATGTGCGGACCCAGCGATCGGTAACTATGTGCCTGTCGAAGCCGCCACCCCGTGGCGAGCAAGGATTTGGCAGGGGAGGAAGGACTCGAACCCTCGCATGCCGGAATCAAAATCCGGTGCCTTAACCAACTTGGCGACTCCCCTACACGGGTTGACGGCCAATCAGCCGCCCACCGATGAATCGTCGCTGGGTGCCCACCCCACCAGGGGATGGACCTCCAAATTGCCGCAGACCCTCAACTGCGCGCCGGCCGGCGCCGCCTGCAGCGGCTGGTGGCCTCGCGGCAGCAGCGCGAACACCGCACTGCCGGAACCGGTCATCCGGGGCTGAAGGCCTTGCAAGGCCAGCCAATCGAGCGATTGGCCGACTTGCGGGCACAGCCGCTGGGCAACCGGCTGCAAGTCGTTACGGCCAAAGCCGTAGGGGTTTGCAGCAAAGCCCGAGAGTATAGCAGGGTGCGAATCCCGCTTGAGGGCCGGGTCGGTGAAGATCTGCTGCGTCTGCAGCCCGGCCTGCGGCTTGAGCACCACGAACCGCGCGGGCGGCAGATCGATGGGTGTGATCCGCTCGCCGATGCCCTCCACCCAGGCGTTGCGCCCGCGCAGGAAGAACGGCACGTCGGCGCCCAGCGCCAGACCGATGGCCTCGAGCTGGCCCAGATCCAGCCCGAGCCGCCACAGGCGGTTGAGCGCCAGCAGGCAGGTGGCCGCGTCGGACGAGCCCCCGCCCAGGCCGGCCTGGGCCGGCAGGCGCTTGGCGATGGCGATGTGCGCGCCTTGCGCCGTGCCGCCGGCCTGCTGCAGGGCGCGGGCGGCGCGCAGGCACAGGTCGTCGTCGGGCAGGGGCGTGGTCAGGTCCTCGCGACTGAGGCGGCCGTCGCCGCGCAGCTCGAAATGCAGGCTGTCGTGCCAGTCCAGCAGCATGAAGGCCGACTGCAGCAGGTGGTAGCCATCGGCGCGCCGGCCGGTGACATGCAGGAACAGGTTGAGCTTGGCCGGTGCGGGGACGTCGTGCAGCGACTTCATCAGCGGTCGAGCACCACGCGCAGGTCGGCCAGGGGCGGAGGCGCCAGCCGCTGGGCGCGGATGCGGCCTTGCGCCAGCTGCTCCAGGTCGGCCTTCCAGCCGGGCACCGGCGTGTCTATGCCCGCCAGCCAGTCGAACAAGGCAGTCACCGGGATGGGCGAGCCCGTGGCCTGGGCCACCAGCTCCTCCAGCGAGGCGGCCTGCCGGGTCTGGCCGCCGGTCTCCAGCACGGCCCGGCCGGGCGACCAGGTCAGCACGCCGGCCGTGCCGCCCAGCGGGTTGAACAGCCTCAGCTCGCCGGCTTCCGGCCGGCCGCGCAGCTCGAAGGCGGCCGAGAAGGACTGCCGGGCGTCGTCCTGCACCTGCAGCGCGAGGCGGCCACTCCAGCTGCTGGCCGTGGCACCGTCCTGGGCGCCCTGGCGCAGGGGCGCTGCGCAACCGGCCAGCAACAGGACCGCGGCGGCCAGGCCCCAGGCCGCCAGGCCGGTACGCGCGGCCGCCACCGGGTTCACCGCCTTCACGGCCGCACCCGGAAGCGCTTGAGCGTTTCCAGCAGGGTTTCGTTCTCCGCGTTGAGCAGCAGCCCTTCCTTCCAGATGGCCTGGGCGCGGTCGCGCTGGCCCATGCTCCACAGCACCTCGCCCAGGTGCGCCGCGATCTCCGCATCGGGCCGGTTCGTGTAGGCGGCCTCCAGGATGCGCAGCGCTTCGGCGCGGTTGCCCATGCGGAATTCCACCCAGGCCAGGCTGTCGCTGATGAAGGGGTCGCCGGGCGCGTATTCCAGCGCCTTCTGGATCAGCTGCTTGCTTTCGGGCAGGCGGATGTTCCTATCGGCCAGAGAGTAGCCCAGCGCGTTGTAGGCATGGTGGAAATCGGGCTTGATGGCGATCACCTGGCGCAGCAGCTTTTCCATCTCGGGAAGGTTGCCCAGCTTTTCGGCCAGCATGGCCTGGTCGTACAGCAGCTCGGCATTGGAAGGGTCCTTGGCGGCCGCCTGCATCAGCAGGTCATAGGCCGGCTTGTACTGCTTGTTGTCGCGCAGCAGCTGGACCTCGGCCATCAGCTTCATGCGGGCCTCCGCGGGCGTGCGCCCGGGCAGCGCGCGCAGCAGCTTGCGCCCCTCTTCCAGGCGCCCCTGCTGCGCCAGCAGGGAGGCGCGCCGGCTCTGGGCCGACACCAGGTCCTGGGCGTTGTCGATGCGGTCCAGCCAGGCGTTGGCCTGGGCGAAGTCCTTGCGCTTTTCGGCCACCTGTGCGAGGGCCAGGTAGGCCTGGGCCAGGCCGCGGCTGCGTTCCTCACCCGTGCGTTGCGCCTGCGCCAGCGCGATGTAGCGCTTGAGTGAGGTTTCGGCGGCGGGCAGCTGGCTGTCCTGCAGCTGCAGCGTGCCCTGGATCAACCAGGCCTCGGCGATCTCGGGCTTGTCCGTGGTCACCCGGCGGATCTGCTCGGAAGCCTCGGAGTAGCGGTGGGCGTCCAGCAGCGCGCGTGCGTAGCCCAGCCGCAGCTCGGGCAGCGGCTGGCCTTGCAGGTAGGTGCGCACCAGGGACTCGGCCTGGGGCAGGCGCGGCTCCATCAGCTCCAGCCCCAGCAGCGCCGGCCCCTCGGCCTGCGGCGCAGCCGCCTGGCCGCGCCGCGCAGCCTCCAGTGCTCCGGCGGTGTCGTCGGCCGCCAGGCGCAACCGGCCTATGGTGGTCCAGGCCGCGGCGGCGGTGGCGGGTTGCGCCAGGGCGTCGGCCAGCGCCTGCTCCACCACGCTGGCGGCCAGCTTCTTGTCGCTGACCCGCGCGTAGTAGCGCGGCACCGCGGCCAGCGCCGCATTGCGCTCCGGCGCGTTGGCCAGGGCGATGTCGCGCTTGAGCGGCTCGACGCTTTCGGCCACCCGGTTCAGGGCCAGCAGGATCTGCAGCACGAAGCGGTTGGCATCGCGCGAGGAGGGATGCGCCTGCGCCCACGCGCGCGCGGCCTGCAGCGCGGCGTCGCCCGACCGGGACTGGAAGGCGATCTCCACCGCGCGCTGGTACAGCTCGGGGTCGTTGGTCCGGCGCGCCGCGTCCAGCACCAGCGAGTAGCCCGCGCTCGGCTCCGCGCCACGCGCGTTCAGCTCACCGAGCAGCAGCTGGTAGAACAGTTCGGCATCGAGCGCGGACACGGTGGTGCCGTCGGGGGCGGCGGAGCGGGCGGCGGCGGGCGGCGTCTGCGCGCACGCGGCCTGGGCCAGGGCGCACAGCAAGGTCACTGCGGTGGCGATGCGGGGAGGACGCTTCATCGAACCATCATAATCCGCACCCTCCAACCCATGCCCGAACTGCCAGAAGTCGAGGTCACGCGCCTGAGTTTTGCCGACCGCATCGCCGGCGGACGCATCCTGTCGGCCCGCATAGGCAAACCATTGCGCTGGGCCCTGGGCTGCGACCCGGCGCTGCTGGCCGGGCGCACGGTGCGCGGCGTGCGCCGCCGCGGCAAGTACCTGCTGCTGGATCTGGACGAAGGCCTGCTGCTGCTGCACCTGGGCATGTCCGGCAGCCTGAGTTTCCGGGCCAGCCAGCCCGAGCCGGGCCCGCACGATCATTTCGACCTCGCCACCACCCGCGGCGTGCTGCGCCTGAACGACCCGCGCCGCTTCGGCGCCGTGGTGTTCGCGCCCGGCGAGCAGGCCCCCGAGGCGGCCAAGCTGCTGGGGCGGCTGGGGGTCGAGCCGCTGGGCGAGGGATTCGAAGCCGCGGCCTTCCATGCCGGACTGCGCCGCCGCAACGCGCCCATCAAGCAGGTGCTGCTGGCCGGCGACGTGGTGGTGGGCGTGGGCAACATCTACGCGTCCGAAGCGCTGTTCCTGGCGGGCATCCGGCCCACGACCCGGGCTTCGCGCCTGGGCCGCGAGCGCGCTTTGCGCCTGCATGCCGCGGTGCGCCAGGTCCTGGCGCAGGCCGTCAGCCGCGGCGGCAGCACCCTGCGCGACTTTTCCAACGCCGATGGCCAGGCCGGCTATTTCCAGCTCGAAGCCATGGTCTACGACCGGGCGGGGCAGCCCTGCCGCATCTGCGCCACACCGGTACGCAGCATCCGCCAGGGCCAGCGCGCGACTTTCTACTGCCCTTCCTGCCAGACCTGAGTAAAACTGTTGGGCTCCTCATGCCCGGTGCTATATTCAAAACGGCATACCTGGGGGCTTAGTGGGCACTTCCTTCAACGAACAGTTCGACCAGCACGGCGCCTGGCGGCGCGAATTCGCGCTGCGGCTGAAGCTGTTGTCCGAGTGGCTGAAAGATCACGAGCTGCTGGATTCGGCCGTGGAGGAGCGCCTGCGGCGCCTGGAGACGCAGATGCGCTCGGACAAGGTCATGGTGGCCTTCGTCGCCGAGTTCTCGCGCGGCAAGTCCGAGCTGATCAACGCCATCTTCTTCGCCGGCTACAAGCGGCGCATCATGCCGGCCAGCGCCGGCCGCACCACCATGTGCCCGACCGAGCTGGGCTACGACAGCGAGGTGCCGCCCTGCCTGCGCCTGCTGCCCATCGAGACGCGCCTGCAGCCGCAGGCGCTGATGGAGTGGCGCATGGTGCCCGAGAAGTGGGTGAGGGTGGACCTGGACGTCAACGACTCCGCCCAGCTGGCCCAGGCCTTCGAGAAGGTCGCCGAGGTGGTCCACGTGACCAAGGACGAGGCGCGCGCCCTGGGCTTCTGGCACGACGACACGCCGGAAGACAACCCCATGCTCAATGCCGAGGGCCTGGTCGAGGTCCCGCGCTGGCGGCATGCGCTGATCAACATCGCCCATCCCCTGCTCAAGCAGGGCCTGGTGATCCTGGACACGCCGGGCCTCAACGCCATCGGCGCCGAGCCCGAACTGACCGTGAACCTGATCCCCCAGGCCCATGCGGTGGTGTTCATCCTGGCGGCCGACACCGGCGTGACCAAGTCCGACCTGGCGATCTGGCGCGAGCACCTGATCGCCGAATCCGAGGAGACCGACTCCCGCCTGGTGGTGCTGAACAAGATAGACACCATGTGGGATTCGCTGAGCAGCTCGGCCCAGGTGCAGGCCCAGATCGAGCGCCAGCGCGCGACCTCGGCCGAGATCCTGGGCCTGCCGGTGGAGCAGGTCATCCCGGTGTCGGCCCAGAAGGGCCTGGTGGCCAAGGTCAGCGACGACGCCGCGCTGCTGCAGGCCAGCCAGCTGCCGGTGCTCGAGCGCGCCCTGGCCCAGGGCGTGATGGGCCAGCGGCAGAAGATCCTGCGGGCCGCCGTCTCGGGCAACATCGTCGACCTGCGCACCGAAGCCGCGCGCGCGCTGAACGTGCGCCGCCGCGACCTGGCCGACCAGCTGGGCGAGCTCAGGGGCCTGCGCGGCAAGAACAGCTCGGTAATCAAGCACATGCGCGGGCGCATCGAGCAGGAGCAGGAGGAGTTCGACGTCAGCGGGGCCAAGATCCACGCGGTGCGCTCGGTCCATCTGCGGCTGCTGCGCGAGGTCTTCACACTGCTGGGCACCAAGACCCTCAAGACCGAGATGGCCGGCCTCACCGACGCGCTGCGCCAGCCCGGCATCAAGCTGGGCGTGAAGAAGGCCTACACCCAGACCTTCGAGCGGCTGCACGCCGGCCTGCGCAAGGCGCAGACCACCAGCGCCGAGATCCAGTCCATGCTGACCGGCACCTTCAAGCAGCTCAACGCGGAGTACGGCTTCTCGCTGCAGGCGCCCAAGGAGCCGGACCTGGAGCGCTTCAGCCGCGACCTGGAGCTGGTCGAGCGCAGCCACACCCAGTACCTGGGCATGGGCAATGCGCTGCGGCTGGCGCAGCCGGAATTCGCCGACCGCCTGGTGCGCGCGCTGTCGACGCGGCTGCGCGTGATCTACGAATCCGCGCTGGGCGAGGTGGAGCTGTGGAACAAGTCCGCCGCCGCCCAGCTCGACGCCCAGCTGCGCGAGCGGCGCCGCAACTTCGTGCGCCGCATCGAGGCCATCGAGCGCATCCAGGAAGCCGCCAGCGGCCTGGACGACCGCATCGCCGAGATCGAAGCGCAGGAGACGGCCCTGGACCAGCTCGACGCCAAGCTGGCCGAGCTCACGGCCCACCTGATCGCCACGCCGGCATTGGCATCCAACGAGCCGGCGCTGCAGAAACGGGCATGAGCCTGGCTGGGGATTTCGCCGGCCAGGTGGTGCGCTGGCAGGCCAGCCACGGGCGCAGCCACCTGCCCTGGCAGAACACGCGCGACCCCTACCGCGTGTGGCTGTCCGAGGTCATGCTGCAGCAGACGCAGGTGGCCACCGTGCTGGGCTACTACCAGCGCTTCCTCGACCGCTTCCCCGACGTGACCGCGCTGGCCGCCGCGCCGCTGGACGATGTGCTGGCGTTGTGGAGCGGCCTGGGCTACTACAGCCGCGCGCGCAACCTGCACCGCTGCGCCCAGGTGGTGGCCGCGGGCCATGGCGGGCGGTTCCCGCGCACTGCCCGGGAGCTGGCCGAGCTGCCCGGCATCGGCCGTTCCACGGCGGCCGCCATCGCCGCCTTCTGCTTCGGCGAGCGTGCGGCCATCCTGGACGGCAACGTCAAGCGCGTGCTCACCCGGGTGCTGGCCTTCGGCGAGGACCTGGCGCAGCAGGGCGGCGAGCGCCGGCTGTGGACGCAGGCCGAGGCGCTGCTGCCGCAAGCCTGCGAACCCATGCCCGCCTACACCCAGGGCCTGATGGACCTGGGCGCCACCGTGTGCCTGGCCCGCGACCCGAGCTGCCTGATCTGCCCGGTGCGCGGGCTGTGCCGGGCTGCCGCCCAGGGCGATCCGCAGCGCTACCCGGTCAGGAGCCGCAAGCTCAAGCGCACGGCGCAGACCCTGTGGCTGCTGCACGCGCGCGGCGCCGACGGCCGGGTGTGGCTGGAGCGCCGGCCCGATGCCGGTATCTGGGCCGGCCTCTACTGCCTGCCGGCCTTCGGCTCGCGCGAGGCGCTGGAAGCCGCGGTGCCGCCCGAGAACAGAAGGCTGCTGGAGGACGGGGAACCCTTCGTCCATGTGCTGACGCACAAGGACCTGCACCTGCATCCCGTGACGGCCCGCCTGCCGCAGGGCAGCGCACCGAGCGCGGGGGAGGGCAGCTGGTTCGAAGCGGCGCAGTGGCCCGGCCTGGGACTGCCCGCGCCCATCCGCAAGCTGCTGGCGACCGCCGCCTAGTCAACCGCGCTCGAGTTCGCGGTGCCGCCGCAGCGTGGTCCAGCGGCTGCCGAAAGCCGCGGCCAGCTGCTCCACCAGGTACACCGAACGGTGCTGCCCGCCGGTGCAGCCTATCGCCACCGTCACATAGCTGCGGTGGTCGCGCGCCAGCGGCTCCAGCCACTGGTCCAGGAAGGATTGGATGTGGTTTCGCATCCGGGCCACGTCGGCCCGCGCTTCGAGATAGGCGATCACGGGCGCGTCGCGGCCGGTGAGCTCGCGCAGCTCCGGCTCGTAGTGCGGGTTGGGCAGCATGCGCACGTCGAACACGTAGTCCGCGTCGACCGGGATCCCGCGCTTGAAGGCGAAGGACTCGAACACCAGGGTCAGCTGGCTGGTGGGGGCCGACAGCAGCGACTTGAGGTGCGCCTGCAGCTGGGCCGGCCGGATCACGCTGCTGTCGATCACGTGCGCCTCTTCGCGCAGATCGGCCAGCAGCTCGCGCTCGAGCTCGATCGCGTCCACCAGCGCATGCCTCTCGTCGGTGGGGGGCACGCCCTTGGCCGCTTCCCTGCGGCCCGACAGGGGATGGCGCCGCCGCGTCTCGGAGAACCGCCGCACCAGGGTCTCGGTGGTGGAATCCAGGAACAGCGACCGCACGGCCACGCCCTGCTCGCGCAGGCTGCGCAGCTGCGCCGGCACCAGGGGCAGCGAGATGGCGCTGCGCACGTCCATGGCGATGGCCACCTGCTTGGCGGCGACCTGCCGTTCCAGCGCCACGAAGTCCAGCAGCAGCTCGGGCGGCAGGTTGTCCACGCAGTAGTAGCCCACGTCCTCCAGGGCCCGCAGCGCGACCGACTTGCCCGAGCCGGACATGCCGGTGATCAGCACCAGCTCGAGGGGGCTCGCGGGCGTCTTGCTCATGAGCGGGCCCGCGCGCCGGGCCGGGCGCCCTGGCCCAGCATTTCCTTGGCATGGGCCAGCGTGGTGCCGGACAGGCGCTCGCCGCCCAGCATGCGGGCGATCTCGCCCACCCGCTGCTCGCCCTGCACCGGCGAGACGGTGCTCCAGGTGCCGCCCGCGTCGGCCTGCTTGGCCACCACCAGGTGGTGGTCGGCGCAGGCCGCCACCTGGGGCAGGTGGGTCACGGCCAGCACCTGCCGGTCGCGGCCCAGCTGCTTCATCAGGCGGCCCACGGTTTCGGCCACGGCGCCGCCCACGCCGGCGTCCACCTCGTCGAAGATCAGGGTCTGGGCGCTGCCCAGCTGGCTGGTGGTGACGGCGATGGCCAGGGCGATGCGCGACAGCTCGCCGCCCGAGGCCACCTTGCCCACCGGCCGCGGCGAGCTGCCGGCATGGCCGGCTACCAGGAAGCCCACGTCCTCCAGGCCGGCCTGGGTGGGCTGCTCGGTCTTTTCCAGGGCCACCTCGAAGCGGCCGCCCTGCATGCCCAGCCCCTGCATCGCCTGGGTGATGGCCTGCGCCAGCTGGGGCGCGGCCTTGGCCCGCGCCTTGGACAGGCTGCGCGCGGCCGCCATGTAGGCATCGGATTCCTTCTTCTCGGCCGCTTCCAGCGCGGCCAGGTCGGCCGCGGCATCGAGCTGCGCCAACTCCTCCCGCCAGGACGCCAGCAGGGCCGGCAGCTCGGCCGGTGTCCGCTTGTAGCGGCGCGCCAGCGACAGCCACAGCGACATGCGCTCGTCCAGCTCGGCCAGCCGCTGCGGGTCCAGCTCGGTCTTGCGCAGGTAGGCGTGCAGCGAATGGGCAGCATCCTCGGCCTGGGCCAGGCTGGACGCCAGGACCTCGGCCAGGGCCCGGTACTCGGGCTCCAGGTGCTCCTGGTCCTGCAGCGTGGCATGCGCCTTGGCAAGCTGGGCCGCGGCGCCGCCTTCGTCGCCTTCCAGCGCGTCCAGCGCCTGCTGGGCGGCGTCGAGCAGGCTCTGGGCATGGGCCAGCCGGGTGTGGCTGGCGTTCAGCTCGTCCCATTCGTCGGCGCCGGGGGCCAGCTTGTCGACCTCGCCGATCTGCCAGGCCAGGCGCTCGCGCTCGCGCTGCAGCGAATCCTGTGCGGCGCGCGCGTCGGCCAGCGCCTTCTGGGCCGCGCGCCAGCGCTGCCACAGCTGCTGCAGGGGCTGGACGTTGACGCCGGCGTACGCGTCGAGCAGGCCCCGCACGGCCTCGGACCGCGTCAGGCTCTGCCAGGCGTGCTGGCCGTGGATGTCCACCAGCTGCTCGCCCAGCTCGCGCAATTGGCCGGCCGTGGCTGGCGCGCCGTTGATCCAGGCCCGGCTCTTGCCCTGCGCGTCGATGTTCCGGCGCAGCAGCAGGCTGTCCTCGTGCTCGAAGCCGGCCTCCTCCAGCCAGGGCCGCAGCTGGGCCGGCAGGTCGAATTCGGCGCTGATGTCGGCGCGCGCCGCGCCTTCGCGCACCACGCCGGCATCGGCCCGGGCGCCCAGCGCCAGCTGGAGCGCGTCGACCAGGATGGACTTGCCCGCGCCGGTCTCGCCCGTGAGGACGGAAAAGCCGCCCGACAGGTCCAGTTCCAGCTCGCGCACGATCACGAAGTCGCGCAGCGCCATCCTCTTCAGGCTCATGATCCCCCCTCGTTCCAGTGCAGCTTCTTGCGCAGCGTGTCGAAGTAGGTCCAGCCGCGCGGGTGCAGGAAGCGCACCTGGTGCTGCGACCGGCGCACGGTGATGCGGTCGCCGTGCATCAGCGAGGCCAGCGACTGCATGTCGAAATTGGCGCTGGCGCCGCGGCCCGAGACCAGCTCGATGGCGATCTCCGCGGCGTCGGCCAGCACGATGGGGCGGTTGGACAGGGTGTGCGGCGCGATGGGCACCAGCACCCAGCCCGGGTTGGCCGGGTGCAGCAGCGGCCCGCCGGCCGACAGGGCGTAGGCGGTGGAGCCGGTGGGCGAGGCGACGATCAGGCCGTCGGCGCGCTGGTTGGCCACGAAATGCCCGTCGACCTCCACGCGCAGCTCCACCATGCCGGAGGTGGCGCCGCGGTTGACCACCACGTCGTTCATGGCCAGGGCGTCGAACACGCAGTGGCCGTCGCGCATCACGCGCGCGTGCATCAGGCTGCGCCGGTCCTCCTCGTGCTCGCCGCGCAGCATGGGCTCCAGGGTGGCGCGAAAGCCGTCCAGGGGGACGTCGGTGATGAAGCCCAGGCGGCCCTGGTTGATGCCGATCAGGGGGACGTTGTGGCGGGCCATCCGGCGGCCCACGCCCAGCATGGTGCCGTCGCCGCCGACCACCAGCCCCAGGTCGCACTCGCGGCCGATGGCCTCCATGTCCAGGCTGTCGAAGCCCTGGACGCCGGCATGGGCGGCGGTTTCTTTCTCCAGCACCACCTTGCAGCCTTGCGTGGCGAGGAAGCGGGCAATATCCTCCAGGGCAGCGCGCGTCGATTCCGCCGCGCTGGCTGTCACGGCGGCGTGGTACTTGCCAAACAGCGCAACATGGCGGAACTGGGAACCCATTCACAAATTACATCACTAAAATTCGGCCAAAGCCGCCAGCCATGCTCGATGACCGTGCCAAGTTGTTGTTGAAAGCCCTGGTCGAGCGCTACATCGCCGACGGCCAGCCCGTGGGCTCGCGCACCCTCTCGCGCGCCTCCGGCCTGGAGCTGTCGCCGGCCACCATCCGCAACGTGATGTCGGACCTGGAGGACCTGGGGCTGATCGCCAGCCCGCACACCTCGGCCGGCCGCGTACCCACCGCGCGCGGCTACCGCCTGTTCGTGGACACCATGCTGACGGTGCAGCGCGAGCGGCTGCCCGCCGCCAGCCTGGCGCCCGACCAGCCGCAGCGCGTGATCACCAACGCGGCGCACCTGCTGTCCAACCTGTCGCAGTTCGTCGGCGTGGTGATGGCGCCGCGGCGCAACTCGGTGTTCCGCCACATCGAGTTCCTTCGGCTGTCGGACCGCCGCTACCTGGTCATCATCGTCTCGCCCGACGGCGACGTGCAGAACCGGGTGGTGTTCACCGAGGGCGACTACACGCAGCAGCAGCTGGTGGAGGCCGCCAACCTGCTCAACGCCCACTACGCGGGCCTGACCATCGAGCAGGTGCGCGAGCGCCTCAAGGGCGAGGTGGACAAGCTGCGCGGCGAGATCGGCCAGCTGATGAAGACGGCGGTGGACGCCAGCACCGACGCCATGAGCCAGGCCGACGAGGTGGTGATCTCCGGCGAGCGCAACCTGCTGGCGGTGAGCGATTTCTCCAGCGACATGAGCCAGTTGCGCCGGGCGTTCGAGCTGTTCGAGAAGAAGACGCAGCTGATGCGGCTGCTGGACATCTCCAGCCAGGCCGAGGGCGTGCGCATCTTCATCGGCGGCGAGAGCCAGGTCGTGCCGTTCGAGGAACTCTCGATCGTCAGCGCCCCGTACGAGGTGGACGGCCAGGTCGTGGGCACCCTGGGCGTGATCGGCCCCACCCGCATGCCCTACGACCGCATGATCCAGATCGTGGACATCACCGCCAAGCTGGTGAGCAACGCGCTCAGCCACAACAAGTAGGGCGCCTACAATCCGACGCGTGCCCGGGGCGTTAGCTCAGTTGGTCAGAGCAGGGGACTCATAATCCCTTGGTCGCTGGTTCAAGTCCAGCACGCCCTACCAGGCCCGCCGGGAGCCTGGCCAAACCCCTGGTATACTCGCGGGCTCGGCGGCTGTAGCTCAGTTGGATAGAGTACTTGGCTACGAACCAAGGGGTCGTGGGTTCGAATCCTGCCAGCCGCGCCAGATTGCTAAGCAAATCAAGGGGTTACGTCTCGCAAGGGCGTAACCCCATTTTTCTTGCGTGACTCTCCGCGTGACCTTTTCTGCCTAGCCGTTTACCACCCGCAGCAGGGTCGTTCGGTCGAGCGTTCCGCCCACACGGATTGGCGGCTTTTATCGGTTGCTCGACAGTCGCTGTCGCGTAGTGCTCCGGCATGTCTTCAACTGCGTGTCCAAGCAGTGATGTGCGGTCTTCCTTGGGCACCCCCGCCTGCCGAAGTCGTTGACCGAACGTGTGCCTCAGGTCATGAATCCGAACAGACTGAAGCCCGACAGCGCGTCTAGCGTTCTGCCGCGCTGTGTTGTTCATCGTTTCGATCCGGCGATATTCCATCGCTGGATCCAGTTTGAGGTTCTTTATCCGCTCACGCCGCCAAACAAAAGCGAACTCTTTGTGCTTATCGCGTTGCTTCTGAACAATGTTCCATGCGACGTCGTTCAGGTACAACATCAAAGCCAGCACCCTTCGCCGTTAGTTGAAGCAACTGGCAGTGTCGAATCATAGGAAGGACGCTGCTCGCTCGCTTACATTCGAGGTCTTGTGAGGAGAGATGTATGAACGAGGACGCAAGCCGCGTCAGCGAAGCTGGTGGGCGAAATTCACTAGTGCAGCACTTTTCAATTCAGGGGCTGTTTGGCTATCGCTCGGTGAGTTTGGATTCCGAGTACGCGGCGACGATCCTCATAGCTCCAAACGGCGCGGGCAAGACCACCATGCTCGGAGCACTCGATGCCTTTCTACGGTGCCAATTCGGGCGGTTGGCGGAACTGGACTTCAAAAGGATCGAGTGCAGGATCAGAGGGGTTGAGCGGCCCTTAGTTCTGGAGAAAGCGGATCTCGACGAGTACCTACGGACAGTGGGGGAGAACACGGAGATTCTTCGAGTCGCCAAGGTCCACGATTTGGACCCAGCGGACCTCTTGTTCTTCGTTCTTTGGGACTTCCCAGTTCTTCGGAACCGGATGGACTTCCATCAGCAGCCGGTTTTCCAGAAGATCTATCACCACACCTCATACACGTACGACTCTGCCCTTTCGCTGTTTCGGAAGCTCTCTGAGCTGACTAACGTCGCGTTCTCCCCCATCGAACAGTTGCGAAAGGAAATCTCGTCCGCGATGTCGGATATTGAAGTGGTCTATCTACCCACATACCGGCGAATTGAACTTTCGCTGCCGGAGACAGACGATCCTCGATCAGCAAGGCGGCCCACCAGCGTTCAGGCGAAGCTCGGACTTTCTCGCCGGGGCTTACATGCTGGGGACATCCAATTTGGTCTTTCGGACATCTCAGCAAGGCTCAGACAGCTGAATCAAGAGATCATGTTCGAGTCGAACCAGAAATACGCTGAGATTAGCGCCAACATCATCGACGATCTGATTAGCGGCTCCTTTGAGGAGCAAGTGCCGAGTCTTGAAGAGCGTCCAAGCCGTGAAGATCTCAACGTGTTCTTCGAGCGAATGAAGTCGGCAAGAGGGATGGTCTACGGACCGTACCCGATCAACATACCCGACCTCGACCGCATTTACAGCGGCAACGTTCCTCCGAACTCAGTCAAGTTCTTGACGTACTTCTTGGGGAAATTGAACAACGTTATCCAAAAAACTCGTGAAACCGAGAGAGTGGTTGAGAGTTTCGTTGAAAGCTGCAATCGATACCTCTCTGCACAAGACCCAAGTGCAGGGGTGCCTGAGGCGGGAGGACATAGCGACGACAAGGTTCTGAAGCTGGATCGTGCCAGCCTCGATGTCTCGGTGCGCCGCCGCCGTGGCAAGAACGAGATCCCGCTGGACGCTCTCTCCTCAGGAGAGAAGCAAATGATCTCGCTCTTCTCAAGACTCTACCTTTATCCGAAGGAGAAGCTAGTCCTGATCGATGAACCAGAGCTTTCTCTGTCGATTGACTGGCAGAGGAAGATCTTGCCCGATATCGTTAATGCAACACTATGCAGGCAGGTCGTTGCCATAACGCACTCGCCATTCATCTTCGATAACGACCTTGATGCTTTCGCGAGACCGCTGCACTTGACGATTTCTGATCAGGTTGCGAGCACTGAGGACCCAGCGTAAAGAAGGGTCACCATGGCGAACGAAGTTAGCAATGTGGACGGTCCCGGTGATCTGCTGCAAGAAATGCGTGACTCTAGAGAGCGGCCCACAGTTCTCAAGATCAAGCTCGCTACCCTGCGGGCGCAGTTACCGGACGTCTTGGTACTCGCTTTTGAGGGTATCGATGACAAAGTCATCTATTACCATTGGCTCAAGCAAGTTGCGCCCTTTCTGACGTATGAATTCATAGTCTGCAAAGGCAAGGGAAAACTCTTGGAATTCCGCGAGCTGTTGAAGCGGGATCGAGCCGAGTTGTACAAGAGCGTCTATTTTTTCGTGGATCGGGACTTCGACGGGCTGCGCGGGCACCCGGATGGACCTGATGTATACATTACGGACGCTTATTCAGTTGAGAACTACCTCGTCTGTAAGGAGGTCTTGGCAGGAGTACTCGCAGTCGAGATCGATTGCCATGGTCAGCCCGCCTGTCGTCAGGCCGTACTTGAGAAGTTCGACGAGGTTTACGACGCTTTCTTGGTTGTCACTCGCGAAGTGAACAAGAGGATTTTCCTTGCTAGACGCATAGGCATCTCACGCAAGGAGCCATGGCCTGAAAAGCTGAACAGTCTTGCTAAGGTTCAGCTAGTGACAGTTGAGAGCAGCGGCGTTGCGCCAGAGGCACTCGTTGTGTTAGACCGCGAACCGACAGGTGACGAGATCACCTTATTGCAGAGCGAGTTTGACGCCCTTGATCCCCGGCAACGGTACAGAGGAAAGTTCGCTTACATGTTCCTTAAGAGATGGTTGCAGTTGCTGGCAGCAGACCGCAACTCAGAGGCATCAGTGTTCTTCGCCGGGTTAGACAAGGAGGGAGAGGTGGCGCAGGGCCACGTTCCGCTCGACTCATTGGCTGCAAAGTCTTCAGCGCCGCCTTCCTTGAAGCATTTCATCGACACGATCACAGGAGGCTTGAAGGTTCCGCCACTCGGAGTTCAGGGGGGCCAAGCTGCATGAGCTGAACCCGTGTGCATCGCTTCTGCACAACTCCAGCAATTGCCTCTGCGTGGGATTTGCGTGAGTTCTACCACTGCTCCATAGCACTCCTGAGCACACAAAATCGAATGGGCGTCGTTGATTTCACTGCCCCTGTTTAACTTGAAGCAGGCTACGAACCAAGGGGTCGTGGGTTCGAATCCTGCCAGCCGCGCCAGATTAGTCAGCAGATTCAATGGGTTGGGTGCCACAAGCACCCGACCCATTTTCTTTTGCGCTACCTACTGCGACCAGTTGATGGTCGCGTTCTTCACGCCATCGAAGCGGTTGCGGTCCACGCCCACGCAGGCCGGCGCGTCGCGGCAGCGGATGAAGCGAGGCGGGATCATGCGATCACAGCCACCTCCAGAGCGCTGCAGCCAGGCGCCGCTAGACGGAAGCACGCGGGCGTTCGATGGCGCAGGCATACAGGACCGAGCGGGGAAAGGCTTGGGCCAGGGTGCGGGCGTAACGGCGGGTGGTCACGCCGTCAGCTCCCGTCGAAGGTCAGCGCCTGCAGCTTCCCGATCTCGCGCAGCAGGGCCTGCTGGCGCTCGTGGAACCTGGCGCGTTCGGCTTCCAGCTGCCGCTGCAGGGACTGCACGGCCATGCGCACCTGTTCGTCCTGGGGCAGCAGGCGGATGGTGATGTCGGCGTCGCCCATGCGCACGTACCCGTCGCCGAACTCTTGCTTGTCGGGCGACCCGTGGAAGGACAGCATCTCCACGACGCGCCCGGCCTTGCCTGCGGCAAGCGCCGCCATCAGGTCATGCGGCGTGTAGACATCGCACAGCCAGACCGCGCAGGTGGCAGTGATGGCCGGCGCACTCACGATCCGCCCCTGGTAGCCGCGCCGTCCGGCTCGCCGCGGCTGGCGGAGCTTTCCGTGGGGCTGATGCTCATGCTCTCTGCTCCGGTCAGGCCGCCCAAAGCGGACGTGAGGAGAGAGTCTAGGCAAATATGCCTTTCTGATCAAGACAAATTTGCCCAAGGATTCATGCGGGTTTGCCCTTGGTCGTTGTCGCCGTCGAAAGCCGGACCCGACAGTCGGGTAGCGCTCCGCAACAAAGCAATCTGGAATTGCGCAACTCCAGGTTGCTTTTCGGCTTTTCAGGGTCGAAGTACTGTCCCGCTGCGCAACCTGCAATTGCTTTATTGCTGGGTGTAAGAGGCACGGTGACCTGCTGCGCAGCTGGCAGTTTTGACAGGGGTGCCGGTCAGCGTCTACCGGGCCTTAGGCACAGAATGTGCAGCTATGAACGCCCCTAACGGGAAGATCATTGGGAGGCGACTGCGGGAAGCCAGGCGGGCAGCCCGGCTCACGCAAGATGAGGTGGCCCGGCGGCTGCCCGTGCGCAGGCAAGCCGTTTCAGCGTGGGAACGAGGCGTCAGTCTGCCCAAGCTGGCTTGGCTGTATGAGCTGCTTCTGCTCTACGACGTCTCGGCCGACACGATCCTGATCGGACTCAAAGTGGAAGACGTGCCGGCTGTGCTGCAAGAGGTGCTGCGGCGGCGGCAAGGGCGCCCAGGGCCCACCTCCGAGCTTTCCGCACGCCCACCAGGGTGAGCCGAACCACACGACCGCGGCTGCGCTAAACCTCGCTCGTCTCCTTGACCGCCAACTCGGGAAGTGCCCCGGGCTTTAGCCCCGGTACGAGCAGCTGCCAGGTCTGCACCCCCAAAGCCTTGGCCAGCTTTTCCAGCTTGTCCGTGCTGGGCTCGTTCTGCTTGGTGACGATGCGGTAGACCGTCTTCTGGTCGATCTTGGCTGCGGCCGCCAGCTTCGGTTGGCTGTTCAGCTCCTTGTGCTCAGCAATCAACCGCTCAAGGTTCGCGGCGAGAACCTGCAGGGCTTTGCTGGGCACTTTTGCCATCACGCAATGCTGCCGAGAAAAGCTAGGCAAATATGTCTTGACGCTAAAGGCATATTTGCCTAGATTCGTTGCATGGACGAGCAGTGCTCTCTCTTTCTCCTGACCGTACATGCCACGACGGTACGCGTGCCCGCCGCCGGGGCAGGAGCGCGGGCATGAACCCCTGGGACCAGCTGATCGGCCCGGTACGGGTGGCGGCGCCCGAGGCGCGCGGCCGGGTGCACCGGGAGCGTCGGCACCGCACCCCGTGGGGTGTGACACCCGGGCAGGCGGAGATCCTGGAACTGGTCACCGAGCTGGGCAGCAATCGTGCCGCCGCGCAGCGGCTGGGCCGGTCCGTCCGCACCATCGAGGAGCAGCTGTACCGCGCGCGGCAGCGCATGGGCGCACGCTCGACCCTGGAGGCGGTGCTGATGTGGGACCGCCAGCGCCGGCAGGCCCAGGACACCGCCCGCCGTGAATCCTAGGTAGTCCACCTACAGCAATGAAGCCCCAAGCCGCCTTGGCCTCAACACTGCGCGAGCCTGTCGCAGGACATCACGGCCGACGAGGGGGCGAAGCCCTCGGGGGAGAGCCCCGAGGTCCACATACGTTTGAGGTAGCACCATGTCATCCTTTTCCGACCACACCGAAGCGGCCGTCCTGAGCCACCTGTTCGGCAGCACCACGTTCACCAAACCGGCCAGGTTCCTGGCGCTGTTCTCGGCCGCTCCGAGCGACGCCGGCGGCGGCACCGAGCTGTCGGCCACCGGCGGCTACGCGCGGCTCGCGCTGCCGGCCATGACGGTGTCGGGCACCAACCCGACGCTGGCCACCAACGGCGGGGCCATCGAGTGGCCTGCGGCCACGGCCAACTGGTCCGCTCCGGTGACGCACGTAGCCGTGTTCGACGCACCCAGCGGCGGCAACCTGCTGGCCTGGGCACCGCTGGCGGCCAGCCGCACCGTGAACACCGGCGACGTGTTCCGGGTGCCCGCCGGCGATCTGGACATCACGGTGGACGGCAGCATCGCCGCCAGCGGCGTCGTGGTCTCCGGCACCAACCTGCTGACCTACTCCGAGCAGTTCAATGCCGAGGCCTGGCGCGCCACGCTGGCCAGCGGCCAGCCACTGATGCAGGCCAACGTGTCGGCCGACGCCCAGGGCCAGCAGACGGTGGACGAGCTGACGGCGAACTACTCGGGCAGCTTCTACGTGCGCCAGCACGTCAGCGGCCTGGTGGTGGGCCAGACCTACACCTTCTCGGTGGAACTGCAGCAGGGCCGCGTGGGCCCGGCGGCCGCGGCGCGCCTGACGACCAACAACACGCTGGCCTGGAACACCGGCGCCTCCACCAAGGCGACGCTCACGGGCAGCCTGGTGCGCCACTCGGTGACCTGGACGCAGCAGGGCAGCACCACGGCGGCCATCATGATCGGCACGGCCGATGCGGCCGGTGTCGGTGACGACCAGTGCCTGGGCACCATCCGCATGAACGACGCCATGCTCAACGTCGGCAGCGCCCCCGCGCCCTATGTGCGCACCGGCGAGCCCGAAGCGACCAACCTGCTGACTTACTCCGAG
This sequence comes from Ramlibacter tataouinensis TTB310, assembly GCF_000215705.1. Lineage (NCBI taxonomy): Bacteria > Pseudomonadati > Pseudomonadota > Betaproteobacteria > Burkholderiales > Comamonadaceae > Ramlibacter > Ramlibacter tataouinensis. The sequence goes on along the minus strand of NC_015677.1, from coordinate 3,526,434 downwards.
CAGTTCAATGCCGAGGCCTGGCGTGCCACGCTGGCCAGCGGCCAGCCGCTGGTTCAGGCCAACGTGTCGGGAGACGCCCAGAGCCAGCAGACGGTGGACGAGCTGACCACCAACTACTCGGGCAGCCTCTACGTGCGCCAGCACGTCACCGGCCTGGTGGTGGGCCAGACCTACACCTTCTCGGTGGAGCTGCAGCAGGGCCGCTCGGGCTCGGCCGCAGCAGCGCGCCTGACGACCAACAACACGCTGGCCTGGAACACCGGCGCCTCCACCAAGGCCACGCTCACGGGCAGCCTGGTGCGCCACTCGGTGACCTGGACGCAGCAGGGCAGCACCACGGCAGCCATCATGGTCGGCGCGGTCGACGTGGCCGGCGCCGGTGACGACCAGTGCCTGGGCACCATCCGCATGAACGACGCCATGCTCAACGTCGGCAGCACCCCCGCGCCCTACGTTCGCACCGGCGAATCGGAGGCGCCGCCGGCCGCTACGACCTGGCCAGCCAAGCTGTTCGGCGCCTACTACGAGGCCTACCACGCCTGGCAGGCGGCCCCCTACCCGCAGATCACGACAATGCCCTACCAGCAGTACAACCTGCTGTATGTCTTTAACTGCCGCTTCAACAGCGACGGCTCGGTGGTGTACCCGTTCTACAACGAGGTGACGGCGGCCGAGATCCAGCAGTGCCGCCAGCGCGGCCAAAAGATCATGCTGACCATCGGCGGCGCCGGTCACCCCTTCGTGTACCAGACGCGCGCTCAGTCGCAGGCGGCGGTGGACTCGCTCAAGACCATCATCAACAACCTGGGCGGCATGGACGGCCTGGACTTCAACAACTTCGAGTCCGGCGTCGTCACCAGCAGCAACTACACGGCCTTCTTCAACGAGTGCCGCTACATCGCCGAGCAGCTGCGCGCCACCTACGGCCCTGACTTCTGGGTCAGCTCGCCGGCGCAGCCGGACGACCCGCTGCAGCGCCGCTTCTGCAAGGAGATGATGGCTGTGGGCGCGATGCAGTTCTGCAACCCGCAACACTACGACTGGGACGGCTGGCGCGACGTGGACCGCATCTTCAACTCCGTGGACTTTTGGATCGCCGACATGTGCGCTGGCGATGCGCGAAAGATGGTGGTGGGCTTCGGCGCCGACTACCTGTCGCCCTATACCGGCGCTGGCGGCCTTGGCGGCCCGGACAACGAGATCAACCAGCGCGAGTGGGACAAGATCAGGGCCAAGTACCCGGGCATCCGCGGCATGTTCGGCTGGTCCGCCGAAACCATCATGGGGTTCGGTCCGACCCGCACCACGCAGGCCAACGCGAACCGCTGGGGCAACCTGATGCATCCCCGCCTGTAGGCGACGACCCGCCTCGGGCACCGAGGCCGAGGCCGCCCCGATCATCTCGGGGCGGCGGCCCGGCCGCCAGGCCCTACCTGGGCATCAACATCATCGTCAAGGCGTGAGGCCAGTCGGATGAGCGACGAAGAACCCACCACAGAGGAGCGGGCCCGTGCGGCCCTGAGAGCCAGCGTGATGGCGACCCACCAGCAGATGGCATTGACGGAAGAGTCCCGCATGCTGCTGGCAGCGCTGCTGCGCGACGAGATGAAGACGGCGGTGCGCGAGGGCATCCGCGAGGCGATGTCCAAGCAGGCGGCGGCCGAGTTCGCCATCGTGTTCCTCGACGTGATGAAGCAGCAGGCCGGCTTGAAGATGGACACCTGGGCCGGCGGTGTCATCCGCGGTGTGTTTCGCAAGATGTGGGAGAACGCCGGCCTGTTCCTGGTGGGCGGGATGATCGTCTACAGCGTCGGCGGCTGGGCCGCAGTGGCCAAGCTGGCCCAGTGGGTCCTGTCAGGGGCAGCTAGATGAGGACCGAACTGATGCGCCAGCTGCGCGGCGACGAGGGCGTGGAGCCCTGCGCCTACCAGGACAGCCTGGGCTACTGGACCATCGGCACCGGCCGCCTGGTGGACCGGCGCCGGCCCGGCGCGGGCCTGCGGCCCGTCGAGATGGACTTCATGCTCCAGAACGACATCGACGACCGCATCAACGCGCTGGGCAAGCGGCTGCCGTGGTTCCAGGATCTGGACGACGCGCGCAAGGGCGTGCTGCTGAACATGAGCTTCCAGCTCGGGGTGGATGGCCTGCTGGGGTTCCACGCCACGCTGGCCCTGCTGCAGCGCGGCGACTACGAGGCGGCGGCCAACAACATGCTGCGCAGCAAGTGGGCCAGGCAGACGCCGGCGCGCGCGCTGCGCCTGTCCGAGCAGGTGCGCACCGGCGTCTGGCAGTACGCCCCGGGAGCCTGACATGCCCCGGTTCGCCACGTCCCTGCAGGTGACCCAGGTCGAGTTCCGGCCCAAGGCCCTCTGGCGCGTGGACGCGCCGCTGGTCTACGTGCGCGACGACGAGCCCTGGACCGTGGTCGTGCCGACTGGCTTCCTGACCGACTTTGCCAGCGTGCCGCGCATCCCGTTCGCCTACCTGCTGCTGGGCGGCAAGGGCAGCGCGGCGGCCGTGGTGCATGACTGGCTGTACTCCACCCGCAAGACGAGTCGGGCCCGGGCCGACGCGATCTTCCACGAGGCGATCAAGGCCATGGGGCACAGCCAGGGCACCGCCTGGTGGATGTGGCTGGGCGTGCGCGTGGGCGGCTGGCTGCCCTGGGGCCGCCCGAACGTGCCGCAGCCGGTGCCGCATATCGAAGAAGAGATGTCCGACACCGGCTGACCCCGGCGGTTTCTAGGTAGTTCACCTACAGCAATGAAGCCCCAAGCCGCCTTGGCCTCAACACTGCGCGAGCCCTGTCGCAGGCCACCAAGGCCGGCGGGAGGGCGCAGCCCTCGGGGAGATCCCGAGACTCACGCACGTTTGAGGTAGCACCATGTCATCCTTTTCCGACTACACCGAAGCGGCCGTCCTGAACCATCTGTACGGCGGCACCACGTTCACCAAACCGGCCAGGTTCCTGGCGCTGTTCTCGGCCGCTCCGAGCGACGCCGGCGGCGGCACCGAGCTGTCGGCCACCGGCGGCTACGCGCGGCTCGCGCTGCCGGCCATGACGGTGTCGGGCACCAACCCGACGCTGGCCACCAACGGCGGGGCCATCGAGTGGCCTGCGGCCACGGCCAACTGGTCCGCTCCGGTGACGCACGTAGCCGTGTTCGACGCACCCAGCGGCGGCAACCTGCTGGCCTGGGCACCGCTGGCGGCCAGCCGCACCGTGAACACCGGCGACGTGTTCCGGGTGCCCGCCGGCGATCTGGACATCACGGTGGACACCATCGCCGCCAGCGGCGCCGTCGCTGGCACGACCAACCTGCTGACCTACTCCGAGCAGTTCAATGCCGAGGCCTGGCGCGCCACTCTGGCCAGCGGCCAGCCGCTGGTCCAGGCCAACGTGTCGGGAGACGCCCAGGGCCACCAGACGGTGGACGAGCTGACCACCAACTACTCGGGCAGCCTCTACGTGCGCCAGCACGTCAGCGGCCTGGTGGTGGGCCAGACCTACACCTTCTCGGTGGAACTGCAGCAGGGCCGCGTGGGCCCGGCGGCCGCGGCGCGCCTGACGACCAACAACACGCTGGCCTGGAACACCGGCGCCTCCACCAAGGCCACGCTCACGGGCAGCCTGGTGCGCCACTCGGTGACCTGGACGCAGCAGGGCAGCACCACGGCAGCCATCATGGTCGGCGCGGTCGACGTGGCCGGTGTCGGTGACGACCAGTGCCTGGGCACCATCCGCATGAACGACGCCATGCTCAACGTAGGCAGCGCCCCCGCGCCCTACGTTCGCACCGGCGAGTCGGAGGCGCCCGCGGCCAGCACCTGGCCGGCCAAGCTGTTCGGCGCCTACTACGAGGCCTACCAGGCCTGGCAGGCCGCCCCCTATCCGCAGATCGACACCTTGCCCTACCAGCAATACAACCTGCTGTACCTGCACAACGCGCGGTTCGGCACCGACGGCTCGGTGAACTTCCCGTTCCTCGATACGGTGACGCCCGCCGAGATCCAGCGCTGCCGCCAGCGGGGCCAGAAAGTGATGCTGACCCTCGGCGGCGGCGGCAACAATTTCGTCTACCAGACGCGCGCCCAGTCGCAGGCGGCGGTGAACTCGCTCAAGACCCTCATCGACGGCATGGGCGGCCTGGACGGCCTGAACTTCTACAACTTCGAGTTCGGGGCACTCACCGATAGCAACTACACGGCCTTCTTCAACGAATGCCGCTACATCGCCGATCAGCTGCGCGCGACCTACGGCAGGGACTTCTGGATCACCGCGCCGGCCCAGACGGACGAGGCGCTGCAGCGGCGCTTCTGCAAGGAGATGATGGCCGCCGGGGCCATGCAGTTCTGCAGCTCGCAGCACCGCGATTCGGACAGCTGGCGCGATGTGGACCGCATTTTCAACACGGTCGACGCCTGGATCATCGAGGTGTGCGCCGGCGATGCGTCCAAGACGGTGGTGGGCTTCGGCGCCGACTACTTCTCGCCTTATACCGGCACTGGCGGCCTTGGCGGCCCGGACAACGAGATCAACCGGCGCGAGTGGGACAAGATCAGGGCCAAGTACCCGGGCATCCGCGGCATGTTCGGCTGGTCGGCCGAGACGATCATGGGCTTCGGGTCGACCCGCACCACCCAGGCCAACGCGAACCGCTGGGGCAACCTGATGCATCCCCTGCTGGGAACGGCTGAGCTCCCGCCGGTTCCGTTCGGCTCGCGGGTGGACCTGGTCAACGGCGAGCGGTATCCCTACGGAATCATGCCGACCAACTACACGCGGACGCAGATGGACGACAACGTCAAGGCCTGCTACGCCACGTGGAAGGCCGCGCTGCTGAAGAAGTCTCCCACTTTCAACTCCCACCCGCAGTCGATTTACGCGGGCGCGTCCATCACCGACGGCTACCACGTCGACAAGCAGGAAACCGGCATTGCCTGCGTGTCCGAAGGCATCGGTTACGGCATGCTGACCATGGCGGTCATGGCGGGCCACGAATCACAGGCGCGGACCTACTTTGACGGGATGCTGCGCGTGGCACGTGCCTGTCCGGCATATGGCCATATGGGCCAGGGCAAGCCCCAGGCCGTCTACCTGATGGACTGGAGGCTGCACAGCGACATGTCCTCCGCTGGCGGCGGATGGAACGCGCACGACGGCGATCTGGATATCGCGTTGGCGCTGCTCATGGCCCACCGCCAATGGGGGTCGGGCGGGGCCATCAACTACCGCCAGGAAGCGCTGAACACCATCAATGCCATGAAGGTGGTCAACTTCAAGCCTGATGGCAGGCCGTCAGGTGGCGACGGGGTGCGCACCTCGGACATCATGACCAACCATTTCCGCGCTTTTGCCAGGGCCACGGGGGACCTCTACTGGTCCGACACGGTAATCCCCCGGTGCGAATCGATGATCACCCACATCATCAACAACTATTCGCCCAACGCCAAGCTGGTTCCCGACTTCATCGTGGGCCTCGATTCAGGCCCCGGCCAGCCAGCCCCTCCGTACTACGCGGACCCGCACCCGTTCACTGGCATGTACGGCCCGAACGCCATCCGCTGCCCGTGGCGCTGGGGTGTGGACTACGTGCTGACCGGCAACAGCTATTGGGGCGCCAAGGCCTCGGACATCGTTACCTGGATCAAGAACGATACCGCAGGCGATCCGTTCCGAACGGGTGCGAACTATCGGCTGGATGGCTCGGTGGTGGACGACGTGCGCTACTTCGGCCCGGGATCCGTGAGCAGCCTGATGACCGGCGCCATGACCAACCCGGCGCACCAGGCCTACTTGAACACCCTGGTGCAAGCCAACTTCCAGAATTTCCGGAACAACTACTACGATTCGGACCTTCAGCTGCTGAACCTGCTGATCGCAACTGGCAACTGGTGGACGCCGTGAATGTGCCGGTCTGGATGAGCGAGCTCAAAAGGCTGGAGCCGCAGCTGCGCGCGCCGTAAGAATCGGCGGCGACACGCAGCGTCATCGTCACCCAGCCGGTGCGGCACCCACGCAAGAGGGTGCCGCACTTCTGTTTGGCGGCCGGCGCGGATGGGAGCGTTTCTTCCTCGCGCACAAGGGCTACGCCCCAGGTGGGCCGTGATGGACCTGTACGGACGGGCCACCGCCGTGCCCGGCGCTACGTCTTGAGACCTTCCTAGGCCTCCGATACCCACGGCCGAGGGGGCGCTGGCTACCCTGGCTCCAACCGGTGCGCTGGGCGCCGGACCGTCCCCAAGGAGTCGTTGATGCCCATGAATCCCGAGCGTCCCACGCTGACCACCCGCCAGGGCCACCCCGTGAGCGACAACCAGTCGCTGCGGTCGGTGGGCGAGCGGGGCCCGGCGACGCTGGAGAACTACCAGTTCATCGAGAAGATCACCCATTTCGACCGCGAGCGCATCCCCGAGCGCGTGGTGCACGCGCGCGGCACGGGGGCGCATGGCTGGTTCGAGCCCTACGGAAAGATCGGCAATGAGCCCGCCGCCAGGTACACCCGGGCCAAGGTGCTGACCCAGACCGGGATGCGCACGCCGGTGTTCCTGCGGTTCTCGACCGTCATCGGCGCCAGGGAATCGCCCGAGTCCAAGCGCGACCCGCGCGGCTTCGCCATCAAGTTCAAGACCGTCGACGGCAACTGGGACCTGGTGGGCAACAACCTGAAGGTGTTCTTCATCCGCGACGCGATCAAGTTCCCGGACATGATCCACGCCTTCAAGCCCGACCCGGTCACCAACCGGGAGGAGCCCTGGCGCTTCTACGATTTCATCGCCAATCATCCGGAGTCGCTGCACATGGTGACCTGGGTCAAGAGCCCGTGGGGCATCCCGGCCAACTACCGCCAGATGGAAGGCTCGGGCGTCAACACCTACAAGCTGGTCAACGACCAGGGCGTGGCCCACTTGGTGAAGTTCCACTTCCAGCCCAGGCAGGGCGTGCGCAACCTCACCAGCCAGCAGGCCGCCGAGATCCAGGCCAGGGACGTGGGCCATGCCACCCGGGACCTGTACGACGCCATCGAGCGCGGCGACTTCCCCGAGTGGGAGATGTGCGTGCAGGTCATGAGCGACGACGCGCACGAGGAACTGGACTTCGACCCGCTGGACGACACCAAGCGCTGGCCGGAGGACCAGTTCCCCCTGCTGCCGGTCGGCCGCCTGGTGCTGGACCGCAACCCCGACAACGTATTCGCCGAAACCGAGCAGTCGGCCTTCGGCACCGGGGTGCTGGTGGACGGCATCGACTTCTCGGACGACAAGATGCTGCAGGGCCGCACCCTGTCGTACTCGGACACGCAGCGCTACCGCGTGGGGCCCAACTACCTGCAGCTGCCCATCAATGCGCCCCAGGAAAAGGCCCGCGCCCACACCAACCAGCAGAGCGGGCAGATGGCCTACTACGTGGACCCGACCGGCGCCAACAAGCACGTCAACTACGAGCCCAGCATGGTGGCCGGCCTGCGCGAGGCGCCCAAGCCGGCGCGCGAGTACCACCAGTGGGTCGAGGGCCACCTGGGCCGCTACCAGACCACGCGCACCGTCGACGACTACCGCCAGGCCGGCGACCGGTACCGCAGCTTCGAGCCGTGGGAGCGCGACGACCTGGTCGCCAACCTGGGCGCCGACCTGCGCGAGTGCCCGGAGCCCATCCGCCTGCGCATGGTCTGGCACTTCTGGCACTGCGACGAGGACTACGGCCGGCGCGTGGCCGAGGCTGCGGGGGTGGACCTGCAGCAGGCCCTCCAGCTGCCGCCGCTGGAAGGCAAGCCGGCGCCGCACCAGCGCCGCGACGGCCCCACCTACACCAGCGGGCGCAAGGAAGAGCCAGACAGACAGGCGCAGACCCAGGACGAGATGGCGTCCGCCAAATGAGCCCAGGCCGGCTGCCACGCTCGGGCACGCCGGTTGCCGGCAGGCAGGCGCGCCATGCGCCTTAACCTCAACAGGAGATATCCATGTCCTTCTCTTCATCTCTCATTTCACGAGCTGCCGCGGCCGCGCTGTGCACCGGCGCGCTGCTCCTTGCCGGCTGCGCCCAGGACGGCGGCTCGGGCTCGATGCGCTCGGGCGCAAGCGGCTCCACCTCGGGTTCCGGCACGGGCAGCATGGGCTCGGGCAGCGCGGGCACCACCGGCAACCGCACCGGCACGACTTCGGGTCCCGGCACCGCCACTCCCAGCGGGACCGTGGGCGGCGGTGGCGCGGGTGGCGCCGGTGGTTCGGGTGCCGGGGGCAGTGGCTCCGGCGGCGGCGCGCGGTAACCAAGCAACGGGGCCCAGGCCCCGTTTTTCATGGAAGGGTTGTGAATGCCGCTTCCATGAAGCATTCGATGCTATGGAAAAAGTAGCGCGTCGAAGCGTGGAGGCGCGCGTCTTGTAAGCCTGATCCTACAAGAAGAGCGTAAAGCCGCTGACAGGCGCTGGCCGGGCAATGCTTACATTGGCTCAGCCGATGAAAAATTTGCTTACATCCTGCCGATGGGCTGCCGTGCTGGCACTTGCTGGCGTACTGCCGACGACCGTGGCTGCATCCTTCAGCCAAGGTCAAGGGATGGCGCCTCGCCACTGCATGGCGGCCGAGGTGCCCTGCGGCAGCACCGCATTGCCCAGCGCCTCGGCGCCTGCGGGGTTGCTGCGCGTGTCCACCCGCCTGGCGCAGGGGCCGGCGCCAAGCCAGCGCGCCGTCGCCGCCTTGCAGTGGGAAGTCCTGCGCTCGCACCCGCAAGACCTGCTGCGCGTGACCTACCGCCTGCAGGAAATGGAAGGCGAGCTGGCGGCGCTGCGGAAGCTGGCGGCCCGCCAGCGCGAAGCCATGACCTCGCTGCAGCGGCAGGTGGGCGAGGCCGCGACAGGTTCCGCCGGATTCGGCCTGCTGGCCTGGGTGGCCTTGGTGCTGGCGCTGGCGCTGGCCGGCGGGTGGGCCTCCTTTTTCCTCCAACCCCCACGCGCGGCGGCCCGCCGGCTCCCGTCCGCAGTGGATGTCGATCTGAGCCGGCTCGCCAAGGTCTTGCGGGAGCACGCCCATGCTTGAAACCCGTTTCGCTGCCGCGGTCCGCCGCGCCTCAGCCCGCCGTCCCGCGGCCGTTTCCTCCATGAGGCCGTTGGCCGTCCGGGTGGCCCGGCCCCGGCCACCGCAGCTGCTGCTGCCGCCGCAGCCACCGGCCGACGAAGCCGGCCGCCTGGCCCGGCTGCGCGAGCTGGGCCTGCTGGACACCGGGCCCGACGCCGACTGCGACCGGCTGGTGCAGCTGGCTGCGCTGGCATGCGAAGCCCCCATGGCGATGCTGAGCCTGGTGGGCGAGGGCCGCCAGTGGCACAAGTCGCGCGTCGGCGTGCCGGTGGAGCATGCGCCGCGTGAACACGGCCTGTGCGCCCACGCCATCCTCACGGCGGAGCGCCTGCTGGAGGTTCCCGACACCGCCCTGGTGCCCTGGTTCGACCCTCAGCTCTACGGCCCGCACTCGCAGCCGGTGCGCTTTTACGCCGGAGTGCCGCTGCGCTGCGGCGACGGCAGTGCCGTGGGCACGCTGTGCGTGATGGACCAGGTGCCGCGCCGGCTGACCGAGGCCCAGCGCAGCACCCTGGACATGCTGGCGCAGGCCGTGTGCTCTCAGCTGGAGCTGCGCCGCCAGCTGCGCGTCGCGACCCAGACCGATCGGCTGACCGGCCTGCCCAACTGGTCCCACTTCGAATCGCAGTTCGGGGCCGCCCGCCCGGCTCGCGGCGTGGCGGCTTTCGTGCGCCTGCGCACCGTCGGCCAGATCAGTTCGGCCCATGGCTTCCGCGTGGCCGATGCGCTCATCCAGCAGGCGGCCCAGCGGCTGCGCGAGGTCGCGAACGCCCATGGGGCGCTGGTGGGCCGGGTCAAGCGCGGGCTGTTCATCCTGTTCTTCCCCGGGGTGGAGCCGCAGGCCTTCGAGAACGAGCTGGCAACGCAGCTCGTGGAGCGCCTGGCGCTGCCCTACGCCGCCGGCGAGCTCAACCTGGTCTGTCCGGTGAACCTGGGTGTCGCGGCCTTCCCGCGCGACGGCCGTTCGCTGGACGAGGTTGTCAACGCGGCCGACTCTGCGCTGCAGCTGGCGATCGAGCGCGAGGAAACCATGGCCTCGTTCGACAAGACGGTGGCCAACGTGCAGAGCGTGTACTTCCGGCTGGAGCCGAAGCTGCGCCAAGCGCTGGCCGAGGGCGAGTTCGTCAACCACTACCAGCCCAAGATCGATCTGGCCACCGGGCGCATCGTGGGCGTCGAGGCGCTGGTCCGCTGGGAGCATCCGCAGCGCGGCCTGGTGCCGCCGTCGGAGTTCGTGCCGGCGCTTGAATCGACGGGGCTGATCGCCGAGGTCGGCGCCCACACGCTGCGCCGCGCTCTGGCCGACTGGAACCGCTGGCGCGAGCAGGGCCTGGCCGCACCGCGCATCGCCCTGAACGTGGCCGCTGCGCAGCTGCGCAGCGAGCGCTTCGTGGAGGAGCTGGCCGAGGCGGTGGGCGCGGCCGGCGCGGCCGGAGCCCTGTCCATCGAGGTGACCGAGAGCGCGCTCATCGTCGACATGCGCAGGGCGGCGGAGGTGCTGCGGCGCGTGCGCGAGCTCGGCATCCCGGTGGCCATCGACGACTTCGGCACCGGCTACTCGTCGCTGGCCTATCTCGTCAGCTTGCCCATCGACGAGGTGAAGATCGACCGCTGCTTCGTGCAGAAGTCCAACTCCGATCCGGCCTACCGCGACGTGGTGGAGACCTGCATCTCGCTGGCGCACAACCTGGGCCTGAAAGTGGTGGCCGAAGGGGTGGAAGCCGAGTCCCAGGCCAGCCTGCTGCGCGAGCTGGGCTGCGACCAGGCACAGGGCTTCCTGTACAGCGCGCCCCTGTCGACCGAGCAGCTGGCCCGCATGCTGCAGGCGGCGCCCGCCTCAGCCTAGGCGTCGGCGGTCTGCTGGAAGCACTGGCGCACGCAATAGTCCACCAGCGCATCGATCTCGGTGGACTTGTCGAAGACGGCGTCCACCCCCAGCTGGGCGCATCGCTTGCGCACCGCGGCGTTGACGTAATTGCTGAAGATGATGATCTTCTGGCCAGGATGGCGCTGTCCCACGCGCTCCACCAGGCGGATGCCGCTGCCGCGCTTGAGGAACAGGTCCACGATCAGCAGGTCCCAGCGCCCGGCGTTCTGCTCCAGCCAGGACCAGCCCTCGTCTTCGGTCGCGGTCGCGCCGACGACCTTGACGCAGGTAAGCTCCTCCAGCGTGCCGACCAGGTTCTCGCGGATCGTCGAGTTGTCTTCGACGACGTAGGCATGCAATTCGGGAGCGCTCATGGTTGAGTCAGTATCAAGTCGTTACCACTGTAGTGCCGGGCCTGGGTGGCCGGCTCGGAAAGCTGCGCTTTCCCCTGTAGGAAACTGCCTACCGGCATCCTGCGGCGGGCGCCGACCCGCTTAACATGCCCGGCCAATTGCCGCGCGTGCGCCCCCTCCGGTGACTGCGCTGTCCTCCGAATCGATGTCGATATCCCACACGCTGCCGACCGCCACGCTGGTGAGCCTGCTGGAGCGCTCCGCCCACGCCGGCTGGTGGAGCCTGGATGCCGCCGCCGGCCAGTGGACGTGGTCGCCGCAATTGGCGCGGCTGCACGATGTGCCGGCCCATGGGACTTCCACCTCGGACGAGGCGCTTGCGTTCTACGCAGCGCCCTGGCGCGAGCGCATCGCCGGCTGCGTCGACCGCTGCTGCCGCGACGGCATCGCCTTTGACGAGGAGGCGCAGATCGTCACGCGTCAGGGCCGCCCGCTCTGGGTGCGGGTGCTGGGCGAGGCGGTGCGCGGACCGGACGGGCGGGTGGTCCGGGTGGAAGGACTGGTGCAGGAGATCGCACCCACCGAGACCGCCGGGGAAGGGTCCCTGCGCCGCTCCCTGGCCGTGGGCGCTTCGCCGGCCGGTGGCCAGGCATTCGCCACGGTCGACACCGAAGGCCGCTGGACCTACCTGGACGCGGCGGCGGAGCAGCTGTTGCGCGCCCCCGCCGGCGCCCTGCTGGGGCGCAGCCTGTGGAACTCGTTCCAGAAGACCGGCCGGCTGCGGCTGGAAGAGCGCGTGCGGGCGGCGCTGGCGTCCCATGAGCCGGTGGAGTTCGAGGAGCCGGACACCCGGCAGAGCCGCTGGCTGGAGGTGCGCGGCCAGCCCTTCGAGGGCGGCATGGCGCTGCGGCTGGCCGACGTCACGGCGCGGCGCAAGTCGCAGGAGCAGCTGCGGCTGCTGGAAGGCAGCATCGCGCGCCTGAACGACATCGTGATCATCACGGAAGCCGGGCCGTTCAACGCGCCCGGACCGCGCATCGTCTTCGTCAACGAGGCCTTCGAGACGCGCACCGGCTATGGCCGCGACGAAGTGCTGGGCCGCACGCCGCGCCTGCTGCAGGGCCCCGAGACCCAGCGCGACCGGCTGGACCGGGTGCGCGATGCCCTGGAGGAATGGCGCCCGGTCCGGGTCGACCTGATCAACTACCGCAAGAACGGCGAGGCCTTCTGGGTCGACCTGGACATCTCGCCGGTCTGGGACAAGGCGCGCAAGCTCACCCATTGGGTGGCCGTGGGCCGCGACGTCACCGAGCGCAAGATCGCCGAGGAGAAGATCCAGTACCTGGCCTTCTACGATGCGCTGACCAAGCTGCCCAACCGCCAGCTGCTGCTGGACCGCCTGCAGGAATCGCTGGCCAACCGCCACCAGACGCGCGAGGGCGCGCTGATGTTCATCGACCTGGATAACTTCAAGGTGCTCAACGACACGCTGGGCCACCAGAAGGGCGACCTGCTGCTGCAGCAGGTGGCCGAACGGCTGCGCTCCTGCGTCTCCAAGGGCGACACGGTGGCCCGGCTGGGCGGCGACGAGTTCGTGATCCTGCTGGAGAACCGCAAGGACAAGCCGCTGGATCCGGCGGCCGGCGCCCGCTCGGTGGCCGAGCGCATCCTGGCGGCGCTGGGCGAGCCGTACGTGCTGCCGGGCTACCTGCACCACAGCACCTGCAGCATCGGCGTGACGCTGTTCGGCAAGACGCCCTGGACCGTGAGCGAGCTGCTCAAGCAGGCCGACCTGGCCATGTACCAGGCCAAGAGCGCCGGCCGCAACACCGTGTGCTTCTTCGATCCGGAGATGCAGGCCGTGGCCACCGCCAACGCGACCCTGGCGGCCGACCTGCGCCAGGCCTGGCGCGAGCGCCAGTTCCAGATCGACTACCAGCCCCAGGTCGGGCCGGACGGGCGCATGACGGGCGTGGAGGCGCTGCTGCGCTGGCAGCATCTGCAGCGCGGCGTGGTGCCGCCCGAGCAGTTCATCCCCATCGCCGAGGAGACCTCGCTGATCATCCCCATCGGCCGCTGGGTGCTGGACACCGCCTGCGCGCAGCTCAAGGCCTGGGAGAACCAGCCGGGGCGCGACCACCTGAGCATCGCGGTCAACGTCAGCGTGCGCCAGTTCCGGCACCCGGAATTCGTCGACGAGGTGATGAGCGCGATCAAGGAATCGGGGATCGCGCCGCACAAGCTCAAGCTGGAGCTGACCGAGAGCCTGCTGGCCGACGGCATCGAGGTCACGGTGGCCAAGATGGGCAACCTCAAGGCCATGGGCGTCGCACTCTCGCTGGACGATTTCGGCATGGGCTACTCATCGCTGTCCTACCTGAAGCGCCTGCCGCTGGACCAGCTGAAGATCGACCGCGAGTTCGTCAAGGACGTGCTGACCGACGCCAACGACGCGGCCATCGCGCGCACCATCATCGGCCTGGCGCAGAGCCTGCACCTGGAGGTGATCGCCGAGGGCGTGGAAACCGAAGCACAGCGGGATTTCCTGGCAAGGCAGGGCTGCCATGCCTTCCAGGGCTACCTGTTCTGCAGGCCCCTGCCGCTGCAGCGCCTGGAGGCGTTCATCGATGCCCAGCTGTCCGGCCAGCTGGAGATTCAGAGCGGCACGATCTGAAGCGGGGTCGCGGTCATCCGCGGCAGCCGCAGCGCCACCGGGCCCTCCTCGCGCGACAGCTCGACGGACTCCGCGGCCGCCAGCGCCTGCACGTCGGCCCAGTCCAGCGCCCGGTAATTGGGTTCGAAGGGCGGCAGGGCGGCGTCCTCTTCCTGGCGCGGCACGAAGACGATGGACAGGCTGGCCCAGCCGCCGCCCACCTGCGCCTGCACCAGCAGCTCGCCCGGGCTGTGCGCCTCGTCGGTCAGGCTGATCAGCACGGCGGCCAGCAGGTTGCGCAGCTTCACCCGCGACACCTCGAAGCCGGAATCCGGCACCTGGTTGTCGACGGAGAAGCCGCGGAAGTTGAAGTTGCTGCGCAGCAGGGCCACGCATTCGTCCACGCCTTCGCGCAGGCGGATGCCCTCGTCCTCGGACGGCTCGATCCAGGCGGCCACCTGCAGGCAATTGAGCACCGCCTCGCGTGCCAGCCGGTTGATCTTGGAGACCTGCTTCTGCAGATCGCCCCCGGCGGGCGTTCCCTTTTCGAGCCGGGCATTGAGCACTTCGGCCATCATGGCGACGGCCTGCAGGTTCACCACCATGTCGTGCTTGAGGGCCGGGGCCAGGCGCCGCAGCACGCCGTAACGCGCCGCCTCGGCGTCCGCGCGCCGGCGTCCGGGCGCAGCAGCAGGCGTCGCCGGCAACGAGGAAACTGCGGTCATGCCTGTTCGCTCCCTGGGGCCGGCATGCCGAGCGGCGGATGACTGTGCATCCGCGGAATTGTCCTCGCCGGGCTGCAAGCCCTGATGTCAGGCGTAGGCCGACAACCCTGTAGGACGCCGGCTTGGCGCGGGGCGGCACGTCAAGCGCCCCTGCGGCGCCGCTATCCTCGGGCCATGAGCAAGGCATTCACGCGCGAAAGCGACGGCGGGGGCGAGGGCGACGACGAAGACGCCGCCGTGCCGGCGTTGCCCGCGGGCACCCGCAACTACATCACCCCCGCCGGCTACGCGCGCCTGCGCGCCGAGTTGCTCGGCCTGATCGACGAGGAACGGCCCAAGGTGGTGGAAGTGGTGCACTGGGCGGCCAGCAACGGCGACCGCTCGGAGAACGGCGACTACCTGTACGGCAAGAAGCGGCTGCGCGAGATCGACCGGCGCATCCGCTTCCTCACCAAGCGCCTGGAGGCGGCGGAGGTCACCGACCCCTCGGTGCACCATGGCCGCGACCAGGTCTTCTTCGGCGCGACCGTCCGCTACGCCGACGGCGCGGGTCAGGAGCGCACCATCAGCATCATGGGCATCGACGAGGCCGACAGCCGGCAGGGCCAGGTGAGCTGGATCTCGCCCATTGCCCGGGCCCTGCTCAAGGCGCGCGAGGGCGACGTGGTCAAGCTGGTCACGCCGGCCGGCGTGCAGGAGATCGAGGTGCTGGAGGTGAGCTACCCCGCGCCGGCGCCGGCGGCTTCAACGCGCTGAATGGCCGGGGCGCACCCGCTGCACGCGCATCACGCCGGAGGTGCGCTTGAGGGTGCGCATGGCCGCCTCCAGGTGGCTGCGGTCGCGCACCGCGATCACGAAGCGCAGGTCAGTGGCGTCCTGCGCCCGCTCGTCGTCCATGTCCACGTGCGTGATGTCGGCCTCGGCGCCGGCCAGGGCGGCCGCCACCCGGGCCAGCACGCCCTTGCCGTTGGCGATGGTGACCAGCAGGTTGGTCTCGAAGGGCCGCACCGGCTCCTCGGACCATTCGACGCCGATGAAACGCTCGCTGTCCTTGTGCTGCAGGCGCTTGGCCACGCCGCAGTCCTCCATGTGCACCACCAGGCCTTCGCCGCGGCCCAGGTAGCCCACGATGCGGTCGCCCGGCACCGGGCGGCAGCAGGAGGCGTACTGCACCGAGGCGTTCTCGCTGCCGTCCAGCGACACCGCGCCCTGGGACACGTTCTCGTGCGCGGTGAAGCGCTCGCGCGTGAGCAGCAGCGCGTCGGGCTTCTGGCCGTGCTCGGCCATCAGGTTCATCAGCCGCTTGGCCACGATGCTGGCGATGCGCTTGCCCAGTCCGATGTCGGTCAGCAGCTCGGCGCGGCTCTTGTTGCCTGTGAAGCGCAGCAGCTTCTCCCACAGCGGCTGGTAGTCCCCGGTCTCGGGCGGCAGCTTCTCGATGCCCTCGGCGCGCAGCGCCTGGGTGAGCAGCTTCTCGCCCAGCTCCTGCGACTCGGTCTGGGCCAGGGTCTTGAGGTGGTGGCGGATCTTGGAGCGGGCGCGGCCGGTGCGCACGAAGGCCAGCCAGGCCGGGTTGGGCGTGGACACCGGCGCCGTGACCACCTCCACCACGTCGCCGTTCTTCAGCTCGGTGCGCAGCGGCACCTGCACGCCGTTGATCTTGGCCGCCACCGTGCGGTCGCCGATGTCGCTGTGGATGGCGTAGGCGAAGTCCACCACCGTCGCGCCGCGCGGCAGGGCCATGATCTGGCTCTTGGGCGTGAACACGTAGACGGCGTCGGGGAACAGGTCGATCTTGACGTGGTCCCAGAACTCGGCGGCGTCGCGCGTCTCGTGCTGGATGTCCAGCAGGGACTGCAGCCACTTGGTGCCCAGGCGCTCGGCCGTGTCGGCTTCCGGCGGGCTGGCCTTGTAGAGCCAGTGTGCCGCCACGCCTGACTCGGCCACCACGTGCATGGCCTCGGTGCGCATCTGGAACTCGACGTTCACCCCCGACGGGCCGACCAGGGTGGTGTGCAGGGACTGGTAGCCGTTGACCTTGGGGATGGCGATGTGGTCCTTGAAGCGCCCGGGCACCGGCTTGTACATCTGGTGCAGGATGCCCAGCGCGGTGTAGCAGTCGATCACCGAGGGCACGACGACGCGGAAGCCGTAGATGTCGGTGACCTGGGCGAAGCTCAGGTGCTTCTCGTCCATCTTGCGGTAGATGGAGTACAGCGTCTTCTCGCGCCCGGCCAGGCGGATGGCGATGCCCGCCGCCTCGAAAGCCGCCTCCACCTCGCGCTGCACCTTCTGGATCAGGTCGCGGCGCCGGCTGCGGGCCTTGGTCACCGCCTTGGACAGCACCTGGTAGCGCCAGGGCTTGAGGTGGCGGAACGACAGCTCCTGCAGCTCGCGGTAGGTCTGGTTCAGGCCCAGCCGGTGGGCGATGGGCGCGTAGATCTCCAGCGTCTCGGACGAGATGCGCGTCCATTTCTCGCGCGGCACGTCGTCCAGCGTGCGCATGTTGTGGGTGCGGTCGGCCAGCTTGATCAGGATGACGCGCACGTCGCGCGCCATGGCCAGCAGCATCTTGCGGAAGGACTCGGCCTGGTTCTCCTCGCGCGTGTTGAACTGCAGCTTGTCCAGCTTGGTCAGGCCGTCCACCAGCTCCGCCACCGGCGCGCCGAAGCGTTCGATCAGCTCGGGCTTGGTGACGCCGCAGTCCTCGATGGCGTCGTGCAGCAGGGCCGCCATCAGCGCCTGGGCGTCCAGCTTCCATTCGGCGCATTGCGCGGCGACCGCGATGGGGTGGGTGATGTAGGGCTCGCCGCTGGCGCGGATCTGGCCCAGGTGCGCCTCGTCGGCGAAGCGGTAGGCGCGCCGCACCTGTTCGATGTCGACGGCTTCCAGGTAGTCCAGCCTGGCCGTGAGCGCGGCAAAGCTGGCGGCCGCCGCATTCGCGGCCGCGGGGCTCGGCGAAGCGGGCGGAGCCTTTTGCCTGCCCCTGCCAAAGAAGTTCAGCACCGCGCTCATGGCTCAAATGTAGCGCGGGCGCCATCCGTGCCCCCGGCACCAACAAAAAAGCACCGCGGCGCGGTGCTTTTCGTGAAGTGCTGCGGCGCCGGGGTCAGCCGGGGACCTTCTTGAGCATCTCCAGGCCGACCTTGCCTTCGGCGATCTCGCGCAGGGCCGTGACGCCCGGCTTGTTCTTGCTCTCGATCTTGGGCGCGTGGCCCTGGCTGAGCATGCGAGCGCGGTAGGTCGCAGCCAGCACCAGCTGGAAGCGGTTGGGGATCTTCTGCAGGCAGTCTTCGACGGTGATGCGGGCCATGGGCGTCTTTCGGGCGGTCGGTCAGATGATGTTCAGGGCCTTGAAGGTGTCGGCCCGGGCGCGGCGCTGGGCCGATACCTTGAGGCGCTGCGCATGGACGATCGCCTTGAGGTCGAACAGCGCGCGCTCGAAAAGCTCGTTGATTATAACGAAATCGAACTCGCCGACCTGGGCCATCTCCTTGGCCGCGTTGGCCAGCCGCAGCTCGATCACCTCGGGGGCATCCTCGCCCCGGCGCTCCAGCCGCGAGCGCAGTTCCTCCCAGCTGGGCGGCAGGATGAACACCAGCACCGCGTTGGCGAAGATGCGCTTGATCTGCAGCGCGCCCTGGAAGTCGATCTCCAGGATCACGTCCGAGCCCTGGGCGATGCGCTCCTCGATCGCCTTCTTGGAGGTGCCGTAGCGCTGGCCGTGCACGTGCGCCCATTCGACGAAGGCGTCGGCCAGCACCATGGTGTCGAATTCCTGGGTCGAGACGAAGTAGTACTCCCGGCCGTGCTTTTCCTGCCCGCGCGGAGGCCGGGTGGTGTGGGAGACCGAGGGCTGCACCCGCGAGTCCAGCTCCAGCAGGGCCTTGACCAGGCTGGACTTGCCGGCGCCGCTGGGGGCGGCGACGACGAACAGGTTTCCGGGATAGTCCATGTGCGGCCCTAGTTCAACAGGGTGAGGTGCTGCTGGCGCTCCTCGGAGGTGGCCAGCAGCTGCGCGATGCCGGCGTCGAAGGTCAGCAGCCTGACCTTGTGGCGGATGGCCAGGGCAGCCAGCCAACCGGGGATGATCAAAGCGTTCGCGTCCAGCAGGTGGGTCACGAGGGATCGTCCATCAGGTCCCGGACCTGGCGCGACGTTGCTAGCGATGTGCCGGGCTGGAGGTCGAACACCCAGACGCCATTTTTCTGCTTCATGGACAGCTTGCCAATGCTTCGACGAATCAGCTCCGAACCGGCTTGTCCCAACTTGAGCGAGCGAGCATGGGCACCCGCCTGCGCCTGGTCGGAAGCGTCATCCTCAATGGTCAGCGTGGTTCGCATGATGATGCAGCCGAGCGTACTTGACGCATTTTAGCGTGGGCTGCATCAAGGAGGCAGGCGTTGGTCAATGCGCCGCCTCGGGGCTACTCGATGTTCTGCACCTGCTCGCGCATCTGCTCGACCAGCACCTTCATGTCCACCGAGATGCGCGTGAGCTCCAGGGCGGCCGACTTGGAGCCCAGGGTGTTGGCCTCGCGGTGCAGCTCCTGGATCAGGAAGTCCAGCCGCTTGCCGACCTCGCCGCCCTTCTTGACCAGGCGCTCGATCTCGTCGAGGTGGGCGCCCAGCCGCGTCAGTTCCTCCGCCACGTCGATGCGGATGGCGAAAGCCGTGGCCTCGGCCAGGGCCCGGTCCTGCGCCGCTTCCGTGGCCGGGGCGCCGCCGGTGCCGCCGCCCAGCGCCATGGCCTCGTTCCAGCGCTCCAGGAAGCGCGCGCGCTGCTGCTCCACCAGCTGCGGCACCAGGGGCCGCGCCTGGCCAGCCAGGGCGCGCAGCTGTTCCAGGTGGCCGAGCAGCATGGCCGCCAGCCGCGCGCCCTCCCGCTCGCGCGATGCCAGCAGGTCGTCCAGCGCCTGCCGTGCCAGCTGCTGCACCGCCTCGCCCCAGTCCCCGGCGGGTGCCTGCTGCGCGGCCGACAGCCGCAGCACGTCGGCCACGCCCAGCGCCGGCGCCTCGGGCAGCCAGCTGCGCACGGTGTCCTGCAGGCTGGCCAGCCGCTGCAGCAGGCGCGCGCCGGGATCGGCCACCGCATCGCCTGCGCCGCCCTCGACGCCGCCGCGGACTTCGACCTTCCCTCGCTTGAGGCGGCCCTGCAGAAGTTCGCGCAGCGCCGGTTCGTGCTGGCGCAGTTCTTCCGGCAGGCGGAAGCTGAGGTCCAGGAAGCGGCTGTTGACCGAGCGGATCTCCAGGCCCAGGCGGCCGGTGGTGGCCCTGGCCTCCTGACCGGACGGCGCTTGCGCCCCGTTGTGCTGGGCGCTTGCGTAACCGGTCATGCTGTAAACTGGCATCGAGGTGTCCGACAGGGTCTTCGTGTTGCGGGATAGCGAGGATGGCGGGCCCGTGGTGGGCCGCTACATTCTTAAATTATGTCAAAGGTCAAACCAGCCCCCTTGCCACCGGACACCGTGATCGGCGGCTACCGGGTGGTGCGCAAGCTGTCCGCCGGCGGCTTCGGGGTGGTGTACCTGGCCGTCGACAACGAGGGCCAGCAGGTCGCCGTCAAGGAATACCTTCCCTCCTCGCTGGCCACCCGCGGCCCCGGCGAGCTGCTGCCGCAGGTGCAGCCGGAGAAGCTCTCCCTCTACCGCCTGGGCCTCAAGAGCTTCTTCGAGGAAGGGCGCGCGCTCGCGCAGATCTCGCATGCCTCCGTGGTGAGCGTGCTGAACTTCTTCCGCGAGAACGAGACCGTCTACATGGTGATGAACTACCTGGAGGGCGCGACCCTGCAGGACTTCATCATCACGGCCCGTGAACTGAAGAAGCAGAAGGTGTTCCGCGAATCGACCATCCGGTCGCTGTTCGACGAGATCCTGCGCGGCCTGCGCATCGTGCACCAGCACAAGATGCTGCATCTGGACATCAAGCCTGCCAACATTTTCATCACCGACGACAACAAGGCGGTGATGATCGATTTCGGCGCCGCGCGCGAGGTGCTGTCCAAGGAAGGCAACTTCATCCGGCCGATGTACACGCCCGGCTTCGCCGCGCCCGAGATGTACCGGCGCGACTCGTCCATGGGCCCCTGGACCGACATCTACGCCATCGGCGCCTGCATCTACGCCAGCATGCAGGGCTACCCGCCCAACGACGCGCCGCAGCGGCTGGAGAAGGACCGCCTGGCGCTGGCCCTGTCGCGCCTGCGCGGCGTGTACTCCGACAACCTGATCGAGGTGGTCGAGTGGTGCATGTCGCTGGACCCGCTGTCGCGTCCGCAGTCCGTGTTCGCGCTGCAGAAGGAGCTCTCGCGCGAGGGCGAGCGCCGCTACACCAAGCTCACGGTGGGCGAGAAGATGCGCCTGCAGTTCGACAACATGGTGACGGACACCAAGAAAGGCGTGAAGCGGGCCACCGGCTTCGGCGCCAAGCTGAAGTAAGGCGCACGGGCCGTGAAGTTCTCCATCTTCCAGATCAGCCGCAAGGGCGGCCGCGAAAAGAACGAAGACCGCATGGGCTATTGCTACACGCGCGAGTCCGGGCTGTTCGTGCTGGCCGACGGCATGGGCGGCCACCCCGAGGGCGAGGTCGCGGCGCAGCTGGCGCTGCAGACCGTCTCGGCGCTGTACCAGCGGGAAGCGCGGCCCCAGGTGGGCGACGTCACCGAATTCCTGGCCGGCGCGGTGATGGCGGCCCACCACCAGATCATCCGCTACGCCAGCGAGAAAGGCATGCTGGACACGCCGCGCACCACGCTGGTGGCGGCGCTGCTGCAAGGGGGCGCGGCCACCTGGGTGCACTGCGGCGACTCGCGGCTGTACGTGGTGCGCGACGGCGAGCTGCTCACGCGCACGCGCGACCACTCCTACCTGGAGCAGCACAGCGCCGGCGTGATCCAGCTGGAGCGCATCAACCGCAACATCCTGTTCACCTGCCTGGGCTCGCCGGTCAAGCCGGTGTTCGACGTGACGGGGCCGGTCGTGCTGCAGCAGGGCGACAGGATCCTGCTGTGCTCGGACGGGCTGTGGGGCAGCCTGCCGGACGACGTGATCGTGCAGCACCTCAGCACCAAGCCCGTCGCCGACGCGGTGCCCGATCTGGTCGAGGCGGCGCTGCGCAGCGCCGGCGAGGGCTCGGACAACGTCACCGTGATCGCGCTGGAGTGGGAGACGCCCGACGCCTTCGAGTCCACCCACGGCGTGTCCACCGACAGCATCAGCGAAGGCGTGTTCGCCTCCACCATCCAGGCCGGCGTGCTGGACGGCATGGTGGAGGACCTGGACGACGAGGCCATCGAGCGCTCCATCGCCGAGATCAACGAGGCCATCCGCCGCTCGGCCGCCCGCAAGACCTAGGAGCCGGGCTGGCCGAAGCCGGACATCCGCACGGATGTCCTGACTCCTTCCCGAATACCCATGACCTCATTCCAAAGAACCACCGGCCGCGCCGCCGACCAGCTGCGGCCCGTGCGCATCACGCGGGGCTTCACCATCCATGCCGAAGGCTCGGTGCTGATCGAGTTCGGCCAGACCCGGGTGCTGTGCACCGCCTCGGTGGAGGAGAAGGTGCCGCCGCACAAGCGCGGCAGCGGTGAGGGCTGGGTCACGGCCGAATACGGCATGCTGCCGCGCGCCACCCACACCCGCGGCGACCGCGAGGCCGCCAAGGGCAAGCAGAGCGGCCGCACCCAGGAGATCCAGCGCCTGATCGGCCGCTCGCTGCGCGCCGTGTTCGACCTCAAGGCCCTGGGCGAGCGCACCATCCACCTGGACTGCGACGTGCTGCAGGCCGACGGCGGCACCCGCACCGCGGCCATCACCGGCGCCTTCGTCGCCGCCCAGGACGCGGTAACCAAGCTGATGGCCCAGGGCAAGCTGGCCGCCTCGCCCATCACCGGCCCGGTGGCCGCGGTCTCCGTCGGCATCGTCGAAGGAACGCCCTTGCTGGACCTGGAGTACGTGGAAGACGTGGCCTGCGACACCGACATGAACGTGGTGATGACCGGCGCCGGCCACTACGTGGAGGTGCAGGGCACGGCCGAGGGCGCGGCCTTCACCCGCGCCGAGATGGACGAGCTGCTGCGGCTGGCCGAAAAAGGCATCGCCGAGCTGGTCGGGCTGCAGCGCCGGGCGCTTTCCAACGACTGACCAAGGCCGGCCCGCGGGCCGGCAGCCGACGTGATTGCGAAGATCGTCCTGGCGTCCAACAATGCCGGCAAGCTGGCCGAGCTGCAGGCCATGCTGGCGCCGCTGGGGGTGCAGCTGGTGCGCCAGTCCGAGCTGGGCGTAAGCGAAGCCGAGGAGCCGCACCGCACCTTCGTCGAGAACGCCCTGGCCAAGGCGCGCCATGCCGCGCGCGTCAGCGGCCTGCCGGCTATCGCCGACGATGCCGGCCTGTGCGTGGATGCCTTCGGCGGCCTGCCGGGCGTGGACACGGCTTACTACGCCACCCGGTTCGGCTACCCCAAGGGGGACGACCACAACGTGCGCGCGCTGCTGGAGCAGATGCGCGACGTGGAGAACCGCCGGGCGGCCCTGGTCAGCACCCTGGTGGCGCTGCGCAGTGCCGACGACCCCGAGCCGCTGATCGCGGTGGGCCGGGCCGTGGGCGAGATCACGCGCGAGCCGCTGGGCGCCCACGGCTTCGGCTTCGACCCGGTGATGTTCATCCCTTCCTTCGGCCGGACCTTCGCCCAGCTGCCGCCCGAGGTGAAGAACGCGAACAGCCACCGCGGCCGGGCGGCGCGGCAGATGCTGCAGCTGATGCGCGAACGCTGGTTCCAGGGGATTGCCTCATGATCGACCTGCAGCACTACATGCGCCCCGGCACGCTGCAGCTGGGCGCGCTGCCGCCGCTGTCGTTGTACCTGCACCTGCCCTGGTGCATCCGCAAGTGCCCGTACTGCGACTTCAATTCGCACGAGATGCGGGCGACCGACATGCCCGAGCAGCGCTACCTGGACGCCCTGGTCGCGGACCTGGAGTCGGCCCTGCCGCTGGTGTGGGGCCGCACCATCCACAGCATCTTCATCGGCGGCGGCACGCCCAGCCTGTTCTCGCCGGCCGCCATCGACCGGCTGCTGGGGGACGTGCGCGCCCGCCTGCGGCTGGAGCCGGATTGCGAGATCACGCTGGAGGCCAACCCCGGCACCTTCGAGAAGGAGCGCTTCCGCGGCTACCGCGCCGCCGGCGTGACCCGGCTGTCGGTGGGCGTGCAGAGCTTCGACGACGCGCACCTGAAGGCCCTGGGCCGGGTGCACGACCGGGCGCAGGCCATCGCCGCGGTGGAAGAGGCCGCCGGCGCCTTCGGCACCTTCAACCTCGACCTGATGTACGCGCTGCCGGGCCAGACGCTGGAGCAGCTGGACCAGGACCTGACCCAGGCGCTGGCCCTGGCGCCGCCGCACCTGTCGGTCTACCACCTCACCATCGAGCCCAACACCTACTTCGCCAAGTTCCCGCCGCAGGTGCCGCCGGACGACACCGCCTACGCCATGCTGGACCGCCTGACCGAGCGGACGGCGGCGGCCGGGCTGGGGCGCTACGAGGTGTCGGCCTATGCGCGTCCCGGCCATGCCTGCCGGCACAACCTCAACTACTGGCAGTTCGGCGACTACCTGGGGCTGGGCGCGGGCGCGCACGGCAAGCTGAGCTTCGCGCACCGCGTCGTCCGCCAGGTGCGCTATCGCGAGCCGCGGCTGTACATGGAGCGGGCGCTGGCCGGCCAACCGATCGCGCAGGAAGACGAGGTGCGCCGCGCCGACCTGCCGTTCGAGTTCATGCTCAATGCGCTGCGGCTGAAGGACGGGTTCGCGCTGCGCGACTTCAGCGAGCGCACGGGGCTGCCGCTGACGGCGATCGAAGGCGGCTTGGAAGAGGCGCAGCGCCGCGGGCTGATCGAACGGAGCCTGGGCCATGTGCGGCCCACCGCGCGGGGCTTCGACTTCCTGAGCGACCTGCAGGCGCTGTTTTTGCCGGGGTGACCCGCCGGTGGCGGAGAGTGTGGGATTCGAACCCACGGACGCCTCGCGACGTCGCCGGTTTTCAAGACCGGTGCATTCAACCGCTCTGCCAACTCTCCGGGACCGAAGATTCTAAGCGTCAGGCCGTGACCAGCAGTCCCTTGCGCTCGATGAAGGCCACCACCTCATCCACGCCGGCCAGCGTCTTGAGGTTGGTCATCACGTAGGGCCTGTCCTTGCGCATGCGCCGGGTGTCGGCCTCCATCACCGCCAGGTCGGCGCCCACGTGCGGCGCCAGGTCGGTCTTGTTGATGACGAACAGGTCGCTCTTGGTGATGCCGGGGCCACCCTTGCGCGGGATCTTCTCGCCGGCGGCCACGTCGATCACGTAGATGGTCAGGTCGGACAGCTCGGGGCTGAAGGTGGCCGCCAGGTTGTCGCCGCCGGACTCCACGAACACGATGTCGGCTTCGGGGAACTCGCCCAGCATGCGGTCGATGGCCTCCAGGTTGATGGAGGCGTCCTCGCGGATGGCCGTGTGCGGGCAACCGCCCGTCTCCACGCCCAGGATGCGCTCGGCCGGCAGCGCACCGCTGACGGTGAGCAGGCGCTGGTCTTCCTTGGTGTAGATGTCGTTGGTGATGGCCACCAGGTCCCAGCGCGCGCGCATGGCCTTGCACAGCATCTCCAGCAGGGTGGTCTTGCCCGAGCCCACCGGGCCGCCGATCCCCACGCGCAGGGGCGGCAGCGGCTTGGTGCGATTCGGGATGTGGTGCAGTGTGCTCATGATCGGAACAAACGGGAGTACTGGTGCTCGTGCCGGGCCGACAGGATGGCCAGCATGGGCGCGAAGGACTGGCGGTCGTCGTCGCCCAGGGCCAGGGCCTGGTCGACCGCGGCGGGGATCTCGGCGGCCAGGCGCGCCAGGATGCGCTGGCCCGCGCCCTGGCCCAGCGGCACCGACTTGATGGCGGCCTGCATCATGTTCTCGGCCCAGCCGAAGGCGTAGGCCAGGGCGATCTCGCGCAACGGGGCGGGGCTGCGGCCGGCAGCCAGGGCGAAGGCGACGGGGTAGGTGGGGGCGGGCGAGGGCAGGTCGGCGGCGTCCGCTCCCACCGCCTTCATCCACTCCAGCAGCGAACGGCCCATCTGCTCGGTCTGCAGCCGCAGCTCGCTGGTCTCGCGCGTGCGCCGCACCCAGGCGTCGAGGGCGGCCACGCGAGCCGCGTCGCCTTCGCGCCAGGCCGTCACCGCCTGCGCCAGCACCGACAGGTCGGCCCGCGCCAGGCCCAGGTGCAACTGGTCCGCCAGCCACGCCCCCGCGCTGGCCTCGCCGGTCACCAGCCCCTGTTCCACGGCGGCCTCCAGCCCTTCGGAGTACGAGAACCCGCCCACCGGCAGGGCCGGCGAGGCCAGCCACAGCAGCTGCAGCAGGGCGGCGTCAGTGCGCGTGGCCGTGGTCATGCCCATGCCCGTGCTGGTGCCCGCCGTGACCGTGGCCGCCATAGGCGCCGCCTTCGGGCTCGAACGGCAGCTGCGCCTCCCGCACGATCAGGTGCATGGAGCGCAGCATCTGCGCCAGCACGTGGTCGGGCTCGATCCTGAGCTGGTCGGGCTGGAGCTCGATGGCCACGTGGCGGTTGCCCAGGTGGTAGGCGGCGCGCATCAGGTCGAACGGGGTGCCGTGCCGCGGGCAGTGGGTGATCAGCAGCACCGGCTGCGGCGCCGCCAGCACGCGGACGAGGGAGCCGTCCTCGGCCACCAGCACGTCGCCGCCGCGCACCGCCGTGCCGCGCGGCAGGAAGACGCCGATGTGGCGGCCGCGGGAGTCCGCGCAGTCGAAGCGCGATTTCTGGCGCACGTCCCAGTCCAGTTCCACGGTGGCCGCCCGATTGAGCAGCACCGGGGCGAGGCCCCGGCCGGCGGGCAGCAGCTTGCTGGCTTGCAGCATGGGTCAGAACAGGAAGTAGCGCTGCGCCATCGGCAGCACGGAGGCGGGTTTGCAGGTCAGCAGCTGGCCGTCGGCGCGCACCGTGTAGGTCTGCGGGTCGATCTCCATCTTCGGCAGCCAGCCGTTGTGGACCATGTGCTGCTTGCGCACGGCGCGGATGTCCCTGGCCACGCCGATGGTCTTGCGCAGGCCGAAGCGCTCGGGCACGCCGGCGGCCAGCGCCGCCTGGGAGACGAAGGTGAGGGCGCCCTTGGCGAGCGCGCCGCCGAAGCTGCCGAACATGGGCCGGTAGTGCACCGGCTGCGGCGTGGGGATGGAGGCGTTGGCGTCGCCCATGGCCGCCATGGCGATGAAGCCGCCCTTGAGGATGAGCGACGGCTTGATGCCGAAGAAGGCCGGCTTCCACACCACCAGGTCGGCCCATTTGCCCGGCTCCACGCTGCCCACCTCGTGGCTGATGCCGTGGGCGATGGCGGGGTTGAGGGTGTACTTGGCGACGTAGCGCCTGGCGCGGAAGTTGTCATTGCGTGGGCCATCGCCTTCCAGCGCGCCGCGCTGCTGCTTCATCTTGTGCGCGGTCTGCCAGGTGCGCAGGATGACCTCGCCGACGCGCCCCATGGCCTGGCTGTCGCTGGACATCATGCTGATCGCGCCCAGGTCGTGCAGGATGTCCTCGGCCGCGATGGTCTCCTTGCGGATGCGGCTCTCGGCGAAGGCCAGGTCCTCGGCGATGGCGGGATCCAGGTGGTGGCACACCATCAGCATGTCCACGTGCTCGTCCAGCGTGTTCACGGTGTACGGCATGGTGGGGTTGGTGGAGGAGGGCAGGAAGTTGGCCTCGCCCACCACGCGCAGGATGTCCGGCGCATGCCCGCCGCCCGCGCCCTCGGTGTGGAATGCGCAGATGCCGCGTCCCTTCGTGGCCGCGATGGTGTCCTCCACGAAGCCGGACTCGTTGAGCGTGTCCGAATGGATGGCTACCTGGATGTCCATCTCGTCGGCCACATCCAGGCAGTTCCCGATGGCCGAGGGCGTGGTGCCCCAGTCCTCGTGCAGCTTCAGCCCGATGGCGCCGGCGGCCACCTGCTCGCGCAGCGCCTGCGGCAGGCTGGCGTTGCCCTTTCCCATGAAGCCCAGGTTTATGGGAAAGGCGTCGGCGGCCTGCAGCATGCGCTCCATGTTCCAGGAGCCGGGCGTGCAGGTGGTGGCGAAGGTGCCGGTGGCCGGTCCGGTGCCGCCGCCGAACATGGTGGTGATGCCGGACGCCAGCGCCTCCTCGATCTGCTGCGGGCAGATGAAGTGGATGTGGCTGTCGATGCCGCCTGCGGTGACGATGGCGCCCTCGCAGCTGATGATCTCGGTGCCCGGCCCGATCACGATGTCCACGCCCGGCTGGGTGTCGGGGTTGCCGGCCTTGCCGATGGCGGCGATGCGCCCGCCCTTCAGGCCGATGTCGGCCTTGACGATGCCCCAGTGGTCCAGGATGAGGGCATTGGTCAGCACGGTATCCATGGCCCCTTCGGCCCGCGTGCGCTGCGACTGCGCCATGCCGTCGCGAATGGTCTTGCCGCCGCCGAACTTGGCTTCCTCGCCATAGCCGCCGGCGCGCAGCGTGTAGTCGTCCTCGACCTCGACCAGCAGGTCGGTGTCGGCCAGCCGGACGCGGTCGCCGGTGGTGGGGCCGAACATCTCGGCATAGGCCTGGCGCGCGATCCTGGCCATCTACAGCCTTCCCTGGACCAGGCCGCGGAAGCCGTGCACGGCGCGCCCGCCGGCGTAGTCGACCAGCTCCACCGTGCGCTGCTGCCCGGGCTCGAAGCGCACCGCGGTGCCCGAGGCGATGTTCAGCCGCATGCCGCGGGCGGCCAGGCGGTCGAAGTCCAGCGCGCCGTTGGTCTCGGCGAAGTGGTAGTGGGAGCCGACCTGGATCGGCCGGTCGGCCGTGTTGCGCACCACCAGCGTGGCCGTGCGCCGGCCGGGGTTGAGTTCGTGGTCGCCGGCCTGCGCCAGCAGCTCGCCAGGGATCATCGCCGCCGCCTTCGCGCTACTGGCCGCCGCGCGACAGCCAGACCGCCAGCGCCGCCAGGGCGCCCACCAGCAGCAGGCCGAAGCTGTCGGTCGCGTGCCAGTGGTCACCGGCCAAGCCGTGGCCTTCGTGGGCGAAGGCGGCCCCGGCGTGCGCCAGCCAGGCGCCCGCGGCAGCGGCCTTGAGGGTGATCGAACGTGTCATCGGCAATGCCTCCTGGCGCTGTGTCAGACGATGGGCTGGTGCACGGTCACCAGCTTGGTCCCATCGGGGAAGGTGGCCTCGACTTGGATGTCGGGGATCATCTCGGCCACCCCATCCATCACCTCGTCGCGCGTGAGCAGGGTGCGTCCTTCGCTCATGAGCTGGGCGACGGTGCGGCCGTCGCGCGCGCCTTCCATGACGGTGGCGGAGATCAGTGCCACCGCCTCCGGGTAGTTGAGCTTCAGGCCGCGGGCTTTGCGGCGCTCGGCCAGCAGGGCGGCCGTGAAGATCAGCAGCTTGTCCTTTTCGCGGGGGGTGAGTTCCATGGCGGGCGGGGTGTCGGGCATCTTATTGCAAGGGCCATGCCGAGCCGTTTGGCATGGAACCTGCACCCCGCCCCGCGTGAGCGAGAGCATCCCCCCGCAACCGGCCGACGCGCCCCAGCGCGTGGTCAAGGTCCGCCGCGACTACAACAGCTGGGTGGCGCGCGAGACCCTGGAGGACTACGCGCTGCGCTACACGCCGCAGCGCTTTCGCAAGTGGTCGCCGTTCCGCGTGGCCAACACCGCCTTCGGCGCGGCCTCGTTCCTGATCCTGGAGGCGGTGGGCGCCACGCTGCTGGTGCAGTACGGCTTCACCAATGCCTTCTGGGCCATTGTCGCCACGGGACTGATCATCTTCCTGGCGGGATTGCCGATCAGCTACTACGCCGCCCGCTACGGCGTGGACATGGACCTGCTCACGCGGGGCGCCGGCTTCGGCTACATCGGCTCCACCCTCACCTCGCTGATCTACGCCTCCTTCACCTTCGTCTTCTTCGCGCTAGAGGCGGCCGTCATGGCCTACGCGCTGGAGCTGGCGCTGGGCATCCCGCCGACCTGGGGCTACCTGCTGTGCGCGGTGGTCGTCATCCCGCTGGTGACGCACGGCGTGTCGGCCATCAGCCGGCTGCAGCTGTGGACCCAGCCGCTGTGGCTGGTGATGCTGGTCGTGCCCTTCGCCTACGTGCTGGCGCGCGATCCTGGTGCATTCGACGGCATCACGGGTTACGCCGGGCACGCCGGTGGTGCCGCCGGCTTCGATCTGCACCTGTTCGGTGCCGCGCTCACGGTGGGCATCGCTCTGATCACGCAGATGGGCGAGCAGGCCGACTACCTGCGCTTCATGCCCGCGTGCACCGCGGCCAACCGCCGCGGCTGGTGGGCGGCGGTGCTGGCCGGCGGGCCGGGCTGGGTGCTGCTGGGCGTGGTCAAGATGCTGGGCGGCGCGCTGCTGGCCTGGCTGGCCATCAGCCACATGGTGCCGGCCGAGCGCGCGGTCGACCCCAACCAGATGTACCTGGCGGCCTACGAATACGTGTTCCCCCAGTACGGCTGGGCGGTGACCGCCACCGCGCTGTTCGTGGTGGTCTCGCAGCTGAAGATCAACGTCACCAACGCCTACGCCGGCTCGCTGGCCTGGTCCAACTTCTTCTCGCGCGTCACGCACAGCCACCCGGGCCGGGTGGTCTGGGTGGTGTTCAACACGCTGATCGCCTTCATGCTGATGGAGATGAACGTGTTCCACGCGCTGGGCGAGGTGCTGGGCCTGTACGCCAACATCGCCATCGCCTGGTTCATGGCGGTGGTGGCCGACCTGGTGGTGAACAAGCCGCTGGGCCTGTCGCCGCCCGGCATCGAGTTCAAGCGCGCCCACCTGTGGGACGTCAACCCGGTGGGGGTGGGCGCCATGGCGCTGGCCTCGGCGCTGTCCATCGCCGCCCACCTGGGCGTGTTCGGCGCGGCGGCGCAGGCCTTCTCGGCCGTGGTGGCCCTGGTGGTGGCCTTCGTCGCCGCGCCGGCCATCGCCTGGTTCACCCGAGGCCGCTACTACCTTGCCCGAAAGCCTTCGGACCGCCCGGCGGCGCAGGCGTCCACCCTCGCGCGCTGCGTCATCTGCGAGCGCGATTACGAGGCGCCCGACATGGCGCATTGCCCGGCCTACCAGGGCGCCATCTGCTCGCTGTGCTGCACGCTGGACGCACGCTGCGGCGACGCGTGCAAGCCCCACGCCAGCCTGGCGGCCCAGTGGTCGGCCACGCTGCGCCGGCTGCTGCCGCGGCGCGTGTGGCCCTACCTGGACACCGGCCTGGGCCACTTCATCCTGCTGATGCTGGTCATCGCGCCGGTGCTGGCCGCGGTGTTCGGCCTGCTGTACCACCAGGAGATGCGCGCGCTGCAGGCCGTGGCCGGCGACGGGCCGCCGCTGTTCGAGGGACCGCTGCGCTCGGGCTTCCTGAAGGCCTACGTGGCCCTGCTGGTAATCGCCGGCATCGTGGCCTGGTGGCTGGTGCTGGCGCACCAGAGCCGGCAGGTGGCGCAGCAGGAATCGAACCGCCAGACCCGGCTGCTGGTGCGCGAGATCGACTCGCACCGCCTGACCGACCAGGCGCTGCAGCAGGCCAGGCGCGTGGCGGAGGAGGCGCGCCATGCCGCCGAGCAGGCCAACCAGGCCAAGAGCCGCTACATCGGCGCCGTCAGCCACGAGCTGCGCACCCCGCTCAACAGCATCCTGGGCTATGCCCAGCTGATGGCCGAGGACGCCGGCGTGCCGCCGCACCGGCGCCAGGCGGTGCACGTGATCCGGCGCGGCGGCGAGCACCTGCTGTCGCTGATCGAGGGCACGCTGGACATCGCCCGCATCGAGGCCGGCAAGCTGGCGCTGCAGGTGGCGCCCATACGCCTGGCCGACTGCGTGCAGGAGGTGGCGGCCATGTTCGAGCCACAGGCGGCGGCCAAGGGCCTGGCCTTCCGCTTCGAGGCGACCGGCCTCCCTCAGGCGGTGCGCGCCGACGAAAAGCGGCTGCGCCAGATCCTGTTCAACCTGCTGGGCAACGCCGTCAAGTTCACGGCGCGGGGCGGCGTCACCTTCCGCGTTCGGCACGCGCGCGAGATGGCGCTGATCGACATCGAGGACACCGGGCCGGGCCTGTCGCAGGAGGAGATCGAGCGCGTGTTCGAGCCCTTCGCCCGCGGCAGCAGCGCCGCCTCGGGCGCCGCGCCCGGCGCCGGGCTGGGCCTGACCATCGCCAAGATGCTCACGGCCCTGATGGGCGGCGAGCTCACCGTGAGCAGCCGGCCCGGCGCGGGGGCCGCCTTCCGCCTGCGCCTGTTCATGCCCGAGGTGGCCGCAGAGGCGGCGCCGGCGGCCGGTCGGCCCGCGCGGCGCTGCGGCTACGAGGGCGCGCGCCGCCGCCTGCTGGTGGTGGACAACGAGGAGGCCGACCGCGAGCTGCTGGTGCAGCTGCTGGCGCCGCTGGGCTTCGAGATCCGCACCGCCGCCAGCGGCCATGATGCGCTGGACCTGCTGCACGCGGGCCGTTTCGTGCCCGACGCCATCCTGATGGACCTGGCCATGCCGGGCATCGACGGCTGGGAGACCCTCCGCCGGCTGCGGCGGCTGCCGCCGCCGGTGAAGGCCCGGATCGCCATCGTTTCCGCCAACGCCTTCGACAAGGGGCTGGACAACGACGCCGGCGTGCAGCCGGACGACTTCATCCTCAAGCCGGTGCGCCACGGCGAGCTGCTGGACTGGCTGCAGCGCGCCCTGGGCCTGCGCTGGCTGTACGCGCCGCCGGACCCGGCACCAGAGGCGGCGGCGTCCCCGGCGCCCCTGGTGCCGCCCGATGCCGCGGCGCTGGCTGCCCTGCGCGAAGTGGTGGAGCTGGGTTATCTGCGCGGCATCCTGAACCGGCTGGACGAGATCGAGGCGGCGCAGCCGGCCAGCGCAGCTTTCTGCCGCTCGCTGCGCGAGCAGGCGCGCCGCTTCGAGATCGAGGCGATCGCGCTGCAGCTGGCGCGCGCCGGCGCGCCGGAGGGCGCGGCATGAGCCGCACGGCCGCTGCGGCGCTGGACCGGGCCCGGGGCGACCTGGTCCTGGTGGTGGACGACGTGCCCGACAACCTGGCGCTGCTGCACGATGCGCTGGAGGAGTCCGGCTGCACGGTGCTGGTGGCCACCAGCGGCGCGGCGGCCCTGCAGCGGGCGTTGCAGGCCCTGCCCGACATCGTGCTGCTGGACGCGGTGATGCCGGGCATGGACGGCTTCGAGGTGGCGCGCCGGCTCAAGGCCGGGCCGGCCACGGCGCACATCCCCATCATCTTCATGACCGGCCTGACCGAGACCGAGCACCTGGTGGCGGGGCTGGAGGCCGGCGGCGTGGACTACGTGACCAAGCCGATCAAGCCGCGCGAGGTGCTGGCCCGCATGAACGTGCACCTGGGGAGCGCGCGCCGCGCGCGCCAGGAGGCGCAGCAGGCCGGCCAGGCGCGCAACGCGCTGGACGCCTTCGGCTACGCCAGCATCACCGTGCGCGCCGACGACGGCCGGCTGATGTGGCAGACCCCGCTGGCGCGCGACCTGCTGCTGGCCTACTTCGGCGGCCATCCGCCGCACTGGCCGAACCTGGCGCCGCAGGCGGTGACCGACTGGCTGCGCCGCAGCCTGGCCGATGCGAACCGGCAGGTGGAGCCGCCGCGCCTGGTGGTCGAGCTCGGTGCGCGCCGCCTCACCTTCCGGCTGCACCAGCAGACCGGCGACGGCGGCACGGGCGAGGGCGAGTGGCTGATCGTGATGCGCGAGGTGTCGGACGCCGCCGTGGTCGAGGCCATGAGCCTGTGTTTCAAGCTCACCGCCCGCGAGGCCGAGGTGCTCTACTGGGTGGCCAAGGGCAAGATCAACCGCGACATCGCCGACATCCTGGGCGCCAGCCCGGCCACGGTGAAGAAGCACCTGGAGCGCATCCTGGCCAAGCTGGGCGTGGAGACGCGCACGGCCGCGGCGGCCATGGCCCTGAACCGCATCCGCCAGCTGCAGCCGCAGTTCGAGGCTTGAGGACGTCGTCGAGCACCCGGGCGCTCCTCGTCCGCACCGAAGGTTTCAATCAGCCGGGATCCAGGGTTTCAATCAGCCGGGCATGTTACTTACAATCAGCCGGTGCCGGAACTTTCAACCAGCGACCCCGTATTTCCCCGTTTCGCCCAGCAACCGCTCATGGAGGCGCTGGCGGACACGCCCGTGGTCCTGCTGCATGGCCCGCGCCAGAGCGGCAAGACCTCCCTGGCGCGTGCCGTGGCCGAGCCGGCCGGCTATGGTTACCTGAGTTTCGACGACGACAACCTGCTGGCGGCCGCCCGTACCGACCCCGTCGGCTTCGTGGCTGATCTGCCGCCGCGCATGGTGCTGGACGAGATCCAGCGCATTCCTGAAATCTTCACCTCGCTCAAGGCTTCGGTCGACAAGGACCGCCGGCCCGGGCGGTTCCTTCTGACCGGCTCGGCCAATGTCCTGCTGCTGCCGGCCTTGGCGGACTCGCTGGCCGGACGGCTGGAAGCCCAGCGTCTCCACCCCTTGGCGCAGTGCGAGATCGAGCGGCGTCCCGGCACCTTCCTGCACAAGCTTTTCGGGGGCCGGTTCGCACCGGCCAGGCACCAGCGCCTCGGGCTGGCACTGGCGCAGCGCATCGTGGCGGGCGGCTATCCTGCGGCGCTCGCGCGCAGCGAAAACCGCCGGCGCGCCTGGTACCAGGCCTACGTGCAGGCCCTGGTGCAGCGGGACGTACGCGACCTGGCCCGCATCAGCGCCCTGGACGCGCTGCCGAGGCTGCTCGAGTTCGCCGCTGCGCAGACAGCCAGGCTCTTCAACCTCAGCGAGCTGGCAGGCCCGTTCCAGCTCAGTCGTCCCACGATACGCGACTACCTGATCTTGCTGGAACGCCTGTTCCTGCTGGAAACCTTGCCGCCATGGCACCTGCGCCAGCTGCCGCGGCTGGTCAAGACGCCCAAGATCCATCTGGGCGATACCGGCCTCGCCTGTGCGCTGCTGCGGGTGGACGCGGCCGAGGTCTACCAGGACCGCACCCTGCTGGGGCAGCTGGCGGAAACCTTCGTCTTCCAGGAACTGCGGCGCCAGGCCAGCTGGCAGCCGCAACCCGTGGCCTTCCATCACTTCCGCGATCGCGACGACCACGAAGTGGACATCGTCCTGGAGAGGGGGCCCCAGGAACTGGCCGGTGTGGAGGTCAAGGCGTCCAGCACGGTGCGGGAAGCCGATTTCCGCGGCCTGCGCAAGCTCAGGGAAGTGGCCGGTCCGCGCTGGCGCTGCGGCATCGTGATGTACGACGGCGATGCCGTCCTGCGCTTCGGGCCCGACCTTCTGGCCGTGCCGATGGCCGCACTGTGGGAGGCGGCCTGATCCAGGCACCGGCCACCCTCCCGCCGGTGCCAGGGGCCCGGCCGGTCCTTAGCCCACCACCGCGCGCCGCGCCGCCACCAGCGGCTCGGTCAGCATGGCCGACGCGGGCCGCGACGCACCGACCGCCGGCGCGGCGGCCGCGCGCTTGGCCGCCTGGTTCTCCTGGTCGGCCTGGGCGATCAGTTCCGCCATCCCGTTGGCGGTCGCATCCCAGGAGGTGCGGGCCACCACCTCGGCCAGCGCCTTGGCGTGACGCAGCTGCAGCTCGGGCGTGCGCGCCAGGATCTCGTCGCAGGCCGCGACGAACTCCTCGGGCGTGGAGACGATGGGCACCACGTGGCCATAGGGCTCGACCACGTCCTTGATGGCCGTGCTCACCGAGGGCCGGCCGCAGGCCATGTACTCCAGCGTCTTGGTGGGGCTGATGAAGCGGGTGGCCTCGTTCAGCGCGAACGGCAGCATGCACACGTCCCAGCCCGAGATGAAGGCGGGCAGGTCGTCATAGCTCTGCTGGCCCAGCCAGTGGATGTTGGGCCGCTGGGGGATGCTGGCCGGATCGATCTTGACCACCGGGCCGACCATCACCACCTGCCACTCGGGCCGCGCGTCGGCGAGGGCCGCCACCATCCCCAGGTCCACGCGCTCGTCGATCACGCCGCAGTAACCCACGCGCGGATGCGGCAGCTGCGCCTGCAGCGGATGGTCCGGCACGTTGCGCGCGAAGTGCTTGGCGTCCACGCTGCTCGGGAAGCAGTGCACGCTGGGGTGGCGCGTGCGCTTGGACTGGTACAGGCTGGGGCCGCCGGTGAACACCAGGTCGGCGGCCTTGAACAGCGCGTTCTCGCGCTGCAGCAGCTGGCGCGGCGCGTTCTTGAAGGCCGCCAGCTCGTCCATGCAGTCGTAGACCACGCCACGCGGCGTCATTTCCGAGGCCAGCGGATAGGCCATGGGGGTGTAGAACCAGACCCAGTAGTCCTTGACGTTCTCCTCGGCCATGGCCTGCATCACCATCTGCTGCAGCACCGGCAGGTGGTCGTCATGGAAACCGGGGGTGTCGCCCTTCACGTGCGGACGCCACACCTGCACGCCGGGGCAGGGCTTGATGCGCTCCAGGTGCGGCTCCTGCGCGTGGAGCATGGGTTCCTCGATGAAAACCACTCGCCAACGCGCGGCCAGCCGGGACAGCAGGTGCTGGGGGCGCTGGTAGACAAAGTTCCAGCGCAGGTGGGAAAAGACGACGAGGGTTTGCATGACGTTCCTTGCAGGGTCTGTATGAATGAACTGCGGGCAACGCCCACCCCTCCCGGGCGAGCGTTGCGCCAGCCGCATGGCCCTTGGCGAAAGGACCCCGCGACTTAGCTAAAAACTCTATCGGAAGCCTTTGCCGGCGTGGGGTCATCGACAGCCTTTGCGCCCATGTCACGACCTTTTCCTACAAGCCCCACGGCCGCTGAAACCGCAAGCCATACGCCAAGCGGCGTATTGGCCGCGCACGCTGCGCTCCCTAGCATGCGTCGCACGCCGTACCGATCAGCTGCTGAAACGTCCGGCGACAACTTCCGGCTTCCTCCCCTTCACCTGGAGCGCACATGCAACGACGTCTCACCCTCAAGGCGATCACCGCCGCCACCGCCCTGGCCAGCCTGTCCGGCGTTTCCTCCGTCCATGCCCAGGCCGCGGGCGGCACCATCAAGGTCGGCATCCTGCACAGCCTGTCCGGCACCATGGCGATCTCCGAGACCGTGCTGAAGGACACGGCGCTGATGGCCATCGAGGAGATCAACGCCAAGGGCGGCGTGCTCGGCAGGAAGCTCGAGCCCGTCATCGTGGACCCCGCGTCCAACTGGCCGCTGTTCGCCGAGAAGA
The DNA here is from genome assembly GCF_000215705.1 of Ramlibacter tataouinensis TTB310. Taxonomy (NCBI): domain Bacteria; kingdom Pseudomonadati; phylum Pseudomonadota; class Betaproteobacteria; order Burkholderiales; family Comamonadaceae; genus Ramlibacter; species Ramlibacter tataouinensis. Next base: position 3,489,524 of record NC_015677.1, on the reverse strand, counting down.
CGCGGCAGCTGCTCACGCAGGACAAGGTGGCCGCCGTCTTCGGCTGCTGGACCAGCGTGTCGCGCAAGTCGGTGCTGCCGGTGGTGGAGGAGCTGGGCGGCCTGCTGTTCTACCCGGTGCAGTACGAGGGCGAGGAGCTGTCCAAGAACGTGTTCTACACCGGCGCGGCGCCCAACCAGCAGGCCATCCCCGCGGTGGAGTACCTGATGTCCAAGGAGGGCGGCGGTGCCAGGCGCTTCGTGCTCCTGGGCACCGACTACGTCTACCCGCGCACCACCAACAAGATCCTGCGCGCCTTCCTCAAGTCCAAGGGCGTCAAGGAATCCGACATCGACGAGAAGTACACGCCTTTCGGCCACAGCGACTACCAGACCATCGTGGCCGACATCAAGAAGTTCTCGGCCGACGGCAGGACCGCGGTGATCTCCACCATCAACGGCGACTCCAACGTGCCGTTCTACAAGGAGCTGGGCAACGCCGGCCTGAAGGCCAGGGACGTGCCGGTGGTGGCCTTCTCGGTGGGCGAGGAGGAACTGCGCGGCGTCGACACCAAGCCGCTGGTGGGCCACCTGGCCGCCTGGAACTACTTCCAGTCGGTGAAGAACCCCACCAACGACGAGTTCGTGAAGAAGTGGGCCGCCTACGCCAAGGCCAAGGGCATCGCCGGCCACAAGGACAAGCCGCTGACCAACGACCCGATGGAGGCGACCTACATCGGCGTCCACATGTGGAAGCAGGCGGTGGAGAAGGCCAGGACCACCGACGTGGACAAGGTCATCGCCGCGATGGGCGGCCAGACCTTCAAGGCGCCGTCCGGCTTCACCGCCAAGATGGACGAGAAGAACCACCACCTGCACAAGCCGGTGTTCATCGGCGAGGTGCGCGCCGACGGCCAGTTCAACGTGGTCTGGAAGACGCCCGGCCCGGTCAAGGCCAAGCCCTGGAGCCCCTTCATCGAGGGCAACGACAAGAAGAAGGACGAGCCGGACGGCAAGTCGAAGCTGTAAGGCCGTTCCTCCCTCTCCGCCATGCGGGAGAGGGAGTCAGGTTCTCATGAGAAAACTTCTTCTTCTGCTGACGGTCTTCCTTGGTGCGCAGGCCCATGCGCTCACGCAGGAGCAGGCCACTGCCCTGGCCGTAGGCGACTCCGACGCGCGCATCGTAGCCCTGGGCCAGGCCGTCCAGGGCGCCGACGAAAGGACCGTGGCGTTGCTGCAGGCCCTGGCCGACGACGCGGTGAAGGCCACGGCCGGCGGCCAGGTGTTCATCGTGCGCGGCGGCCGGGGCCTGGACCCGGTCACCGGCGGCGAGGTGGCGCTGCCCGCCGATGCCGAGGACGTGATCAGCAACAACCGCATGCGCGGCGAGCTGGAGATGGCGCTGGCCGCGCTGCGGCTGTTCTCGCAGGACCCGGCGGTTCGCTCCCAGGCGGTAAGGTCGCTGGCGGGCGAGACCGACGAAGGCCGCCTGCCGCTGATCGACAAGGCCTACGCGGCCGAGGGCGACCCGGGCATCCGGGCGCAGCTGGCCCGGGTGCGCGCCGCCATGCTGCTGGGCAGCAGCGACCCGGCGCGCCGGCTGGAGGCGGCCCGGCTGCTCGCGGCCAGCGGCGACCCGGGCACCAAGACCCTGCTGCTGGAGCGCATGCGCCCGGAGCCTCAGGCCCAGGTGCGCGCCGCCATGGCATCGGCGCTGCGCGAGGTGGAGGGCCGCCTGGCCTGGGGCGAGCGCCTCGGGCAGCTGTTCTCCGGCATCAGCCTGGGCTCCATCCTGCTGCTGGTGGCGCTGGGGCTGGCCATCACCTACGGGCTGATGGGCGTGATCAACATGGCGCACGGCGAGCTGATGATGATCGGCGCCTACGCCACCTACGTGGTGCAGAACCTGTTCCGCCAGCACCTGCCGGGCGCGTTCGACGGGTACCTGGTGGCGGCGGTGCCGGCGGCTTTCGCCGCCTCCGCCCTGCTGGGCGCCATCCTGGAGCGCGGCGTGATCCGCTTCCTGTACGGCCGGCCGCTGGAGACGCTGCTGGCGACCTGGGGCATCAGCCTGATGCTGATGCAGGCCGTGCGCTCGGTGTTCGGCGCGCAGAACGTGGCCGTGGAGAACCCCGGATGGATGAGCGGCGGTCTGGTGGTGATGGGCAACCTGCAGCTGCCCTGGAACCGCATCGTCATCATCGCCTTCGCCGCCGGCGTGCTGGCCGGCATGGCGTTCCTGATCGCACGCACGCGCCTGGGCCTGTTCGTGCGCGGCGTCACGCAGAACCGGCCCATCGCCTCCTGCATGGGCGTGAACACGGCGCGCACCGACACCTATGCCTTCGCGCTGGGCTCGGGCATCGCAGGGCTGGCCGGCTGCGCGCTCAGCCAGGTCGGCAACGTCGGCCCCGACCTGGGCCAGAGCTACATCGTCGACTCGTTCATGGTGGTGGTGCTGGGCGGGGTCGGGCAGCTCGCCGGCACGGTCTACGCCGCGCTCGGGCTGGGCGTGCTGAACAAGCTGCTGGAGGGCTGGGCCGGCGCCGTGCTGGCCAAGATCGCGGTGCTGGTCCTGATCATCGTCTTCATCCAGAAGCGGCCGCAGGGGCTGTTCGCGGTCAAGGGAAGAGCATGAGAGGTGACTCCCGGCTTGCGTTGCCCCCTCCGGAGCCCTTGCTCACCAACGCTGGCTGGGCCGCGTTCCTGGTCGCCCTGATCGCCGTCTGCGCTTTGGCCCCGGTGCTGAACCTGGCGGTGCCGCCCACCAGCGCCTTCCACCTCGGCGACTACGGCGTGGCCCTGCTCGGCCGGATCATGTGCTACGCCATCTGCGCGCTGGCCATGGACCTGGTGTGGGGCTACACCGGCATCCTGTCGCTGGGGCACGGCCTGTTCTTCGCGCTGGGCGGCTACGTGATGGGCATGTACCTGATGCGCCAGATCGGCCGCCAGGGCCACTACGGCAGCGACCTGCCCGACTTCATGGTGTTCCTGGACTGGAAGCAGCTCCCCTGGCACTGGCAGCTGTCGGACAGCTTCGCGGCGACGCTCGCGCTGGTGGTCCTGGTGCCCGCCGGGGTGGCCTTCGTGTTCGGCTTCTTCGCCTTCCGCTCGCGCATCAAGGGCGTGTACTTCTCCATCATCACCCAGGCCATGACCTTCGCTGCCATGCTGCTGTTCTTCCGCAACGAGACCGGCCTGGGCGGCAACAACGGCTTCACCGACTTCAAGCGCGTCCTGGGGCTGCCCATTGCCACGCCCTCCATGCGCATGGCGCTGTTCGTGCTGACCGGGCTTGCGCTGCTGGGGTTTTTCCTGTTCGCGCGCTGGCTGGTGGCGGCCAGGTTCGGCCGCGTGCTGCAGGCGATCCGCGACGCGGAGTCGCGCGCCATGTTCTGCGGCTACGACCCGGTGCGCTACAAGCTGACGATCTGGGTGATCTCGGCCGCCATGTGCGGGGTGGCCGGCGCGCTGTACGTGCCGCAGGTGGGCATCATCAACCCCGGCGAGATGAGCCCGGCCAATTCCATCGAGATCGCGGTCTGGGCGGCGGTGGGCGGCCGCGCCACGCTGGTCGGCCCGATCGCCGGCGCCTTCCTGGTGGGCGGGGCCAAGAGCTGGCTGACCGTGGCCGCGCCGGAGTTCTGGCTGTACTTCCTGGGCGCGCTGTTCATCGCGGTGACGCTGTTCCTGCCGGACGGCCTGGTGGGCCTGCTGCGGCGCCTGCGGGGACGGCGGCGATGACGCCCGACCTGCTGGAACAAGGCGCGCAGCGCGTGCAGCAGCGGGCCGCGGCCACGGCCTCGGGCGGGCGCGAGGCCGGCTTCGGACGGCCGGCCACGCCGGGCGAGGTCGATCTGGCGCATGGCCGCATCCTGTACCTGGAGGACGTGAGCGTGAGCTTCGACGGCTTCCAGGCGATCAACGGCCTGTCGCTGGACATCGCGCCGGGCGAGCTGCGCTGCATCATCGGTCCCAACGGCGCCGGCAAGACCACGATGATGGACATCATCACCGGCAAGACCCGGCCGGATGCCGGCACCGTGTTCTTCGGCTCCACCATCGACCTGCTGCGCCACACCGAGGCCCAGATCGCCCAGCTGGGCATAGGCCGCAAGTTCCAGAAGCCCACCGTGTTCGAGCAGCTCACGGTGTTCGAGAACCTGGAGTTGGCGCTGGGGACCGGCAAGGGCGTGCGCGCCTCGATGTTCTTCCGCCTCGACTCCGTCCAGGCCGACCGGGTGGCCGAGGTGCTGCGCACCATCCACCTGGCTGGCAGCGAGCGCCGCCTGGCCGGCACGCTCAGCCACGGGCAGAAGCAGTGGCTGGAGATCGGCATGCTGCTGATGCAGGAGCCGCGTCTGCTGCTGCTGGACGAGCCGGTGGCCGGCATGACCGACGAGGAGACGGCGCGCACCGCCGAGCTGTTCCTCTCGCTCAAGGGCCGGCATTCGCTGGTCGTGGTGGAGCACGACATGCCGTTCGTGCGCAGCATCTGCGAGACCGTCACCGTGCTGTGCGACGGCCGGGTGCTGGCCCAGGGCACGCTGGACCAGGTGCAGAACGACGAGCGGGTGATCGAGGTTTACCTCGGAAGGTGAAGCGATGCTGAGCGTCCAGGGCGTCAACCAGTACTACGGCGGCTCGCACATCCTGCGCGATGTGTCGTTCGAGGTGCCGGCGGGCCGGGTTACGGTGCTGCTGGGCCGCAACGGCGTGGGCAAGACCACGATGCTGAAGTCGCTGATGGGGCTGGTGCCGGTGCGCACCGGCCGCATTGAACTCGAAGGCCGGGCCCTGCAGCAGGCCACGCCCTACCAGCGGGCGCGGGCGGGCATCGGCTACGTGCCGCAGGGGCGCGAGATCTTCGGCCGCCTCACGGTGCAGGACAACCTGCGCATGGGCCTGGCCTCCCGGCCCGCGTCGACGCCCATTCCCGCGCAGCTGTTCGAGCTGTTCCCGGTGCTGGCGCAGATGCTGCACCGGCGCGGCGGCGACCTGTCCGGCGGCCAGCAGCAGCAGCTGGCCATCGCCCGGGCGCTGGCAGCCCGGCCGCGGCTGCTGGTGCTGGACGAGCCTACCGAAGGCATCCAGCCCAGCATCATCAAGGACATGGGCCGGGTGATCCGCCGCCTGGCCGACCAGGGCCTGGACGGCCGGCCCGTGGCGGTGCTGCTGGTCGAGCAGTACTACGACTTCGCGCGCGAGCTGGCCGACCATTACCTGGTGATGGAGCGCGGCGAGATCGTCGCCCGCGGGGCCGGCCGGGACATGGAGCGGGACGGCGTGCGCGGCCTGGTCGCGATTTAGCGCGGCGGGCCCGGCCTCAGCCCGGCAGTTGTAGGCAGCAGCCTACCGCGCAAGGCGCCGGTCCCCGTCAGGCTCAGCGGCGACGAGCCCGTATCGTGCGCGCATGAATTCGGAGACGATCATGCCCCTCATCCTCTGGCTCCTCGGCGTACCGCTGACCGTCGTCCTGCTGCTGATGCTGTTCGGCGTGGTCTGACCGGGCCTGGACGCCCGGCGCCGGGCGCTCAGGGCTTGCGCTTGACTTCTTCCAGCTGGTCCAGGTTGGTGCCGGACCGGCTGCCGCGGTCGCCCTCGGCATGTTCCGGGGGAAGGTTGGGCGCCGCGCCTTCCTCCTCTCCCTGGTTGGAATAGGGCTGGCGGCCGGCGGCGCCGTCCCAGGTCACCTCGTTGCGGTAGCCGTGCCCGGCCTTTGCCTTGCCGGGCTCGTCCGCGCGGCTCATCGCGATGGCTCGGTGGGCACCAGCACCACCGGTTCCGAGGTCTTGGGTTCGATGGTGATCGACGTCTGGCCCGGCGGCAGCACCACCGTCTCCACCTCGCGCAGGATGCCGCCACCCGCCACGCTGCCGCTGGTGCTGCCGTAGCCCATCACGCGCGCCTGGCAGGCCGCCTTGTCCTCGCCGATCAGCGGCTCGCAGCGGGCCAGCGCGTTCGCTTCGTGGTTGCCGTAGGTCTCGAGCTTGCCGCGCTGCTTGGCGGCCTGCGCGTTGCGCGCCTCCTGCAGGCAGGCGTCCCGGTCCTGCTGGGTGCGGCCGCTCATGCAGGCCTGCACCTCCTGGCGGTAGCTGCCCGAGGCATCGATGTCGGCGCTGGCGGTACCGGTAGCGACCTGGGCGGTGGCGGCGGTCATGGCCAGCAGGGCGGTGACGCCGAAGGACACCAGGCTGCGGCGCGTGCGGTTCTTTTCGGGGTGGCTCATGTGCAATCTCCTGGAAACGAACAAGGTTTCCGATGCCCAGAGTCTAGGAAGGGCTGCCAGGCCGGGCTGCCGGAAAGGGGCGGCGGCTGGCGGCGGTGAGCTGCCGGTGACGCCGTAGGACGCAGCTGGCAGTGGGTGCCCGCTACAGGGCCCAGGTGCGCGGCTGCGAGGCCGCCTGCCCCCACAAGGCCGGACGCCAGGCATCGCGCACTGCCTGCAGCAGCTGGCGCGCCGGCTCGACCAGCGGCGCTAGCACCCGCACCACCACGGTGGCGCGGTCGGGCAGGGTGGCGCCCGCGCTGTCGCGCAGCGCATGGCCGTCGATCACCTCACGGGCCAGCCCGAGCGCGCGCTCGCGCCGGTCGCGGTCGAACCCGCTGCCGCCGGCCAGGAACAGCGTGGCCAGGCAGCGCCGGCCGGCCAACCCCAGCGGGCCGTCCAGCAAACGCCGGTCCGCCGCGTCCAGCGTGCCGCGCTCCAGCCAGCCGCCGGCCACCTCCAGGTGCTGCCGCAGCCACCCCTGCTCGAAGGGCCGGCCGGCCGCCGGCAGGCCCAGCGCCACGATGTCCCAGCCCATGACCTCGGCCCCGGGCGCCAGCTCCATCCGCAGGTGGTTGTCGGCATGGCAGCCGCTGTAGCACAGGGCTTCCAGCGGCAGCCACTCCATCCGGGCATCGGCTTCCAGCACCAGCCGGGTGCGCTGGGCCGCGACCGCGCCGTCCGAGCGGTAGAAGCGCGAGGCGCCCGCGGTGGTGACCAGCCCCTGGGCGCCCGGCCCCAGGTGCACCTGGAGGTCGATCTCGTCGCCGCCCACCAGCCCGCCGGGCGGATGCACCAGCACGGTGTGGGCGATGGCCGGGCCCTCGGGGTACAGGCTTTGCAGCATCCGCAGCGGGCCCTCGTGGGCGAAGCGCACCGTGGTGCGCGGGCCCGAGCGCTGCAGGTCCAGCCGCAGCCGGGCGGCCCAGGTCATGCGTTCTGCGAGCCCCGGTGCGCCCAGCCGGTGGTGTGCTTCTCCACGTAGCTGAACAGCTCGTACATCGCCATGGCCATGACGCCGATCACCACCAGGCCGGCGAAGGCCAGCGGCAGGCGCTGCTGCGAACCGGCGCTCTGCATCAGGTAGCCGATGCCCGAGTCGCCGGCCGTCATCTCGGCCAGCACGGTGCCCACGAAAGCCAGGGTGATGGCGATCTTGAGCGAGCCGTAGAAGTAGGGCATGGACCGCGGCAGGCCGACCTTGATCAGCACGTCCCAGCGCCTGGCGCCCAGCACGCGCAGCACGTCCTCCAGCTCCGGCTCCAGCGTGGCCAGGCCGGTGGCGATGTTCACGGTGATGGGGAAGAACGAGATCAGGAAGGCCGTCAGGATGCCGGGCCCGACGCCGATGCCGAACCAGACGATCAGGATGGGCACGATGGCGGCCTTGGGCACGGCGTTGAAGGCCACCAGCAGCGGGTACAGCGCGCTGTACATCAGCCGCGACGAGCCGATCAGGAACCCCAGCAGCACGCCCACGACGATGGACAGGCCGAAGCCGACCATGGTGACCCAGAAGGTCTTCCACGCCGCTTCCATGATGGGCGAGAAGAACTCCGCCATGGCCTGGGCGATGGTCCAGGGGCTGGGGAAGATGTAGTCGGCGATGCCGAACACCGAGCACACCAGCTGCCACAGCAGCAGCAGGGCCGCGGCGGCGATCAGCGGCGACCAGCGTTCGAGCTGGCGGCGTCGCAAGGCGTTCATGGGCTCACCCCGGCGCTGGTCTTTCGGATCGCGCCGATGTGCCCGCGCAGCTCGTGCACGATGTCGGTGAACTCGCGGGTGTAGGTGACCTCCAGCTCGCGCGGGCGCGGCAGGGCGATCTCGCGGCGCACCATGAAGCGGCCGGGGCTCTTGCTCATGACGTAGACCGTGTCGGCCAGGAAGACGGATTCACGCAGGTCGTGCGTGACCAGGATGACGTTGAAGCGCTGCTCGGTCCACAGGTCGCGCAGGATGCACCACAGCTCCTCGCGGGTGAAGGCGTCCAGCGCGCCGAAGGGCTCGTCCAGCAGCAGCATCTTGGGTTCGTGGATCAGCGCGCGGCAGATGCTGGCGCGCTGCTGCATGCCGCCGGACAGCTGCCACGGGAACTTGTCCTCGTAGCCGCCCAGGCCCACCTTGCGCAGCAGCGCGCGGGCGCGCTCGGCATACTCGGCCTTGCGGGCCTTGAAGCTGCGGCGGTAGGGCTCGACGATCTCCAGCGGCAGCAGCACGTTGTCCACCGTCGTGCGCCAGGGCAGCAGCGAGGGCGCCTGGAACGCCATGCCGGAGATCTTCAGCGGCCCGGTGACCGGCTGCCCGTCGATCAGGATGCGGCCGCGCGAAGGCCTCTTCAGCCCGGTGGCCAGCTTCATGAAGGTGGACTTGCCGCAGCCCGACGGGCCGACGATGGCGATGAACTCGCCCTGGCGCACCTGCAGGTCGATGGCCTCGACCGCGAAATGGCCCTGGGCGAGCAGTTCCTCGTTGTACGCGAGCCAAACGTCCGAGAAATCGACGAAAACGGCGCCACGGTCCGCGGCGCCGTCCTTGCGTGCGGCTGTCACTTGCGCGCGGGCAGGATGTTCAGTTCGGCCTTGGCGGGCAGGAAGGAGCCGTCCCAGACCGCGTCGGGGTTGACGCGCGTCTTGGTGTTGAAGGCGTCCGACACCTGCGAGGCCATCAGCGACAGGCGGGCCGGGTTGATCTGGCCGAAGCCCTCGGCGCGCGCGTCGGGGCTGTTGATCACGGTGTCGATGGCCAGCTTGAGCCGGCGCGCCTCCATCGCGGTGTTGATGATGCCGTCGCGCGCCTTGACGTCGGCGATGGCCGCCTCGGGCTGGGCCAGCACGTCCCTGGCGCCCTTGGTGAAGGCGCTCAGGAAGGCCTTGATGGCCTGCGGGTTCTCGCGCACCAGCCGCGGGTTGGCGATGATGACGTTGCCGTAGAGCTTGACGCCGTAGCTGGGGTAGGGCAGCACCACCACGTCCTCGGCCTTGACGCCGCGTGCCTCCAGGTTGAGCAGCGAGGTGAAGGTGAAGCCGGTGATGGCGTCCACGTCGCCGCGCGCCAGCATGGTCTCGCGCAGCGGCGGGTCCATCGCGGTCCAGGCCACGTTGCCGATGCCGTTGACCTTCTGGAAGATCGGGAAGGCGCGGCGCCCGGCGTCGAACACCGGCGCGCCCAGCTTCTTGCCGTTGAGGTCGGCCGGGCCCTTGATGCCCGACTTCTTCAGCGCCATCACCGAGGCCGGCGTGTTGTTGTAGACCACCATCACGGCCACCGGCTTGTTCGGCGCATCGGGATTGTTGGCGTGGAACTCCATCAGCGCGGCCAGGTCGGCGAAGCCCATGTCGTAGGTGCCGGAGGCCACGCGGGTGACCGCGCCGCCCGAGCCGTTGCCGGCATCGATGGTCACGTCCAGCTTGGCGTCCTTGAAGTAGCCCTTGGCGGCCGGGGTCAGGAAAAAGGCGGCGGGGCCTTCGAAACGCCAGTCCAGCTGGAACTTGATGGGCGTGGCGGCCTGCGCATGAGCAGTGCCGACGGCGGCCGCCAGGGCGAAGGCGGCGGCGGACTGGACGAAAACCCTCTTTTTCATTGAGAACTCCAAAGCGAAGAAAAGACGACCGGGCCACCGAAGCAAAAACGGTGCCGAACAGCATATTTTCACCGGTGCCACCCCCATCGGAGGCTCAGGACATTCCCCGGCAATTCCCGAGCAAAAGGTAGGGGTTGTCTGACGCGGCCATGAGCGAAGGACGCACGGTGAGCCTGTGCCGCCGACTACGCCCGCGCTTGACGGGCAAAACCATATTGCCAAACACCGGTTGCCCGTTTGGGGCGGCAGGTGGTCCGAACCGGCGGCGACCCCGGCGGTGAAGGCCCCATCAACAACATGCCGAAGGTCGGCTTTAGGAGTGTCAACATGAGTTTCCTGATCTGGTTAATCGTGGGCGGTATCGTCGGCTGGCTGGCCAGCCTGATCATGCGTACCGACGGGCAGCAGGGCATCCTGCTGAACGTGATCGTCGGTATCGTGGGCGCGTTCATCGGCGGCTGGGTGATCTCGCCCATGGTCGGCGTGGGCACGATCAACGAGGGCATCAGCATCGGCTCGGTCCTGGTCTCGCTGGTCGGCGCCGTGATCCTGCTGGCCATCGTCAACCTGTTCCGCCGCGGCCGCGTGCGCTAAGCGCCGCTGCACGGCCGGGCAGGGCTCAGCCACAAGAAAGGGCGCAAGGCGCTATGGGTTGCCCATAGCGCCTTGCGCCCTTTCTTGCTGGGTCAGCCCAGCAGGTCGCGCAGCGTGCGCGCGATCACCCGCGTGGCCCGGCGCAGGTCGGCCAGCTCCAGCCGCTCGTCGGCGCGCTTGGCATGCGATTCCAGCACGGTGCGCGGCCCGGCGCCGTAGATCACGCCGGGGATGCCGGCCTCGCCGTACAGCCGCACGTCGGTGTACAGCGGCGTGCCCATGGCCGGGATGGGTTGGCCGAACACCGCCTGGCCGTGCCGCTGAATGGCTTCCACCAGGGGGCGGTTGCCCGGCAGCGGCTGCAGGGCGCGCGCCAGCAGCAGGCGCCGCACCTGCACCGACAGGCCCGGCCGCTGCGCGGCGGCGGTGGCGATCAGGTCGCGGATCGTCGCCTCCACCTGCACCGGGTCTTCCTCCGGGATCATGCGGCGGTCCAGCTTGAACGCCACCTGGCCCGGCACGACGTTGGTGTTGGTGCCGCCCTCGATGCGACCGACGTTCAGGTAGGGATGGCGGATGCCGGGCACCCGCGAGGTGGTCTGCTTGTACAGCTCGTTCTGGGCGTAGAGGGCGTTGAGGATGTGCACGGCGCCCTGCAGCGCGTCGATGCCGCTGTCGGGGATGGCCGCGTGCGCCATCTTGCCGTGCACCGTCACCTCCATCTGCAGGCAGCCGTTGTGCGCGGTCACGACCTCGTAGCTGAAGCCGGCGGCGATCAGCAGGTCGGGCCGGGTCAGGCCCTTCCTGAGCAGCCAGCCGGGGCCCAGCTCGCCGCCGAACTCCTCGTCGTAGGTGAAGTGCAGCTCCACCGCGCCCCTGAGCGGCGCGCCCAGCGATTCCAGCGCGCGCAGCGCGAAGGTGAAGCTGGCGAAATCGCTCTTGCTCACCGCCGCGGCGCGGCCGTAGAGGCGGCCGTCCTCCACCTGGCCGCCGTAGGGATCGCGCGTCCAGCCCTCGCCGGGCGGCACCACGTCGCCATGGGCGTTCAGCGCCACGGTGGGGCCGCCCTGGCCGTAGCGCCGCCGCACGATCAGGTTGGTGATGGACTGCAGCCCGGCGGCCCGGACCTCCTCCTGGGGCACGAGGTGCTTCTCGGCCTGCAGGCCGAAGCCGGCCAGCAGCTGCGCCGTGCGCTCGGCATGCGGCGCGTTGTCGCCGGGCGGCGTGTCGGTGGGCACGCGGATCAGTTCCTGCAGGAAGCGCACCTCTTCGTCGAAGTGCGCATCCACCCAGGCGTCGAGCTTGTCGTGGTCGGTCATGCTGCTGGCTGCTCCCGGGCCAGGTCCTCCAGCAGGCGCTGGAAGGCGCGCACCGCCAGGTCGATGTCGTCGCTGGTGGTGGACTCCAGCGGGTTGTGGCTGATGCCGGAATTCTGGCCGCGCACGAACAGCATCGCCTGGGGCATCACCTCGTGCAGCTTCATCGCGTCGTGGCCGGCGCCGCTGGGCATGCGGTACAGCGGCACGCCCAGTGCCTCCACCGCGCGTTCCCAGCGCTGCTGCCAGTCCGGCGCGCTGGGCGCGGCGGCGGCGCGCATGGTTTCCTCCACCACGAAGCGCAGGCCGCGCCGGGTGCAGATCTCCTTGAGTTTGGCCAGCACGTCGGCGACCATCGCGTCGCGCTGCGGATCGTCGGGCGCGCGCAGGTCCAGCGAGAACAGGCAGCGGCCCGGCACCACGTTGATCGAGCCGCTGGGCACTTCCAGCATGCCGATGGTGCCGACCGAGTCGCCGTCGCGCCGGGCGCGCTGCTCCACGAACAGCGCGAGCTCGGCCACCGCCACCGCGGCGTCGCGCCGCCGGTCCATGGGCGTGGTGCCGGCGTGGCTGGCCATGCCGGTCACCTCGCACTGCAAGCGCACGCCGCCGTTGATCGAGGTGACGATGCCGAGCGGCAAGTCCAGCTCGTTGAGGACGGGGCCCTGCTCGATGTGGACCTCGACGAAACCCAGGTAGCGCGAGGGATCGCGCCTGAGCGCGGCGATGGCCTCCAGCGTCGCCGGCAGGCCGGCGTCGCGCATGGCCTCGCGCATGGGGATACCGGCGGCATCCTTTTGCTCCAGCCAGGCCGGGTTGAAGTGCCCGATCAGCGCGCCCGAGCCCAGGAAGGTGGCCTTGTAGCGCTGGCCCTCCTCCTCGGCAAAGCCCACCACCTCGATGCCGAAGGGCAGCCGTCGCCCGGCCCGGGCCAGTTCGCGCACGCAGGCCATGGGCGTGAAGATGCCCAGCCGGCCGTCGTACCTGCCGCCGTTGCGCACGGTGTCGTAGTGCGAGCCGGTCAGCAGGTACCTCGCGCCGGCGGCCGCGCCGCGGTACCGCCCCACCACATTCCCCACCGCATCGATCTCCACCTCGTCGAACCCGCACTCGCGCATGTCCGCCACCAGCTGCCGGGCCGCCGCGCGGTGCGCATCCGTGAGGTAGGTGACCGTGAGCTGGCCCTTGTCGGCATAGCCGGGGTCGCTGTGCTGCGCCAGACTCTCCTGCCAGTCCCACACCAGGTGGCCCAGCGCGGGCTCCACGCCGAACTTGTCGTTCAGCCGCAGCTCCACGATGCGGTGGATGTTGCGCAGCGCCTCGGCGCGCTCGAAGTCCGCCGGGTTTTCCAGCCGGCGCGCGAAGGTCTCGATGATCTGCTGGCGCGCGAGGCCGGTGCCGCGCGGCCCGCGCACGGCCAGGATGAAGGGGAAGCCGAACCTGGCGTTGTAGTCCGCGTTGAGCTGCTGCAGGCGCGCGAACTCCTGCGGCGAGCAGTGCGCGAGGCCGGCCCGGCTTTGCTCGTCGGTGGATTCGCTGGTCAGCGTCCTGGCCACCATGGCCTTGCCCGCCAGTTCCGGGTGGGCACGGATCAGCGCCAGCTGCCGGTCCTCCCCGGCGGCGCGCACCACGTCGGCCATCGCCTGCTTCAGGTGGCTGAGGGAGCGGAAGGGCCGCTGCGCGAGCGCCGCTTCGGCGATCCAAGGCGAGTGCTCGTAGAGGCCGTCGAGCAGCCGGGTGGCTTCGGCGCGATCGGCGGCATTGATCTGTTCGAGGGTCAGGGGCATGTCAGGCCTGCTGGTAGGGATGGACCTGGGTCCAGTGGCGCGCGATGTCGATGCGCCGGCACACCCAGACGCGGTCGTGCGCCGCGATATGGTCGAGGAAACGCTGCAGCGCGGTGATGCGTCCGGGGCGTCCGAGCAGGCGGCAGTGCATGCCTATGCTCATCATCCTGGGCGCCTCCTCGCCCTCGGCGTACAGCACGTCGAAGCTGTCGCGCAGGTACTGGAAGAAGGGATCCGCATGCGAGTAGCCCTGGGGCAGGGCGAAGCGCATGTCGTTGCAGTCCAGCGTGTAGGGCACGACCAGGTGCGGCACCACGGCGCCGTCGGTCCTGCGCACCTTCATCCAGAACGGCAGGTCGTCGCCGTAGTAGTCGCTGTCGTAGGCGAAGCCCCCGAAGTCGGCGACCAGCCGGCGCGTGTTGGGGCTGTCGCGCCCGGTGTACCAGCCCAGCGGCCGCTCGCCGGTGAGCTGGCGGATGCCGTCCATGGCCAGCCGCATGTGCTCGCGCTCGGTGGCTTCGTCGATGGTCTGGTAGTGGATCCACTTCCAGCCGTGGCAGGCGATCTCGTGGCCCAGCTCGACAAAGGCCTGCGTCACTTCCGGATGGCGCTGCAGCGCGCTGGTCACGCCGAACACGGTCAGCGGCAGCCGGCGCTGCTCGAATTCGCGCAGCAGCCGCCACACGCCGACCCGCGAGCCGTACTCGTAGATGCCTTCCATGCTCAGGTGCCGCCCGGGGTAGGCCGCGGGATTGAACATCTCGGAGAGGAACTGCTCGGAGCCGGCATCGCCATGCAGCACGCAGTTCTCGCCGCCTTCCTCGTAGTTCAGCACGAACTGCACCGCGATGCGGGCGCCACCGGGCCACCTGGCGTGCGGTGGATGGCGGCCGTAGCCGGCCAGGTCGCGGGGGTAGGGGGCGGTGCTGTCGTAATGCATGGCGTTCAGGGCAGGGCCGCCCGACTGTATACACTTCCGTCGACCATTCTGGAGCCGACCATGGGCCTGAGCACCCACGTTCTGGACACCGCGCATGGCCGCCCCGCGGCGGGCATGCGGGTGGCGCTGTATGCCACCGGCGCGGGCGGCCAGGCCCGCCTGCTGAAACACGTCGAGCTGAACGCCGATGGCCGCGCCCCGGACGGGCCGCTGCTGGACGGCGCCAGCGTGCGCGCCGGCACCTACCGGCTGGTATTCGAGGTGGCGGGCTATTTCCGCGGCCGGGGCGTGGAACTGCCCGAGCCGCCCTTCCTGGACCAGGTGGCGCTGGACTTCGGCATCGCCGACCCGGCGGCGCATTACCACGTGCCGCTGCTGGTCAGCCCGTGGAGCTACTCCACGTACCGGGGGTCGTAAAACGCTATTAGGTGGCTATTGCCCCATGAACTTCAAATAACTAAAAAGGTAGCAGGTCCGGTATAGGTGAGTGCAGGAGCGCCTCACAGGTGTGAGTGCTGAGGTGCTACTCAGGTATCTCATCGGCGGTGCTGAGTAGCACCTCACGGCCACCCCTGGCCGCATAGCGCGAGACGAACGCCGCGATTTTGCAAGCGGTCGGCCAGCTTCAGGAGAACGCCCAATGTCGTTACATTGACCCCTGACAGGCTGTGCCGGGATACCTGCTAAGTCAACGCCGGCGGCGTGCCTTTCTACGGGGCCGCGCACCACCTCAGTGTTGCAGGTGCACTAGCTCTGGAAAAAGACGAGCTTGAACGGATGCTGCGGCTGTCGGTGCGACGTGGCGCGCATCCGGCGCTGACGTCGAGCTAGTCAGCGCGTGCGTTGAAATCCGCTTGCCGCTAACGACGAGGCATCTGAACTCGCAACGCGCGCAGCAGCGCGATCGTGTTGCTGCACATGAACGTGGATCGCGGGCGCGAGTAGGTGCAAGCGCCCATGACTAGCATGCCGATCTACTGTGCCAACTCTCCGCCTTGCAGCCCATGTCTGCCTTCGACTCATAGCAGACATCTCGCACTGAACCGACCTGTCTGGAACCGCCCTAACATCGGGATTGACCGGCCAAAACCAGGAGGGCCACAGGCGCGGAGGCAGTTGTGCGTCCCTGTGGAATAAACCTGTTTGGCGTTAGTGGATTGGGACTTTGGCTCACAAGGCTGCAGCGAGTGAGGAGGCGTAGCTTCGTACCCTTTGGCGGTCACCTTGATGAACCAACGTGGCCTGCGGGGTTGACTCATGGGGGTCGGCAAACTGCTTGAGTACGCGACTCGAAGTCGCTAGCCACATAGGCCCGCGTCGCATACCGACACAGGAGTCACACGCTCGGCGGTGAGGATCCGCCCCACGGGTGACGGCGCTTTGCTTACGCTGCCCTGCCCCATCTTCAAAAAGCCGCATGCTCCGCCTCGTTATACCCCTGCTCGCGACAGTTGCCGTCGCCCAAGCCGTTGCCGCCACGCCGGAGGACATCTCCGAGGGCGCGCCGCTGACGGTGGACGACACGACCGTGACCGGCAGGGGCAAGCGAACGGCCCAACTGTCGACGGCCGCCGAACGCACGGCCGCCGGCGACCACCGCGCCCGACTCGACCCCCAGCTGAAGGCCGGCATTGCGGAAGGCTGGCAGGCCAGCGTCACTGTCCCGGTCATCGGCGGCTCCGCGTCGCGTGCCACGAGCGGTGATGTCCGCCTGGGGCTTCAAGGCAAGTTCAACGATGAGGCCGGCTGGCTGCCGTCCTTGGGGGCGTCCCTCCGGCTGGACCTGCCCACCGGCCGCGACAGCGAAGGGCTGGACACGCGCTTCAAGCTGCTGGCTACGAAGACACTGGCCGAGCGCCACCGCGTGCACCTCAACGCGCTGCTGGAGAACAACCAGGAGCCGCGGCCGAACGAGCGCAGCAACCGGCGCGGCTTGGTCGTCGGCTACGACGTCCAGCTGCGCGGCGGCACGCTGTTGCTGGCCGACTACGTGGTCGAGCAGGCCCGTGAGCGGGGCCGCCACGACCGCCTGCTCGAAGCGGGCCTGCGGCAGAAGGTTGGCGAGGGTGTTCTCGGCTTCGGAGTAGGCGCCGGCCTGCGCGACAGCGCCACGGACTGGCGCCTGCGCGTGTCCTGGCAGCAGGAGTTCTGATCGAAGGCGCGCGCTCCATGCGCAACAAGCGTCGCTTGCAGATGGCGGCCGCGGATCGCGCCAATCTCATCCGCAAAAGGAAGTGCCGCTCGGTGTACGTGCTGCGGGAGTTGTATCCAGAGCCGGGCAAGGGTGCTCGCCGCACCCTCGTGTACATTGCCACCAGCGAGAACGAAGCCGACATGATGCGCTTTGCGCAAAGCTACGTGACACCAGGCTCGATCGTCATGACCGACGAGAGCAACGCGTTCACGCAGCTGTCTCGCTGGTTCAACCATCGCAGCGTGGTGCACCCGCGCGAGTACTGCAGTGACGACGGCGTGAACGACAACAGGCCGAGTCGTACTCCTCCGCGCTAGGATTGAGCTCGCAGCTCACACAGACAAAGCTGGCCACCGTGTCGGTGTTGGGTGCCTTCGGCTTGGCTTGAGCAAGCGCGGTCAGGATGGCCCGTGTCGTGACTCGATACGCGAGCCGCCTTGGCGCTTCTTGGATTTGGGTTGCGCCCAGCTTGGACGTGTCCACCTGGATCTCGTGGTGGCGAATCGAGTGGTCCAGAGCGGCCAAGTCCCGCTGGAGTGCCTGGATCTCCAGGCTCATCTGGTTGCACTGCTTCTGCAGCTGCTTTTCGTGCGTCTCGAGCAGTTGCTTGCGGCGCCTCTTTGCAGCGTTGAGGAGGCCGGCCACGGCACGTCGTCGATCGACGAGCCAGTTGAGCGATGAAGGGATGCGTGATGACATGCCGCGAGGGTAGGAGTACCCTCGCGGCTCATCTATGGGCGGTTACCGCCTAATAGCGTCTAAAAGAAAAAGGCCGGCAATGCCGGCCTTGATGTCAGTGGAGCCTTGACCTCAGTCCTGTCCTTCGGTGAGGGTGTCCAGCTGGAAGCGGCCGCTCTTGTGCCACAGCCAGGTGTCGGTGTAGACCACCTTGCCCATGCGGGCCGGAACAGGGAAGGGGGCGGCGGCGCGCACGGTGCGCTCGATCTCGGCGACCACCTCGGGCGCGTGGTTCGGCGCGCGCATCCAGCTGATGTTCTGCACGCCGCCGTTGCCGTCCACCTCGACCTGCAGCACGCCAATGGCGTACAGCAGGGGCGGCATGCGGCCCTTGTAGATGCGGCTCTTGTTCAGGCCGTACAGGTGCTTGGCGGCATCCTGGCGGTAGGCCCGGGCGTCCGCGGCCGCGGAGGCGTTCTTCGGCGTGGCCGCCGGACCGGGCCGCGGCGCAGGCACGGCCACGGCCGGCTCGGGGGATTTTGCGGGGGCGGGGGCCGGCGGTGCCGAACTGCAGGCCGCCAGCAGCGCGGCTGCGCCCATGGTTGCAATGGTGAGCAGGCGGCGCAGGGTGCGAGCTTGCATCATGATCTCTCTCCTCAAATTACGCCGTCAGACTGCGGCTGAGCTATTGAACGCGAGCTTGAATGCAAGCTGCAAGATTTAGACGATGCTGGTTACGAAATGATGCATTCACTTGCGTTCGAAACCACAGTTCACCGGCCCGTCCATGAATGATTTCTCTTTAATCGTCTCGGCCGGTATCGTGGTGGAGGTGATGGCCACCCAGGGGTCCGTTCCGCGAGAGGCCGGCACCTGGATGGCGGTGACGGCCGACACCGTGCACGGCACCATCGGCGGCGGCCAGCTGGAGTTCCAGGCCATCGCGCATGCGCGGTCCCTGCTGGCCGGTGCCGGTGTGCCGTCGGAGCAACAGCGCTGCGCGCTCGGCCCCAGCCTGGGCCAGTGCTGCGGCGGCGTGATGCATCTGCGCTACAGCCGGTTCGAGCCCGGCGACCTGCCGGCGCTTCGGCAACGCCTGGCGGTTCCTCATCCGCCCGTCGCCCTGTTCGGCGGCGGCCACGTGGGACGGGCCCTGGTGCAGGTGCTGGGCGGGTTGCCCTTCGAGGTGCGGTGGATCGACAGCCGCGACGAGATCTTTCCCGTGCAGCTGCCGCCCGGCGTGCATTGCGAGCATTCCGACCCGGTGCAGGCCGCGGTGGCCGATCTCGCGCCGGCCTCCCAGGTGCTGATCATGAGCTTCAGCCACGCCGAGGACCTGGACATCGTGGCCGCCTGCCTGCGCCGCCGGCGCGAGCGCGCCGACCTGCCCTTCATCGGCCTGATCGGCAGCGCCACCAAGTGGGCGACCTTCCGGCACCGGCTTGCGGACCGCGGCTTCAGCCACGGCGAGCTGGCCCAGGTCACCTGTCCCATCGGCCTGCCGGGCATCGCCGGCAAGGAACCGGAAGTGATCGCGGTTGCCGTGGCCGCGCAGCTGCTG
The DNA here is from genome assembly GCF_000215705.1 of Ramlibacter tataouinensis TTB310. NCBI lineage: Bacteria > Pseudomonadati > Pseudomonadota > Betaproteobacteria > Burkholderiales > Comamonadaceae > Ramlibacter > Ramlibacter tataouinensis. The sequence continues at coordinate 3,470,622 of NC_015677.1, read as the reverse complement.
CAGCAGCGCCGCGGCGCCGCGGCGCCCTAGAAGTTGCATACACTGCGGCTGCTGTCGCCGCAGCGGCGCCGGGCCGGCACCCCGCCGGCCCATGGGTGCGCGGCCTTCCTCTGCTCAGAGCGCCCGCGGTGGTGAGCAGGCCTGATGGGCAACCGCCATGGAAAGCTACCTTCTGGACTGGGCCAACCTGCTGCTGCGCTGGCTGCACGTCGTCACCGCCATCGCCTGGATAGGCTCCTCGTTCTACTTCGTCTTCCTCGACGCCAGCCTCACCCCGCCGCAGGACGAGGACTTGCAACGCCAGGGCGTGAGCGGCGAGCTGTGGGCGGTGCATGGCGGCGGCTTCTACCACCCGGTGAAGTTCGCGGTCGCGCCGCCCCGGCTGCCGGCGCACCTGCACTGGTTCTACTGGGAAAGCTATTCCACCTGGTTGTCCGGCTTCGCGCTGTTCACGGTCTCGTACCTGTGGAACGCCGGCACCTACCTGGTGGACAAGTCGCTGATGGACTGGTCGCCCGGCGCCGCCGTCGCCGTGGCGCTGGCCTTCCTGGGGGTGTTCTGGATCCTGTACGACGCCATCTGCCGTGTGTTCGGCGGGCGCAAGCACGGGGAGGCGATCGTCGGCGCGCTGGTGGCGCTGCTGGTGGGCATCGCGTCCTGGCTGGCCTGCCACTGGTTCGCCGGGCGCGCCGCCTTCCTGCTGGTGGGCGCCATGATCGCCACCGCCATGAGCGCCAACGTGCTGTTCTGGATCATCCCGGGCCAGAAGAAGATGGTGGCGTCCATCCGCGCCGGCCAGCCGGTGGACCCCATCCACGGCATCCGCGGCAAGCAGCGCAGCGTGCACAACACGTACTTCACGCTGCCGGTGCTGCTGGCGATGGTCTCCAACCACTACAGCTTCCTGTGGAGCCATCCGCGCAACTGGCTGGTGCTGGTGCTGCTGATGGCCGCGGGCGCCGCCGTCCGCCAGTTCTTCGTGCTGCGCCACGGCTGGAAGCTGGGACGCAACCGGCATCCGCTGGCCTACGCGCTGGCGGGCGTGGCCGTGATCGCCGGCACCGCCGTCTGGCTGGCGCCCCGGCCGGGTGCCGCGGATCCAGCGGCTGCGGGCCCAGGGGCCGTGCGGGCTGCAGGCCCGATCGCCTACGAAAAGCTGCAGCCGGTGCTGGCCCAGCGCTGCTACCAGTGCCACGGCGAGCAGCTGCAGATGAAGAACGTGCGGGTGGACACGCCGCAGGCCGTGAAGCAGCACGCCCAGGCCATCTACCAGCAGGTGGTGGTCACGCGCCTCATGCCCATGAACAACGCCACCGGCATGACCGAGGCCGAGCGCGCCCTGGTCGGGCAGTGGTTCCGCGAGGGTGCGCGGCTGGAATGAGCCGGGTCACCCAGCGCACCCTGGAGATCGCGACCGCCGGCCGCGGCACCGTCTCCATCACGGCCGCCGTCGCCGAGGTGGTGGCGGCCTCGGGCGTGCGCACCGGCCTGGCGCAGGTGTTCGTGCTGCACACCAGCTGCTCGCTCGCCATCACCGAGAACGCCGACCCCGACGTGCGCCGCGATCTGGAAACCGTGCTGTCGCGCCTGGCGCCCGATGGCGACCCGGCTTACCGGCACGACCTGGAGGGGCCGGACGACATGGCGGCCCATGCGCGCAGCGTGCTGACCGGGCCTTCGCTCACCGTGCCCGTGGCCGGCGGGCGCCTGCTGCTGGGCACCTGGCAGGGCCTGTACCTCTGGGAGCACCGCACCGGGCCGCAGCAGCGCCGGGTCGTGGTGACGGTGCTGGGCGGCTGAACCGAGAGGGTGCCGCCGGGCGGTAATTTTCGGAGGGTGCGTTGGTTTTCAGGCAAGCCGCTTTGCCTGCGCAGGACTGGCATCTATGATGCCCCGCCGCGAATTGCGCGGTGAAGCAAATCCCGAGGAGGGGAGGCAATGAGAGCAACTTGGCAGTACGCCGGCCGTTGGCTGGGCGCTGGGATCGTCGCGGCAGCGATTGCGGCGTGCGGGGGCGGGGGCGGGGGCGGGGGCGGCGGAACGGCAACGCCCGAGCCAACGCCCGCAGCAACGCCCGAGCCGCTGCCCGTAGCAACGCCCGAGCCAACGCCTGATGCACGCAATGGCGACTACACGGCCTTCGGCACCGACGGCTATCTGTACACCCTGAGCCTGGATTTCGACGCCATGACCTATGCGGTCAGCGGCAACGCCACCAACGCCACCGGCACCATCGTGGCCGACGGATCGGGCTACCTGTTCCAGCCGGCCCCGAGCGGCGCAGCGCGCAACACGGCCCGCTTCACGATCGCCGACGATTCGGTGGTCGGCGGCTTCCCGTCCGGCGCCGGCGTCGGAACTTTCATCGCCTCACGCAACTTCATCACGACCGTGGCCGAAGCGGTGGGAACCTACAACTTCCTGGCGCGCATCATCGAGCCGTCGGTAGCGCCGAACACGTCCATCTTCTCCGGCGAGATCACCTCGGCCGGCACGCTGCGCTATTGCCAGGACAACGCGGTTTATGCCATCGCGCAGTGCCCGGCTGCCTCCGTGCAGACCGCAACGCTCACCGTCTCTGGTGACGAGTTCATAGGCGCCACGGCTACGGGCAACATGCGGTTCCGCGTGGCCCGCATCGGTTCCGACAAGGTGTTCCTGCGCGTGACCATATCGCCTGGCACGTCGCGCCGCTTCTGGGTCGGCACGCCCGAAACGGCGGCTTACGCGGCCGGCACTTTCACCGGCGTCAACACGCTGGGCACGGCCGGAACGTTCACGGTATCCTCCACCGCCCACAGCGCCAGCGGCGTGACGCCGAGCGGCACGACGGTGACGCGCGAAGGTACCGTGAATTCGCTGGGTGGCATCGGACCGACGTCAATGGTCGGCATCCAGACCGCGGACCAGGGCAACTTCTTCTCCATCCGCTCCACCCACATCGGGGTGGTCGCAGCCGCTCGCGGCAACACGTTCGTGCCGGGCCTGTTCGAGATCGGCCGGGCGCAGTAAGGCCTTGCCCTGGCAGACCCGCAACGGGAATGCCAGGGTAGAGGCTGCATCAGTCGGCCGTGATGCCGGCCGCCTTGATGGTCTTGCCCCAGAACTCGGTCTCGCGCTTGACCAGCGCGTCCAGCTCCGCCGGCGGCAGGTAGCGCAGGTCGATGCCGGCAGCCGCCGCGCGGGTCTTGGTCTCGGGCAGCTCCAGCGCCTGCTTGATGCCGGTGGTCAGCTTGGTGACCACCTCCGCCGGCGTGCCGGCCGGCGCGAAGATGCCGACCCAGGCCTCCAGCTCGAAGCCCTTGAGGCCGGCCTCGGTGGTGGTCGGCACGTTGGGCAGGCCCGGGTGGCGGCTCTTGCCCGTGACCGCATAGCCCTTGAGCTTGCCCTGCTGCACATGGCCCATCACCGAAGGCGGCGTGGTGATGAAGACCTGCACCTGGCCGGACAGCACGTCCGAGATCGCGGCGCCCGAGCCGCGGTAGGGGATGTGGACCATGCTGGTGCCGGTCTGCATCTTGAACATCTCGGTGCCGATGTGCGAGAGCGAGCCGTTGCCCTGCGACGCATAGCTGAGCTTGCCCGGGTTCTGCTTCAGGTGGGCGATGAACTCGGTCAGCGTGTTGGCCGGCACGGAAGGGTGGGCGGCGATCACGTTGGTGGCGGTGGTGATCAAGGCCACCGGCACCAGGTCCTTCTGCGACCACGGCAGCTTGGGCGTGAGGTTGGGGTTGCCCACGTGGTAGGCCGAGTAGGACGTCAGCAGGGTATGGCCGTCGGCCGGCGCGCGGGCCACCAGGCCGTAGGCCACGTTGCCGCTGCCGCCGCCCTTGTTGTCCACCACCACCGACTGGTTCAGCACCCGGGCCAGCGGCTCGCTGAGCAGGCGGGCCGAGCCGTCCACCAGGCCGCCGGGCGGGTTGGGCACGATCAGGGTGATGGGCTTGCTGGGAAAGGCCTGGGCGGCGGCACCGCCGGCCAGCAGGCTGGCGGCCGCCAAGGCGGCGAGGCGTCGGACGAAATGGCGCTTGTTCATGAGAGAGTCTCCTTGGGTCGTTCGGTTGGGATTTTTCTTCAGTAGCGGCCGGACAGCAGCGTGCCGGCCTCGGGCACGCGGCGCTCCAGCCCCAGGTGCTTGAGCAGCGACCAGGTGGTGCACACCGCGCTGGACACCACCGGCAGGCCGCTGGCGGCCTCGATCATCGGCACGGCCGCCAGCGAGGGCATCTGCACGCAGGCCGAGGCGACGATGGCGTCGGCGCCCTTCACGTTCAGCTGCTTCCACAGCTCGGCCGGCGCCTTGGGGTCGCGCGCGCCTACCGCCACGTTGTCGCGGATCTCCAGCGACAGGCTGTCCACCACCTCGATGCCTTCGTGCTCCAGGTAGTCGATCACCAGCCGCGTCAGCGGCTTCATGTAGGGCGCGATGAGGGACACGCGCTTGGCGCCCAGGGCTTGCAGGCCCTCGACCAGGGCGCCGGCGCTGGTGGTCACCGGCGCCGGCGCGCCGTTGCCCACCGTCACCTGGTGCAGGCGCCGCTGCGACTCGCGGTGGTAGCCCTTGCCCATGCTCATGATGGCGACCAGGCAGGCGTAGCCCAGCGCGTCCATCCGGGCGTCCGACAGCTCGGTTGCGCAGCGGTCGGAGTCGCGGTCCATGGCCTCCAGCTGCTCCTTGGTCACCTCCTTCATGCGCATGCGGCTGGAGTGGAAGGTGAAGCGCTCCGGCAGCACGCCCTCGCGCGCGCGCAGCATGGCGGGGATCTCGGTTTCCATCGTGGTGTTGGAGCTGGGGACGATGAGGCCCAGGCGGTACGAACGGCTCATGGCGCGCGATCTTGCGCCGCCGCTATCTATACTGGCAAATACAGAATCGGTATCGATTCATTTGCCGGAAGGTATGGATCCATGGAGCTGCGGCAGCTGCGCTACTTCACCGTGCTCGCCGCCGAGCTCAGCTTCACGCGGGCGGCGCGCAAGCTGCACGTCTCGCAGCCCCCGCTGAGCCTGCAGATCGCCAACCTCGAGAAGGAGCTGGGCGCCCGCCTGTTCGAGCGCACCAGCCGCAGCGTGCAGCTCAGCGATGCGGGCAAGGCCTTCCTGCCGCACGCCCTGGCGGTGCTGGAGCGGCTGGACGAGGCGCGCAGCCACGTCGGCCTGGTGGCCAACGGCCTGGAGGGCCGCATCAAGCTGGGCCTGTCGGGCTCGCATTTCCTGGGGCCCCTGCCGCGCTTCATCCAGCGGTTCGGCGCCAGCCGGCCGGGCGTGGAGATCGTGCTGCAGGAGATGGCGCCGGTGGACCACCTGCGCGCGCTGCGCGAGGGGCGGGTGGACCTGAGCGTGTCGCGCTCGTCCCTGTCGGACGGGCAGCTGGCCAGCCAGCTGCTGTGGCGCGACCCGGTGGTGGCGGCCCTGCCGCGCGGCCACCGCCTGGCCCGCCGCAAGACGCTGCGGCTGGCCGAGCTGCGCGGCGAGCCCTTCGTCGCGCTGCGGCGCGAATCGTCGGCGTTCGCTCAGCGCCTGTTCGACGCCTGCCTGGAAGCCGGCTTCGTGCCCCGCACGGTGCAGCAGGTGATCGAGCTGCCGGCGCTGGTGCACCTGGTGGCGGCGGGCCTGGGCGTGGCCCTGGTGCCCGCCTCGCTGGCGCGGCTGCGTGCGGGCGAGGTGGCGACCTGCCGCCTGGGCGCGCACATGCCGGCCGGCGACGTGTACGCGCTGCGCCGCATCGACGAGCCGCAGCCGGCGGTGCGCGAGTTCATGCAGGCCCTGCTGGCCTGGGCCGGCGCGGCACAATCGCGCGAGGAGCTCCGATGACCGCACCCGACCCCTCCACCCACCCCCGCGCCTTCCTCGAGCACCTGTACCAGGCCGCCGTGCGACGCGCCCTGCCGCTGCACACCCTGGGCCCGTGCCTGCCCGCGCCGCCGCGCGGCCGCACCCTGGTGCTGGGCGGGGGCAAGGCCGGCGGGGCCATGGCCCAGGCGCTGGAAGCGCTGTGGCCGCGGGAGGCGCCGCTGTCGGGCCTGATGGTCACCCGCTACCACCACGTGCCGCCGCGGCCCGAGGGGCTGCCGCGGCGCATCGAGCTGGTCGAGGCCGCGCACCCGGTGCCCGACGCCGCCGGCCTGGCCGCGGCCCAGCGCATGCTGGCGCTGGCGCAGGGCCTGGGCCCCGACGACCTGGTGCTGTGCCTGATCTCCGGCGGCGGCTCGGCCCTGCTGACCTTGCCGGCCGAGGGCCTGTCGCTGGAAGACAAGCAGCGCATCAACCGCCAGCTGCTGGCCAGCGGCGCCAACATCCACGAGATGAACTGCGTGCGCAAGCACCTCTCGCGCATCAAGGGCGGGCGGCTGGCGGCCGCCTGCGCGCCGGCTCGCGTGGTCACGCTGGCCATCAGCGACGTGCCAGGGGACGACGTGTCGGTGATCGCCAGCGGCCCGACGGTGCCGGACGCGACCACCTGCGCCGAAGCGCTGGACATCCTGCGCCGCTACGGCATCGAGGTGCCGCCGCTGCTGCTGCGCCAGCTCGAGCAGGGCGGGCTGGAGACGCCCAAGCCGGGCAGCCTGCTGTTCCACGGCCACGAGGTGCGCCTGGTCGCCACGCCCCAGCAGTCGCTGGAGGCGGCGGCGCAGGCCGCGCGCGCCGCCGGCATCGAGGCGCACATCCTGAGCGACGAGATCGAGGGCGAGTCGCGCGAGGTGGGCAAGGTGCACGCCGCCCTGGCCCGCGCCGTGGCCGCGCGCGGCCAGCCGTTCCGCAAGCCCTGCGTCATCCTGTCCGGCGGCGAGACCACGGTGACGGTGAGGAAGCCGCCCGAAGGAGCGCCGGACGCCCGCCCCGGCCGGGGCGAGGATTCAGATGCCCACCCCGGCCGGGGCGGGCGGGCCGGCGAGTTCTGTCTGGGCCTGGCGCAGGCGCTGCAGGGCCAGCCGCGGGTCTGGGCGCTGGCGGCGGACACCGACGGCATCGACGGCATCGAGGACAACGCCGGCGCCTTCGTCGCGCCCGACACGCTGCAGCGCGCGCTGGCGCGGGGCATGAAGCCCGGCGCCTACCTGGACCGCAACGACGCCTACGGCTGGTTCAGCGCGCTGGGCGACCTGGTGGTGACCGGGCCGACTTACACCAACGTCAACGATTTTCGCGCGCTGCTGGTGCTCTGAAGTTATCGATTGGTGTTGGGATGCTTTTAGGGCTGTAGATGCTCCTCGCTTGCCCCCCCTTCTCCCCCCCGCCCCTCTTCGCCCCCCGCCGGGGCGAAGAGGGGAGCCTGGATTTGCCCGCGCGCGCCGACTACTCGCTACAGGGGTGAGGCTGCGTTGCCGACCAGCACGCCACGGCGCGAACCTGCTGTTGGACGCGCTTCGAGGCCGGCTGGCTCGGAGCCGCTGGCCGCGCCAAGCGCTGGCCAGGACGAGACAAGAAGACGGGATGCCGCTCCCCTTACGAGCCGGCCGCGCTTGCGCGCTGGCTCGCGGCTCCCCGCCGGTCGGCCAGCCATTCCTAGGACTGCAGCGCCTGGGCCGTGGTGCGCCGCGGAGGTGGCGACGTTGGCCTGTAGTTGCGTAGCCGGCGCGACGAAACCAAATCAAGGCTCCCCTCTTCGCCCCGGCGGGGGCGAAGAGGGGCGGGGGGGAGAAGGGGGGGAAACAGCCACCGCGCGGCCGAACAGCCGGTGCAGCAGCGCCCGCATCCACTGGTGCGCCGGGTCGCGCTCGGTGCTGGCGTGCCAGACCAGGCGCACGTCGTAGTGCGGCGCGTCGGCCAGCCGCCAGGTGCGCAGCTGGTAGCGTTCGCCCAGGTCGCGCGCGTACATCTCGGGCACGATGGCCACCAGGTCGGTGGCGCGCGCCAGCTCGGGCAGGGCACCGAAGTGGCGCGCCCGCAGCACGATGCGGTGCGCCAGCCGCGCGCGGGTGAGCATCTGCTCCACGCCGGTGTGGAAGGTCGCGGTGGGCGAGGCCACCACCAGGGCGGCATCGGCCAGCTGCGCCTGCGTCAGCGCCCGGCCGGGCCGGCCGGCGGGCGGCCGCCATTGGGGCGAGGCCAGGGCCACGTACTGCTCGCGGAACAGCGGCTCGGCGCGCACGCCGCGGTGGCGCGGCTGCAGGATGCCGACGGCGCAGTCGATCTCGCGCGTCTCCAGCGCCGCCGCCACGTCGGCCGCGGCCACCGAGATGTTGGACAGGCGGGCGCGCGGCGCCTCGGCGCGCAGCGCCGCGGCCAGCCGCGGCAGGAACAGCATTTCGCCCAGGTCGGACAGCGAGAGCTTCCAGTGCATGTCGGTGGTGGCCAGGTCGAAGCGGCTCTCGCCGGTGACCAGCGCCTCCAGCTGGCGCAGGTGCTGCACCACCGCCGGCGCCAGCTCCTCGCAGCGGCGCGTCGGCTCCAGCCCGCCCGGCGAGCGCACGAACAGCTGGTCGCCGAAGAAGCCGCGCAGCCGCGCCAGCGCGTTGCTGGTGGCCGACTGCGACAGCGCCAGCCGGCGGCCGGCGGCAGTCACCGACCGCGTCGCGTGGATCGCCGCGAGCACGCGCAGTAGGTTCAGATCGAGCTGGCGGAAGTTCATGCACCGGACTTTCAGGGTTCACCCTGACATTCACGAGATGAATGTAGTGCATTCACACAACCCATTCGCCAAATACAAGCACGGTGCGTAAATTGCCCCCGATTCCCAAATTCCAAGGAGACAGGTGATGAGCCCACGCGTGTTGAAGAAGATGGCGGCGCTCCTGCTGGCGGCGGGCTTTGCGGCCGGCGTGTCCGCCCAGGAGGCGACCCTGCGCCTGGTCAGCGCCTTCGCCGAGAACGGCATCTACGTGCAGCGCCTGCAGACCTGGATCCAGAAGTTCAACGCCGAAGGCAAGGGCGTGCTGCAGATCAACTTCATCGGCGGGCCCAAGGCCATCCCGTCCTTCGAGGTGGGCAACGCCGTCAAGACCGGCGTGGTCGACATGGCGCTGAACACCGGCGCCTTCTACACCAACGTGATGCCTGAGGCCGACTTCCTCAAGCTCACGCGCATCCCGGTGGCCGAGCAGCGCCGGAACGGCGCGTTCGACGCGATCAACAAGGTCTGGAACGACAAGGGCAACATGCAGTACCTGGCCCGCATGGTGGAGAACCAGCCCTTCCACATCTACCTGAACAAGAAGATCGACAAGCCCGACCTGGCGGGCCTGAAGGTGCGCATCACGCCGGTGTACCGCGACTTCTTCCAGGCCCTGAATGCCAGCGTGGTGACCACCGCGCCGGGCGAGGTCTACACCGCGCTGGAGCGCGGCGTGGTCGACGGCTACGGCTGGCCGATCGGCGGCATCTTCGACTTGAACTGGCACGAGCGGACCAAGTTCCGCGTCGACCCGGGCTTCTACGACGCCGAGGTCTCGCTGATCATGAACCTGCCCGCGTACCGCAGGCTGAGCGAGCCGCAGCGCGCCTACCTGCAAAAGCAGCTGCTCGCGCTGGAGGGGGAGAACGGCTTCTGGACCCGCTATGCCCAGGAGGAGACGGCGCGCCAGGAGAAGGCCGGCATCCAGGCCGTCAAGTTCGATGCCGCCACGTCCAAGGCCTTTGTCGACCGCGCCTACCAGGTCGGCTGGGCCGGCGCCGAGAAGCAGAGCCCCGAGATCGCGGCGCGCTTCAAGGCGCTGTTCTCCCCGTCCAGGTGAGCGGGCGCATGGCCCGCGCCTACGGGCGCCTGCTTGCCGCTCTGGCGCTGGCCGGCTGCGCGCTGCTGTTCGCGATGATGCTGGTCATCGTGGCCGACGTGGCGCTGCGCAACATCCCGGTGCCCGGCCTGCCGCGCGGCCTGGCCTGGAGCAACGAGGTTTCCGAGCTGATGCTGTACCTGCTGACCCTGCTGGTGGCGCCCTGGCTGCTGCGCCAGGGCCAGCACATCCGGGTCGACATCCTGCTGCAGGCCTTGCCGCCGCGCCTAGCCTGGACGCTGGAATGGGTGGGCGATGCGCTGGGCCTGGCCTGCTGCCTGTTCATGGCCTGGTACGGCGCGCGCGCCGCCTGGGAGAGCTGGGCCTCCGGTTCGCTGAGCATCAAGACCCTGGTCACGCCCGAGTGGTGGTCGCTGGCGCCCCTGCCGGTGGTGTTCCTGCTGTTGGCGGGGGAGATGCTGTTCCGCATGGCGCGGCTGTACGCCGGCGAGCGCGGGCCGCGGCGCGACGCGGTGAGCGCGGCATGAATTGGGAATTCGCGGCCTGGCTGATGCTGGGCGGGTCCACCGTGCTGCTGTTCCTGGGCATGCCGGTGGCGCTGACCTTCATCACCGTCAACATCGTCGGCGCCTGGCTGTACATGGGCGGCGAGGTCGGCCTGGCGCAGCTGGCGCGCAGCAGCGTCAGCTCGGTCGCCGCCTTCTCGCTCACGCCCATCCCGCTGTTCGTGCTGATGGGCGAGGTGCTGTTCCACACCGGCCTGGCGCTCAAGGTGATCGAGGGCATCGAGCGGCTGATCCGCCGCGTGCCCGGCCGGCTGGCCGTGGTGGCGGTGGTCGCCGGCACGGTGTTCTCGGCGATCTCGGGCTCGACCATCGCCACCACGGCCATGCTGGGCTCGCTGATGCTGCCCATCATGCTGGCGCGCGGCTACCACCCCACGCTGGCCACCGGCCCGCTGATGGCCATCGGCGCCGTGGACATGCTGATCCCGCCGTCGGCGCTCACCGTGCTGCTGGGCTCGCTGTCGGGCATCTCCATCTCCAAGCTGCTGATCGGCGGCGTGGTGCCGGGGGCCATCCTGTCGGTGGCGTTCGTGCTGTGGATCGTGCTGCGGGTGAAGTCCAACCCGCGCCTGGCGCCGCCCGACCCGGACGAGGGCGCCGGCCCTTCCGGCTGGGCGCGCTGGCGGCCGTTCTTCGCCTACGTGCTGCCCACGCTGTCCATCTTCGGCGTGGTGGTGGGCGCGCTGGCGGCCGGCTGGGCCACGCCCACCGAGTGCGCGGCGCTGGGCGCTTTCGCGACCCTGGTGCTGGCGGCCTGCTACCGCGCCCTGACCGCGCAGGCCCTGCTCAAGGCGCTGCAGGGCACGGCTGCGATCTCCGGGATGATCCTGTTCATCATCCTGGGCGCCACCACCTTCGCGCAGATCCTGTCGTTCTCGGGCGCGAGCAACGGCCTGGTGCAGCTGATCACCGGCCAGGGCCTGTCCACCGCGGCCGTGGTGGCCGGCATGCTGGGGCTGCTGATCTTCCTGGGCATCTTCGTCGACCAGGTCAGCATGATGATGATCACCCTGCCCATCTTCATGCCCATCGTGCAGGCGCTGGCCGTCGATCCCGTGTGGTTCGGCGTCATGTTCCTGATCTGCATGCAGCTGGGGCTGCTGCTGCCGCCGCACGGCCTGCTGCTGATGACCATGCGCGGGGTCGCGCCGCCGCAGGTGACCATGGCGCACATCTTCCGCGCGGTCGTGCCCTATGTCGCGATGAGCCTGCTGCTGCTGGCGGCGGTGTTCCACTGGCCGGCCATCGCTACCTGGCTGCCGGCGTTGATCGGCTGACTGCGCGGCAGCAGTGGAAAAGCGCATGGATCAGCAAAACCCGGCCGCGCCCAGCCGCTCCAAGCGGCCATGCTCGCCACTTACCACCATTCCCGCCGCTTCCTGCTCGGCCTGGTCCTGCTGCTGGCCGCCGCGCTGCTGCCGGCCCGCCCGCCGTCCCCCTCGGTAGAGTGGCAGGACCCGGTGGAGATCGCGGCCGGGCGCGGCCAGCGCGGCCCCTGGGCGCAGAACGAGTCGCGCTACGACTTCGTCGACGATCCGACGGTGATCCTGGCGCCGGACGGCGACGCGGCCGTGGCCTGGGTCGACCAGGCGCGCAAGGCCGTGCTGTTCCAGCGGTTCGGGCCCACCGGCGCGCCTCGACTGGCGCAGCCGGTGGACGTCTCGCGCCAGCCCGCCACCTTCTCCTGGCTGCCGCGCCTGGCCATGGCGCCGGACGCGCCGCAGCGGCTGTTCGTGCTGTGGCAGGAGATCATCTTCTCCGGCGGCTCGCACGGCGGCGAGATGATGCTGGCCCGCTCGGAGGACGGCGGACGCTCGTTCTCCGCGCCGGTGAACCTGTCCAACTCGACGCCAGGGGACGGCAAGGGCCGCATCAACCCCGAGGTCTGGCACAACGGCAGCTACGACCTGGTGGCCGGCCCGGGCGGCGTGCTGTACGCCGCCTGGACCGAGTACGACGGCCCGCTGTGGTTCAGCCGCTCGACCGACGGGGGCCGCCGCTTCTCGCGCCCGCTGCAGCTGGCCGGCGCGGGCCAGGCCCCGCCCGCCCGCGGCCCTTCGCTGGCGCTGGCCGCCGACGGCACGCTGTACCTGGCCTGGACCGTGGGCGAGGACGCCGCGGCCGACATCCACGTCACCCGCTCGACGGACGGCGGCGCGACCTTCGATGCGCCCGTGCGGGTGGCGCCCAGCGCCACGTACTCGGACGCGCCCAAGCTCGCCGTGGACCCCGACGGCGTGCTGCACCTGGCCTATGCGGAAAGCGCGGGCGGTCCGTTCGAGCGCCACCGCATCCACTACACCCGCTCGAGCGACCGGGGCGCGACCTTCGAGCCGCCCCGGGTGCTGTCGCAGCCCCTGCCGCCGCAGGCCGTCAGCGCCGCCTACCCGCAGCTGGCCCTGGATGCGCGGGGCGGTGTCTACGTGGCCTGGGAGCTGTACGCCGACGAGCGTGGGCGGCCGCGCGGGCTGGCGCTGGCCGTCTCCACGGATGGCGGCCAGCGCTTCGGCCCCGCGTCCGTGGTGCCCGGCAGCGCCGACGCGCGCGGCGGCGCCAACGGCAGCACGCAGGGCCTGCTGATGCGCAAGCTGGCGGCGGACGGTGCCGGCCGGCTGGCGCTGGTCAACAGCGCGCTGCGCGAGGGTTCGCACAGCCGGGTGTGGATGCTGCGCGGCGCGGTGCAGCGCTGAGCGTCAGCGGCACGCGTCGCGGATCGCGCCCGGCACCTCCAGCGCGAAGATGCTCCCATCGGCGCGCCGGCCGGCGAAGATGCGCACCTCGTCGCATTCCATGACCAGCGTGTCCTCGCGCATCACGCGGTGGCGCTGGATGAAGCTCTTGCCGCGCCATTCCGCCACGCTGGTGTGGATGCGCAGCAGGTCGCCGTAGCTGGCGGTCTTGACGAACTTGGCGTGCGTGTCCACCAGCGGGGTGCCGATCACCCCCAGCGCCTGCTCGGTCTCATGCCAGGGGGGCACGCCGCACTCGACGAAGAAGTGGCGCGAGGCCGCGTCGATCCAGCGGAAGAAGTTGGGGAACCAGACGATGCGCGCCGGGTCGCAGTCGCCGAACTCGACGCGCACCTGATAGACAACCGTCCGTGTCATCAGTCCCCCCTTATGTTGCGCGCCTTGATCAGGGCGCCGAAGCGCTCGCTGTCGGCCTGCGCGCGCGCCGCGAAGTCCTGCGGGCTCATGGGCGACGGGATGCCGCCGATCGCGGCCATGCGCTCGCCGAAAGCGGGGCTGCGCAGGACCGTGTTGATCTCGGCGTTCAGCCGCGTCACCACCGCGGCCGGCGTGCCGGCCGGCGCGTAGAAGCCGAACCAGGTGTCGGCGTCGAAGCCGCGCAGGCCAGCCTCATCCATGGTCGGCACGTCGGGGAACTGCGGCGAGCGGCGCGGGCTGCCCACGGCCAGCAGCTTGAGCTTGCCGGCCTTGACGTGCTGCAGGCCCACCCCGGGGTCGAACATGAAGTCGATCTGGCCGCCCAGCAGGTCCTGCATGGCCGGCGCCGCGCCGCGGTAGGGGATGTGGGTGGCGAAGGCGTTGGTCTGCGCCTTCATCATCTCGGCCGCCAGGTGCGGCGAGCTGCCGTTGCCGGGCGAGCCGTAGCTCAGGCGTCCGGGATTGGCCTTGAGGTAGGCCAGAAAATCGCGCGCATCGTTCACCGGCACCTTGGGATGCACCTCGAGGTAGACCAGCACGCGCGCCGCGGCGGCCACCGGCACCAGGTCCTTCACCGGGTCGAACGGCATCCTGGCGTACAGGTGCGGGTTGATGGACACCGTGCCGCCCGAGCTCATGAGCAGCGTGTGGCCGTCGGCCGGCTGCTTGGCCACGTGGTCGCCGGCGATGTTGCCGTTGGCGCCGGCGCGGTTCTCCACCACCACCGGCTGCCCCAGCGCCTGCGCCAGCGGCTCGGAGACCGCGCGGGCGATCTGGTCGGCCGCACCGCCGGGCGGGAAGCTGACGACGACGCGCACCGGCTTGCCGGGCCAGGCGGCGGCTGCGGTGGCCGCCTGGGCCCAGGCAGCCGGCAGCGGCGCCGCGGCCAGGACCATGGACAGCGCGGCGAGCAGCGCCCGGCGGGCGCCGGTGGGAGCAGTGGGCGGCCGGATGGGGTGGCGGGATTGCATCGGGTCTCCTCGGTGATGCCGGCTCAGGCCGGCTGTCGGGGCTTCGCGGCCTCGGGCTTGCGCATGAAACGGATGGGCTGCGCCTTCACCGGGCGTGCGGGCGCGCCGTGCGCCGCCAGGGTGGCGTCCAGCGCCTTGCCGGCGTCGTCCGCCAGGGCGGCGCTGCGCGCGGCGGCGACTGCCAGCGCGGCGGCCTGCGGGTCGCCCCCTTGCGCCAGGTGGTCCAGCACGTGCAGCAGGTTCTCCTTGCCGCGCTCGTTGGTGGCGCCATAGCCCTTGATCAGGCGCCCGCACAGGGCGATCTCCTGGCCGAGCTGCCAGTGGCGCCGTGTGCCGTCGACCACGCCCTGCAGCCACTTGACTATCATCCGCTGCTCCAGGGCGAAGCGGCTGCCGTGCGGCCGCAGCCACCGCGCGGCGGCCAGCGTGCGCAGGGCCAGCATGCCGAACACGCCATGGGTGCCGATCTTCAGCGGCAGCGCCCACGGCTGCCGGCCGGCGGCGACGCGGCGGCGGTCCCAGGCCACCAGCCTGCCGGCCAGCGATGCCGGCAGCAGGGCGGCGAACTCGGGCACGCCGGGCTTGAAGTGGTCGTACAGCTTCAGCAGGTCTTCCTCACCCGGCTTGACCTCGCCCCTGACGCGCTGCCAGCGGGAGGCGCGGCTCTTGAGGTGGGCGACGCGGACGATGTCGTCGAAGGCCATCCACAGGGCCAGCCAGCGCGCCATCTCCCGGGTCGTCGCGAAGCCGTGGACGCCCTGCGGGTCGGCCTCGCGCTCCGCATCCAGCACCGACCGCAGGCGCCGGGCGTAGAGCTCGGCATAGCCCTTGTCCTGGTACTCCAGCAGGCGCGCGTAGCCCAGGGCGAACATCTCCTGCACGGTCGGCGGGAACACGCCGCGGTGCGGGTGCTGCGGCGGCGATGCCTGCGGCGCCAGCGTGCCGGCAGGCGCGGGCTCAGCCGCCGGGGCCAGCACCTGGGCGACGTAGTCCGACTGGGTCTTGCCCTGCGAGACGATCTCGCAGGCCCGGGCGAAGCCGCGCAGGCTGGCTTCCACGCCCTTGCCGCCGGCCTTCACCACCGCCTCGTAGTCCTCGCGCCTGAACGGGAACAGACCGCTGCCGGCGATGGCGCCCAGCATCACGGCACTGACCACCGTGCCGGTTTCCCTGGCGACTGCCGCCATGTCGAACACCTGGTGGGCCCGGCTGAACTGGCGGACGATCTTGAGCAGCTCGGCCGGCTCGGCGCGGCCGTCGCCCAGCTGCATGCGTTCCTGCGTGGTCAGGGTGCGCGCCGACGAGGTGATCACCAGCGTGCGGTCGGGCGCCGTCATGCCGTTGCCGACCTGGCGCGCCGTCTCCAGCAGCTCGGACGACACCATCGCATCAAGCGCGCCGGGCACCGGGTTGAGGCTGAAGACGGGGCGCCTGCCGCCCAGCTCGGCCCGCTTCACCGGGAACACCTCGATGTAATAGGTGGTCGCGCCGGTGCGCTGGGCCACCCCGGGGATGGACGTGCTCTGCGCCGGATAGCCGGCATGGCGCGCGGTGTCGACCAGCCACTCGGTCAGGACGCCGCCGCCTTCGCCGCCGAGGGCGCTGATCAGCAAGGTGATGGGTTGCTGTTGGTTCATTGTTGCTTGCCTAGGCCGGCCGCAAGGCCCTGACCACCCACGACTGCATCGAGGCCAGCATCCGCTCATGCCACTTCGGGTTCTGGATGATTTCCGCCCGGTAGAACGAGGGGCATAGCGTGGCGGCGTGGGCGTTGGCCCCGCACAACCCGCAGCCGACGCAGCCGTCGAGCACCGTCGCCACCGGATCCACCTTCAAGGGATCCGGGTTGTCCTTGAGGGTCAAGGTGGGGCAGCCCGACAGCCGGATGCAGGCATGGTCGCCGTTGCACACGTCCTCGTCGACGCCGTACTTCACGCGCACGACGCGCTTGCCTTTCTTCAGCAGGCCCTGGATCCAGGGCTTGATGCGACGCTGGCGTTCCAGCTGGCATTCGCCCTCGGCGACGATCACCTTCAGCCCGTTGAAGTCGCTGGTGAAGGCGTCGGTCAGCGTCCTGCGCATCTGCTCCACCTCGTAGGTGTGGACGGTGCGCATCCACTGCACGCCCAGGCCCTTGAGGGCGGACTCGATGGTCTGGTTGGTGTGGACCATGCTGGCGCCCTTGTCGCCGGCGGCCTCCTTGGCCGCGTCCCGGGGCGTGGAGAGGATCTCCTGGGTGCCGGTGGCCGAGGTGTAGCCGTTCTTGAAGATCAGCAGCACCGCGTCGTCGCCGTTGAACAGCGCGCTCTGCACCCCGGTCAGCAGGCCGTTGTGCCAGAAGCCGCCGTCGCCCATGAGGGCCAGCGTTCGCCTTTGCATCATCGGCGACACGCCTGCGCGCGAGGCCAGCGACATGCCGTAGCCCAGGATGGAATGGCCCATCGAGAAGGGCTCGAAGGTGCCGAAGGCGTGGCAGCCGATGTCGGCGGCGATGTGCACGTTGCCGATCTCCTGCTGCGCCAGCTTGAGCGCGGAGAACACCGGCCGCTCGGGGCAGCCGATGCAAAAGCCCGGCGGCCGCGCCGGCAGCGGTTGGGCCAGCGCGGCGGCGGCCGCCTGGCGGCGGTCGGTGTTGGCCGCCAGCCAGCGCCGCGCTTCGTCCGTCACCGTGCCCGACAGGTAGCTGGTGGCGAAGTGCACCAGGCCGTTGGCCACGACTTCGACGCTGTATTCGCCGCTCGAAGGCAGCACGTCCTTGCCGTGCAGCTTCGTCTGGATGTCGCGGCGCCGCAGCAACGTGGCGATCTCCTGCTCGATGTACTCCGGCTGGCCTTCCTCCACCACCAGCACCGCGCGCTTGCCGACGCAGAAGTCGGCCACCTGTTCCGGCACCAGCGGGTAGGTGACGTTCAGCACCAGCAGCGGGATGTCGCTGTTGCCGAAGGCGTCGGCCAGGCCCAGCTGCTGCAGGGAGCGGACCAGGCTGTTGTAGATGCCGCCCTGGACGATGATGCCGAGGTCCTGGTGCTCGCCGTCGAACAGCTCGTTGAGCTTGTTCTCCACGATGTACCTGCGCGCCGCGGGGATGCGCTGCTCGCCCTTGAGCTTTTCGTGGCGGAAGGTCACCGGCGGGTGCGCCAGCTTCATGTAATCGAAGCCGGAGGGGTTCTCCATCAGCTGGCGCGTCGAGATGGCCGGCTTGACGTTGTCCTTGGCCTGAAAGCTGCCGCGCACGTGGCAGGCGCGGATGCGCAGCTCCAGGACGGCCGGCATGTTGGAGGCCTCGGACAGCCGGAACCCGTGCTCCACCATCCGCGTCATGACCTCGAGGTCGGGCCGCGGATCCAGCAGGCACATGCCGGACTTCAGCGCGTAGGCATGCGTGCGCTCCTGGATCACCGAGGCGCCCTCGCCGTAGTCCTCGCCCACCACGAGCAGCGCGCCGCCGGTCACGCCGGGCGAGCACAGGTTGGACAGCGCGTCGGCCGCGACGTTGGTGCCGACGATGGACTTCCAGGTCACCGCCCCGCGCAGGGGGTAGTGGATGGAGGCGCCCAGCATGGCGGCGGCGGAGGCCTCGTTGGAGCAGGCTTCCACGTGCACGCCCAGCTCGTCCATGTAGTCCCTGGCCTGCACCATCACGTCCAGCAGGTGCGACACCGGCGCGCCCTGGTAGCCGCCGATGTAGGCGACGCCGGACTGCAGCAGCGCCTTGGTGATGGCGAGGATGCCCTCGCCGTGGAAGGTCTGGCCGCGCCCCAGGCGCAGCTGCTCGATTTCTTGGCTGAACGAAACTTCCACGCTGGTCTCCTGGCAGCCGGGCAGTGTGACCGCGCGCGCGTCATCCAACAATAAAATGACGTGACTAAGTGACATAAGTGGCATGCATATCAACCAGGTCGACCTGAACCTGCTGCGGCTGTTCGACGCGGTCTACCGCATGCGCAGCGTCAGCCGCGCCGCCGAGCAGCTGCGGCTGACCCAGCCCGCGGCCAGCCAGGGCCTGACGCGGCTGCGCGGCCTGCTGGGCGACCCCTTGTTCATGCGCGCGCCCGGCGGCGTGCAGCCCACACCGCGCGCCGACCGGCTGGCCGAGCCGGTGCGGCAGGCCCTGGCGGCCCTGGAGCAGGCGCTGGGCGACTCCGCCGCGTTCGACCCGCTGCGCTCGCGCCGCACCTTCCAGCTGCACATGAGCGACATCGGCGAGGCGCGCTTCCTGCCCGAGCTGGTGACGGCCCTGCGCGAGCGCGCGCCCGGCGCCCGCGTGGAGACGCGGCCGCTGCCGCGCGAGCAGATCACCACGGCGCTGGACAGCGGCCGCATCGACTTCGCCTTCGGTTTCCTGCCCATGCTGCGCGACACCCAGCGCATCCAGCTGCTGGACGACCGCTACGTGCTGCTGCTGCGCCGCGGCCATCCGTTCGCGGCGCGGCGGCGCACCGGGCGCGCGCTGCTGGGCGCCTTGCGCGAGCTGGAGTTCGTGGCCGTGCGCGCGCATGCCGACACCCGCCGCATCCTGGAGCTGCTGCAGCTGGAGGAACGCCTGCGCCTGGTGACCGAGCACTTCCTGGCCTTGCCCTCGCTGGTGCGCGCGAGCGACCTGGCGGCCGTGGTGCCGCGCAACATCGCCCAGGGGTTCGGTACCGGCTACGCCATCGTCGAGCCGCCATTCCCCCTGCGCGACTTCACGGTGTCGCTGCACTGGAGCCGGCGCTTCGAGGCCGACCCCGGGCACCGCTGGATGCGCGAGCTGGTGGGCGAGCTGTTCTGCCGCTGAAAGGCAGGCACTGGCACACTGCCCGCATGTCCGCGCCCCCGCTCCAACTCGCCGCCATCGACGTCAAGCCCGGCGCCGCCCTGGAGAGCCAGTCCGGCCTGGCGCTGCTGCGGCCGCGCATCTGGGGCGCCTGGATGCAGCCGCCCGGGCCCCGGAAGGTGGCGGCCATCGTGATGCACCCCACCAGCAACTTCATGGGGCATTACCTGATCGAGCCGCTGGCCGCGCGCGGCGTCGCCTGCATGGGCCTGAACACGCGTTATGCCGGCAACGACACCCTGCTGCTGATGGAGCGGGCCATCCAGGACCTGGGCGCCGGCGTCAGGTTCCTGCAGGCGCAGGGCTACGACAAGGTGGTGCTGGTCGGCAACTCGGGCGGCGCGGCCCTGGCCGCGCTGTACCAGGCCCAGGCCGAGCGGCTGGACATCGAGACCCTGCCGGACGGCGACCCGGCCGGCCTAGTGCCCTCGGACCTGCCGCCGGTGGCGGGCATCGCCCTGTGCGGCGCGCACGAGGGCCGCTCGCGCCTGATGCGCCGCTGGATCGACCCGTCGGTGACCGACGAGCACGACCCGCTCTCGCGCGATCCGGCGCTGGACATGTACGAGCCGGCCAACGGCCCGCCCTACGGCGCGGACTTCCTGGCGCGCTTCGAGGCCGCGCAGCGCTCGCGCCTGGAGCGCATCGACCAGTGGGTGGGTGACCGCCTGGCGCGGCTGCGAAGCCTGCGCGAGCCCGGCAGCCCGCGCGACCAGACCTTCCTGATCCACCGCACGCATGCCGACCCGCGCTGCCTGGACCTCTCGCTGGATACCAACGACCGCGACGTGGGCAGCGTCTGGGGCGCAGGCGCGGCCGGCGCCCGCGCGGTGAACTACGCCGCCAGCCAGATGGGCCGCATCACCTCGCTCACGGCCTTTTTGTCGCAGTGGTCGCCGCGCAGCCGCGCCGACGGTCCGGCCAACCTGGCGCGCACCTCGGTGCCGCTGCTGCTGTTCACCTACACCGCCGACCGCTCCACCTTCCCCAGCACACGCGACGCCTGGCTGGCGGCGGGCGGCGACCGCATCCGCAACGTCGACGTGAAGGGCGGCAACCACTACCTGGCCGGCCAGCCGCAGCTGGTGGCGCAGGTGGCCGACGAGATGGCCGCGTGGATGCTGGCGCGCTGAGACGCCGGTGTCCCTGCATGAGCTTGCGGCGCGCGAGCGTCACCGTGGGCGGATGAGCTTATGTCTGGGGCCGTACGGTTGTCTTGTTTGTCTTACACGTCATCGCGACTGTCTGACAAACCCGTTTACAAACGACGACAAATTGAAGAGGCTCCTTCGCACGCGCTGCCTCAGGCATACCGCCGACGATGCAGCCCATGAAGATCATCAACCTGCTCCATCTGACGTTCGCCCGGGCGTTCTACCACTGGGCGCTGCGGGAGATCGACCCGCTCCACCCCGACGTGCCGCGCATCCTGCTCAAGCGCCAGGAGCTGGACGATAAGGCGCAGCGGATGTGGGCCTGAGCGGCTGGCGCAGCCAGTGCCGGTACAGGCGGAACATCTGCCGCTGCGCCGGTGAGGTGCGGCCCTGCAGGCTGCGCAGCCAGTGGCGCCCCAGCGCCCGCGGATGCCAGGGCTTGACCGGCCCGATGAAGTGCACCACCTTGACCGGCTTGGCGCCGTCCCCGCCCGGCTGCGTCGGCAGCGCGTAACCGCGGTCCAGGTAGTCGTCCAGCAGGCTGTCGAACACGTTGTAGCCCTCGTCCAGCTGCAGGCCGCTGGAGGGCCAGCCCGGGGCCCAGGCGTTGATCAGGTCCTGGTCGCCGATCGCCTGGTTGCCGGCCTGGGCCGCCGTGGCCAGCGCATTGTCCAGGCGGTTGCCGATGGCCCGGGGCAGGTCCGCGTCGGGTTCGATCACCATCAACCCGGAATTGAGCCGATCCCAGTCCGGATGGACCAGGCGTCCCGCCGGCACGGCCGACAGGTGCGGCCGCTCGAACAGCTCATCCAGGGAAGACAACACCAGCATGTCGCTGTCCAGGTAGACCAGCTTGCTGTAGTGCGCCAGGCCGAACAGGTGCAGCTTGTCGAAGGTGCGGCCCCAGTGGTGGCCATTCTGCTCCATGGTGCGCGGCACCGGCGAGGCGGCCGGCAGCCGCACCGTTGGCAGCTGCGCCTGGCGCAGTACCTCGTCGCACTCGGCGGGCAGCGAGGCCGACAGGCCCACCACCAGCGGATGGGGCGTGCCGGTGGCCCGCAGCGATTTCGCCAGGCACAGCACGCCCGGCAGGTAGTCGGCGGTGCTCAACAAGGTGACATAGGCCTTCATGGACGCTCCGGTGAGTCGGCACGCATGAGCAACATGCCTGTGCAGCTGACCGACGCATCGTCGGGTTGGGCCCGCTCAGCCCATGTATGAAGACGTATGAAGGTCTACCGTCTGTGCGCAGGCTCCTGGGGGATTGCTACCCGGCGGTTACCTGGCCTTGCGACTTGGTGCCGACGCTCAGCGCGATACGCCCTGTTCGGCGCTGCCGGCCACCAGGGCGCGGCGGAAGGCGCCCAGCTTGTCCTTGAGCCGCTGCTGGTGGTCCGTGCCCATCCGCACCATGATCTTCTGCCCGGCCGGCAGCGCCTGCAGGCGCGCGTCGGTGAACTCGTAGCGGACCCAGGGGCGCTCCGGCTCCAGCGGGCCTTTCACCTCGGTCAGCTGCACGCCGATGGGCTCCACCGGCTCCGGCGAGGCCAGCAGCAGGTCGATCACCTCGACCAGCCGGTCGTTGAAGTGGCGGTCGCCGAAACCCAGCTCGCGGTAGGCCTGCTGGAACAAGGGGTAGGCCGCGCGGTAGAGCCCGACGGTGCGCTCCACGTCGAGCGACTCGATCCAGGCCACGAAGGGTGCGTAGCGCTCGGCGTTGCCCTGCGCGATCACGGCCTGGCCTTCGGCCGGCGCGGGGCTGAACCGCCCGGGCGTGGGCAGCACGGGCCAGCTGGCCGGCGCGGCATGCTCGCGGCCCAGGCTGTCGACGGTGGCGACGAAGCGGCTCGGCAGGTCGCCCGCCTGCAGGAAGGCCAGGCCCCGGCGGCCCAGCAGCTCGCGCAGCGCGGCGGCGAAGTCCCGCGGCGGCGCCGAAGGCGCGGCGGGCAAGGGGTAGCGGATCGCCGTGTCCGGCAGCGTCGGGCTGCCGGCCTCGGTGCCCGGCGGCTCGGCGGGCGCCTCCGCCGCCTGCGGGGGCTGCGGCGCCGGGCCGATCACGGGCCGCAGCAGCCAGAGCAGGGCTGGCACAGCCACCAGCAGGCCCAGCACCAGCACCCAGGTCCAGGTGCGGCGGTCATGGGGGTGCAGCCCAGGCTGGTGTGCGGGCGGCCTGAACGTCAGTTCGTCGTAGGCGGTCATGGGCGCATGGTGCGCATGCACGAAGGCAAGATCAACCCGGGGTTGTCCCGGACGCCGGCCCGTCGCCCAAGGCCCGCAGCACCTGCTCGGCAGTTGCCGGTGCCGCCAGGGCGCGGGGCTCGCCGCCGCCGGCCGCCACCGCGTCGCGGATCGCCTCCCACACGCTGATCGCCAGCATGAAGGGGGGCTCGCCCACCGCCTTGCTGCGGCCCACGTTGTCCTCGGGGTTGGGCTCGGGCCAGAGCTCGACCTGCCAGCGCGCCGGCAGGTCGCCGGTGGCGGGGATCTTGTAGGTGCTGGGCGCATGCGTCGCCAGCTCGCCCCTGGCGTTCCACACCAGCTGCTCGGTGGTCAGCCAGCCCATGCCCTGGATGAAGCCGCCCTCGATCTGGCCAATGTCCAGGGCCGGGTTGATGCTGTGGCCCACGTCGTGCAGGATGTCCACCGCCAGCACCCGGCTCTCGCCGGTCAGCGCGTCGATCGCCACCTCGCTGCAGGCGGCGCCGTAGCTGAAGTAGTAGAACGGCCGGCCGGTGAGCGTCACCTTGTCGTAGTGGATCTTGGGCGTGCGGTAGAAGCCGTCGCTCCACAGCTGGATGCGGTTGGCGTAGGCCAGCTTGACCACCTGGTCGAAGCTGCGCGTCTGCTTGGGCGAGACCACCTGGCCGGCCTGGAAGCTCACCGCGCCGGCCCCGCAGCCATCCAGCCCGGCGACGAAGGCCGCCAGGTTGCCCTTGATGTTTCGCGCCGCGAACTGCGCCGCGCGGCCGTTCAGGTCGGTGCCGCTGGAGGCGGCGGTGGCCGAGGCGTTGGGCACCTTGCCGGTCTCGGTCGCGGTGACGCGCACCCGCTCGAACGGCACGCCCAGCTCGTCGGCGACCAGCTGCATGATCTTGGTGTGCAGGCCCTGGCCCATCTCGGTGCCGCCGTGGTTGAGCTGCACGCTGCCGTCGGTGAACACGTGCACCAGGGCGCCGGCCTGGTTGAAGAAGGTGGCGGTGAAGCTGATGCCGAACTTGACCGGCGTGATGGCGATGCCGCGCTTGATGACGGAGCTGCCGGCGTTCCAGGCCGCGATGGCCTGCCGGCGGCGGCGGTACTGGGAGGACTGCTCCAGCCGGGACAGCAGCGGCTGCAGGATGTTGTCCTCCACCTTCATCCGGTAGTGCGTGACGTCGCGCCCGTCGCCCGCGCCGTAGAGGTTGCGCATACGCACGTCCAGCGGGTCCAGCGCCAGGTGCCGGGCGATGTCGCCCAGGATGGCCTCGATCAGGATCACGCCCTGTGGCCCGCCGAAGCCGCGGAAGGCGGTGTGGCTCTGCACGTTGGTCCTGCAGCGGTAGGACGCGATCTCCACGTCGGACAGGAAATAGGCGTTGTCGGTGTGGAAGATGGCGCGGTCGGCCACCGGGCCCGACAGGTCGGCCGAGAAGCCGCAGTTGGCCAGCATGGCCAGCTTGAGCCCGGTGATGCGGCCGCCGCCGTCGAAGCCCACCTCCCAGTCGTAGGCGAAGGGGTGGCGCTTGCCCGTCACCATGAAGTCGTCGTCGCGGTCCAGCCGCAGCTTGACCGGGCGGCGCAGCTTGCGCGCCGCCAGCGCCGCCCATACGGCCATGTGGCCGGCCTGGGTCTCCTTGCCGCCGAAGCCGCCGCCCATGCGCCGGCATTCCACCGTGACGGCGTTGTTCTCCAGGCCCAGCGCATGCGCCACCCAGTGCTGGACCTCGCCCGGGTGCTGGGTGCTGGAGTGGATGTGCCACTGGTCCTGCTCCAGCGGGATGGCGTAGGCCACCTGGCCTTCCAGGTAGAAGTGTTCCTGGCCGCCCACCTCCAGCCGGCCGGACAGCCGGTGCGGCGAGCGCGCCAGCGCCGCCTCGGGCTCGCCGCGGCGCACGGTCACCGGCGGCAGCACGTAGCTGCGCGCCGCATGGGCCTGGCGCACGTCCAGCACGGCCGGCAGCGCCTCGATGTCCAGCCGGACCTGGCGTGCCGCGCGGCGCGCCTCCATCACCGACTCGGCCACCACCAGGCCGATGACCTGGCCCGCGTGCTGCACGGTGTCCCGCGCGAAGATGGGTTCGTCGTGCACGAAGGTGGCCAGCACCGGGTCGCCGGGGATGTCGGCCGCCAGCACCACGCCGCGCACGCCGGGCAGCTGCAGCGCCGCCCGGGCATCGACACTGCGCAGCCGGCCGTGCGCCACCGGCGACAGGATGGGCGCCGCATGCAGTGTGCCCTTGAGCTCGGGGAGGTCGTCGATGTAGGTGGCCAGTCCGGCCACCTGCGCGCGGGCGCTCTCGTGCGGGCGCGAGCTGCCGACGGCCGGCGCCGGGCTGGCCGGTGCGTGCGGCGACTGCGTGGCGGGCGCCAGGTTGCGCTCGCCGGCATCGGCCGGACCGGCGGGCCCGCCGCCGGAGGCGGAGGTGAATTCCTTCTCGCGGGCATTCATCCGGTGACCTCCTGCAGCCGCAGGCTCTCCAGGTTGATGCCGGCCTGGCCCTGGCTCTCCAGCCAGAGGCGCCGCATCAGGTTGCCCAGCACCTGCCGGCGGTAGTCCGCCGAGGCGCGCATGTCGCTGATGGGCTGGAACTCCGCGCGCAGGCTGGCCGCGGCTTCCAGGGCCGCCTGCTCGGTCCAGCCCTTGTCCAGCAGCAGGGCTTCGGTGCGCCGGGCGCGCGCCGGGGTGGCGGCCACGCCGCCGGCGCCTATGCCCACCTGCCTGATGGTGTTGTGCGCGTCGAGCACCAGCCGCACCACCAGGCACACGGCCGAGATGTCGTCGTCGAAGCGCTTGCTGATCTTGTAGGCGCGCAGGAATTCGCCGGCCGCCGGCACAGGCACAAGGATGCGCGCGACCACCTCGTCCGGCGCCAGCACGGTCTGCCGGTAGCCGGTGTAGAAGTCCTCCAATGCCAGCTCGCGCTCGCCGCGCCTGCTGGCCAGGACCAGGCGGGCGCCCAGCGCGATCAGCAGCGGCATCGAATCGCCGATGGGCGAGCCGTTGGCGATGTTGCCGCCCAGGGTGCCGGAATTGCGCACCGGCAGGCCTGCGAAGCGCTCGCCGAAGGCCTTGAGCTGCGGCCGCTGGGCGACCAGCGCGGCAAAGGCGTCGGTGAGCGTGACGGCCGCGCCGATGGCCAGGCCGCCGTCCGCCACGCGGGCGATGCGGCGCAGTTCCTCCACCCGGGTGAGGTCCAGTACCTGGCCGAACCGCAGGTGCCGCTTGGTCACCCACAGGCCCACGTCGGTGCAGCCGGCCACCAGCTGGGCCTGGGGATGGGCGGCGCGCAGCGAAAGCAGGCTGTCGAGCCGCTCGGGGCTCCAGTACGCGGCACCGGCTGAAGCCGTATCCTCGACAGCCGCCGGGTGGATGGCCTGCAGTTGCGCGGCCAGCCGCTGTTCGTCCACCCGCACTGCCGGCAGCTGCGCCATCTGCTGGGCCGCGTCCAGGATGGGCCGGTAGCCGGTGCAGCGGCACAGGTTGCCCGACAGCTCGGCCTGGGCCAGCTCGCGGGTGACCGGGCGGCCCTGGCAGACATGGTTCTGGTACATGCCGAACAGGCTCATCACGAAGCCGGGCGTGCAGAAGCCGCACTGCGAGCCATGGCAGCGCACCAGGGCCTCCTGCGCCGGATGCAGCGTGCCGTCGGCCGCCTGCAGGTCCTCCACCGTCCACAGCGCCAGGCCGTCCACCGAATGGGCCAGGCGGATGCAGCTGTTGATGGCCTTGTAGCGCAGGCCCCCGGGACCGTGGCTCGCCTGCGGCTCGGCGGGCTCGGCCACCACCACGGTGCAGGCGCCGCAGTCGCCTTCGCCGCAGCCTTCCTTGGTGCCGGTGGCGCCCAGGTCCTCGCGCAGCAGCTCCAGCAGGGTGCGGTCGGGTGGTACATTGCCCGCCGACACCACCTCGCCGCGGCGGATGAATCGAATCGTTCTGGCTTCCATGGGAGTCAGTATCGGTCAATCCCGCGCGGGGACAACCCGGCAAGCCATCCACATTCCGTGCCCGCGTGACACCGCCCCGCCTGCAACTGGCCCGCATCACCAAGCGCTATCCGGCGGTGGTGGCCAACGACGACGTTTCGCTCACCGTGCTGCCGGGCCAGACCCACGCCGTGCTGGGCGAGAACGGCGCCGGCAAGTCCACGCTGATGAAGATCATCTACGGCAGCGTCAAGCCCGACGCCGGGCAGCTGCTGTGGAACGGCCGCCCGGTCACGGTGCAGGGACCGCAGGAGGCGAGGGCGCTGGGCATCAGCATGGTGTTCCAGCACTTCAGCCTGTTCGACACGCTCACGGTGGCCGAGAACGTCTGGCTGGGCCTCAATAAGCGCCTGTCGCTGGCCGAGGTGACGCAGCGCATCCAGGCCAAGGCGGCCGAGTACGGGCTGGACGTGGACCCCGGCCGGCCGGTGCACACCCTGTCGGTGGGGCAGATGCAGCGGGTGGAGATCATCCGCGCGCTGCTGACCGACCCGCAGCTGTTGATCCTGGACGAGCCGACCTCGGTGCTGACCCCCCAGGCCGTTGACAAGCTGTTCGTGGTGCTGCGCCGGCTGGCGGCGCAGGGCTGCAGCATCCTCTACATCAGCCACAAGCTGCACGAGATCCGGGCGCTGTGCGACGCCTGCACCGTGCTGCGCGCAGGCAAGGTGACGGGCGAGTGCGACCCGCGCCGTGAGAGCAACGCATCGCTGAGCCGCATGATGATCGGCGCCGAGCCGCCGCGGCTGCAGCACCGGCAGGCCCGCACCGGCGAGGCCGTGCTGCGGGTGCGGCAGCTGAGCCTGCCGCGCGACACGCCCTTCGGCACCGACCTGGAGGCCGTCTCGCTGGAGGTGCGCGCCGGCGAGGTGGTGGGCATCGCCGGCGTCTCGGGCAACGGACAGCGCGAGCTGCTGTATGCCCTGTCGGGCGAGGACACGCGCGCCCAGCCCGCCATGGTGCAGGTGGCCGGGCGCGACGCGGCCCGGCTGGGGCCGGCGCAGCGGCGCGCCCTGGGCCTGCACTTCGTGCCGGAGGAGCGGCTGGGCCGCGGCGCCGTGCCCACGCTGGGCCTGGCGCACAACCTGCTGCTCACGCGCACCGAGGCGGTGGCCGGCGGCGGCTGGATCCGCATGGGCGCGCTGCGTCAGCAGGCGCGCCAGGTGATCGAGCGCTTCAACGTGCGCGCCGGCGGGCCCGACGCGGCGGCGCGCTCGCTCTCGGGCGGCAACCTGCAGAAGTTCATCGTCGGCCGCGAGATCGCCGCCGACCCCAGGCTGCTGATCGTCTCGCAGCCGACCTGGGGCGTGGACGTGGGCGCGGCCGCGCAGATCTGCGCCGAGATCCTGCGGCTGCGCGACGCCGGCTGCGCCGTGCTGGTGGTCAGCGAGGAGCTGGAGGAGCTGTTCGAGATCAGCGACCGCCTGCACGTGATCGCCAAGGGGCGGCTGTCGCCCTCCATCGCCCGCGCCGACGCGAGCGTTGAACGGATGGGCGAATGGATGAGCGGCCTGTGGGACCGTCCGCACCAGGAAGCCGCCCAGGAGGCCGCCCGTGTTTAGGCTGGAGCCGCGCCCCCAGGCCTCGGCCTTCTGGAGCCTGGCCTCGCCGCTGCTGGCGCTGGCGGTCACGGTGGTGATCGGCACGCTGCTGTTCCTGGCGCTGGGCAAGGACCCGGTGCGCGGCCTGCAGGTCTTCTTCTGGGAGCCGGTCAAGACGCCCTATGCGCTGGGCGAGCTGATGGTCAAGGCCACGCCGCTGCTGCTGATCGCGCTGGGCCTGGCGGTGTGCTTCCGCTCCAACGTGTGGAACATCGGCGCCGAGGGCCAGTTCGTCATCGGCGCCATCTTCGCCGGCGGCGTGGCCCTGCTGGCCGGCAAGGACAGCAGCCGCTGGATCGTGCTGGCCATCCTGCTGGCCGGGCTGGCCGGCGGCATGCTGTGGGCCGGCGTCACGGCGCTGCTGCGCGACCGCTTCAACGCCAACGAGATCCTGGTCAGCCTGATGCTGGTGTACGTGGCCGAGCAGCTGCTGTTCTACCTGGTGTTCGGCCCGTGGAAGGACCCGGGCGGCTTCAACTTCCCGCAGACCCGCACCTTCGAGTCGGTCACGCAGGTCCCGCGCCTGATGCAGGGCTCGCGGGTGAGCATAGGGCTGCTGGTCGCCCTGGCGGGTGTGGCGGTGCTGTGGGTCTATCTGTTCCGCACGCGCGCCGGCTTCGCCCAGCAGGTGGGCGGGCTGGCGCCGGCGGCGGCCCGCTACGCCGGCTTCTCCTCGCGCCGCGCGCTGTGGACGGCGCTGCTGGTCTCGGGCGGCGCGGCCGGCGTGGCTGGCGCGCTGGAGGTGGCCGGGCCCATCGGCCAGCTCACGCCCTACGTGCCGGCGGGCTACGGCTTCGCCGCCATCATCGTGGCCTTCGTCGGGCGGCTGCACCCGGTGGGCATGGTGTTCTCGGCCATCCTCATGAGCATGTTCTACATCGGCGGCGAGCTGGCGCAGTCGCGCCTGGGCCTGCCCAAGTCGCTGACCGGCGTGTTCCAGGGCCTGCTGCTGTTCACGCTGCTGGCCTGCGACACCCTGCTGGCCTACCGCGTCCGCTGGGCCGCCCTGCCGAGGGCCGCCTGATGGAAAGCTACGCGCTGCTGCTGGCCGCCACGCTGAACGCGGGCACGGTGCTGGCCATCGCCGCCCTGGGGCTGCTGGTCAACGAGAAGGCGGGCATCGTCAACCTGGGGGCCGAAGGCATGATGCTGTGCGCCGCGCTGGCGGGCTTCGCCACCGTGGTGCACACCGGCAGCGACGCCCTGGGCTTCGTGGCCGGCGCGGCGGCCGGCGCGCTGCTGGCGGCGGTGTTCGGCCTGCTGGTGATCTGGCTCAACACCAACCAGTACGCCACGGGCCTGGCACTCAGCCTGTTCGGCGCCGGCTTCTCCGCCTTTGCCGGCACCGGCTACGTGCAGGCCAAGCTGCCCGAGCGGGCGCAGTTCTCCATCCCGGTGCTGGGCGACCTGCCGCTGGTGGGGCCGGCGCTGTTCCGCCAGCACCCCATGGTGTACGCGGCCATCGCGCTGGCGCTGGGGCTGGTGTGGTTCCTCTACCGCTCGCGCGCCGGCCTGGTGCTGCGGTCGGTGGGCGAATCGCCCGAGTCGGCCCATGCGCTGGGCTACCCGGTGCGGCGCATCCGGCTGCTGGCGGTGGTGGCGGGCGGCGCGCTGTGCGGCCTGGCCGGCGCCTACCTGGCGGTGATCTACACCCCGCTGTGGGTGGAGGGCATGGTGGCCGGCCGCGGCTGGATCGCGCTGGCGCTGACCACCTTCGCCACCTGGCGGCCGGCCCGCGTGCTGCTGGGCGCCTACCTGTTCGGCGGCGTGACCATGCTGCAGTTCCACCTGCAGGGCGCCGGGGTGGAGGTGGCCAGCCAGTTCCTGACCATGCTGCCCTACGTCGCCACCATCGTGGTGCTGGCGCTGATCTCGCGCAACCCGGCATGGATCCGGGTCAACATGCCGGCCTCGCTGGGGAAGCCCTTCCATCCCGGCTCATAATTTGCTCTTCCGTCGTTTTCCACCTTGCACTCAGAGGAACCCATGACCGACATCACGAAACGCTCGCTGCTGCAGGCCGCCGCCCTGTCCGCGCTGGCGGCCACCGCCCTGGTGGGCTGCGGCCGGTCCGAGCCGCCCGCGCCGGCTCCGGGCCAGGCGCCCACGGCCGCCGCCCCTGCCGCTCCCGCGCCGGCACCCGCGCCTCAGAAACTGAAGATCGCCTTCGCCTACGTCGGCCCGGTGGGCGACGGCGGCTGGACCTTCGCCCACGACAACGGCCGCAAGGCGGTGGAGAAGGAATTCGGCGACAAGGTCGAGACCAGCTTCGTCGAGAACGTGCCCGAGTCGGCCGACGCCGAGCGCGTTATCCGCGACATGGCCGCCAATGGCAACAAGCTGATCTTCGGCACCACCTTCGGCTACATGGAGCCCATGCTCAAGGTCGCGGGCGACCACAAGGACGTGCGGTTCGAGCACGCCACCGGCTACAAGACCGCCGACAACCTGCGCACCTACGACAGCCGCACCTATGAGGGCGCTTACATGGCCGGCGTGATCGCCGGCAAGATGAGCAAGACCGGCACGCTGGGCGTGGTCGGCTCCATCCCGATCCCCGAGGTGGTGCGCAACATCAACAGCTTCACGCTGGGGGCGCAGTCGGTGAACCCCAAGATCAAGACCCGCGTGGTCTGGGTGGGCAAGTGGTTCGACCCGCCCAAGGAGACCGAGGCCGCCACCTCGCTGATCAACGGCGGCGCCGACGTGCTGATGCAGAACACCGACTCCTCGGCCGTGCTGCAGACCGCCGAGAAGATGGGCAAGCGCGCCTTCGGCTGGGACAGCGACATGACGGCCTACGGCCCCAAGGCCCACCTGGGCTCGGCCGTCATCAACTGGGCGCCGTACTACACCAAGGCGGTGCGCGAGGCGCTGGACGGCAGCTGGAAGGGCGGCCAGCAGGCCTGGTGGGGCGTGAAGGAAGGCGCCATCGACATGGTGTCCGTCGCGGCCGACGTGCCGGAGGACACCAAGAAGCGCATCGACGAGGTCAGGGCCGGCCTGAAGGACGGCAGCTTCGCCATCTGGAAGGGCCCGATCAGGGACAACACCGGCAAGGAAGTGCTGGCCAAGGACCAGGTGGCCGACGACAAGTTCCTGGGCGGCGTCAACTTCTACGTCGCGGGCGTGGAAGGCAAAGTGCCGGGCGGGGAGAAGAAGTAAGTCGAAAGCTGCGCGTCCGGATCACGGCCGTCGCTTTCGTGTTCAGGCCTTACCGCCGTAGGCGAGCACGATGCCGCTCAGCACCAGCATCAGCCCAAGCAAGCTGGCCAAGGTGGGCTGTTCGCCGAGCAATACCGTGCCCAGGATCACCACCACGACCGGTGGAATCGTAGTGAACAGCGCAACCCGGCTGGCCGTGGTGAGGCCCAGCGCCAGAATCCACAAGTAGTTGCCGGCCGCGGCGGCGCCCAGCGACAGAAAACCCACGATTGCCCAGTCGCGGCCGCTAAAGTCGGCCGCCGCCTCGGCCACGGCACCCAGCGGCACCACGGCGATCAGCGACACGCAACCCGCCGCCATGGTGACCGACGTAACAGTGAGCGTGGAGTAGCGCAGCACGAAGGGCCGGCTGAGTGTGTTGAAGGCTGCACAGAGCCCTACGCAGGCCAGCATTAGCAGATCGCCTTTCCAAGCCTCGGCCGGCAGCTTCACTGCCGCATCGGTGATGAAGCTGCCGGCCAGCGTCACTGCCACACCGGCGGTTGCCACAGCGATGCCCGAAAGCTTCTGCCAGGTGATGCGCTCGAGGCGCAGCGCGGCCGCCGCCAGCAGAGTGGCCATCGGGATCAGCGGCAGGATCAGAGCGCCGTGGAGCGCGGTGGTGTACTTCAGCGATGCGCTGAACAGCCACGGATAGAGGCAATAGAACACCGCTCCCAGTAACCCCAGCGCCAGCGCGTCGCGGCTGGCTATGCGCTCGCGTCGCAGCCACAGCGCCGGCAGGAAGCACAGCCCGGCCGGGAAGTAGCGCAGGAAAGCGAGTTGCAGCGGGTCGATACGCGTTGCGATGTCGCGCGTGGCAATCACTGCCAGGCCGACCATCAGGCTGGCAAAGCCGGCAGCCAGCGCGCCCTTGGCTTCGCGCAGAGTGGACGACCGCGGTGCGGCGGCGAGAGACGACAATGATTTGCGCACGCGCGGGCTCCTCTGCTATGACTGGTTCATTCCTGCGGGGTCGCCCACCGCTGGTCGTGGCTGCACCTTTCCGTCACCGGCAAATCCTCCTCGACAAGGAAGCCGCGCAGCGGCACGCCGAAGAACTCGGCGATGCGTTTGACAAAACCGATGTTCGGGTTGACCTCCCCGTTGCGCCAGCGCTGGATGTTGCGCGGGTCGATCAGGGGCCCAGCGTACCCCTCGGACCTGTGCATCGCACGGCTCAAGGCCGCGGAGTCGTATCCGTTTTCAATCATGAGACGGTTGAACAGGTCCTTGTTAAACCGCAATTTTGAATCACGCTTAAGCATGTGAAACTCCCTTTTTCCAAAGCAGGCCTTAGGTGTGACAGGTTGGCCGAATGTACATAAACGCACGTTGCACGATTGGAATCATCAGCCCGAGCAGGGGCTCGCCCGGCTGCACTTGTTCTTTGCGTTGGGCTTTGGCGGCCACGGCCTCACCATGGCGACCTTCGGCGGCGCGCTGGCTGCTGAGATGGCTGTGGGTGAAAACCTGGGCTGCGCACCGTTCGACGCGCCGCTGCCCTTCCAGTGGCTCGGTCGGCCCGGCGCGAACTCCTTAAGGCTGCTGGGTTGGCTGTACAGGGCCCTGGACGCGATCGATTAGCATGCGCGGCATATCACCGCAGCAGGATGCCATGGCAAACGAACTCGCCGTCCGCCAAGCCACGATCCACGACGTGCCGGCGCTGGTGCCGCTGTTCGACGGCTATCGCCGGTTCTACAAGCGGCCGAGCGACCCGGCCGGTGCGCATGCCTTCCTGCTCGAGCGCTTCCAGCATGCCCAATCGGTGATCTTCCTGGCCTTCGACAACGAGCAGGCGTTGGGGTTCACCCAGCTGTACCCGAGCTTTTCCTCGGCCGCCATGGCGCGCATCTACATCCTCAACGACCTGTTCGTGCGTGAGGAGTCCCGAGGCATTGGCATTGGCAAGGCGCTGATGCAGGCTGCGGCGGAGTTCGCCAGGGCGGCTGGCGCGGTGCGGCTGACGCTCTCCACCGCCGTCACCAATACGCATGCTCAGGGCGTGTACGAATCTCTCGGCTGGAACCGCGACCAGCAGTTCTATGTCTATAACCTGGCGCTCTGAGCGCGCGCATGAGGGCACGGCAAGCGGCGCCCGTACCAGCTGCTTCCCAGCAATTCATATCGACGACAGGGTCTCGGACAGGTATCTCGAACACCACCACTGGGGCATCCCTCACCTCGATGCCGCTTCCTTTCGGCTCTACATGCCAGCATTGCTCGACTACTGCTTGCGTCACATCGATGAGGGATGCCATGGCCTTCGCTCCAGGCTCCTTGTTCGCCGCAGAAGCCATCGTGGCGCTGGAGGAGTGGTGGTGAGCCGGACGTGATTGGCCACGACAAGCAGACCGGGCTCTTCACGTTCTGCGATTGCTCCGCGGAGAGCCCGATGGGTCGCAGAAGTGTCTGCTACGACCGTGCAGTCCTGGATGCGCGCAAGGAGCACAAGCCGCAGGGCAGCGCGGTCGAACTGGCCGCCGAGATGGGCATCGACCTGTTGACGGAAGAACAGTACCGGGGGCTGCAGAAGCTGGGTGAGTTCGATGCGAAGACGTCCAGCTGGGTCAAGACCCCGCCGGATGTCCGCTCGCTGGGTGGCGCCCTCTTCTGCGACCGCCGCTATGGCAGGGTGTTCATGTACCACAACGGCGCCCAGTCGCACTATGCGGCGAGAGGCTTCCGCAGCTTGCACTCCCTGTGAGCTCGACGTGAAGCCTCGAACTGGAACTTCCCCATGAGCTACATCGACTGCTTTCTGGCGCCGGTACCGAGCGCCAACAGGTCCGAGTACGAGCTGCTTGCGAAGATCTCGGCCCAGGTCGTGAAGGAGCATGGGGCGCTGCGGGTCGTAGAGTGTTGGCTTGACGACGCGGGGCCGGATGCTTCGACGTACCATGGAGAAACAGCGCGCGGTGAACCTGGCGAGTACGGCAGCTTCATCGCTGCAGCCGGCGCCAAGCACGGCGAGACGGTGGTGATGTCCTGGATCGAGTGGCCCGACAAGGCGTCCAGGGACGCGGGCATGGAGAAGGTGACAAGCGACCCACGCATGCAGTTCGAGGGGAAGGCACCCGCATTCGATGGCTCGCGGCTCATAGCGGCAGGGTTCCTGCCCATGCTGGATGAGGCGCGTGGTGCCTAAGGGTTCGTCATGGCTGTGGGCTCCTCCTTCGCTTTGGTGAGCTCGGAAACCGGCATGTTCAATAGGCGCTCACCCAGGCATCGGATTTCATGAAGAGTCTGCCTCAGTCGGCTTCGGAGCTCAGAAACACGCTCCAGGCCATCTTCCCATCGCTACCGGCTGACTTCGCTTCGTCGGGGGAGTCGGTCTTCGCGGACGCCGGCCCTACCTACCATTCGGTCATGCGGGAGTTCGCGTACTTTTTCGCCAAGGACGTCGACCGGTTCACGGACCGGCAGCTGCGAAAGTTCGCCGAGCTCGTGGCAAGGGCTCTGGCCGCGCCTGGCGCGCTCGGGAATGCCATCGATACGTGCTTCCTGGAGCACGCGCGCCAGCTGAAGATCGACCAGCGGCTCGAGCCCTTCCTGTCCGCGGTGAGGAAAGAGGGCGGCAGGTGAGCACTGCGCCTGCGGCATCCCGCGAGGGCCTAATCGCCCTATACCAGGACTACCGAACGCTGACGGACTCGCTGTTCCAGGCTCTTGACTGCCGCAAGCTCGCCATAGAGACTGGCGCAGGCGAGTGGCCGGTTTATTGCAAGCAGATAGCGTAGGAATTGGAGAGAGCTGGCCGTATCTGCAGAGGCCCACGGCATCATGTCTGACCTTCCGCCACTGCCCGACACACCCCTTGGACGGTACCGCCACTATAAAGGTGGCGAGTACGAAGTACTCGGTGCAGCCCGCCACAGCGAGACCCTGGAGCCCCTGGTCCTCTACCGCCCGCTCTACAACGAGTCCGGTCTCTGGGTGCGCCCGCATGCCATGTTTTTTGAGCGAGTTGAAGTCGATGGGGCATGGCAGCCACGTTTCGCCCGTGTCGATGGGAGGGAAACGTGAGCTCCCGCAGATGGTTCGGCGAGCGCTGGCCAGGGCAGATGACGCGAGGACACTGGATAGTCGCCCTCGCCACGTCGGCGGCGTCCGCACTCTTGCTGTTGCTCCTGGTCATGTGGATGACTGGCGAGTCGTACGATCCCGCAGGCACGACGTCTGGGCATGGCGCCAGGTCGAGTTCTTTCCCATATCCGAAGAATCGGCGAAAGTGGCGCAGCAGGTGAGCTGGTGGCTGATCGCCGTCGGGGTTCTCCTGAGGTTGTTCTCCTCATGAATGCCGGTTCCTTCCAGCGTTTGCCGCCGATGAGCGCGCGCGCCGGCAAGGAGATCCACATGGTTCCGGACGGCAAAAACAAGTACAACGTCGCCTGAAGGAGCGACAGCATGGAAGCTCAGGAATTGCACCGTGGACGATTGATCGACCATCTCCAGCTGGTGGTGCGCGACCTCTCCGCCGCCCAGAGGTTCTACGCGGCCGTTTTCGATGTCCTGAATGTTCCGATCGGGGGAACCGGCGATGGATTCTTCTGGGCTGACGAATTGTTCGTCTCCACGCCCGGCAGCGAAGCGGCGCAAGGGGCGCTGACCGGGCGCCATCACCTGGCGTTCCAGGCGGAGAGCCGGGCCATGGTGGATGCGTTCTACCAAGCTGCCCTGGCCAACGGGGGCAAGGACAATGGCCCGCCCGGAGAGCGCGCTTACCATCCGGGCTACTACGCTGCCTTCGTCCTGGATCCCGACGGCAACAACATCGAAGCCGTCCACCATGGCGAAGCAAAACGCAGCGCGCCTTCCGTGCGCATCAGCTTCTAGCAGGGGCGCGCGGCCACTGAGTCCCAGGGTCACGCGAGCCCGGCGTCTCCAGCTCGGCCGTTAACAGTCACAAAAGAAACTCAAACCCAGCAGCCGGCGAATTGCTAACGTCGACCTGACGTCGATGAGCAACTGCGCCGACCGATACGCGCGAGCCCGACGCTCACCGCCACTGGGAGGCGCCATGAAGCTGAGCGTGATTCTTCCTTGCTACAACGGCGCGGCGACCCTCGCCGTGCAGCTGGAAGCGCTGTGCCGCCAGCATTGGCCGAATGGCTGGGAACTCATCGTCGCCAACAACGGCTCCACCGACGGCTCCATGGCCATCGTGGAGCGGTACCGCGAGCGGCTGCCGGCGCTGAAGATCGTCCAGGCGCACGTGCCCGGCACCCCGCGCTTCGGCGTGCCCCATTCCTACAACGTAGGCATCCAGGCCGCCACCGGCGACGCCTTCGTGTTCTGCGAGGCCGATGACGAGGTGGCGCCGGGCTGGCTGGCGGCCATGGGCGAGGCGCTGGCCCGGCACGACTTCGTGGCGGCCCGCCTGGACCACCGCAAGCTCAATCCCGAATGGCTGCATCCGCTGCAAGGGGAGGGCTACCAGTCCGAGCGGCTGTCGCAGATGAGGGGCTATCCCTACCTCGCGCATGCCAGCGGCTGCAGCTTCGGCCTGCGCCGCGCGGTCTACGAGCGGGTCGGTCCGCTGGACTCGCATTTCCCCTGCGTGCACGACACCGAGTACTCGTGGCGCGCGCAGTTGGCCGGCTACTCGCTGCACCTGGAACCCCGGGCCCTGGTCCACTACCGGGAGAAGGCCGGTCCCCTGGCCCGCTTCCGCCAGGGACGCGCCTGGGGCCGCGACTATGTGCGGCTGCTGCAGTACTACGGCGTCCCCGCTCAGGGACTCGAGCTGCCCAGGAAACTGCTGGCCGCCGGGCGACTGCTGCCAGAGGGCTTGCCCGCCTGGCTTGCTTCAGCACGGGGTGAGCCGAATGGCCGGCATGGGCTGGCGCAATGGTTCTGGAACATGGGCTGGTCGGTGGGCGAGCTGATGGCCGTGATGCGCGACCCGGTGGTGCCGCGGTCCAACGTGCTCGCGGTGGCCGCCGCCATCGCGGCCGCCAGCCGGGCCGGCGCCGCCGCGGAGCCGCGGGAGCAGCGCCTGCGTGGTTCCTCCTGAGGGCGACATCCGCCCGGGGCAGTCTGCTATCTTGCAGCCCGTGACCATGGACCACCTGCCCACCATCGCCCCCGACCGCCTGCCCGAGCTGCTGCGCCGCATGCCCAAGGCCGAGCTGCACATCCACATCGAAGGCTCGCTGGAGCCCGAGCTCATCTTCCAGCTGGCCCGGCGCAACGGCGTGTCGCTGCCGTACGCCAATGTGGAGGAGCTGCGCAAGGCCTATGCCTTCACCAATCTGCAGAGCTTCCTGGACATCTACTACGCCGGCGCCAGCGTGCTGCTGAAGGAGCAGGACTTCCACGACATGGCCTGGGCCTACCTGCGCCGCGCCCAGGCCGACAACGTGCTGCACGCCGAGATCTTCTTCGACCCGCAGACCCACACTGCCCGCGGCGTGTCCATGGAGACGGTGGTCCGCGGCCTGCATAGCGCCTGCGAACGGGCCCGCACCGAGCTGGGCGTGCAGGCCTCGCTGATCCTGTGCTTCCTGCGTCACCTGAGCGAGGCCGACGCCTTCGAGACGCTGGAGCAGGCGCTACCCTTGCGCGACCGGTTCATCGGCGTGGGCCTGGATTCGAGCGAGGTCGGCCACCCGCCCGAGAAGTTCGCCCGGGTCTTCGCCCGCTGCCGCGAGCTGGGGCTGCACATCGTGGCCCATGCCGGCGAGGAGGGCCCGCCCGCCTATGTCTGGCAGGCGCTGGACATCCTCAAGGCCGAGCGCATCGACCATGGCGTGCAGTCGCCCAAGGACCCGGCGCTGGTGAGGCGCCTGGCGCAGGACCGCATCCCGCTCACCGTGTGCCCGCTGTCCAACCTGAAGCTGTGCGTCTTTCCCCAGCTGGCCGACCACAACCTCGGCCGGCTGCTGGACGCCGGCCTGGTCGCTACCGTCAACTCGGACGACCCGGCCTACTTCGGCGGCTACCTGAACGACAACTTCATCCAGACCTTCGCCGCCACCGGCCTGACCGCGCCCCAGGCCTGGCAGCTGGCCAGGAACAGCTTCGAGGCCAGCTTCGTCGACGCCGCGGCCAAGCGCCGCTACGTCGAGCGGCTGGACGCGGCTTTCGCGTCCTTCGCCTGACCACGCCTCGCCCAGCCATGTCCGCTTCGCTCCTGGCCGAGGCGCTGGCGCAGCAGCGCGCCGGCCACCTGCCGCAGGCCGAGACCTTGTGCCGCGGCCACCTGGCCCAGGCGCCGCAGGACGCGGCCGGCCTGGCCCTGCTGGGCCTGCTGGTCGCGCAGCGCGGCGCGCTGGACGAGGGTGCACGGCTGCTGCAGGACGCCGTGCAGCGCGCGCCCGCGCAGCCCATGTACCGCTTCCAGCTGGGGCTGGTGCACCAGCAGGCCGGTAGTGATGCCCAGGCGCTGGCCGCCTTCGACGGGACGCTGGCCGCCGGCCTGAAGGCGCCCGCGGTGCACAACGCCCGCGGTCTCGCGCTCAAGAACCTGGGGCGGCTGGAGGAGGCCGTGGCCGCCTACGACGCCGCGCTGGCGCAGGACGCGCGCTTCCTGCCCGCCCTCAACAACCGCGGCGTGGCGCTGCATGCGCTGGGCCGCTTCGAGGAGGCCCTGCCGGCGCTGCAGCAGGCGGTGGCCTTGGGTGCGTCGGCCCAGGGCCGCGTCAACCTGGCCATCACGCTGAACCAGCTGCACCGCCACGCCGAGGCCGAGGCGCTGCTGCGGCAGGTGCTGAAGGCGCAGCCGCAGGACGCCGACGCGCGCCTCAACCTGGGCACGGCGGTGGCCGAGCAGGGCCGGCGCGACGAGGCGCTGGAGCACTTCCGCGCCGTGCTGGCCCAGCGCCCAGGCCAGCC
Organism: Ramlibacter tataouinensis TTB310; assembly: GCF_000215705.1. NCBI lineage: Bacteria > Pseudomonadati > Pseudomonadota > Betaproteobacteria > Burkholderiales > Comamonadaceae > Ramlibacter > Ramlibacter tataouinensis. Next base: position 3,431,447 of record NC_015677.1, on the reverse strand, counting down.
CGAGGTGCTGATGAACATCGCCAACACCCTGCGCGACCAGGGGCGGCATGAGCAGGCGCTGCAGGTCTACGACCAGGCCCTGGCCCTGCAGCCGGTGCGCGCCGACCTGCGCTTCAACCGCTCGCTGTCGCTGCTGGCGGCCGGCCGGCTGCGCGAGGGCTGGGCGGATTACGAGGCGCGCTGGCAGGCCGAGCGCCTGGGCAAGCGCCAGCGCGGTTTCGCGCAGCCGCAGTGGCGCGGCAAGGGCGTGGCCGGCAGGACGGTGCTGGTGCATGCCGAGCAGGGCCTGGGCGACACGCTGCAGTTCTGCCGCTACGTGCCGCTGCTGGCGCAGCAGGGCGCGCGCGTGGTGCTGGAGGTGCAGCCACTGCTGCACGGCTTGCTGCGCTCGCTGCCCGGCGTGGCGCAACTGCTGCGCGAAGGCGAGCCGCTGCCCGCCTTCGACCTGCATTGCCCGATGATGAGCCTGCCGCTGGCCTTCGGCACCACGATGGAAGGCATCCCGGCATCCGTGCCTTACCTGCAGCCCGACGCGGCGCTGGTGGAGCGCTGGCGCCGGCACCTGGCCGGCCGCGGCCGGCCGCAGATCGGTGTGGCCTGGTCGGGCAACCCGGCCAACTGGAACGACCACCGCCGCTCGGTGGCGCTGGAGCGCTTCCGCGCGGCCCTGCCGACGGGGGCCGACTACTGGTCACTCAAGCACGACATGCCGGCGCTGGCGGATGACGGGCTCACGCCCCTCCACCGCTTCCCGGAAACCGGCTTCGAGCACATGGCAGCGCAGGCCTGCGCGCTGGACGGCGTCATCAGCATCTGCACCGCGGTGGCGCACCTGGCCGGCGCGCTGGGCCGGCCGACGGCGGTGCTGCTGTCGCGGCCGGCGGACTGGCGCTGGTTCGAGGAGCGCGAGGACAACCCCTGGTACCCGACGGCGCGCCTGCTGCGCCAGCGCACCAGCGGCGACTGGGACAGCGTGTTCGCGCGCCTGCCCGAGGCCTTGGCCCGCACGGTGCCGGGCTTCGGGGCCCCGACTTAGAATTGCGTCCGCAAGAGGCCTGCCCCGGGGCCTCTTCGTTTTTCCAGCATCGCCGGGGCCATGTAGAGGAACACCATGTACAAAAACCTCGCCGCCGCGTTCGCGGCTGCCTGCGTCCTTCTTTCCCCCGCGCACACCCAGACCCGCGAGCCGCTGAAAGCCGGCTTCGTCTACGTCACGCCTGTTACCGAGGCGGGCTGGGTGCGCCAGCACGACGAGGGCCGCCGCGCCGTCGAGGCGGCGCTGGGCCCGCAGGTGGCCACCACCTTCGTGGCCAACGTGCCCGAGGGACCGGATGCCGAGCGCGTGATCCGCGACCTGGCCCGGCAGGGGCACAGGCTGATCTTCACGCCCAGCTTCGGCTACATGGAGCCCACGCTGAAGGTGGCGCGCGACTTTCCCGACGTGAAGTTCGAGTCCATCACCGGCTACAAGACGGCGCCCAACGTGGCGGTGGCCAATGCGCGCTACTACGAGGGCCGCTACCTGGCCGGCATCGCCGCCGGCCGCATGACCCGGACCCATGTCGCCGGCTACGTGGCGGGCTTTCCCATCCCCGAGGTGCTGCAGGGCATCAACGCCTTCACGCTGGGCATGCGCTCGGTCAACCCGCAGGCGCAGGTGAAGGTGGTGTGGCTGGGCACCTGGTTCGACCCGCCGCGCGAGCGCGACGCGGCCCTGTCCCTGTTCAACCAGCAGGTTGACGTGGTGGCCTTCCACACCGGCTCCACCGCCGTGATGGCGGCGGCGCAGGAACGCGGCAAGCTGGCCGTGGCCTACCACTCCGACATGCGGCAGGTCGCGCCCGACGCGCAGATCGTGGCCGTGACCCACCACTGGGGCGATTACTACACCCGGCGCGCGCGCCAGGTGCTGGCGGGGCAGTGGACCCCGGGCAATGTCTGGGGCGGCGTGAAGGAAGGCATGGTGAGAGTGGGCGACTTCGGCCCGCGGGTGCCGCAGGCCGTGCGGGACGAGGTGCTGGCGCGGCAGGCCGACATCGCCGCCGGCCGCCTGCGGCCCTTTGCCGGGCCGATCGCGGACAACGCCGGCCGCCCGGTGCTGGCCCAGGGCGCGGCGCTCACCGACGAGCAGATCCTGAAGATGAACTTCCTGGTGGCCGGCGTGCAGGGAAAGCTTCCACAATAGCGGGTGGTTGGGAGCATCCCTGATGAAAGCTTTCCGCGCCGCGCTGCTGCGCTTCGCCGACGACGGCTCGGCCCTGTACGACGAGGACGGCCTGCTGGTCGTCGGGCCCGATGCGCAGGGCGGCCAGGTGGTGCGCGCCGCCGGCGCCTGGTCCGCGCTCAAGGACAACTACCCCGGCGTGGCGGTGGAGCACCTGCCCGGCCGCATCCTGGCGCCCGGCTTCATCGACCTGCACGTGCATTTCCCGCAGACCGACGTGATCGGCTCGCCGGCCGAGGGCCTGCTGCCCTGGCTGGAGAACTACACCTTCCCGCACGAGGCGCGCTTTGCCGATGCGGCCTACGCGCAGGGCGTGGCCGAGGTGTTCCTCGACGAGCTGCAGCGCCACGGCGTGACCACGCCGCTGGCCTTCTGCACCTCGCACCCGGCGTCGGTCGATGCGCTGATGGCGGCGGCGCAGCGGCGCGGCCAGCGCCTGATCGCCGGCAAGGTGCTGCAGGACCGGCACTCGCCCGATGGGGTGCGCGACCGGACGGAGCAGTCCCTGGTCGACACCGAGGACCTGATCCGCCGCTGGCACGGCCAGGGCCGGCTGGGCTATGCCATCACGCCGCGCTTCGCGCCCAGCTGCTCCGAGGCGCAGCTGCGCGGCGCCGGCGAGCTGGCGGCGCGCTATCCCGACGTGTGGATCCAGTCCCACGTGGCGGAGAACAGGGACGAGGTCCGCTGGGCGCTCGAGCTGTTCCCCGATGCGCGCAGCTACCTGGCGGTGTACGACGGCTTCGGCCTGATGCGCGAGCGCGCCATCTACGCCCACTGCATCCACTTCGACGACGACGACCGGCGCCTGATGCGCGAGCGCGGCGCGGCCGCAGCCGTCAGCCCCACCAGCAACCTGTTCCTGGGCAGCGGCTTCTTCGACTACGAGGGTGCCGACCGCGTGGGCTTCCGCTACGGCCTGGCCAGCGACGTGGGCGGCGGCACCAGCTTCAGCCCCTTCCACACCATGCTCGCGGCCTACTACGTGGGCCGCGAGGGCCAGACCAAGCCCGGCGTGTCGCTCAAACCCGGGCACCTGTGGTGGCAGCACACGGCCGGCGCGGCGCAGGCGCTGGGCCTGGACCGGGTGGCCGGCAACCTGCGGCCCGGCTGCGAGGCCGATTTCCTGGTGCTGAACCCGGGGGCGACGCCGCTGCTGGCGCGCAAGACCGCGCAGGCGCGCGACCTGGACGAGCTGCTGTTCTCGCTCATCGTGCTGGGCGACGACCGGGTGGTCGAGCGGGTTTACGTCGGTGGCGCCGCTGCCTAGCTGCCCTGGCCGGCTAGCGCTGCTGGGCGGCGCGGGCGCGGGTCGTGTAGTCCTGGTAGGCGGGCAGGGCGATGGCGGCCACGATGCCGATGCCGGCCACGATCGGGAACAGCAGGCCCAGGATCTTCACGCCCAGCGAGTTGGGCGGCGGCGGCAGGCCGAAGCGGTTGCCCCCGGCGGTACCCGCCTTGAACACCCATACCAACCCGACCAGCGGGATCAGGGCCAGCAGCGAGGTCCAGCCGGACCAGTCCATGTCGTGGCTGCGCTGGATCGTCTTGAGCACCGTGAACCACAGGTAGGCGATGAGAGCGGCGCCGACGGCGACGGGAACCGCCATCTGCGTCTTCAGCATGGCAGCGATGAAACCGGCCACGAAACCGACCAGGGCCAGCAGGACGTAGGCGCCGGTGAGGTGCGCCAGGTAGCGCAGGCGGCCGATGCGGCCCTGGGCGGACCAGTTCTTCACGGGCGCCGTGACACCCGGGTCGTGGCCGACGTCGGCCACAGCGGCCCGCGGCGGGGCGTAGGGATTGGCGGTATGCATGGAGTTCCTCCTCCTGGTTGAACACCCAATGTAGGACTTTCAGAGCAATTTCGCACGCTTGACGGCGTGGTACCGGTTCACCAGCGCGGCTGGCAGTTGCGCCGGCTCCACATCCAAGGACAGCGGGTCGCTGCCCACCACCCTGGCGAAGGCATCCCGCCGGGCCTGCGCGAACAGGTGCGCGGTTGCGGCCTCGGCCGCGTGTTCCGGGCGCGCCAGCGGCTGTGCGGCGACTTCGCCTAGCACCCGCTCGCGCAGGCTCGCCACCAGCACCAGGTGGCGCGAGCGCAGCAGCGCGATCGCGGGGCGCAGTTCCTCGGCATCCTCGTCGCGGAAATTCGTCAGCACCACCACCAGCGCGCGGCGCGGGAAGTGGCGCATGAGGTCGCCCGCGGCCTGCACATAGTCCGAGTGCACCGCGGCCGGCTCCAGGTCGTACAGCCGGTTCATCAGCGCATTCAGGCTGGCCACGCCCTTGCGCGGCGCGAAATCGCGCTGCTCGCCCGGGCGGTTGCCGAAGGTGAGGGCGCCGAACTCGTCACCCTCGCGCAGCGCCACATAGGCGAGCAGCATGAGGGCGTCGAGCGCCTGGTCGAAGTGGCTGACTGCGCCGTCGCTCGCGCGCATCCGGCGGCCGCAGTCCAGCAGGAACAGCACGCGCTGGTCGCGCTCGTCCTGGAACTGCCGCACGATCGGCTTGCCCTGGCGCAGCGTGGCCTTCCAGTCGATGTGCCGCACCGGCTCGCCCGGGCTGTATTCGGCCAGCTGCCGGAAGTCGGTGCCCAGGCCGCGCTGAGCGTAGGCCTTGATGCCCATCTGCGCCAGCCGGCGGTCGCCCGCCAGCCAGGCATAGCCGGCCACGGCGGCGAAGTTGGGGTACACGCGCAGCAGCTGGCCCGCGCCTGCGGCGTGCAGCAGCTCGAAGGCACCGCCGGCGCTGCGCGAGCGCAGCTGGGTGGCGCCAAAGCGCACCGGGCCACGCTGCAGGGCGGTGACCCGGTAGCGGATGACGGCGCGGCTGCCGGGCGGCACCCGCACGGCCTGCGGCAGCCCTTCGAAAGCCAGGCGGGCATCGGGCTCGTCGAACACGGCCACCTGCACTGCGCGCGGTCCGTCGTTGTCCAGGTGCAGCACGACATCGGTCGGCACGCCCAGTGCGAAGGCGGCCGGCGCCCGGCGTTCGACGCGCAGCGGCGCGCGTGCCGCCGCGCGCAGGCTCCAGGCCAGGTCCAGCGCGGACCAGGCGAGCCCGAGGGCAACCGCCAGCGTGGCGCCGGCCAACACTTGCGGCCGAGGCACGCCCGCCAGCAGCGCTGCCGCGCAGGCGGCGGCCAGCAATGCCAGTGCCCCGGCCGCGGCGCGGGAGGGCAAGACGGCACGCAGTTTCATCGCAACGGGTTCACAGGCGGGGGGCGGGAACGCTGTCCAGCGCCGCTGCCAGCAGGCCGTCGACCGAGCGGCCCTCCAGCTGCGCGTCCGGCGCCAGCAGGACCCGGTGCCGTAGCGCCGGCAGGGCGTGCTGCTTGACGTCGTCGGGCGTGATGAAGTCGCGCGCCTGCAGCAAGGCCGTGGCCCGCGCCGCCCGCACCAGGGCGATCGCGCCGCGCGGGCCGGCGCCCGCGGACAGGCCGGGCCATTCGCGCGTGGCGCGCGTGATGCGCACCGCGTAATCCAGCACGCGGTCGTCAGCGCGCACATGCGAGGCCATCTGCTGCAGGGCCAGCACGTGGCGTTCCTCCAGGCAGGGCGTCAGCTGCTCCAGCGGCAGCAGGTTGCCCGCCTGCCCTTGGGTGCTGGCGCGCACGATCGCGGTTTCTTCCGCCGCGCCGGGATAGCCGATGCTGATCTTCAGCAGGAAGCGGTCCAGCTGCGCCTCGGGCAGCGGGTAGGTGCCTTCGGTGTCGATCGGGTTCTGGGTGGCGAGCACCATGAAGGGCCGCGGCAGCGGCAGCGCATTGCCTTCCAGCGTGACCTGGTACTCCTGCATCACTTCCAGCAGGGCGCTCTGGGTCTTGGCCGGCGCGCGGTTGATCTCGTCGGCCAGCAGCAGGTTGGTGAAGACCGGGCCCTGGTGCACGCGCAGCGTGCCCAGCCCGCCGTTGACCGCCTCGGAGCGGTCCAGCACGGCATGGCCGGTGATGTCGGACGGCATCAGGTCCGGCGTGAACTGGATGCGCGCGTGGCGCAGGCTCATCACCCGGGCCAGCGCACGCGCCAGCAGCGTCTTGCCCAGGCCGGGAACGCCTTCGATCAGCACGTGCCCGCTGGCGATCAGCGCGACCAGCGTTTGTTCGACCGCGCCGCCCTGGCCGACCACGGCCTTGGCGATTTCGGCTCTCAGGATGGTGATGAGTTCCGCAGCGCGGGCGAGGTCTTCAGGCTTGATGGTCATTGGCAGTGGAGGAGCGCAGGAATGGATCGGCGCGCAGCAGGCGCCGGCGGGCTTCTTCGAGCAGGCCGAGATCGCCTGCCAGGGCGTGGGGCGTGCGCGGGCCGTCGCGCCAGGCATGTTCGAGCCCGACGGCGGCGAGCCCGGTGGCCCGGGCGACCGCCTCGATGCGTTCGTCCTGGCCGAGGCTGGCGCGGGCGGGAAGGCGGGCGCACGCCGCTTCGTGCAGCGCACGCACCTGCGCCTTGTGCAGTGTTGCCGCCCCGTGGCGGCACAGGAAAGCGGCGGTGCCGACCAGCTGCTCCCTCATCGAGCGCCGCTCCGGTATCGGCACGACCCCGAGCGGCCCGAAACGCACCGCGCCACGCCACAGCCAGGCCAGGAGCGCGGCGGTGGCCAGCATCACCGCGACCGCAGCTTCGCGCCAGATCCAGAGCAGCAGCGGCGGGCGCGACTCCTCGGTGACCAGCCATACGCGCGTGCCGCGGTGCAGCTGAAAGGCCGCCGCGACCGCTGGCGCGGTGTCGGCGCGCAGCAGCTCGCGGTTGTGCAGCAGGTTCCAGGCTCCATGCACCGTGACGCTGCCCTGGCCATGGGGCACGCGCAAGACTTCGATGCGGTCCATGCCGGCCAGCATCCACTGCGGCACGACGCCGTCTGCAGGCCGCAGGTCGCGCCAGAACGGGCCCGCGCAGACTTCGTACGGTCGCTCGACGGTACCGGCCGGCACCGCGGAGCCGCTGGCCGTGAGCGGGCGGCACTGCGGCTCGCGGGCCGCAGAGCGTTGTGGCGCAGGCCGTTCGCGTGGCGGCACCGTGGCTTGCGCGGCTGGCTGGCGGGCCAGCCGCACCGGGAGCCACTTTTCCAGGGCAGCGTCGTCCGCCATCGTTCCCGGAAGCACCAGGTGGCCACCGCTTTCCACCCATTCGCGCAGCTGGACCGCGCGCTGCGGAAACAGGTCCCAGTACTGCGACTGCAGGACCAGCACCGCGCCGGCCGGCGGCAAGGCGTCCAGCGCCCGCCGCCGCTCCAGCGGCACGCCCAGGCGCTGCATCAGCTGCTCGAAGGCGAAGAAGTCGTTGCGCGCGGCCTCGCCCCGCGCCGGTTGGTCGACTTCCTGCTCCACCCACTCGGTGGCGCGTACCAGCCAGGCGCCGGCCAGCACCAGCAGGACCAGCACGCCGACGCGGACCCAGGCGGCGCGGCTCATCACGAGGGCCCCGGCGCAGGTGCCGGAAGCTGGGTGTCGAACTCGCGGCACAGCGCGAGCACCTGCGTCCCGTCGGGCAGGCGGGCGCCGTAGACCGCCAGCTGCCACGCAGCGACCAGGGTGGAGAAGAAGGCGCCGCCGGCCGGGTCGAGGCGCGTGCGGGCCAGCGCCAGGCATTCACCCTCGGTGCTGGCACCCTTGATCGGCAGGCCGTGGCCGTGCACCAGACGCGACAGCGCGCCACGGTACAGCAGCGACAGCGCGGCCACGTGCTCGCCGCGCTGCCACAGTCCGGCCGCGGCGGCGCCCACCTGCGGCGGCAGGCTCTCCGGGCGTATGTCCAGGCTTTGCACGTGCGTCGGGGGAGCGCCCGCGGGCATGCGGAATGCCTGGCTGCGCACCCGCAGCCAGTGCCGCAGGCCCACCAGCAACAGCGCCACCAGGACCGCGCCGCCCACCCAGACCAGCACCCGCGCAGTTTCGGCCATCCAGCGGAACAGCGCCAGCACCCAGCGCCATTGAGCGGGATCCTGCTGCTTCTCGGAGGGATCGTCGCGTTCGCGCAGCCGCAGGGTCTTGACCTTCTTCCTGCCCCCGAGGTCCGGATGGCTGCGCACCACGTCCGCGGCCTGCTGCACCTCCTGCCGGCTGGGCGATTGGGCAAGCAGCTGGGCCGGCGCGCCCAGGCCGAGGCAGGCGGCCAGCACCAGTTCAGGCCAGCGCACGGCGGAACTCCTGTTCGACGTCCCAGGCTTCGAGCTCGACGCGCCGGTTCAGGTACATCGCGAAGCCGCTGGCCACGTAGAACGGCTCCAGCACCAGCACGATGGCGGCATAGGTGGCGGAGATCACGAGTCCGTTGGACAGCGTGCCACCGCGGCCCAGCCAGGCCAGCACACTGCGGTGCGACCCTTCGGGGGCAAGCCAAACCGCCAGCGCCAGCACGCCGGTGACCAGCACCAGTTCGACGTGCGCATAGACGGCATGGACGCCGGCGGCGGCGCCGCGCCTGCCACGCAGCAACTGGGCGCGGCGGCGCCGGCGGGCCGCGCCCGACTGGCCTTCCAGCTGGGCCACGGGCTGGGTGTAGGAGCGCCAGGGCGACAGCCGGCGCAGCGTCAGGGTCCGCAGGAGGTCGCCCCGCCAGATGCTCCTGCGCTGCCGCCAGAGGTCGGCCGCGCTGGTCGCGTCGCCGAACACGGCGCGCGAGAGCACGAACAGGATGGTGCGGTCCAGCCAGGGCTTGCACCAGAAGATCACCAGCCCGGGCACCCAGGCGCCCAGCTCGATGGTGGCCAACGCGAGCAGCGCCACCGCGGCATACACGGGCGCCCAGGTGCGCGCGAGGCTGCGGACATGCCGCTGCACCAGCAAGACGCCGAGGTCCGCGGCTTCGGCCATGGTCCGCGGCCGCAGCTGCAGGGCGATCGCATCAACCCGCACGCGCGTCCTCCGGCCGTCCCTGCCAGGCGAGATAGCCGATCACCAGCAGCCAGCAGGCGGCCGCCACGCCGTACTTGACGGCGGGCGCGACCCAGCGCGCCGACGACCAGAAGGCTTCGACCGCCGCGGCCACCACCAGCAGCGCCGCCGCGCCGTAGACCACGACCACGGCGTCACGGGCGCCGTGCTGCAGGGCCGCCAGGCGACCCAGCCGCCCGGGTGCGAGCACGGCGTGGCCCAGGCGCAGCCCGGCGGCGCCCGCGAGCACGATGGCCGTGAGCTCGAAGGCGCTGTGGGTGGCGACGAACGAGAGGAAGTTCTCTGCGTGCCCGCGCGTGATCAGGTAGCCGCCCACGGCACCGATGAACAGGCCGTTGAATACCAGGTAGAAGGCGCTGCCCACCCCGGCGAAGATGCCGGCGGCAAAGCACTGGAAGCCGATGCCGATGTTGTTCATGATGTAGAAGCCGAACATCTCCCAATCCGTGTCGGCTGGCCGCTCGCGCCCGATGCCCCCCGGGCCGGGTCCGTACATCGCATCGAACTGCCGGACCTGCCGGGCGTCGAGCAGGTGCAGGATGAATCCCGGATCGCGCCAGCTGGCCCAGGCCAGCGCCAGCATCGGCAGCAGGAAGAGCGCGGCGGCGACCAGCAGGTAACCGCGGTGCGCGCGCACCGCCTGCGGGAAGTCGACCAGCGCGAAATCCCGCAGCTGCCCGAGCGCGAAGCCCTGGGGCCGGTAGATCTGGCGGTGCGCCCTTTCCGTCAGCGACTCCAGCCGCTGGGTGAGGTGGATCGGATAGGCTCGGGCCCGGGCCAGGGCGAGGTGCTCGCAGCTGCGGCGGTACAGCGTGGCCAGCGCCGCGCCGTCGTAGTGCTTCGCTCCGCCTTCCGCCTCGTCCAGCAGGCGTTCCAGTGCCGCCCAGGTGGCGGCGTACATCGCCTCGAACTGCCGCGCCGTCGTCATCGTTGCGCCTCCCGGTGCCCCAGCACCCAGTGGGCCACGCCCAGCAGCCGCCGGGTGAGGTCGGCGCCGCGCGCGCCGGCCGGCAGGCCGGCGACCGGGCGGGCGAGCTGGGCCAGCTCCTCGAACCGCTCGGGCGTGAGCCGGGTGCCGCGGCCGGCCCAGGCCACGATCGCGGCCTGTTCGGCGCCGGACAGGAGGCGGGCCGGGGCCACCGGGGGCGCCTCGGGCAGCGCGCCGTGCAGCCGCACCGTTTCGCGGTACACCACCAGGGTGCCGGCGGCGAGGTCGCCCAGGCGCTTGAAGTCGTGGCGCAGCAGCAGCGCCATGGCACCGGCCGCGTAGAGGAAGGGCAGGAAGTCGGCGGCGCGAAGCAGGTTGCGCACCACCGAAGCGGCGACGGTGACCGGCAGGCCCGAGTCCATCACCACCTGCAGGCCCAGGGCCTGCTTGCCGGGCGTGGCGCCGCCGCGCCCGAGCTCGAAGACGACCGGGTAGAACCACTCCAGCAGGAAGTAGGCGATCAGCAGGAAGGCGGCGCCGAGACCGCCGGCGATGCCGGCGACCAGGCTGATGACGAAAAAGAGGCCGAGCCGGATGCCGAAGTCGATGGCCCAGGCCTGCGCCCGGGCCACCAGGCCGGCCGGTCGCAAGGCCAGGGCGATGCCCTCGGGCGTCTCGGCCTGGTACAGGGTGTCCAGCGCCATGGGCGGCCGATCAGGCCTTCACCACGATGGTGTCGGCCAGCGTGTCATGCAGACAGCGGCGCGAGCTGCGGAAGATCAGCAGGCTGTCGACCAGGACGACGAACAAGCCGACGCCGGGCACGATCATCAGGGCGTAGAGCAGCCCGTGCCGGACGGCAAGGAGCTGGAATGCGGAAGGCGTGCCGCCGTCGCTGCGCACGATGCGGATGCCCAGCAGCGCCTTGCCGATGGTCTGGCCGCGCCGCAGCAGGAGCACCCCATGCAGCAGCAGGAAGAGGAGGAAGTCACGGGCCGCGTCCGCCGGCTGCAGGGTCCACCAGGCCTCGCCGGAATCGCCGGGCCATATGGCCTCGGGCAGCACGGCTTCCAGGAGCAGCAGCGCGAACACCCCGATCCCGGTGTCGAGCATCGCGGCCCAGAAGCGCCTGGCCCGCGTGGCGGGGCCGACGGCCGGTGCCTCGACGTCTTCTACGTGGGCAGCGGGCGGCGCATAGCGCTGGTCGTGCAAAGAGTCCCCCTCCAAGGTGCCCCCTACGGTCGTGCTTGTTGTTGCGGACCATTCTAGGGGCCAAGCTCGGCCGCAGCGCTGGTGCGTCCTAGAATGCGCGCCACAGGAGTGCCCGATGACGATCAAAAGCGACAAGTGGATCCGCCGGATGGCCGAGCAGCACGGCATGATCGAGCCGTTCGAGCCGCGCCAGGTCCGGCAGAGCGAGGGGCGCAAGATCATCAGCTACGGCACCTCCAGCTACGGCTACGACATCCGCTGCGCGCCGGAATTCAAGGTCTTCACCAACATCCACAGCACGGTGGTGGACCCGAAGAACTTCGACGAGAAGAGCTTCGTCGACTTCCACGACGACTGCTGCATCATCCCGCCCAACAGCTTCGCGCTGGCGCGCACCGTGGAGTACTTCCGCATCCCGCGCAACGTGCTGACCATCTGCCTGGGCAAGAGCACCTACGCGCGCTGCGGCATCATCGTCAACGTCACCCCGTTCGAGCCCGAGTGGGAGGGCTACGTCACGCTGGAGTTCTCCAACACCACGCCGCTGCCGGCCAAGATCTACGCCGGCGAGGGCTGCGCCCAGGTGCTGTTCTTCGAGAGCGACGAGGTCTGCGAGACCAGCTACAAGGACCGCGGCGGCAAGTACCAGGGCCAGCACGGCGTGACGCTGCCCAAGGCCTGACCCCCGACCCGGCGCTGCCCGCTTCCGTCCTCAGCCGATGGCCGCCCGCGCGGCGGCCAAATCCCAGCCGGCCCAGCCGCAGCTCTTGAACAGCACGGGGCCGGTGCGAGCCTCGTTGCCATCACCACGGGGCAGGTCGGCCAAGGCCGCAAGGCCCGCGACGTCCAGGCCCGCCTGCAGCAGGTCCCCCGCCTCGTGCCGCGCGTCCGGGGTGTCCAGGACCACGCGGCCGTGCCGTGCGCAGTGGCGCACCAGGTCGGGCGCCAGTTCCACCATGCCGGGCGTGAAGGCACCGACGGCGGCGATGAAGGCATCGGGCCGCGGCAGGGCCGACAGCACGATGCTGCTGGCGGGCGTGCAGGTCACCACCAGCGGGCATTCGGCCAGGGCGGCGTCGGGATCGCTCACGACGCGGGTCCGCAGCCCCAGTTCACGCGCACGCGCGGCCAGGGACTCGGCACTCGCGGCGCTGCGCGAGGCGATCCGGACCTCGGCCAGCGGCAGGCCCTGCGCAAAGGCTTCCAGGTGCGAGCGCCCCTGCGCGCCGGCGCCCACGATCAGCAGCGGGCCCGCCGGCTGCGGCGCGAAGCGCTGCGCCGCCAGCAGCGATACGGCGGCGGTGCGGCGCGCCGTGACCGTGGGCCCGTCCAGCACCAGGCGCCGCTCGCCGGTGGCGATGTCGAACACCACCACGTCGCCCTGGATGGTGGGGCGTGCGCTGCCCGCGTTGGCCGGGGTGAAGGTGATCAGCTTGGTGATGGCGATGCGCCCGTCCAGCGCCGGCATCACGAACAGGCTGGCGCCGCCGGGCAGTGGCTGCACCAGCCGCAGCGGCACCTGCACCGCCGGATCGCGCAGCACCGCCTGCACGGCGTGCACCAGGGCGGGATAGGGCAGGCGCGCGGCCGTCGCCGCGGCATCGAGCAGGGCAAGACTCATGGTGCAGAGGCAGGAAGGGGCCTCGATTCTGTCCTACAGCACGAAGCGCCAAACACGGGTGGGGCGGCCAGGGCCCGCTTCCTAGTATCGGACCAGCACACCGCTTGGACCGCCGATCCGCCAGGAGCCCCCCATGCCCGCCACGCCGAACGCCGACGCCACCTCCATCGCCGCGCGCGGCAGGCTGCTGTGGACGGTGCTGGGCTCGCTGGTCGCACTGCAGCTGCTGGCCTTCTACATGCTGGTCAGCCACCAGGTGCGCAAGGCGCAGGCACGCGACGCCCAGGTCCAGGTGGAGCGGATGGCCCTGCACGACTGCCTGCAGTACGTGGCCAATTCCACCATCGGCAGCTGCACCACCCGGATGACCCAGCGGGCGCAAGCCCCCGCGCCGGTGCCCGCTTCGGTGGTGGAAATCGCCGTCCGCTGAGCATCCCGCCGACACCGGCGTTGAGCCTGCGTCTGACAAGGCATCGCACTGCGTGCCGACGCCACGGGCGGTAGCGCAAGCCTATTGTCGCGGCAGTAACGAATGGAATCACCATGCCGCCAGCCGCACCGACCTTCGTGATGGAACCGCAGCCCTCGGGCGACGCGTCCCTGGACGCTTCGGACGACTGGGCCGACGGGTTCGCCGACGCCCCGCCGCGCTACTGCCCGACCGAGCTGCTGGGAAGCTTCACCCTGCTGATGGCCGGCCACGGCCGCTGCGTCAGCTCGGCCATGATGCTGGGCGACCGCGAGTACGCGATGTGGCAGCTGGCCCGCGCCCACACCCTGGACGACCCGCAGCTGCGCGCCATCGCGGCGCGGCTGTTCGCCTGGTTCGACGAGCGGCACGGCGCGGCGCCGCCGCCCGAGAACGCCGCCTAGGCCTCGATACCCTCGACCAGGAAGCGCACGCGGCGCGTGCCCTGCCACTCGTCCGCGTCCAGCCGGAAGGCCAGCACCACGCGTGCCGGCAGGGGCTCGGTGCGGCCGAACCAGATGCCGTCCACCGGCTGGCCCTGGTGGCGGATCTTCAGCGCCAGGTGCTTCTCGCCCACCAGGCGCTGCGACAGGATCTCCACCTCCTCGCTGAACACCGGCGGCGCGAAGCCCTGGCCCCAGACCTCGCGGTGCAGCGTGTCCACCAGGTCGGCGCGGCGGTACTCGGGCGCCAGCGGACCGTCGGTGTGCAGCCGGCGCTGCAGCGTGGCGGCATCCAGCCATTCGCGCGCCACCTGGTTCAGTGCCTGCTCGAAGGTGTCGAAATGCTCCTCGGCGATCGTGCAGCCCGCGGCCATCGCATGGCCGCCGAAGCGCAGCAGCACGCCGGGGTGCCGCTTGGCCACCAGGTCCAGCGCGTCGCGCAGGTGGAAGCCCGGGATGGAGCGGCCCGAGCCCTTGAGCTCGTGCTCCTTGCCGGGCGCCTGGCTGGCCGCGAAGACGAAGGTCGGCCGGTGCAGCCGCTCCTTGATGCGCGAGGCGACGATGCCGACCACTCCCTCGTGGAACTCGGGGTCGAACACGCAGATGGCCGCCGGCGGCCCTTCCTCGCCCATGCTGCCCTCGTCGAACAGCGCCTGCGCCACCTCCATCGCCTGCTCGCGCATGCCGCCCTCGATGTCGCGGCGCTCGCGGTTGATCGCGTCCAGCTGCCGCGCCAGCTCGTCGGCGCGGGCCGCATCGTCGGTCAGCAGGCATTCGATGCCCAGCGTCATGTCGGCCAGACGGCCGGCGGCGTTGATGCGCGGCCCGAGCGCGAAGCCGAAGTCGAAGCTGGTGGCGGCCTGCGCGCTGCGGCCGGCCGCCTGGAACAGGGCCGCCACGCCGCAGGGCATCTGCCCGGCGCGGATGCGCTTGAGCCCCTGCGCCACCAGCCGGCGGTTGTTGGCGTCCAGCTTGACCACGTCGGCCACCGTGCCCAGGGCCACCAGCGGCAGCAGCGCATCGAGCTTCGGTTGGCTGTCGTTCGTGAACACGCCGCGCGCGCGCAGCTCGGCGCGCAGCGCCAGCAGCACGTAGAACATCACGCCCACGCCGGCGATGCACTTGCTGGGGAAGCCGCATTCGGGCTGGTTGGGGTTGACGATGACGGCGGCCGGCGGCAGCTGCGCGCCGGGCAGGTGGTGATCGGTCACCAGCACCTGCAAGCCCAGGGCGTTGGCGGCCGCCACGCCCTCCACGCTGGCGATGCCGTTGTCCACGGTGATCAGCAGGTCGGCGCCGCGCGCATGCACGCGCCGGGCGATGGCGGGCGTGAGGCCGTAGCCGTCGGCGACGCGGTCCGGCACCAGGTAGTCCACCTGCGTCGCGCCCAGCAGGCGCAGGCCGCGCACGCCCACGGCGCAGGCGGTAGCGCCGTCGCAGTCGTAGTCGGCCACGATGCACAGGCGCCGCCGCGCGGCGATCGCGTCGGCCAGCAGCACGGCGGCGTCCTGCACGCCCCTGAGGCCGGCCGGCGGCAGCAGGCGCGCCAGTCCGTCGTCGAGCTCCTCCTTGGCCAGCACGCCGCGGGCGGCGAACAGGCGGGCCAGCAGCGGGTGGATGCCGGCCTGCTCCAGCGCCCAGGCGGCGCGGGGAGGAATGTCTCTGGCGATTATTTTCATAGCTGTTCAAGAATGGGAGACAGCGGCTGGGGCCGCCAGGCGCTGGAGACGCGGCGCCACCAGCCGGCCGCGCCGGGCCGCCAGGTGCGGGCGCTGCGCTCGCCGCACAGGGTCAGGCGCACCGGCTCGCCCTCGTCCAGCCGCTGCAGCTGGCGCGCGACCTCGCCCTGGTCCAGCTGCTGCCAGGCGGCGGCCCAGGCGGCCCAGTCGCCGCGCAGCGCGGCGTCGCGCAGGTAGTGGGTGATGTGCAGCCCGGGCGGCGGCGCGGCGGAGGTGCCGGGCGGCAATGCGCCGGCGCCGCTGACCCAGAAGGAGTTGACCGGGCGCAGGCCGCCGCGCAGGCGGGCCTCGTTGATCTCGTGCGTGTACAGCAGCATCTGCATCTCCTGCTGCAGCCGGCGGATGGTGCGCGCCTCGGCCGTGCGCGGCAGCCAGTCGTCCACCGTGCGGCCGGTGACGCGGTCCAGCGAGGCGCAGGGCAGGTGGCGCAGCGGCTCGCCGCGCGCGCGCCACAGCGTGGGCGCCTCGTAGGACAGCGTGATGCCGTCCTGCTCGAAATAGGGCTGCATGGCGTCCAGCAGCGCCTGCGAGTCGGCGGCGTCCAGCTGCAGCAGTGGCGGCGGCTCCATCACGATGCGGTCGCGGCCGACCTGCCAGTGGCAGGGCGTCAGCCAGGCCCAGGCGTCGCCGCCGGGGTCCTGCCCGGCCTGGGCCAGCTGCCAGGCCGCCCAGGGCACCTGGCCGTCGCCTGCGAACAGGCCGCAGGCGCGCGCGAGCGCGCGCTCGTGCGGCATCGTCAGGGTGTGCTCGTCGCCGGTGTCGGGCTCGGAGCCTTCCAGGCGCGCCAGCAGCCGCTGCAGCGCCGGCAGCCTGAGCGCGCCCAGCACCTGGCGGCAGCCCTGGTCCCGCGAGGCGGCAAAGGGGATGAGCAGGTGGGCACCGTCCGTCATGGGGCTATTGTCCCGGATGCCACAATGGCGCCCGACAATAACCGCGCCCGGCCACGGCGCATCCGAAGGCGAAGCTACGCGCCCATGCGAATCCCTTACGAACTGCTGCTGGGTTGGCGTTACACCCGGGCCGGCCGCGCCACCCGCCGCAACGGCTTCATCTCCTTCATCTCCGGCGTGTCCATGCTGGGCATCTCGCTGGGCGTCGCCGCGCTGATCATCGTGCTGTCGGTGATGAACGGCTTCCAGAAGGAGGTGCGCGACCGCATGCTCAGCGTGGTGTCGCACATCGAGATCTACGGCCCCGGCGGCGGCGTGCTGCCGGATCCGCAGCGCACGCTGGCCGAGGCGGGACGGCATCCGCAGGTGGTGGGCGCCGCGCCCTTCGTCGCCGCGCAGGCGCTGCTGGCGCGCGGCGAGGACATGCGCGGTACCCTGGTGCGCGGCATCGACCCGGCGCGCGAGCCGGAGATCACCGACCTGGGGGTGCAGCTGCGCGACACCGCGCTCAAGCAGCTGGTGCCGGGGGAGTTCGGCATCGTGCTGGGCGGCGAGCTGGCGCGCAGCCTGGGCGTGCGCGAGGGGGACGCCGTGACGCTGATCGCGCCCAGCGGGCAGGTGACGCCGGCCGGCATCGTGCCGCGCCTGAAGCAGATGACGGTGGTGGGCAGCTTCGATTCGGGCCATTACGAGTACGACAGCGGCCTGGTGCTGCTGCACATGGAGGATGCGGCTCGCATCTTCCGGCTGGAAGGCCCGACCGGCCTGCGGCTCAAGCTGGCGGACCTGCACCAGGCGCGCGAGGTGGCGGCCGACCTGGCCACCTCGCTGAGCGGCCAGTTCCTGATCCGCGACTGGACGCGGCAGAACCGCACCTGGTTCGCGGCCGTGCAGCTGGAAAAACGCATGATGTTCATCATCCTGACCTTGATCGTGGCGGTGGCCGCCTTCAACCTAGTCAGCACGCTGGTGATGACCGTCACCGACAAGCGCGCCGACATCGCCATCCTGCGCACGCTGGGCGCCAGCCCGGGCAGCGTCATGGGCATCTTCGTGGTGCAGGGCGCGCTGGTGGGCGTGATCGGCACGCTGGCCGGCCTGCTGCTGGGGCTGGGGGTGGCGCTGAACATCGACGTGCTCGTGCCGGCGCTGGAGCAGGCGCTGGGCGCCAGCTTCCTGCCCAAGGACATCTACCTGATCAGCCGCATGCCCAGCGACCCGCGCAGCGCCGACATCCTGCCGGTGGCGCTGATCTCGCTGGTGCTGTCCTTCATGGCCACCCTCTACCCCAGCTGGCGCGCCAGCCGCGTCAACCCGGCCGAGGCCCTGCGTTATGAGTGATCCGGATCCGGTCCTGAAGGCCGAGCAGCTGGCCAAGCGCTTCAGCGAAGGCGGCCTGGACGTGGAGGTGCTGCGCGCGGTGGATTTCGAGGTGCGCGCCGGCGAGACCGTGGCCATCGTCGGGGCTTCGGGTTCGGGCAAGAGCACCCTGCTGCACCTGCTGGGCGGCCTGGACGCGCCCAGCGCGGGCACGGTGCGCCTGATGGGGCAGCAGCTCTCGGCATTGGGCGCGGCCGAGCAGGGGCGGCTGCGCAACCGGCACCTGGGCTTCGTCTACCAGTTCCACCACCTGCTGCCCGAGTTCAGCGCGCTGGACAACGTGGCCATGCCGCTGCGCATCCGGCGCGAGCCCCTGGAGCGCTGCCGCGAGGTGGCGCGGCAGACGCTGGCCGCCGTCGGCCTGGCCGAGCGGGTCAGGCACCGCCCGGCCGAGCTGTCGGGCGGCGAGCGCCAGCGCGTGGCGATCGCCCGTGCCCTGGTCACGCAGCCAGCCTGCGTGCTGGCCGACGAGCCCACCGGCAACCTGGACCGCAGCACGGCCGACGGCGTGTTCGACCTGATGCTGCAGCTGGCGCGCGAACGCGGCACCGCGTTCGTGCTGGTCACGCACGACCAGGCCCTGGCGGCGCGCTGCGGCCGCCAGCTGCGGCTGACGGCTGGCCAGCTGACCTAGTCACGCCCGCGGCCGAAGCGCCGCCACCGACGGCGCGCCTCGGCGCGCTTGTCGCGCTAAACAAATCCTCACAAGAAAACGCTGTGCGCTTGCGCGCGCGCTCCAGGCGTTTGTGAATACCTTCTTCTTGGAACTTCTCATTAATGATGAGATGAAGAGAGGTATTTGGCATTCGTAGCCTTGGTGTGGCTCATCATTAAGTGAGTGACCACTACGTGTTTAGCCTAGTTGTTCAAGCGCAATCACGGCAGTTGAATGACCTTGTTGTCAGGGAGAGAAACATCTTTTTAACGTCAACAAGGAACTATCGAATGAACAGCCAAGTTGTGGGCAGATTGATGAGCACAGGTGCGGCGCTTTTTCTGGCCCTGGGGTCGGCCGGGTGCGCCACCGGCATGGCGGGCTCCACGGGAGGCGGCGCGAACTCGGCATCGAAAACCATCCATTCGACGCCGGACGTCTATCCCGCGATCGGCCCTTATTCCCAGATCGTGCAAGCCGGGCGCACCTACTACATCTCCGGCGTACTGCCGCTCAACAAGGCGGGCACGGCCATGGCAGGCACGACCATCGAAGAGCAGACCCGTGCGGTGCTGGACCACATCGGCGTGAAGCTGCGTTCCCAGGGCATGACCTACGACAACGTCGTCATGTCGCACGTCTACATGAAGGACTTGAATGAATTCGCCGCCATGAACAAGGTGTACGGCGAGTACTTCAAGACCCAGGCGCCCGCCCGCGCCACCGTCGAGGTGGCCCGCGTGCCCCGCGACGCCAAGATCGAGATCGCCGTGATCGCGCACAAGTGATCCATCCTTTCCACCCTGAGCCATGAGGTAGTCAATCATGTTCCCCAGCACTTCTTCGTCTCTCCGCCCGGTCGCCGACCAGGCGCCCGCCCTCGATCCCGCCGCGCAGTGGGTTCCGCACCGGCGCATGTTCCTCAAGGCCATGGGCGCGCTGGCGGGCAGCGCCGGCGCCTTCGGGCTGGCCGGCTGCGGCGGCGCGTCGGCCCAGTCCGTGCCCACCACCGCCGAGACCCTGCGCGCCCAGCTGATGGCCAACGAGGCCTTCTGGTCCTCGGTCCAGGCCCGGTTCATGCTCAACCCGCAGAAGCTGTTCATGAACATCGGCACCGCAGGCGCGATGCCCACGACCACGGTAGAGAAGTTCAACGCGGAAAACGTCGCCTACGCGGTGGAATCCAAGAGCGGCTACAGCAACTTCCTCACCGAGAGAACCGCCATTGCCCGCGGCACCGGAACCCTGGAGGGCCGGGGTTTCGGGGTCGAGCCCGACGAGCTGGTGATGAGCTACAACACCTCGGACGGCATGTCCAAGAGCATCCTGGGCATCCCCTGGCAGCAGGGCGACGTGATCATCACCACCAACCACGAGCATCCCGGCGGCGACGTTCCGCTGGGCATCGCCGTCGAGCGCTACGGCGTGGTCGTGCGGCGGATCAAGCTGCCGGTGGGCGACGGGCAGGTCATGCTGGCCGACGGCACCATGGCCACCCACAACGCCGAGCTCTACCGCACCCTGTTTCGCAACGAGGTGGTGGCGGCGCAGGGGGCGGGCCAGCGCGTGCGCGCCATCATGTGGTCCTCGCCCACCTATCTCACGGGCATCATGCTGCCGATCCGGGAGATCGTCTCGGTCTGCAGGGAGTTCAACCTGATCTCCATCTGCGACGGCGCGCACCTGCCGGGGATGATGGCCTACAACTACGGCGACCTCGGCGTGGACTTCATGTCAGGCGCGGGCCACAAGTGGCAGTGCGGCCCGGGTTCCACGGGCATCCTGATCGTGCGCAACCGCGCCCGCCCGAACGCTGCCTCCACGCTGCCGCCTTACTACCCCGTGGTCAGCAGCAGCGCGAACACCACCCGGCAGGCCGGCGCGCGCCCCTACCTGACCGGCTCGAACAACACGGCCACGGTGCCCTGGACGCAGCGCGGCGACTATGACATCGGCTCGGCCATCCAGAGCATCGGCAGCATGCACGTGCCGCTGTTCCAGGCGCTGGCCGCGTCGTGTGCCGACTGGGACGCGATCGGCCGCAAGAACATCGAGACCTATGTCACCACCATGGCGGCGTACACCAAGGCGCGCATCGTCGAGATCTGGGGGTCGGCCGAGGCCTTGCACGCGCCGCGCGACATGGCGCTGGGCTCGGCGCTGACCTCGTTCAACCCGTTCTACGGCATCGACGGGGGCAGGAACCTGATCCGACGCTCGACGGCCACCAATGCGTCGACGCCAGCGTCGCCCTCCAGCAGGCTGGTCACCCGCCTGGGCACCGAACGCAACATCGTGATCCGCAACACCACGGTGCCGCGCCTGGTCTCGGCCGACACCACGGTGAACGAGTTCCCGCTGCGCATCTCGACCCATCTGTGGCACGACCCGAACGACGTCGATCGCATGCTGGAAGCCGTCCGCGCCCTCGCCGTCGAGATCGCGGCCTCCGCCACCTGAGGAAAGGAAGGATGCAGCGCTGCTGCTGCCCGCCTTCCTGAACGGGCAGCAGCGCGCCGCTGCCGGTGCGGCTGCTGCTACAGGATCCGGTTGAACCAGAGCAGCGACAGGCCGGCCGACAGCAAGGCCAGGGCCGCGGCAGCCAGCGCGAACAGGGCCGAGATCTCGGTTTCCTTCTTCTCGACCGTGAGTTTGGAGCTCAGGTTGTTGTAGACCTTCTTGAGGTCCTGCGCCGTGCCGGCGTAGTAGTACTCGGCGGCGGTTTTCTGGGCCACGGCCTTGAGCGCCTCCTCGTCCAGGCGCACCCGCATGGACCAGCCCTCGAAGCCTATGGTCTCGCCGTCCACCGTGCCTATGCCCACCGTGTAGACGCGCACCCCCCGGTCGGCCGCCATCTTGGCCGCCTCGATCGGGTCCACGCCGGTGGTGCGCTGGCCGTCGGTCAGCATGATGATGGCGGCCGAGGTGTAGGAGCCCGGCGCCACCGGCGTGATCTCCTTCTTCTCCTTGCGCTCGCCGTCGATGGCGAAGCCGCGCTGGCGCTCGCGCCCGGTCTGCATGGCCTGCAGGTCGATGCCCTGGTCCGGGAACAGCGTGGCCAGCGAGATCACGATGGCGTTGCCGGTCGCGGTGGCGCGCTGCAGCTGGAAACGGTCGATGGCCGTCACCAGGTCCTCGCGGTTGGTGGTGGGCAGCTGCGCCACCTGGGCCGAGCCCGCGAACGCGACGATGCCCACCTTGACGTGCCGCGGCAGCTCGGCGATGAAGGACTTGGCGGCGTTCTGCGCGGCCACCAAGCGGTTGGGCTCCACGTCGGCCGCGCGCATGCTGCCCGACACGTCCATCGCCAGGATGATGGTCTGCTGCGCCGAGGGCAGGGTGATGGTGGACACCGGCCGCGCCGACGCCAGCAGCATGGCGGCGAAGGCCAGCAGGAACAGCAGCGGCGGGATGTGGCGCCGCACCGTCTGCCCGGTGTTCATCGCCTCCTTGACGATGGACAGCGAGGCATAGCGCAGCGCCATCTTCTTCTTGCGGCGCAGCAGCCAGGTGTAGAGCAGCACCAGCAGCGGCAGGGCCAGCAGGAGCCAGAGGTATTGGGGCCAGAGGAAGTGCATGGGGGAACCCTCTTCAGGCGGCGTGTTTCAGGTGCGCCGGCAGGCTGCCCGAGGACAGCCGGGCGCGGCGCTTGCGCATCTCGGTGAAGCGCACGATGGCGTCGACCAGGTCGGCGTCGGTGGACAGCTCGAGCGCGTCCACGCCGGCCTTGACCAGCCCTTCGCGCAGCTCAGCCTCGCGCTGGGCCGCGATGCGGGCGAAGCGCTTGCGAAAGCCCGGGTCGTGCGTGTCCACCAGGACCTGCTCGCCGGTCTCGGCGTCGCGCAGGGTCAGCAGCCCCAGGTCGGGCAGCTGCAGCTCCAGCGGGTCGAGCAGGCGAACGGCCACCACCTCGTGCCGCTGGGCCAGCAGCGCCAGCGGGCGCTCCCAGCCCGGCTCGCTGATGAAGTCGGACACCACGAACACGGTGGAGCGGCGCTTGATCAGGCTGGCGCCGGAATGCAGCAGGTCGCTCAGGCGCGTGATGCGGCCTTCGGTGGCCACCGGCCGCGCCTGCATGCTGTGCAGCAGGTGCAGCACGTGGCGGCGGCCGCCGCGCGCGGGGATGACCGCGTCCACGCCGCTGCCGTAGAGCATGGCGCCGACGCGGTTGCCGTGCCGCGTCAGCATGCGCGCCAGCACGGTGACGAACTCGGAGGAGACGTTGCGCTTGCGCTGCTCGCCCGAGCCGAAGTCCACCGACGGGCTGAGGTCCAGCAGGAACCAGGCCGCCATCTCGCGGTCCTCGGTGAACACCCGCACGTGCGGCGTGCCCTGGCGCGCGGTGACGTTCCAGTCGATGTGCCGCACGTCGTCGTGGTGCTGGTACTCGCGCAGGTCCGCCAGGTCCAGTCCGGCGCCGCGCATCAGCGTGCGGTAGTCGCCCTGCAGCAGGCCGTCGAGCCGGCGGATGACGGTCCACTCCAGCCGGCGCAGCACGTGCTCGGCTGCGCCAGTGGCAGTCCCGCCCCCAGTGGGGGCTGAGGGCCGCGGCTCCGAGCCGGCCTGCGCCGGCTTGGACGGCCCGAAGAGCGGCAGCCTCTGGCTGCCGGCACCGGGCGCCGCAGGCGCTTCGGGGGGCGTCCCTTTACGCCACCAGCTTCTCATGCTCGAGCGGACGCGCCGGCGCCGGGATCTTGGCCATGATCTGCGCGACCAGCGCATCCGAGTTCATGCCTTCCGACAAGGCCTCGTACGACAGCACGACGCGGTGCCGCAGCACGTCGGGCACCAGGTCGGTCATGTCCTCCGGCAGGGCGTAGGTACGGCCGCGCAGCATCGCCAGGGCGCGGGCGCCCTCGGTCAGGTTGATGGTGGCGCGCGGGCTGGCGCCGAAGGTGATGAACTTGCGCAGGTCCTTCAGGCCGTGGCGGGCCGGGTCGCGCGTCGCCGACACCAGCTTGACCGCGTACTGCACCAGCGACGGATCGACGTAGACCCGCCGGCACTCGCCCTGCAGGGCGGCCAGCTGCTCGGTGGTGGCGACCGGCATCACCTCCACCGCGGGGCCGGTGACGCGCTCGACGATCACGTACTCCTCCTCGTCGGTGGGGTAGTCGACCAGCACCTTCATCATGAAGCGGTCCACCTGCGCCTCGGGCAGCGGATAGGTGCCCTCGGTCTCGATGGGGTTCTGCGTGGCCATGACCAGGAAGGGGCTGGGCACGCGATGCGTCTCGCCGGCGATGGTGACCTGGCGCTCCTGCATCACCTCGAGCAGGGCGCTCTGCACCTTGGCCGGGGCGCGGTTGATCTCGTCGGCCAGCAGCAGGTTGGTGAACACCGGCCCCAGCGAGGTGCTGAAGTCGCCGCTCTTCTGGTTGTAGATGCGGGTGCCCACCAGGTCCGAGGGCACCAGGTCGGGCGTGAACTGGATGCGCTTGAAGCGGCCGCGCACGGTGCTGGCCAGGGTCTTGACGGTCAGGGTCTTGGCCAGGCCGGGCACCCCTTCCACCAGCAGGTGGCCCTGGGCCAGCATGGCGACCATGACGCGCTCCAGGAAGCGGTCCTGGCCGACCACGACGCGCTTGACCTCGTAGAGGATCTGCTCCATCAGCTTGGCGGTGGCGCTGTCCTGGCGGGTGTTGGCTTGCATGGTGGTGGCGTTCATCCGGGTGTGCTGCTGCGTAGAGGTCAGAAGGGAGGCAGGCCGGCGGCCGAGGCCGCGTTCTCGATCGGCACGGCAAAACCGATGCCCAGGAAGGTGCGGGCCGGCGTCGGGTTGAGGATGGCGGTGACGATGCCCACCACCTCGCCGTCCATGGTGACCAGCGGCCCGCCCGAGTTGCCCGGGTTGGCGGCGGCGTCGAACTGGATCAGGTTGCTCATCTCCTGCTTGCCCTCGGGCGAGCGGAACACCCGCTTGAGGCCGGAGACGATGCCGCCCGAGGCCGAGGGCCCGATGCCGAAGGGGAAGCCCACGGCCAGCACCTTGTCGCCGGGCGCCAGGTCGGCGGTGGAGCGCATGGTGGCCGCGATCATGTCGTCCGGGATGCGGTGCGCCTGCAGCACCGCGAGGTCGTTCTCGGGTTGCGCGCCGGTGATGGACGCCGTGGCCTCCAGGCCGTCGTGGAACACCACCTTCACCCGGTCGGAGCCGGACACCACGTGCAGGTTGGTCAGGATCACGCCCTTGTCGACGATGACCACGCCGGTGCCCACGCCGTGCTCGATCTCTTCCTCCTCCGCGGCCTGGGTCTGGTCGCCCAGCGCGGGCCCGAGCGGCTTGGGCCTGGGCGTGGTGCGGGCCAGCCGGTCGGCCTTTTCCTCCAGGCGGCTTTTCTTGACGTAGCTGATGACGCGCACCACCGAGGGGCGGATGTTCTCGTAGGCCTTGGCGTACTCGGAGGGCAGCTGCTGCGTCTCCAGCGTCTTGAGCACGGCGGCGTTGATGTCGTCCTGCGTCAGGCGCCGCTGGCCGGGCTGCAGGCCCAGGCTCAGGCTCCATGCCAGCAGCGCCGCCAGCACCAGGATGGCGGCCCACAGCATCTGGTTGGAACTGGGCCGCAGGCGGCGGCCCGCCTTGGCAGGCGCCGGGGCGCCGGCCGCCTCGGGCGCGGCGGCATCAGCGGTGCCGGAGGGGGTTACTTCTTCCGCCGCGCGCACCGTGCGGCTTGAGCTGTAGAGGGCGGACCTGCGCATCCGTTCACCTTGGGTGAGACTTCGGGGAGGAAGGAAAAGCGAAAACACACGGTATCACGGTTCCATCGGCCCTGCACGAGGTTTACGGCATCATCAATGCATGCCGGTATGGATCGATACGCACTGCCACCTGGATGCGGCTGAGTTCGCCGCCGATGCGCAGGCGGTGCGGGAGCGGGCTGCCGCCGCCGGGGTCGTGCATTGCGTGCTGCCGGCGGTCTCGCCGGCCAACTTCGCGCTGGTGCGCGAGCTGGCGCACCGCTGGGGCGACAGCTATGCGCTGGGCATCCATCCCCTGTGCACGCCCCAATGCGGGGAGCACGACCTGGCCGCGCTCGAGCGGGCGCTCGATGCCCATGCCGCCGACCCCCATCTGGTCGCCGTGGGGGAGATCGGCCTGGACTACTTCGTGCCCGGGCTGGACGGCCCGCGGCAGGAATGGTTCTATCGCGAGCAGCTGCGGCTGGCGCACCGGCATGGCCTGCCGGTGCTGCTGCATGTACGCCGTTCGGCGGACCCGCTGCTGCGGCAGCTGCGCCGCATTCCCGTGCGCGGCATCGCCCATGCCTTCAACGGCAGCCTGCAGCAGGCCCGGGAGTTCGTGCGGCTGGGCTTCCGGTTGGGCTTCGGCGGCACGCTGACCTACGAGCGTGCCCTGCAGATCCGCCGGCTCGCGGCCGAGCTGCCACTGTCGGCGCTGGTGCTGGAGACCGACGCGCCCGACATCCCGCCGCACTGGCTCTACCGTACGGCGCAGGAGCGCGCCCAGGGCCAGCCGCAAGGGCGCAATGAACCGGCCGAGCTGCCCAGGATGGGCGAGGTGCTGGCCCAGCTTCGCGGGATGCCGGCCGACGAGCTCGCCGCCGCGACCTGCCGCAATGCCGGCGAGGCGCTGCCGCGCCTGCGGGCCCTGCTGCCCGGCTGACATGCACGCGACTGCGCCAAGCGCGCACGCATGCGATAAGCACGCATCCCGACGACAGGAGACAAACCCATGCGTTCCCTCGGCTTCGCCCGCCACTGGCGTTCCTGGCTGCTTGCGGCCAGCTTCGTTGCCGCCGCGCCCGCGCTGCTGGCGCAGAACCTTCCGGCCGCCCGGCCCGAGCAGCTGGGCTTTTCCAGCGAACGGCTGAACCGCCTGGGCCAGTGGATGGAAGCGGAGATCGCGGCCAAGAAGGTGCCGGGCGCGGTGATCATGGTCGCGCGCAACGGCAAGACCGCCTACTACCAGTCCTTCGGCCAGCAGGACCCGGGCACCGGCCGTCCCATGGCCAAGGACAGCATCTTCCGCATCTATTCCATGACCAAGCCGGTGGTGTCCGTGGCGGCCATGATGCTGGTGGAGGAGGGCAGGCTGCTGCTGGAGACGCCGGTGTCTCGCTACATCCCCAGCTACGCCAACCTGAAGGTGGGCGTGGAGAAGGTGGACGCGTCCGGCGCCAGGAGCCTGGAGCTGGTGCCCATGCGCCGCCAGATGACGGTGCAGGACCTGCTGCGGCATACCTCGGGCCTGACCTACGGCTTCTTCGGCGACTCGCTGGTCAAGAAGGCCTACCTGGAAGCCGGCGTCGGCGCCGGGGACTTCACCTCGGCCGAGTTCGTGGAGAAGCTCGCCGGGCTGCCGCTGCACTACCAGCCGGGCAGCACCTGGGACTACAGCTACTCGACCGACGTGCTGGGCCGGGTGCTCGAGGTGGCCACCGGACAGAGCCTGGGCAGCCTGCTGCGCAGCCGGCTGTTCGAGCCGCTGGGCATGAAGGACACCAGCTTCTACGTGCCGGAGCCGGCACGGCAGGCGCGCATCGCCGAGCCCTTCCCGGAAGACCGTTCCTTCGGCGCCGGCGCGGCCATGGGCGACCCGCGCGTGGTGCGCAAGTTCGAGTCCGGCGGCGGCGGCCTGATGTCGACCGCGGACGACTACGCCCGCTTCCTGCAGATGCTGGCCAACGGCGGCACGCTGGACGGCCGCCGCTACCTCAGCCCCCGGACCCTGGAGTACATGACCTCCGACCACCTGGGCACCTCGGTCGCGACCACGCCGCTGTATTTGCCGGGCGCCGGCTACGGCTTCGGCCTGGGCTTTGCCGTGCGCAAGGTGAACGGCGAGGCGCCCTACGTGAGCCCGGCGGGCGAATACAACTGGGGCGGCGCCGGCGGCACCTACATGTGGGTGGACCCGCGCAACAACCTGTTCGTGTTGTTCATGATGCAGTCGCCCAAGCAGCGCGTGCCTTACCGCTCCATGCTGCGCAACATGGTGTACGCCGCGATGGAGAAGTGAGCGCCGGGACGGGCGCGGATAATCGGCCGGCTTGAAGAAACGACCCGAACCCCTGCCCGACGTCAACGTCTCCGACCTGGGCGACGTGCGCTACCTGCACCTGGGCACCGAATGGGTGCAGGGCTCGATGCGCATCGACGAGCCCTTCGACATCCACCTGGAGTACGTGCAGCGCATGATGGCCTGGCTGCTGTTCGTGCCGCCGGCCTCGGTGGCGAAACGGCATGCCATGCAGCTGGGGCTGGGCGCCGCGGCCCTGACCAAGTTCTGCCACAAGCGGCTGCGCATGGCGACCACCGCGATCGAGCTGAATCCGCAGGTGGTCGCCGCCTGCCGCCTGTGGTTCAAGCTGCCGCCCGACGACGCGCGGCTGTCGGTGGTCCTGGGCGACGCCGCCGAGGTGGCCTCGCACGCCCACTGGCGCGGCCGCATCGACGCGCTGCAGGTGGACCTGTACGACCACGAGGCCGCGGCGCCGGTGCTGGACAGCGAGGCCTTCTACGCCGACTGCCGGCGGCTGCTCACCGACGACGGCTGCATGACGGTCAACCTGTTCGGCCGCTCGTCCAGCTTCGAGCGCAGCGCCGCCAAGATCGCCGCCGCCTTCGGCCCGCAGGCGCTCTGGGCCTTCAAGCCGACGCGGGAGGGCAACACCGTGGTGCTGGCCCAGCGCATGCCGCAGCGCCCCGACCGGGCCACGCTTGCCGAGCGGGCGGAAACCATCCACACTCGCTGGGGCCTGCCGGCCCCCAAGTGGCTGCGCGTCTTCAAGCCCTTCGCGTGAGCTGCCGTCCATGAGCGCAATCCCCCAGTCGCCCGTCTCCGCCCGCACCCCGCACCGCGGCCCGCTGGACTGGCGCCACCTGGTCGAGTGGCTGAGCGAGGACGGCGTGATCTCGCGCGAGGAGGCCCGGCGCACCATCGCCCGCTGCTCGCAGGCCCAGAGCGCGCAGCATCCGCTGGTGCGGCTGGCGGCGGTGGCCATGGCGCGCGCCTCCGACGGCAAGCCGCTGGACATCGAGGCCCTCACGCAGTACCTGGCCGGCCGCGCCGCGCTGGAGTACCTGCGCATCGACCCGTTGAGGGTGGACGTGGGCAAGGTGGCCGACACCATGAGCGCCGCCTATGCCGAGCGCCACCGCGTGCTGCCGGTGCAGGTGACCGGCACCGAGGTGGTGGTGGCCACCGCCGAACCCTTCCTCGCCGATTGGGTGGACGAGGTCGAGCGCCAGTCGCGCCGCACCGTGCGCCGCGTGGTCGCCAACCCGCAGGACATCCACCGCTACACGGCGGAGTTCTTCGCCCTGGCCAAGTCGGTGCGCGCGGCCCAGAAGTCCGGCGGCAACAACGGCGCGGGCAGCTTCGAGCAGCTGGTGGAGCTGGGCAGGAGCAACAAGCAGCTGGACGCCAACGACCAGGGCGTGGTGCAGGTGGTGGACTGGCTGTGGACCTACGCCTTCGACCAGCGCGCCAGCGACATCCACCTGGAGCCGCGGCGCGAGCAGGGCGTGATCCGCTTCCGCATCGACGGCGTGCTGCACCCGGTCTACCAGATGCCCATGGGCGTGCTCAACGCCATGACGGCGCGCATCAAGCTGCTCGGGCGCATGGACGTGGTGGAGAAGCGCCGCCCGCAGGACGGCCGCATCAAGACGCGAAACCCGCGCGGCGACGAGGTCGAGATGCGCCTGTCGACGCTGCCCACCGCCTTCGGCGAGAAGATGGTGATGCGCATCTTCGACCCCGACACCGCGGTCAAGGACCTGGACGCGCTGGGCTTCTCGCCGCACGACGCGCAGCGCTGGGAGGCGCTGGTGCGCCGGCCGCACGGCATCATCCTGGTGACCGGCCCGACCGGCTCGGGCAAGACCACCACGCTGTACTCCACGCTCAAGCGGGTGGCGACCGAGGAGGTCAACGTCAGCACGGTGGAGGACCCGATCGAGATGATCGAGCCGGCCTTCAACCAGACCCAGGTGCAGCCGCAGCTGGACTTCGGCTTCACCGACGGCCTGCGTGCGCTGATGCGCCAGGACCCGGACATCATCATGGTGGGCGAGATCCGCGACCTGGCCACGGCCGAGATGGCGGTGCAGGCGGCGCTGACCGGCCACCTGGTGTTCTCCACCCTGCACACCAACGACGCGCCCTCGGCCCTCACCCGGCTGATGGAGC
Source organism: Ramlibacter tataouinensis TTB310 (assembly GCF_000215705.1). NCBI lineage: Bacteria > Pseudomonadati > Pseudomonadota > Betaproteobacteria > Burkholderiales > Comamonadaceae > Ramlibacter > Ramlibacter tataouinensis. The sequence goes on along the minus strand of NC_015677.1, from coordinate 3,401,833 downwards.
TGGGCGTGCCGTCCTACCTGCTCAACGCCACGGTGCTGGGCGTGCTGGCCCAGCGCCTGGTGCGCACGCTGTGCCCGCAATGCAAGCAGGCGGAAGAGCAGCCCTCCCGGGCGGCGCTGGACGAGGTCGTCAGGCCCTGGAAGCTGTCCGGCGAGTACCGCCCGTTCAAGCCGGTGGGCTGCGTCGACTGCCGCATGACCGGCTTCATGGGGCGCATGGGCCTGTACGAGCTGCTCACCGTGAGCGAGGGCTTCAAGGCGCAGGTCACCCAGGCGCCCGGCCTGGAGGCCTTGCGCCGCCAGGCCGTGGCCGACGGCATGCGGCCGCTGCGGCTGGCCGGCGCCCTGCGGGTGGCGGAGGGCCTCACGACCCTGGAGGAGGTGCTCACTGCCACGCCGCCGCTGGAGGCGTGACGGACGGCGTTGCGGCCCGGGTCACGCCGCGCGCGGACGCGGTACGGCCGGCGTCACCGCGCCCGGCACCTTGAGCAGCGCCTTGCGCATGCGCGCCTGCGGGCCGAAGCGGCGGCTGAACTCCTCCTGGGCCTGCGACTGCTGGTCCAGCACTTCCACGCGCAGCAGGGTGTGATAGACGTCGCGGTGCATGCGGACCGTGCCCAAGTAGAGCGCCTGGTCGGCCGGCTGGATGTCCAACTCCAGCGGCACCGGAAGCTTCAGTTCGACCTTCTGCAGCGTCAGGTTCTTCGAGGCCGGCGTGAGGTCTTGCCACTCCATGGCGATGCTGGCGTCTGCCACGAAACGCTCGGTGCGCGGCACGGAATAGAAGAACGTCTCTTCCAGGTTCGGGTTCAGGAACAGGGCGCCCAGTTGATGGAAGTCGCCGGGGTCGCGCCGGTCAGCCAGACGGATGACAGCGCGCCCCATGAAGTGGCGCTTGGTGTTGAAGATGTCGTTCTGCACCGCGACGTTCTGCTCGCGCGGCGAGATGCGCGGTACCACCTCGATGCGACCGACCAGCATCACCTTGCCGGTGCCGGGCGCCGGCAGCTCGGTCGACGCGTTTTCCTGCACGGTGTGGCAGGCGGGCAGCACGGCAGCGGCGCCGAAGGCGGCAGCGGCCTGGAGCAGTGAGCGGCGTTCAAGCACGGCGGCCTCCCAGCTGCGCCAGGCGCGCTTTCGCGTAGCCGCGCTGGTGTACGTAGGACGTCAACTCGGCATCGGTTTCCAACTCACGCATCACGATGGCCAGCACCTCGGCCTCGGTCGGCTGCTGCGCCGGCCGCATCTCGAACTTGTCGGCCTTGAAGAAGCCCTGGTCGTGCCGCACGAACTTGTACGAGCCCATGAAGTAGGCGCCCGGCTTGTCGACCTTGAGGGCAGTGGCGTTGCGCCCGTTGGCGCTCCACATATAGTGCGTGTCGCTGTTGCCGAACTTGAACACCTGGTGGGCGCCCTGCTCGATGCTGACCGAGAAGAACACGCCGGTTTTGCGGTTGTAGGGTATCTGATAGTAGCCCGCGCCTTCCCCATACTGCTTGATCTCCACCCAGTCGATCTTGGCGTCCTTGCCGTCGATGTAGCCGTACACCAGGGACAGGGTGGTGTCGTTCGGGTCGGCGGGGGTGGAAGAAGCGCAGCCTGCGCCCAAGGTGGCCATGGCAGCCGAGGCCATCGTAATAACTGCGGTTCTGCGGTCCATCGCTCCTACTCCTCATCAGTTGCAAAGCCGCAATTTATCTGCTGAGCCGTGGTGTCGCCAATAGACGCAAGGCCCGCCAGTGGCGGCGCGGCGACACGGGCCGGTGCTTTCGCATAGGTGAAACCCACATCGGGTGCCCCCCGGAATGCGCCCACAATCGCGCGTTTGCATTCCGTTTCGAGGAGACACCCGTGAAAATAAAGAGCCAGAAGGACTTCGCCGCCGGGCTCATGTTCCTGGTCGTGGGGGCCGCCTTCGCCTGGGGCGCCACCACCTACTCCGTGGGCGACGCGGCGCGCATGGGCCCGGGCTACTTCCCGCTGCTGCTGGGCATCCTGCTGGCGGTGCTGGGGGTGATGATCACCTTCCAGTCCCTGGTGGTCGAGACCGAGGACGGCCACAAGATCGGCGCCATCGCCTGGAAACCGCTGGGCTTCATCATCGGCGCCAACCTGCTGTTCGGCCTGCTGCTGGGTGGCCTGCCCAAGCTGGGCATCCCGGCCATGGGCCTGATGGTGGCGATCTACGGCCTGGTGTTCGTGGCCAGCCTGGCGGGCGACCGCTTCCGCCCCAAGGAAGTCGCCATCCTGGCGACCATCCTGGCGATCTTCAGTTACTTCGCCTTCATCTGGCTGCTCAACCTGCAGTTCCCGGTGTGGCCTTCCTTCCTGACACGCTGAGGCCGGCACCATGGGCGATCTGATCAACAACCTTTCCATCGGCTTCGGCGCGGCCTTCACGCTGCAGAACCTGGCCTATGCCTTCATCGGCTGCCTGTTGGGCACCCTGGTCGGCGTGCTGCCGGGCATCGGGCCGGTGGCCACCATCGCGATGCTGCTGCCGGCCACCTATGCGCTGCCCCCGGTGGCCGCGCTGATCATGCTGGCCGGCATCTACTACGGCTCGCAGTACGGTGGCTCGACCACCGCCATCCTGGTCAACCTGCCGGGCGAATCGTCCTCGGTGGTCACCGTGATCGACGGCTACCAGATGGCGCGCCAGGGCCGGGCCGGGCCGGCGCTGGCGGCCGCCGGCATCGGCTCGTTCTTCGCCGGCTGCGTGGGCACGCTGATCCTGGCGGCCTTCGCGCCGCCGCTGACCGAGGTGGCCTTCAAGTTCGGGCCGGCCGAGTACTTCTCGCTGATGGTGCTGGGCCTGATCGGCGCCGTGGTGCTGGCCTCGGGCTCGCTGCTCAAGGCGGTGGCGATGATCCTGCTGGGGCTGCTGATCGGGCTGATCGGCACCGATGTCAACTCCGGCGTCGCCCGCTACTCCTTCGACATCCCCGAGCTGACCGACGGCATCGGCTTCATCGTCATCGCGATGGGCGTGTTCGGCTATGGCGAGATCATCAGCAACCTGTCCAAGCCGGAGAGCGAGCGCGAGGTCTTCACCGCCAAGGTGCAGGGCCTGTTCCCGACCAAGGAGGACTTCAAGCGCATGGCGCCGGCCATGCTGCGCGGCACGGCCCTGGGCTCGGCCCTGGGCATCCTGCCGGGCGGCGGCGCGCTGCTGTCGGCCTTCGCTGCCTACACCATCGAGAAGAAGATCAAGCTCAAGCCCGGCGAGGTGCCGTTCGGCAAGGGCAACATCCGCGGCGTGGCCGGCCCGGAGTCGGCCAACAACGCCGGCGCGCAGACCTCGTTCATCCCGCTGCTGACGCTGGGCATCCCGCCCAACGCCGTGATGGCGCTGATGGTCGGCGCGATGACCATCCACAACATCCAGCCCGGCCCGCAGGTGATGACCAGCAACCCGCAGCTGTTCTGGGGCCTGATCGTGTCGATGTGGATCGGCAACGCCATGCTGGTCATCCTGAACCTGCCGCTGATCGGGGTGTGGATCAAGTTCCTCACCATCCCCTACCGCTGGCTGTTCCCGGCCATCGTGCTGTTCTGCGCGATCGGCGTGTACTCGACCAACAACAACACCTGGGACATCTGGATGGTGGCCATGTTCGGCGTGATCGGCTACACCTTCATCAAGCTCGGCTGCGAGCCGGCGCCGCTGCTGCTGGGCCTGATCCTGGGGCCGATGATGGAGGAGAACCTGCGCCGGGCGCTGCTGCTCTCGCGCGGCGACTGGAGCGTGTTCATCACCCGCGGCCTGTCGGCCAGCCTGCTCGCCGCCGCGGCGCTGCTGCTGATCATCGTGCTGCTGCCCTCGGTCAAGCGCCGCCGCGAGGACGTCTTCCACGAGGAAGAGGCATAGCCCGTCGCGATCCGGCATGACGAAGCGGCACCTGCGGGTGCCGCTTCTTTTTTGCGCTGCGACAATCGCGGCCAGCGCATGACCTCCCCCTTCGCCTCCCCCCGCCACAAGCCGCAGCTGGCCACCGGCGTCGCGCTGGCGGCCGTCGGCGCCATCGCCTTCAGCGGCAAGGCCATCATCGTCAAGCTGGCCTACCGTTACGGCGTGGACGCGGTCACGCTGATCATGTACCGCATGCTGTTCGCCCTGCCCATCTTCGCCGGCATGGCGTGGTGGGCCAGCCGGGGCAAGCCGCCGCTGGCCGGGCGCGACTGGTGGGGCGTGCTGGGGCTGGGCGTGACCGGCTACTACCTGGCCAGCTTCCTGGACTTCGCCGGCCTGCAGTACATCAGCGCGTCGCTGGAACGGCTGATCCTCTACCTCAACCCGACGCTGGTGATGCTGCTGGGCTGGCTGGTCTACGGCAAGCCGTTCACGCGCATCCACCTGGCGGGCATGGCGCTCAGCTATGCCGGCGTGCTGCTGGTGTTCGGCCAGGAAGCCGGCGTGCAGGGCGGCGACGTGGCCCTGGGCACGCTGCTGGTGTTCGCCAGCGCCGTGAGCTACGCCGTCTACCTGGTCTACAGCGGCCAGCTGGTGCAGCGCCTGGGCTCGCTGCGGCTGGTGGGCCTGGCCACCAGCGTGGCCTGCCTGTGCTGCCTGCTGCAGTTCGCCCTGCTGCGCCCGGTCGAGGCGGCGCTGGCCGTCGCCCCCGAGGTGATCTGGCTGTCCGTGCTCAACGCGACCCTGTGCACCGCGCTGCCGGTGCTGCTGGTGATGATGGCCATCGAGCGCATAGGCGCTGCGATGTCGGCGCAGACCGGCATGATCGGGCCGATGTCTACCATCCTGATGGGCGTGCTGATCCTGGGCGAGCCGTTCACCGGCTGGATCGCCGCCGGCACCGTGCTGGTGATCGCGGGCATCTACGTCTTCAGCCGCGCCGGGCGCTGACGACGTGGAGAGCGGGCTGCACTTATCATGGCCCGCTTCTTCCAATCCACAGACACGGCAGGAATTTATGGACCTCGGCATTGCGGGCAAATGGGCGCTGGTGTGCGGCGCGAGCAAGGGGCTGGGCTACGGCTGCGCGCAGGCGCTGGCCCGTGAAGGCGTGAACCTGGTGGTCGTGGCGCGCGGCGCCGAGGCGCTGTCGGCCGCGGCCGAGCGGCTGCGCGGCGATGCGCAGCCGGGCGTGCAGGTGCAGGCGGTCGCCGCCGACATCACCACGGTCGCCGGCCGTGACGCGGTCTTCGCGGCGCGACGCGACTACGACATCGTCGTCACCAACGCCGGCGGCCCGCCGCCCGGCGATTTCCGCGACTGGGACCGCGAGGCCTGGATCCGCGCCGTGGATGCCAACATGCTCACGCCCATCGAGCTGATCAAGGCCACCGTGGACGGCATGGCGGCGCGCGGCTTCGGCCGCATCGTCAACATCACCTCCAGCGCGGTGAAGGCGCCGCTGGAGGTGCTGGGCCTGTCCAACGGCGCGCGCAGCGGCCTGACCGGCTTCGTGGCCGGCGTTGCCCGCAACCCCAAGCTGGTCGCGGCCAACGTCACCATCAACAACCTGCTGCCGGGCGCCTTCGCCACCGACCGCCTCAGGGGCACCCTGGCCGGCATGGCCCAGCGCACCGGCCAGAGCCTGGAGGCCGTGTCGGACACGCGCCGCAAGGCCATCCCGGCGCAGCGCTTCGGCGAGCCCGAGGAGTTCGGCGCCATCTGCGCCTTCCTGTGCAGCCGGCACGCCGGCTACATGACGGGGCAGAACGTGCTGGCGGATGGCGGGGCGTATCCGGGGACGTACTGAAGCCCCCCGCTGCAGCTGGCGTCGGGCGCCCGGCAAGCAGGCGAACGAAGCCCAGGTGCCTTGCACCGTCTCCCGTCAAGGCTCGATGAGGACGACTGGGGCTTCGCCGGCTTGCAACAGGTCGAGCGCTGCAGCCGCCGCCTTGCTCAGGTCGATGATCCGATCACGGATGTAAGGGCCGCGGTCGTTGATGCGTACGATCACCTCCCGGCCATTTCGGGTGTTGCGCACGCGCACGCGGGTGCCAAACGGAAGGGTCCGGTGAGCCGCAGTCAAGGCGCTCATGTCGAAACGCTCGCCGCTGGCCGTGCGCCTGCCGTCAAAGCCCGGCCCGTACCAGGAGGCCTTGCCGCTGGCGAACTCGGCGCCCGGCGATCTTGGGCGGACGCGGTCCGGTGCCGTGGAGCATCCGGCCAGGACCCCCGATAAGGCCATCAAGGTCCATCCGGCCAGGTGCTCGCGACGGTCCGTCAGGAGTGCCACAACGTCTTTGTCGGCATGGGGGGCGACCGGCGTTTTCACGGGAGCCATTGTAGGAAGCGGCAGGCCAGGGCCGGGTCGATCATGTCGTCGGCCGGGACGGTAGCGGGCGGCCGGGAAGCGGGCGCACCTGCCTCAAGGATGTTTTCACCGAAAGCGCGCACTTCAAAGCACACTGCAAAGACTCAAGACCCACAGGAGCAGCTCATGAAGGAAGTGCCACATACGGGAAGACCCACCCCAGACAGGATCCAGGCTGACGATCCCGAACAGCTACGAATCTGGTCGAACAGCCTGGGAGTGAGTCCGGCCGAACTCAAGCGCATCATCGTTGAGGTAGGGAACGACCCCGACAAAGTCCGCGCTTACCTCAACACGCGCGCCTGAGGCGCGCTTTCAACGTGGTGCCGCCTCACGGATAAAGACTGGCAGGTCCATCGTCGGTGGTTTCAGGCCCGCTTCGTACAGCATGTCGGCCACGTACCCTCTGTGGTAGGTGCCGTGATTGGCTACGTGCAACAGCATCTCTTCGGCCGTCATGCTGCCCGTGCCGCCATCAACGAAATGGAAGCCGATGGAGGTGCTTCGCCAATCCGCCGGCAGGTTGCTGGCGAACTGGAGATACCACTGATCCAAGTCAGCCTGCCACGCCTGCAAGGTGGAGAGTGGAGGAGGCGCTTCCAGGCTCCTGGTTCTGAGTCCGTGTGCTTGCCGGGTGAGATGGGCCTTCCAGATCATGCCGACCACGTAGATATGGCCAAGCACGCCGATCGCGCCGGCAGGGCGCCCCGGGCGCGGTCGCGCCAGGACACTCTCATCGACACCGGAAAGGGCCGCGTAGAGCACATTGTTGGCCCAGGCCGAGTAGTGCATCAGCCTGCGAAGGTGCTCAGCATCGGCGCTCATCGAGATGGCAGCGTCATTGACGGATGGGCATGCTAGCCCATGCCGGTGGTATCTGCCAACGGACCTAGCGCCGCGACGCCGCCAGGATCCCGCCGACGATCAGCACGAAGGCCGCCGCGTGGTACGCCCGCGGCAGCTCGCCCAGGAAGGCGGCCGACAGCACGGCCGCGAACAGGGGCGTGAGGTTGCCGAAGAAGCCGGCGATGTTGGGACCCACGCGCTGCACGCCCAGGCCCCAGCAGCGATAGGCGACGATGGCCGGGCCCACCGCCACGTAGGCCAGGGCGGCCGCCAGCGGCCAGCCCCAGGAGATGCGCGCGTCCGTGAGCGCCCATTCGCCGGCGGCGAACAGGCCGGACCAGGCCAGCCCGGGCACCATCTGGGCCAGCACGAAGGCGGCCCAGTCGGCGCGGATGGCCGGCGGGTCGCCCGGCTGGGCCAGCAGCCAGCTGTAGAACGCCCAGGCCGCCGTCGCCAGCAGGATGTAGACGTCACCCGGCACCAGGCGCACCTGGGCCAGCACCGCCCAGTCGCCGCGCGCCAGCACCAGCAGCACGCCGGCGACGGACAGCGCGGCGCCGCCCACCTGGCGGCCGGTAATGCGCTGGCCGAAGAACAGGGCCCCGATGGCCAGCATGAAGATCGGCATGCTCGCGGCCACCAGGGTCACGTTCAGCGGGGTGGAGGTCTTGAGCGCCAGGTACTGCAGCGCGTTGTAGCAGCCCACGCCCAGCAGGCCCAGCACCGCGTAGCGCCGCCAATGCGACCACAGGCCGCTGTCGGCGCGCAGGATCCAGGCCGCCGCCGGCAGCAGCAGGACGAAGGCCAGGGCCCAGCGCAGGAAGTTCAGCGTGAGGGGCGGCACCAGCCCGCTGACCAGCCGGCCCACCACCGCGTTGCCGGCCCACAGCAGCGGCGGCACGGTGAGCAGGACGGCGGTGCGGAACGTCAGGCGGTGCTGCATGGGGCCGTCGACTGTAGCCCAGCGGGCACCGCCGCGCTGGCACGGTCCCGTCGGATTCGTGGCACCATGCGCCCCTTCGAAGGAGACGAGCATGACCAAGAGCAAGGCAGTGCGCATCCGCCAGCACGGCGGCCCGGAGCAGATGGCGATCGACGAGGTCGAGGTCGGCGAGCCCGGCGCCGGCGAGATCCGCATCCGGCACCGGGCCGTGGGCCTGAACTTCATCGACGTCTACCACCGCACCGGCCTGTACCAGCTGCCCATGCCGGCGGCCCTGGGCATGGAGGGCGCGGGCGTGGTGGAGGCGGTGGGCCCGGGCGTCACCCACCTCAAGCCGGGCGACCGCGCGGCCTACGCCAGCCAGCCCCCGGGCTCGTACTGCGAGCTGCGGGTGATGCCGGCCAAGACCGTGTGCAAGCTGCCCGACGCCATCGATTTCGACACCGGCGCGGCCATGATGCTCAAGGGCCTCACGGCGCAGTACCTGCTCAAGCGCACGCTGCCCCAGGGCGGCCTCAAGGAGGGCGACTTCGTGCTGTTCCACGCTGCCGCCGGCGGTGTCGGCCTGATCGCCTGCCAGTGGGCGCGCGCCATGGGACTGCAGCTGATCGGCACGGCCGGCTCGGACGCCAAGTGCCAGCTCGCCCGGGAGCACGGCGCCGCCCATGTCATCAACTACGCCAAGGAGGACTTCCTGGCCCGCGTCAAGGACATCACCGGCGGGCGCGGCGTGAAGGTGGTGTACGACTCGGTGGGCAAGGACACCTGGGACAAGTCGCTGGACTGCCTGCAGCCCTTCGGCCTGATGGCCAGCTTCGGCAACGCCTCGGGGCCGGTGCCGCCGTTCGCGCCGGGCATCCTGGGCCCCAAGGGCTCAATCTACATGACGCGCCAGACCCTGTTCACGCACATCGCCACGCGCGAGGCCACGCAGGAGATGGCAGACGACCTGTTCCGGGCCGTCACCGGCGGCCAGGTGAAGATCCGCATCGACCAGCGCTATCCGCTGGCGCAGGTGCAGCAGGCGCACCGCGACCTCGAGGCGCGCAAGACCACCGGCTGCACCATCCTCACCCTCTGAGCCGGTGGGCCTGCTCGCCGCCCGGCATGCCGACTGGCTCGCCCAGCTGCGCGCCGGCGCGCAGCAGCCGCCGGCGCGGCCGCGCGTGCCCCTGTGGTGGCGGGACGCGGCCATCGGCTCGGTGGAGCCGGAGTTCCTGGACCGGATCGGCCTGGCGTCGGATACCGCGGGCCCGCTGCTCTGGCGGACCGGGCAGGGCTGGCACCTGGGAGGCGAGCTCACGGCCACGCTGGGCCGGCTGGCCCTGGCCTTGCGCGAGGCCGGCCTGGCCCATGCCTGGCGCGACGAGCAGCTGGCGGTGCGCGACGCGCAGGGCCGGATGCTGGGCACCGTGGAGCGCGCGGTGGTGCGCCCCCTGGGCATCGCCACCTCGGCGGTCCACCTGCTGGCCCTGGCGCCTCATGGCGAGCACTGGGTGCAGCGGCGCGCGCTGACCAAGGCCAACGACCCGGGCCTGTGGGACACGCTGATGGGCGGCATGGTGCCGGCCACCGACACGCCGGAGCAGGCGCTGGCGCGCGAGACCTGGGAGGAGGCCGGCCTGCGGCTGGAGCAGCTGCGGGGCCTGGCCTGGGGCGGACGCCTGGCCAGCCGGCGGCCCCGCGCCGAGAGCCGGGGCGGGGGTGGTTACGTGGTCGAGCACATCGATTGGTGGACCTGCGTGGTGCCGGACGGCGTGTGGCCGGCCAACCAGGACGGCGAGGTGGACGAATTCCGCCTCATGCCCGCTGACGAGGTGGTGGCCCGGCTGCTGGCGGGCGAATTCACCACCGAGGCGGCGCTGCTGCTGGCGGCCGCCGGGTTGTAGCGGCGCCCGCGATGGCCGACGGCGCCTACGCGGGCTTTCCTACAGTCGTTTGGCCCGCGGGCTTGCATGGGTGAGCAGGGCGCCTGCCTAGAGTGGGTGGCAACGAATCGATGGCCCCGCCCGGAGGCCCGAGCGGGGCAGGGAGAAAGCCATGGCGTTTCGAGCCTACATCGTCGAGGACAGCCCGACGATCCGCGAGAACCTGATCGAGACCCTGCAGGAGCTGGCCGAGGTCGAGCCGGTGGGCGTGGCCGAGACCGAGCACGAGGGCAGGCATTGGCTGGAGCACAACGGCGGCCGCTGGGACATCGCCATCATCGACCTGTTCCTGCGCGAGGGCAGCGGCCTCAACATCATCGAGGCCTGCCGCAGCCGCCGTCCCACGCAGAAGCTGGTGGTGCTGTCCAACCACGCGACCAACGACGTGCGCTGGCGCTGCGCCCAGCTGGGTGCCGACGCCGTGTTCGACAAGTCCACCGAGATCGACGCGCTGGTCGAGTACTGCGTGAAGGCGCGCACCACCGCGCCGGCCGGCTGAGCGCGCCGCTCAGGACGCGTCGGGCATCTCGGGCACGTTGCGCTCGCGCAGGCGGGTGGGCGCCAGCGCGCCCGCCGAGTCCAGGATGGGGTAGGCGATCGAGCAGATGTGAGAGTTGATGCGCTTCAAGTCGCTGATCAGGTCGATGTGCAGCGAGCTGGTCTCTATGCTCTGCACGGTGTTGCCCGACAGGCGCGACAGGTGGGTGGAGGCGTAGGCGCGCTCCAGGTCGCGAAAGCGCATCTTCTCCTCCAGCAGCTTCTGCGCATCGCGCACCGAGCCGTTGAGGAACACGCTCATGCCCAGGCGCAGGTTGTCGATCAGGCGGGCGTGCAGCTCGCAGATCTCGGCCATGCCGGCATCGGAGAAGCTGCGGCCCTTGCGGATCTTCTTGTCCTCGATGTCGAGGAGGACGCGCTCGATGATGTCGCCGACCTGCTCCATGTTGATGGTGAAGCTGATGATGTCGGTCCAGCGGCGGCTTTCCTCCTCGCCCAGGGCCTCGCGCGAGATCTTGGTGAGGTAGTACTTGATGGCCGAGTACAGCTCGTCCACCGAGTCGTCCAGCTTGCGCAGCTCCTCGGCCAGGCGCAGGTCGTTGTTGCGGATCACGGGCAGGATGCCCAGCAGCATGGTTTCCACCACGTCGGCCTGGTGCAGTGCCTCGCGCGCGGCGCAGGAGATGGCCAGCGACGGCGTGGCCAGGGCGGACGGGTCGAGGTGGTGCGGCCGGCCGGCCACCAGCGACTTGTCGGCCTTGGGCAGCCAGACGCTCACCAGCCGGGCGGCCACGTGGGTGAACGCGATGAACAGCAGGCCCATCACGATGTTGAAGCTCAGGTGGAACAGCACCACGGCCGTGGCCGCGTCCGGCACGTAGGGCCGTGCGTGCCGCAGCCACAGGCCGGCGAACGGCGCGGCCATCAGCACGCCCACGGCCTTGAACAGGAAATTGCCCAGCGGGACCTGGCGCACCTCCACCGTGGAGCGCATCGTGGTCAGCACGCCCAGCAGGCCGCTGCCCAGGTTGGCGCCCAGCACCAGGCCCAGGGCCAGATCCAGCGGCACGATGCCCGAGGCGGCCATGGTGGCCACCAGCAGCACGATGGCCAGGCTGGAATAGGCCAGCACCGCCAGCAGCGCGCCCACGGTGATCTCCAGCAGCAGGTCGCTGGAGATGGAGGCCAGCAGCAGCTTGACCGCCGGGGACTGCGTCATCACCTGGGCCGACTCGGACACCAGGCGCAGCGCCAGCAGCATCAGGCCCAGGCCGATCAGCACCCGGCCGAAGCGGCCCAGGTTGTTGGTCTGGCGCGAGAGGAACAGCACCACGCCGGACAGGATCAGCAGCGGCGAGAGCCAGGACAGGTCGAACGAGAACACCACCGCCATCAGGCTGGTGCCCACGTCCGCGCCCAGCATCACGGCCAGCGCCAGCGGCAGCGCAATCAGGCCCTGGCCGACGAAGGAGGAAACGATCAGCGCAGTGGCGGTGCTGGACTGCAGGACGGCGGTGACGCCCAGGCCCGCCACCGCCGCCTTGGCGCGGTTGCTGGTGCTGCGCGCCAGGACCTGCCGCAGGTTGGCGCCGAACACCCGCAGGATGCCGGTGCGGACCAGGTGGGTGCCCCAGACCAGCAGCGCGACGGCCGCCAGCAGATTCAGAAGATGCTTCATGCCTGAAGCATCCGATGATACGCCCGGCTGAGCAATGGGCGTTCAGCGGCCACGGCGCATCCGCAGCAGTTCGTCCAGGATCAGCCCCACGGCGCCGGCGGTGATGGCGCTGTCGGCCACGTTGAAGGCCGGAAAGTACCAGCCCCCGTAGTGGAACTGCAGGAAGTCCACCACATAGCCGTGCAGCAGCCGGTCGACCACGTTGCCCACCGCGCCGCCCAGGATGCAGGCCAGCGAGAAGGCGAACAGCTTCTGCCCGCCGTGCGAGCGCAGCAGCCAGACGATGAACACCGTGGCGGCGACGCCGATGGCGGTGAAGAACCAGCGCTGCCAGCCCGAGGCGCCGGCCAGGAAGGAGAAGGCCGCGCCGGTGTTGTGCGCCCGCACGATGTTGAAGAAGGAGGTGATGGTGGTGCTGTCGCCCAGCTGGTAGGCGCCCAGGATCAGCACCTTGGTGAGCTGGTCGGCGATGACGATCAGCAATGCCAGGCCCAGCCAGGGCAGCATGCGGCCGCTGGCGGGCGCGGCGGCGGCGGTGGCGGCCCGGGCCATCAGGCGTGCCTCCGGTCTTCGCCGGCGCCGAACAGGTTGCTGACGCAGCGGCCGCAGATCGTGGGGTGCGCTGGGTCCCGCCCGACGTCGGCCCGCCAGTGCCAGCAGCGCTCGCACTTGGGGTCGGACGAGGGCACTGCGATGAAGCGACCTTCACCAGGCTGCACATCGTCGGCAGGGGAAGCCGGCTCCACCGTGACCTTGGAGACGATGAACACGAACTTCAGGTCATCACCGAGGGAGCGCAGGAGCTCCACATCCTGCTGACCGAGGCGCAGCGACAGATTGGCCTGCAACGAGGAACCCAGGCGGCCTGCCGCCCGTTCGCTTTCGATCGCCTGGTTCACGAAATCGCGGATCTCGCGGATGCGGCTCCACTTGGCCAGCAGCTCCGGGTCCGGCGCGCCGATCTCGGCGTAGGTCTCGAAGAAGATGGAGTCGGAGGTGCCGAACACCTTCCACGCCTCCTCCGCGGTGAAGCTGAGGAAAGGCGCCATCCAGCGCAGCATGGCGTGGGTGATGTTCCACAGCGCCGTCTGGGCGCTGCGGCGGGCATGCGACCTGGGCGCTGTGGTGTAGAGCCGGTCCTTGAGGATGTCCAGGTAGAAAGCGCCCAGGTCCTCCGAGCAGTAGACCTGCAGCTTGGCCACCACCGGGTGGAACTCGTAGACCTCGTAGTGCGCCAGCACCTCCGCCTGGAACTGCGCGGCGCGGTTCATGGCCCAGCGGTCGATCTCCAGCATCCCGGCCAGCGGCACGGCGTCCCGGGCCGGGTCGAAGTCGCTCACGTTGGCCAGCAGGAAGCGCAGCGTGTTGCGGATGCGCCGGTAGGCGTCCACCACCCGGGCCAGGATCTTGTCGTCGCCGGCGATGTCGCCCGAGTAGTCGGAAGCGGCCACCCACAGGCGGATGATCTCGGCGCCCAGCTTCTGGGTGGTCTGCTGCGGGTCCACGCCGTTGCCCAGCGACTTGCTCATCTTGCGGCCCTGGCTGTCCACGGTGAAGCCGTGGGTCAGCAGGCCGCGGTAGGGCGCGCGGCCGTACATGGCGCAGGCCGTCAGCAGCGAGGAGTGGAACCAGCCGCGGTGCTGGTCATGGCCTTCCAGGTACAGGTCGGCCTCCGGGCCGCTCTCGTGCCCGCTGCCCTGGTGCGAGCCCTTGAGCACCGTAGTGTGCGTGGTGCCGGAGTCGAACCAGACCTCCAGGATGTCGGTGCTCCTGGCGTAGGCGGCCGCGTCGGCCGCGGCCCCGACCTTGGCCAGGATCTCCTCCGGCGACGCCTTGCTCCAGGCCTCGATGCCGCCGGCCTGCACCATGTCGGCGGCGATGTCCAGGATCTCCATGGTGCGCGGATGCAGCTCGTGCGTGTCCTTGTGCAGGAAGAAGGGCAGAGGCACGCCCCAGCTGCGCTGCCGGCTGATGCACCAGTCGGGCCGGCCGGCGATCATGTCGCGCAGGCGGGCCTTGCCGTTCTCGGGGTAGAAGGACGTCTCCTCGATGGCGGCCAGCGCCATCTGGCGCAGCGTGGCGGGGGCCTTGTCCCGGGTGAACACGCCTTCGCCCTGGTCCATCCGGATAAACCACTGCGCGGCCGCGCGGTAGATCACCGGCGTCTTGTGGCGCCAGCAATGGGGATAGCTGTGGGTGATGGTCTCGGTGGCGAACAGGCGCCCCGCCTGGCGCAGCGTGTCGATGATCTGCGGCGCCGCCTTCCAGATGTTCTGGCCGCCGAACAGCGGCAGCTCGGGCGCGTAGGCGCCGTTGCCCTGCACCGGGTTGAGGATGTCGTCGTACTTCACGCCATGCGCGACGCAGGAGTTGAAGTCCTCGATGCCGTAGGCGGGCGAGGAGTGCACGATGCCCGTGCCGTCCTCGGCGGTGGCGTACTCGGCCAGGTAGACGGGCGACAGCCGCCGGTAGCCGGGGTCCACGTCGTACAGGGGGTGCTGGAACTCCAGCCCGCCCAGCTTCTCCCCCTTGACGGTGGCCAGCACCGTGCCGCCCTGCAGGCCGTAGCGCTGCAGGCAGTCCTCCACCAGCACCGAGGCCAGCACCAGCAGGCCGCGTTCGGTGTCGACCAGCGAGTAGTCCAGTTCCGGGTTCAGGTTCAGCGCCTGGTTGGCCGGCAGGGTCCAGGCGGTGGTGGTCCAGATGACGATGAACGCGTCCTTGGCCAGCCGGCCGACGCCGAAGGCCGCCGCCAGCCTGTCCGGCTCGGCGCTCCGGAAGCCCACGTCCAGCGTCTGCGACTTCTTGTCGGCGTACTCGATCTCGAACTCCGCCAGCGAGGAGCCGCAGTCGAAGCACCAGTACACCGGCTTCAGGCCGCGGTAGACGAAGCCGCGCTCGATTACCCGCTTGAAGGCGCGGATCTCGTCGGCCTCGTTGCGGAAATCCATGGTGCGATAGGGATGGTCCCAGTCGCCCAGCACGCCCAGGCGCTTGAAGTCGGCGCGCTGGATGTCGATCTGCTCGGTGGCGAAGGCGCGGCTTCTGGCCTGCATCTCGTCCCGCGGCAGGTTGCGGCCGTGCTTCTTCTCGATCGCGTTCTCGATCGGCAGGCCGTGGCAGTCCCAGCCCGGGATGTAGGCGGCGTCCAGCCCCTTGAGCTGGCGCGACTTGACGATCATGTCCTTGAGGATCTTGTTGACGGCGTGGCCCATGTGGATCTGGCCATTGGCATACGGCGGGCCGTCGTGCAGCACGAACTTCTCGTGCCCGCAGCGCGCCTCGCGCAGGCGCTTGTACAGACCCTTGTCCTCCCACTCCTTGACCCAGCCCGGCTCGCGCTTGGGCAGGTCGCCGCGCATGGGAAAGGGCGTGTCGGGCAGGTTGAGCGTGGCGCGGTAATCGGTCTTCGTTTCGGACATGGCAAAGCTTTCTCGGGGCTTCGACAAGCTCAGCCCGAACGGTGCGCAAGCAGGGATCGGGTGCGGCGCTGGTCGGGAGGCCGTTCGCCCTGAGCCTGTCGAAGGCGGCGAACGGACGGTTCCCGGCAGCTAAATTCGGTCGCGCGTGGTCTGGCGGCGGGTGGACGCGAAGAACGCCCGGGCGTCGTCGCAGTCGCGCGCGATGCCGGCCGTGAGCGCGTCGAGCGACGGGTATTTCAGCTCGTCGTGCAGTTTGTGCAACAGGTCCACACGGATGATTTTACCGTAGGCCCCCTCGGCACCCAGGTGGGCGGGCCATTGCAGGCAGTGCGTCTCCAGCAGCACGCGCCCGCCGTTGACGTCGTTCGGATCGAGCGAGGGCCGGATGCCCAGGTTGGCCACGCCGGGCAGGGGCGGGTCGCCCAGGCCGTGCACCTCCACCACGAAGATGCCGCTGGCCGCGGGCTTCCAGTGGGAAAAGCGCAAGTTCAGGGTCTTGAAGCCCAGTTCCCGGCCGAGCTTGCGGCCGTGCACCACGTGGCCGCTGATGCTGTAGGGACGGCCCAGCAGGGCCGCCGTGGCCTCCATGTCGCCGCGCGCCAGCGCCTCGCGCACCGCCGAGCTGGACACGCGCAGGCCGTGGACTTCATAGCTGTTCATGCGGGCCACGTCGAAGCCCCGGTGCTGGCCGGCGGCGTCCAGCATGGCGTAGTCGCCCGCGCGGCGCGCGCCGAAGCGGAAGTCGTCGCCCACCAGCACGTACCGGGCGCCCAGGCCTCGTACCAGGACTTGGTCGATGAAGGCCTCGGGAACCTGGCTGGACAGACGCGAGTCGAACGGCAGGACCACGCACTGGTCGACGCCGCAGGCGGCCAGCTCGGTGAGCTTGTCGCGCAGGGTGGCGATGCGGGCGGGCGCGAGTTCCGGCCTGCGCTGGACCCGGGCGAAATAGTCCCGCGGGTGCGGCTCGAAGGTCAGGACGCAGCTGGGCACGCCGCGATGCCGCGCCTCGCTGTTCAGCAGGGCCAGCATGGCCTGGTGGCCGCGGTGCACGCCGTCGAAGTTGCCGATGGTGAGCGCGCAGGCCGGTGCGATGCCGGGATGGTGGAAGCCGCGGAAGATCTGCATCGCGCGTGGGGCCTCAGGTCGATATCTTTTTGATAGCAGCCCAGGCTTGTTGCAAAAGCGCTGCGGGCCGGGTGTGCCGTGGGAAACAGGGTTATATTGTGCTTGCTGTTGCGTTGAAGGAGGCTTTTTCTTGAAAGTCCTGAAGCTGTCGGCCCAGGGACTGCCCCAGTCCTGGATCTCCCTGGAGCAGGCCGTGCTGCACTACGCGGCCGACGAGGTGCGCTGGGAGGTCGGCGCGCGGGTCGCGGTGTTCCGCGGCGGGCACAACGCCGTCACGGGCGGGCAGTCCGTCATCGCGGTCAACAGCATCATCGGCACCAAGGGCGTGCCCAACATCAACCCGTTCGACCTCAAGCCCGGTCTGACCAACGGCAAGCTGTTCGCGCGCGACCGCAACGTCTGCGCCTACTGCGGCGGGCATTTCGACGAGTGCGACCTGACGCGCGAGCACATCATCCCCTTCGCCCAGAACGGCAAGGACCACTGGATGAACGTGGTGACGGCCTGCCGCGCCTGCAACCACCGCAAGAGCAGCCGCACGCCCGAGCAGGCGCGCATGCCCCTGCTGTATGCCCCCTACGTGCCCAGCCTGTGGGAGGACTTCATCCTGCGCAACCGCCGCATCCTGGCGGACCAGATGGAGTTCCTGATGGCGCACCTGCCCAAGTCGTCACGCCTTCACGCGTGACGCTCCGGGCGCCGTCGCGCTCAGTACGTCAGCTCCAGCACCGTCACCCGGTTCTCGGCCGCCGGCCAGACGCGGCCGACCACGCGCTCGCCGTTGAACTCGGCCACCACCGGCCGCGCCGTGGCGCTGGCCGGCTTGATCCTGGAGCTGGCGACGCCGGCCCCCGGCAGCGCGCCGGGCGGCGGGCTGGTGCCGTCGAAGCTCATCTTGTCGCGCGCCGGATCGAAGTAGCCGCGCGGGCGCGTCATGCTCACCAGGGCCGCGGCGTCCTTGTCGGCCTCGGCGATGCGCTCGGGGCGCAGGTGGACCAGGTCACTGCCGCGCGGGAAGCCGCTGCGGTAGAGGTGGGTGGTGGCGTAGCCGGGCGCGCTGACCACGAACTCGTAGGGCTGGCCGGTCTGCGCCGCGAACGGGCCCCAGCGTCCGTCCGCGCCGACGGTGGTGGTGTAGGCCGCGGGACCGCGGCGCTCGCCGGTGTCGGCGTCCACGGCATAGACCTCCAGCCTGGCGCCAGGCAAGGGCAGGTTGTTGCTGAAGTTGCCGGACTTCGGGTCGGTGGAGGACAGGCCCAGGCCCGTCACCTTGCCTGCAAGGCGCGCCGGCGATTCGGTGGCGATGCCGCCGCGCGCCGGTGCCTGGCCGGTGATGAAGCGGTACGTGGCCTCGAAAGCCTGCGGCGAGTAGGAGGTCTCGCGGTGGTCGATGCGCGGGATCACCACATTGGTCGCGCCCTTGAGCTCGGGGCCGGCGTAGCTGACGTTGGTGGGCTTGCCGCGCAGGCCCACCCACTGGCCCTCGGGCTGTGCGAACTTGTCATTGCTGTCGGAGCGCAGGGTCATCCACTTCACCGGGCCGGCGACCTCGTCGCCGGCCGCGTTCTTGGGCGCGTTCAGGCCGGTGAGGAAGGGGCCCACGCCGGAGAATTCGCTGCCTTCGTTGTAGCCCTTGATCGCGTGCACGCCATGGTTGGGCGTGCCGCCCAGGATGGCGTGGCTCACGGTCCGCTCGCCGCCGCCGTTCTGGACGTAGTTGCGGATGGCGTTGCCGCCGCGCGAATTGCCCACCAGCACCACCTGCCTGGCGCCGGTGGCGGCCAGCACCTTGTCCACCTCGGCCTTCAGGAAGGCCATGTGGTCGGCGGTCCCGCTGCGGCCCGGCTGCGGCCTGGCGTCGTCGTCGCGCGCCAGCGGGTAGGGCAGGTCGATGGCATGCAGGCGCTGGCGCGGCCAGCCATTGGACTCGAAGCGCCAGAGCGTGGTCTGCCACAGCGCGGCGCTGTCGCCGTTGCCATGGACGAAGACGACCGGCGGCGCCTCGGCGGGGGAGGGGGAGGTGGCGCAACCCGCCGCAAGCAGCGCGGGAAGCAGTCCCAGGAACAGGCGGCGGGCGATCATGTCAGGCGAATACCCCGGCCGTGTCCTGCATGCGCGCCGACACCTCGCCCAGGTGGTGCAACGTGTCGCCGTAGGTCAGCTCCAGCTGTGTGAGCTTCTTGAAGTAATGGCTGCCGATGTACTCGTCGGTCACCCCGATGCCGCCGTGCAGCTGCACCGAGTTCTGGCCGACGAATCGCATGGCCACGCCCAGCTGGTACTTGGCGCGGGCCAGCGCGCGGCGGCGCTCGTCGGCCGGCGCATTGAGCTTGAGCGAGGCGTAGTAGCTCATGGAGCGGGCCAGCTCCTGCTGCATCTTCATGTCGGCCATGCGATGGCGCAGCGCCTGGAAGCTGGCGATGGGCACGCCGAACTGCTTGCGCGTGTTCATGTACTCGGCGGTGAGCGCCATGGTCTTGTCGATCACGCCGACGCCCTCGGCGCAGGCGGCGGCGATGCCGACGTCCACCGCGTGCTCCAGCGCCGTGAGGCCGTCCTGGGTGACCAGGGTGGCGGGTGCATTGCTGAAGGCCACCTCGGCCGCCCGGCCGCCGTCCATGGTGTTGTAGCCCTGGGCCTTCACGCCCGACGCGGCGCGCTCGACCAGGAACAGGGCGATCCTGCCGCCCGCCGTGGCCGGCACGAGGAAGGCATCGGCGTGGTCGCCGGCCGGCACGATGCTCTTGGTGCCGCTGACGGCCCAGCCGCCACCCTGTTGCGCCGCCTGGGCCGCGCACACGTCCAGGCGCCAGCGCGCCTTGCGCTCCTGATGGGCCAGCACCACCAGGGCCTCGCCCGCGGCGATCTTGGGCAGCCAGGCCGACTTGACGGCGTCGGGCGCGTAGCCGCTGAGCACGCCGCCGGCCACCAGGGCCTGGCCCAGCGGTTCCAGCACGATGCCGCGGCCCAGTTCCTCCATCACCACCATGCCTTCGACCGGGCCCATGCCCATGCCGCCGTGCTCCTCGGGGATGTACAGGCCGGCCAGGCCGAGTTCGGCCAGCTCGCCGTAGGTGGCGCGGTCGAAGCCGCCTGCCTTCACGGCCGCGCGGCGGCGGTCAAAGTCGTAGCTGCGGTCCACCCACTTGCGCACCGCGTCGCGCAGCTGTTCCTGGTCGTCGGAAAAATCGAAATCCATGTTCTTGCTCCTTCAGCCCAGGACCGTTTGGGCGACGATGTTGCGCTGCACCTCGTTGGAGCCGCCGTAGATCGTCGTCTTGCGCAGGTTGAAATAGGTGGCGGCCAGCGGGGCCAGGCCCACGGCGCCGCCCGGGAAGTCGCCCTGCCAGCCGGCTTCCATGGCCTCCAGGATGAACGGCACGCTGAAGGCGCCGCCGGCCAGCATCATCAGCTCGGAATAGCGCTGCTGGATCTCGCTGCCGCGGATCTTCAGCAGGCCGGCGATGTCCAGCGAGTTCTTGCCCGACTTCTCGGCCGACAGGACGCGCAGCACCAGCATCTCCAGCGCCACCACGTTCACTTCCAGCTTGGCGATCTCGTCGCGAAAGCGAATGTCCTCCCACACGCCCTCGGCCTTGGCGATGCGCTTGAGCCGCTCGAGTTCGCGCTTGGCGCGGTTGACGTCGGCGATGTTGGTGCGCTCGTGCGACAGCAGGTGCTTGGCGTAGGTCCAGCCCTTGTTCTCCTCGCCGACCAGGTTCTCGGCCGGCACCTCGACGTTATCGAAGAACACCTCGTTCACCTCGTGGCCGCCGTCCAGCATGACGATGGGCCGCACCTGGATGCCGGGCGACTTCATGTCGATCAGCAGGAAGGAGATGCCGGTCTGCGGCTTGCCCTCGGTGGAGGTGCGCACCAGGCAGAAGATCCACTCGCCGTACTGACCCAGCGTGGTCCAGGTCTTCTGGCCGTTGACGATGTACTTGTCGCCCCTGCGTTCGGCCCGGGTCTTGAGGGAGGCCAGGTCGGAGCCGGCGCCCGGCTCCGAATAGCCCTGGCTCCACCACACCTCGCCGGAGGCGATGCCGGGCAGGAAGCGCTTGTGCTGCTCGGCGTTGCCGAAGGCCATGATCACCGGCGCCACCATCACCGGCCCGAAGGGCACGATGCGCGGCGCGCCGGCCAGGGCGGTCTCCTCCTCGAACAGGTGCTTCTGCACCGCGTTCCAGCCGGGGCCGCCGAACTGCTTGGGCCAGCCGTAGCCCAGCCAGCCCTTCTTGCCCAGGATCTTGGCCCAGCGCTGCATGTCGTCGCGCGTCAGGTGCAGGCTGTTGTGGACCTTGTGCGCGATGTCCTTGGGAAGGTTCTCGCGCACCCAGGCGCGGATGTCCTCGCGGAACTTCTGCTCTTCGGGTGTGAATGCCAAATCCATGGGGCGTGTCTCCAATGCGTCGGCGGATTATCCGCACGGGCGTTCTTTTCCGCGTGTCCAGGTTGTGACATGACGGGGATAATCCCGGCCCAGCATGGCCAGCGACAAGAACATCGTCATCCTCATCTCGGGCACCGGCTCCAACATGGCAGCCATCGTGCGCGCGGCCCAGCAGGAGGACTGGCGGCAGCGGTTCGGCGCGCGGGTCGCGGCCGTGGTCAGCAACAAGGCCGATGCGAAGGGCCTGGCCTTCGCGCGCGAGCAGGGCATCGCGGCCGCGGTGGTGGACCACCAGCGCTTCGAATCCCGGGAGCTGTTCGACGCCGAGCTGGCCCGGGTGATCGATGCGCACCGGCCGGCCCTGGTGGTGCTGGCCGGGTTCATGCGCATCCTGACGCCGGGCTTCGTGGCGCGCTACGCGGGCCGGCTGCTCAACATCCATCCCTCGCTGCTGCCGGCCTTCCCGGGCCTGCACACGCACCGGCGCGCGCTGGAGGCCGGCTGCCGCTTCGCCGGGACCACGGTGCACCAGGTCACGGCGGAGCTGGACCATGGGCCCATCCTGGACCAGGCGGTGGTGCCGGTCCTGCCCGGCGACACGGCCGAGACGCTGGCGGCCCGGGTGCTCACCCAGGAGCACCTGCTCTACCCGCGGGCCATCGCCCGCCTGCTGCCCCGCCTGTAGGTATCTTCTTCATGCACCCCAAAGCCCTGCTGGACGCCTGCGCCGACCTGGTCCGGCTGGTCCTGAAATTCGACCACCCCGCCGACGCCGTGGTCTCGCGCTACTTCCGCGACCACCGTTCGCTCGGGCCGCGCGAGCGCGCCACCCTGGCCGAGACGGCCTACGCGGTGCTGCGCAGGAAGCTGCTGTTCGACCATCTCGCGCCCTCGGGCAGCGGCCCCAAGGAGCGCCGCCTGGCCATCCTGGGCTTTGCCGGCCCGCGCGACTTCCTCAAGAGCGCGCTGTCGGACCCGGAGAAGCGCTGGCTCGACCAATGCGATGCGGTACGCACCGAAGACCTGCTGGAGCGGCACCGCCACAACCTGCCCGAGTGGCTGGTGCAGCCGCTCAAGCAGCAGCTGGGCGACGAGTTCTGGGCGCTGGTGGACGCGCTCCACCGGCCGGCGCCGCTGGACCTGCGCGTGAACACGCTCAGCGCCAAGCGCGACGAGGTGCGCCAGGAGCTGCGGCAGGCCGGCATCGCGGCCGAGCCCACGCCGTATTCGCCCTGGGGCCTGCGCCTGGCCGACAAGCCGGCGCTGACCCGGCTGGATGCCTTCAGCCGCGGCGCGATCGAGGTGCAGGACGAGGGTTCCCAGCTGCTGGCGCTGCTGCTGGAGGCCAGGCGCGGCGAGATGGTGGTGGACTTCTGCGCCGGCGCCGGCGGCAAGACCCTGGCGCTGGGCGCGGCCATGCGCAGCACCGGCCGCCTGTACGCCTTCGACACCTCGGCGCACCGGCTGGACGCGCTCAAGCCGCGGCTGGCCCGCAGCGGGCTGTCCAACGTGCACCCGGCGGCCATCGCGCACGAGCGCGACGAGCGCATCAAGCGGCTGGCCGGCAAGATCGACCGGGTCATCGTGGATGCGCCGTGCTCCGGCCTGGGCACGCTGCGCCGCAACCCCGACCTGAAATGGCGCCAGTCGCCCCAGGCGGTGCAGGAGATGACCGTGAAACAGGCCGCCATCCTGCGCAGCGCGGCGCGCCTGCTCAAGCCGGGCGGGCGGCTGGTCTATGCCACCTGCAGCCTGCTGCCGGACGAGAACGAGGCCATCGCCCAGGCCTTCACGGCCGAGGATGCCGGCTTCTCGCCCCTGGCCGCAGCGCAGGTGCTGGCGGGGCTGAAGGTGCCGCAGGCCGACAGCCTCTGCAGCGGCAAAGCCGGGGAATTCCTCAGACTGTGGCCCCACCGCCATGGCACGGACGGCTTTTTCGCGGCGATCTGGACCAGAAAGTAGTCATCCGTTGCAAAGTGGCGGCTGACCTTGACATTTAACGCCCCTGGTCAGAACCCCCACCCGTAAAATCAGTCATACCCTTCTTTGGAAAGAGAATCCATTTTGATGCTGCTTCCTGACTGGGCCGTGCTGAACGCTGCGATCGAGTGGTTGGGCCACGGCCTGTGGGATCTGTCCTGGTGGCAGATCGTGCTGTACACGCTGGTGACCACCCACATCACCATCGCCAGCGTGACCATCTTCCTGCACCGCACCCAGGCCCACCGGGCCATGGACCTGCACGCCATCCCCTCGCACTTCTTCCGCTTCTGGCTGTGGATAGGCACCGGCATGGTGACCAAGGAATGGGTCGCCATCCACCGCAAGCACCACGCCAAGTGCGAGACGGAGGAAGACCCCCACAGCCCGCAGACGCGCGGCATCGACACCGTGTTCTGGCAGGGTGCCGAGCTGTACAAGGCCGAAGCCAAGAACAAGGAGACCATGGTCAAGTTCGGCCACGGCACGCCCGACGACTGGCTGGAGCGCAACCTGTATTCGCGCTTCACCTGGCAGGGCGTGGGCCTGATGCTGATCCTGGACCTGGCGCTGTTCGGCGCCCTGGGCCTGGCGGTGTGGGCGGTGCAGATGCTCTGGATCCCGGTGTCGGCCGCCGGCGTGATCAACGGCATCGGCCACTACTGGGGCTACCGCAACTTCGAGGCGCCGGACGCCAGCACCAACATCTCGCCGTGGGGGATCATCATCGGCGGCGAGGAGTTGCACAACAACCACCACACCTATCCCACGTCGGCCAAGTTCTCGGTCAAGAAGTACGAGTTCGACATCGGCTGGGTCTACATCAGCCTGATGAGCAGGATCGGCCTGGCCAAGGTCAAGAAGGTGCCGCCCAAGCTGCGCCTGGGCGCCATCAAGCCGGTGGCCGACGAGAAGACGCTGGAGGCGGTGATCGCCAACCGCTACGAGGTGATGGCCCGCTACGGCCGCGAGATGCGCGGGGCCTGCAAGGCGGAGATCGTCCTGCTCAAGGAAAAGGGCCACGACCTGTCGGTGCTCAAGGCCGCCAAGCGCTGGCTGCACCGCGACGACGACCGGGTGCCGGCCGCCGCCCGCCCGCACCTGGCGCAGGCACGCGCCGCCCACCCGGTGCTGGACACCATGGCCACCATGCGCGAGGAACTGCGCCAGATGTGGATGAACACCTCCCGCTCGCGCGAGCAGCTGGCCGCCGAGCTGCAGGCCTGGTGCCGCCGGGCCGAGGAAAGCGGCATCGCCCAGCTGCAGCAGTTCTCCATGCGGCTGCGCGCCGCACACGCGTAACGGCCCTGACGGCCGCAGATGAAAAAAAGCCCCGCGATGCGGGGCTTTTTTCTGGGTGCCGCCTCAATCCATGAGGTCGGCCGGCACCTTGCCGCCGTTCTCCGCCAGGCGGCGCATCACCTGCTTGTGCAGCCAGATGTTCATGGCCGCACTGTCGCCCTTGTCACCGGTATAGCCCAGCTCGTCGGCGAGTTCCCGGCGTTCCTGCAGCGTGCTGTCCATGCCGACCAGCTTCATCAGATCAACGATGGAATTGCGCCAATTGAGCTTTTGCGGGTTCTTCGCGGCCAAGCCTTCCAGCACCTGCTCGATGTCCACCCGCTCGATGGTGGCGGTGGCCGGGCCCGCACCGGCGGCGGCCGCGTTCGTGGCGGGCTGCTGCTGCGGCGGCACGACGGCCGGATTGGGCTGCGAGGCTGCCGCCGCAGGCGTGGGGGAGGCCGCCGGCGCTTGTGCGGCATTGGCTTTGGGGAAGATGCGGCCGAAGATCTTTCCGAGGATGCTCATGGTGTCTGTTCTCCAGGGCAAGGCAGGATTGCCGCAGCGATGATGGACACGCACCAGGCCTCCGGCTTGTGGGACGGTGGCGCTTTCGCCGGCTGCGGCCCATGAAAAAAGCCCCGCACGGCGGGGCTTTTTTCATGGCACCTCCCGCGCTTGCGGGAGGCCGGGATCACTTGAGCTTGGTTTCCTTGTACTCGACGTGCTTGCGAGCCTTGGGGTCGAACTTCATGATCGAGATCTTCTCGGGCATGGTCTTCTTGTTCTTGCTCGTGGTGTAGAAATGGCCGGTGCCCGCGGTGGACTCCAGCTTGATCTTTTCGCGTCCGCCTTTGCTTGCCATGGTGACTTGCTCCTTAGGCCTGGCCGCGGGCCCGCAGGTCCGCCAGCACGCTGTCGATGCCGTTCTTGTCGATCAAGCGCAGCGCGGCGCTGGAGACGCGCAGGCGCACCCAGCGGTTCTCGCTCTCGACCCAGAAACGGCGGTATTGCAGGTTCGGCATGAACCGGCGCTTGGTTTTGTTGTTGGCGTGGGAAACGTTGTTCCCGACCATCGGGCCCTTGCCCGTGACGTCGCACACGCGTGCCATGAAGCACTCCAAAGTCAAAAAACGGCGGTCGTTGTCACGAGCGCCTCACCTCGCCAAGTAGGGTGGCGGTAACCCATCCGCTGCCAGCGCCTTCCCAGGCCTAAATGCAGCAAAGCCCGCGATTATAGCGAGATGCCGGTAAGGCGCCTGCCAGCTACTCCTGCTGCTCAAGAAACCGCTGCGCGTCCAGCGCGGCCATGCAGCCGGTGCCGGCGCTGGTGATGGCCTGGCGGTACACATGGTCCTGCACGTCGCCGGCAGCGAACACGCCGGGCACGCTGGTCATGGTGGCGAAGCCGTTCAGCCCCGACTTGGTCAGGATGTAGCCGTCCTTCATCTCCAGCTGGCCCTTGAAGATCTCGGTGTTGGGCGAATGGCCGATGGCGATGAAGCAGCCCTTGAGCTGCAGGTCCTCGGTGGCGCCGGTGTTGGCGTCCTTCAGCCGGATGCCGGTCACGCCCGTCTCGTCGCCCAGCACCTCGTCCAGGGCCTTGAACAGCTTGAGCTCGATCTTGCCCTCGGCCACCTTCTGCATCACCTTGTCCACCAGGATGGGCTCGGCGCGGAACTTGTCGCGGCGGTGCACCAGGTAGACCTTGCTGGCGATGTTGGACAGGTACAGCGCCTCCTCGACGGCCGTGTTGCCGCCGCCGATGACGCAGGTGACCTCGCCCCGGTAGAAGAAGCCGTCGCAGGTGGCGCAGGCGCTCACGCCCTTGCCCATGAAGGCCTGCTCGGACGGCAGGCCCAGGTAGCGGGCCGAGGCGCCGGTGGCCAGGATCAGCGCGTCGCAGGTGTACTCGCCGCTGTCGCCCTTGAGGGTGAAGGGGCGCTTGCCGAAGTCGACCGCGTTGATGTGGTCGAACACGATCTCGGTCTTGAAGCGCTCGGCGTGCTCCAGGAAGCGCTGCATCAGCTCGGGCCCCTGGACGCCGTGCACGTCGGCCGGCCAGTTGTCCACCTCGGTGGTGGTCATGAGCTGGCCGCCCTGGGCGATGCCGGTGATCAGCAAGGGGTGGAGATTGGCGCGGGCCGCGTACACCGCGGCGGTGTAGCCCGCGGGACCGGAGCCGAGGATCAGGACTTTGGCGTGTCTGGTGGTCATGGTGTCGGTAAAAGCCGTGCGGGCGCGTTGCCGCCCGGTGTACATTTCGGGGCCACGCCGGCAAGTATCAATTGCGCAACGCAGTGCGGGAGCTTGTCTCTTTCAATGGAAGCGATTGTAAGAACCGATGACGTGTGCCGCCGGCCCGTCACGGGCCGGCCCTGCACGGGAGGGATGTAATGTCGATGCTGTCCAACCTGGAGCTGATCCGCCGCGTGCCGCTGTTCGCGCTGCTGACGTCGGCCCAGGCGGAGTCGGTGGCCGACGCGGTCGCCAAGCGCCGCTTCAAGCGCGGCGAGGTGATCGTGGAGCAGGGGGAGAAGTCCAACACCCTGTTCATCATCCTGACCGGGCGCGTGCGCGTGGTCACCTCCGACAAGCGCGGCCGCGAGGTCATCCTGGCCACGCTGCAGCCCGGCGACTACATCGGCGAGATGAGCCTGATCGACAACGAAGCCCACTCCGCCACCGTGCGCGCCGAGGTTCAGACCGACATGCTGGCCCTGGGCCGCGCCGAGTTCGCGCGCTGCCTGCCCGAGAACAGCTCCATGGCCTATGCCGTCATGCGCGGGCTGGTGCAGCGCCTGCGCCAGGCCGACCGCAAGATCGAATCGCTGGCCCTGATGGACGTGTACGGCCGGGTCGCCCGGGCCCTGCTGGAATTCGCCGCGCCGGACCGCGAAGGCAACATGACGATCCGCGAGCGCATCTCGCGCCAGGACATCGCCAAGATGGTGGGGGCCTCGCGCGAGATGGTCAGCCGGGTGATGAAGGACCTGGAGGACCGCGGCTTCATCGAGACGCGCGCCGACGGCTCCATGCTGATCAAGGACCGGCTCAACACGCTGGGCTGATCCACCGCGCAGCGTGTCGCCGCGGCACCACGGGAAACCAGCCGCCTGCGCATGCCCCGCAGCGGCGGTGTCGAAGACCCTCCCCGCAGCGCTAAGCTTGAGCTTCGCATGACCTATTCCCTCCACACTCTCGCCCCTCCTCCTGGCCAGCGCCGCGCCACGCCGCGCGCAGGTGCGGCGCGCTTCGCCCATGAATTCGTGCTGGTGCTGGGGCTGGCAGCCCTGACTTTCTGGCTGCTCTCCCTGCTCAGCTACTCGCCGCAGGATCCCGCGTTCTCCACGTCCGGTTCCGGGGCGCCGGTGGCGAACTGGGGCGGCCGGCTGGGCGCCTGGCTGGCCGACGGCAGCTACTTCCTGCTCGGTTTCTCGGTCTGGTGGGGCTTCGCCGCCGCGGTACGCGCCTGGCTGGCCACGCTGGCACGCTGGATGCGCGGCGGCACCGGCGAGCCCATGGACCGGCCCCGTTTCTCGCTCACCCGCCTGGCGTTCTGGCTGGCGCTGGCCGTGCTGCTGTGCGCCAGCACCGGGCTGGAGTGGTCGCGCCTGTACCGCTTCGAAGCCCGCCTGCCGGACCATGCCGGCGGGGCGCTGGGCTATCTGACCGGGCCGCTGGGCGTGCAGTGGCTGGGATTCACCGGCTCCGGCCTGGTGTTCGTCGCGCTGGTGGTGGTCGCCGCCTCGGTGGTGTTCCGTTTCTCCTGGGGCCAGCTGGCCGAGCGCATCGGCGCGCGCGTGGACGAGTTCGTCGCCGCGCGCCGTGAGAAGCGCGAGATCGCGCAGGACCTGGCCCTGGGCCAGCGCGCGGCCCGCGAGCGCGAGGAGACCGTGCAGGTCGAGCGCGTGGAGATCGAGGAGCACCATCCCACGCCGGTGCTGATCGAGCCGGTGGTGGCGGAGGTGCCCAAGAGCGAGCGGGTGGTCAAGGAGCGCCAGAAGCCGCTGTTCACCGAGATGCCCGACAGCAAGCTGCCCCAAGTCGACCTGCTGGACAGCGCCCAGGCGCGGCAGGAGACGGTGTCGGCCGAGACGCTGGAGATGACCAGCCGGCTGATCGAGAAAAAGCTCAAGGATTTCGGCGTCGAGGTGCGCGTGGTGCTGGCCCAGCCCGGCCCGGTGATCACGCGCTACGAGATCGAGCCGGCCACCGGCGTCAAGGGCTCGCAGATCGTCAACCTGGCCAAGGACCTGGCGCGCTCGCTGTCGCTGGTGTCCATCCGCGTCATCGAGACCATCCCGGGCAAGAACTACATGGCGCTGGAGCTGCCCAACGCCAAGCGCCAGTCCATCAAGCTCAGCGAGATCCTGGGCTCGCAGGTCTACAACGAAGCCCGGTCCATGCTGACCATGGGCCTGGGCAAGGACATCGTCGGCAACCCGGTCGTGGCCGACCTGGCCAGGATGCCGCACGTGCTGGTGGCCGGCACCACCGGCTCGGGCAAGTCGGTGGGCATCAACGCCATGATCCTCAGCCTGTTGTACAAGGCCGAGGCCCGGGACGTGCGCCTGCTGATGATAGACCCCAAGATGCTGGAAATGTCGGTCTACGAGGGCATCCCGCACCTGCTGGCGCCGGTGGTCACCGACATGCGCCAGGCGGCGCACGGCCTGAACTGGTGCGTGGCCGAGATGGAGCGCCGCTACAAGCTGATGAGCAAGCTGGGCGTGCGCAACCTGGCGGGCTACAACGTCAAGATCGACGAGGCCAAGGGCAGGGGCGAGTTCATCTACAACCCGTTCAGCCTCACGCCCGAACAGCCGGAGCCATTGGAGCGGCTGCCGCACATCGTGGTGGTGATCGACGAACTGGCCGACCTGATGATGGTGGTGGGCAAGAAGATCGAGGAGCTGATCGCGCGCCTGGCGCAGAAGGCGCGCGCCGCCGGCATCCACCTGATCCTGGCCACGCAGCGGCCCTCGGTGGACGTGATCACCGGCCTGATCAAGGCCAACATCCCGACCCGCATCGCGTTCCAGGTCTCCAGCAAGATCGACAGCCGCACCATCCTGGACCAGATGGGCGCCGAAGCCCTGCTGGGCATGGGCGACATGCTGTACATGGCCTCGGGCACCGGCCTGCCGGTGCGGGTGCACGGCGCCTTCGTCAGCGACGAGGAGGTGCACCGCGTGGTGGCCTACCTGAAGGAGCAGGGCGGCGAGCCGAACTACATCGAGGGCGTGCTGGAAGGCGGCACGGTGGACGAGGACGGCGCCGGCGGCGACCTGCCGGGCGGCGGTGGCGGCGGCGAGAAGGACCCGATGTACGACCAGGCGGTGGAGATCGTGCTGAAGAACCGCAAGGCCAGCATCTCGCTGGTGCAGCGCCACCTGAAGATCGGCTACAACCGCGCGGCCCGCCTGGTGGAGGACATGGAGAACGCCGGCCTGGTCAGCGCGATGAACGGCCAGGGCCAGCGCGAGATCCTGGTGCCCAGCCGCGCCGAGTAGCCCGCCTACATCCGGTTGCGAACTTCGCGCCGCCGGACGAACCCAACCGCAAGCATCATCGCCACCGCCATGAAAACCTGGATCGCTTCCGTTTCGACAGCGCTGTGCGCCCTCTCCGCGCAGGCCGCAGGGCTGGAAAGCCTGGAGAACTTCGTCCGCTCGGCGCACAGCGGCAGTGCCGACTTTACCCAGGTGGTGACCGCGCCGGCGCGCGAAGGCCAGCAGGCGCGCAGCAAGACCTCCAGCGGCACCTTCGAGTTCCAGCGGCCCAACCGCTTCCGCTTCCACTACCAGAAGCCGTTCGAGCAGGTCATCGTGGCCGACGGCCAGACGCTGTGGCTGCACGACCTGGACCTGAACCAGGTGACGGCGCGCAGCCAGTCCCAGGTGCTGGGCGCCACGCCGGCCGCCCTGGTGGCCGCCGCGCCCGACCTGGCCGCATTGCGCAAGGACTTCGAGCTGCAGGAGGCGCCGCAGCGCGACGGCCTGCAGTGGGTGCAGGCCACGCCCCGCGCACGCGACGGCCAGCTGCGCAGCGTGCTGGTGGGCTTTCGCGGCAAGGAACTGGCGGCGCTGGAGATCCTGGACAGCTTCGGCCAGCGTTCGGTCATGACCTTCACCGGCATGCAGCCCAACGTGCCCCTGCCGGCGGGCACCTTCCAGTTCAAGCCGCCGGCAGGCGCGGACGTGCTGCGCCAGTAGCCGGCCTCAAGACGGCCGGCCCTGGTCGGCCGGCTCGATCTCGCGTGCGATCCGGCCCAGCGCCTTGCGCTCGATGAACTCGTCCATGCGCGAGATCAGGCGCCACCATTCCGAGCCGTCCTCGCGGTAGACCCGCATGGCACCGGCGCGCACCAGGATCTTGCGCAGCTCGTCGTCCTCGAAGCCGCCCAGGTGCCGGCGCAGCGTCTCGAACGAGCGATCGGTGAAGCCCTTGTGGCTGAGGAACAGGCGGGCGGTCTCCTCGGCCATGAACTCGGTCTTGTGCAGCTCGCGCTGCATGCGCAACTGGTGCTGGAACTGCTGACGGTTGAGCAGCCAGCTGATGGCGCCGCCCACCAGGGCGCCGAGCAGGGCGGAGACGGTGGACCACAGTGCCGCGTTCATGCTGGGGCGGACTATAAACTCCAGCCTCCCCGCCCATGGCCGCCGCCAAGACCCCGACCCCACCGTCCCAGCCGCTGGCCGAGCGCCTGCGCCCGCGAAGCCTGGGCGAGGTGATCGGCCAGCAGCACCTGCTGGGCGAGGGCATGCCGCTGCGCATCGCCTTCGAGTCCGGACAGCCGCACAGCTGCATCCTGTGGGGCCCGCCCGGCGTGGGCAAGACCACCATCGCGCGGCTGATGGCCGACGCCTTCGACGCGCAGTTCATCACCATCAGCGCGGTGCTGGGCGGCGTCAAGGACATCCGCGAGGCGGTGGAGGCCGCGCAGCGCGCCCGGGGCGGCCTGGAGCAGCGCAGCACCATCGTCTTCGTCGACGAGGTGCACCGCTTCAACAAGAGCCAGCAGGACGCCTTCCTGCCGCACGTGGAGTCGGGCCTGTTCACCTTCATCGGCGCCACCACCGAGAACCCCTCGTTCGAGGTCAACTCGGCGCTGCTGTCGCGCGCCGCGGTCTACGTGCTGCAGCCGCTGACCGAGGACGACCTGGCGAAGCTGGTGGCCAAGGCGCAGGCGATAGGCGCCGTCCCGGCGCTGGAGGACACGGCGCAGGGCCGCCTGATCGCCTATGCCGACGGCGACGCCCGCCGGCTGCTCAACACGCTGGAGACGCTGGCCGTCGCCGCGACCCAGGAAGGGCGCGCGCAGATCACCGACGACTGGCTGCTCAAGGTGCTGGGCGAGCGCATGCGGCGCTACGACAAGGGCGGCGAGCAGTTCTACGACACCATCAGCGCCCTGCACAAGAGCGTGCGCGGCTCGGACCCGGACGCCTCGCTGTACTGGTTCGTGCGCATGCTCGACGGCGGGGCCGACCCGCGCTACATGGCGCGCCGCCTGGTGCGCATGGCCAGCGAGGACATCGGCCTGGCGGACCCGCGCGCGCTGCGCCTGGCGCTGGACGCCGCCGAGACCTACGAGCGCCTGGGCTCGCCCGAGGGCGAATTGGCGCTGGCCGAATGCGTGGTCTACCTTGCCGTGGCGCCCAAGTCCAACGCGATCTACGCCGCCTTCAACGAGGCCAAGGCGCTGGTCAGGAAGGACGGCACGCGGCCGGTGCCCCTGCACCTTCGCAACGCGCCGACCCAGCTCATGAAGCAGCTCGAATACGGCAAGGGCTACCGCTATGCGCACGACGAGGCCGGCGGCTTCGCGGCGGGCGAGAGCTACTTTCCCGAAGGCCTGCAGCCGCCGCGCTTCTACCGTCCGGTGGACCGCGGCCTGGAGATCCGCATCGGCGAGAAGCTGCGCGAGCTGCGCCGGCTGAACGGCCAGGACCCGGACGCGGATCAGCAGGCCTGATCGGCCCGCCGCTGCAGGCGCCGGCAGGGTAAACCCCGGCGCGCACCGATTCTTACCGCTGTGCCGCATCGCTACAATCGCGCTCCGTAAACCCGCTCAAGGACTTGGCGGGTTTTTTGCTAGATGGCTGGCCGGCCCACAAGGCGCCACCCATCACCAACGGGGAACTGTCTATGGAAATCCTGCTGCAGCAGATCATCAATGGTCTGGTCCTCGGCAGCATGTATGCCCTGGTGGCCCTGGGCTACACCATGGTCTACGGCATCATCAACCTGATCAACTTCGCCCACGGCGAGGTGCTGATGGTGGGGGCCCTGACCAGCTGGGCCATCATCGTGACCATGCAGGAGTCCATGCCCGGCACGCCCGGCTGGATCATCCTGATCCTGGCGATGCTGATCTCCTGCGTGGTGGCCGCGGTCCTGAATTTCGCCATCGAGAAGATCGCCTACCGCCCCCTGCGCAACAGCCCCAAGCTGGCGCCCCTGATCACCGCCATCGGCATGTCCATCCTGCTGCAGACGCTGGCGATGATCATCTTCAAGCCGAACTACAAGCCCTATCCCACGCTGCTGCCGGCCGCGCCCATCCAGGTCGGCGGCGCGGTGATCACGCCCACGCAGATCATGATCCTGGGCCTCACGGCGCTGTCGCTGGCGGTGCTGATGTACCTGGTGAACTACACCCGGCTGGGACGCGCCATGCGCGCCACCGCGGAGAACCCGCGGGTGGCGGCCCTCATGGGCGTCAAGCCCGACACCGTGATCTCGGCCACCTTCATCATCGGCGCGGTGCTGGCCACCATCGCCGGCATCATGTACGCGTCCAACTACGGCACGGTGCAGCACACCATGGGCTTCCTGCCGGGGCTCAAGGCGTTCACGGCGGCGGTGTTCGGCGGCATCGGCAACCTGGCCGGCGCGGTGGTGGGCGGCCTGCTGCTCGGGCTGATCGAGTCCATCGGCTCGGGCTACATCGGCGTGGTCACCGGCGGCGTGCTGGGCAGCCACTACTCGGACATCTTCGCCTTCATCGTGCTGATCATCATGCTCACGCTGCGGCCCTCGGGCCTGCTCGGCGAGCGGGTGGCGGACCGCGCCTAAGGGAGGGACCATGGCAGGCAAGCCGAATAAAAAGATCGTGGTCTACGCCGTCTCGGCGGTGGTGCTGCTGGTGCTGCCGCTGCTGCTGCAAGGCATGGGCAATTTCTGGGTGCGCATCGCCGACATGGCGCTGCTATACGTGCTGCTGGCCCTGGGCCTGAACATCGTGGTCGGCTACGCCGGCCTGCTGGACCTGGGCTTCGTCGCCTTCTTCGCCATCGGCGCCTACATGTACGGGCTGATGGCCTCGCCGCACCTGTCCGAGACCTTCGCCTGGTTCGCGAAGATGTTCCCCACCGGGCTGCACACCTCGATCTGGCTGGTGGTCCCGCTGGGCGCCTTCCTGGCCGGCATCCTGGGCATCCTGCTGGGCGCGCCCACGCTCAAGCTGCGCGGCGACTACCTGGCCATCGTCACGCTGGGCTTCGGCGAGATCATCCGCGTGTTCCTGAACAACCTGGACCACCCGGTCAACATCACCAACGGCCCCAAGGGCCTGGGCCAGATCGATTCCATCCGCATCCTGGGGCTGAACCTGGGGCGTCCGCTGGAGATCGGCGGCTTCACGCTGTCGGCGGTCACGCTCTACTACTACCTGTTCCTCATCCTGGTGGTGATCAGCGTGGTGATCTGCCACCGGCTGGAGCTCTCGCGCATCGGCCGCGCCTGGATGGCCATCCGCGAGGACGAGATCGCGGCCAAGGCCATGGGCATCAACACGCGCAACATGAAGCTGCTAGCCTTCGGCATGGGCGCCACCTTCGGCGGCGTCTCGGGCTCCATGTTCGCGGCCTTCCAGGGCTTCGTCTCGCCCGAGTCGTTCAGCCTGATGGAGTCGGTGATGATCGTCGCCATGGTGGTGCTGGGCGGCATCGGCCACCTGCCCGGCGTGATCCTGGGCGCCGTGCTGCTGTCGGCGATGCCGGAGGTGCTGCGCTGGGTGTCGGGCGTGTTCGACCTGCAGCGCCTGACCGAGGGCCGGCTGGACGCCTCCATCCTGCGCCAGCTGCTGATCGCGCTGGCCATGATCATCATCATGCTGCTGCGCCCGCGCGGCCTGTGGCCCACGCGGGAGCACGGCAAGGTGCCGGGCAACGGCGGCAAGTGAGGAGCGGCACCATGGCAGAAACGGTTCTCCGGGTAGCCGGCATCTCCAAGCGCTTCGGCGGCCTGCAGGCCCTGTCGGACGTGGGGGTGACCATCGAGCGCGGCCAGGTCTACGGCCTGATCGGCCCCAACGGCGCGGGCAAGACCACGTTCTTCAACGTGATCACCGGCCTGTACACGCCCGACGGCGGCAGCTTCGAGCTGGCCGGCAAGCCCTACCGGCCCACCGCGGTGCACGAGGTGGCCAAGGCCGGCATCGCGCGCACCTTCCAGAACATCCGCCTGTTCGCCGACATGACGGCACTGGAGAACGTGATGGTGGGCCGGCACATCCGCACCGGCTCCGGCCTGCTGGGCGCCATCCTGCGCACCCGCAAGTTCAGGGCCGAGGAGGACGCCATCGCCCGGCGCGCGCAGGAGCTGCTCGACTACGTCGGCATCGGCCGGTACGCCGACTACAAGGCCCGCACGCTGTCCTACGGCGACCAGCGCCGGCTGGAGATCGCCCGCGCCCTGGCCACCGACCCGCAGCTGATCGCGCTGGACGAGCCGGCGGCCGGCATGAACGCCACCGAGAAAGTGCAGCTGCGCGAGCTGATCAACCGCATCCGCCACGACGGGCGCACCATCCTGCTGATCGAGCACGACGTCAAGCTGGTGATGGGTCTGTGCGACCGCGTCACGGTGCTGGACTACGGCAAGCAAATCGCCGAGGGCACGCCGGCCGACGTGCAGAGGAACGAGAAGGTGATCGAGGCCTACCTCGGTCACGGGCACGGCACGGGTGCCGCCGCGGCGCAGGGCGGAGGGCATTGAGATGGCGCAGACACTGCTGAAGGTCAGCGGCCTGAAGGTCGCCTACGGCGGCATCCAGGCCGTCAAGGGCGTGGATTTCGAGGTGCGCGAGGGCGAGCTGGTCACGCTGATCGGCTCCAACGGCGCGGGCAAGACCACCACCATGAAGGCCATCACCGGCACCTTGCCGCTGGCCGGCGGGGACATCGAGTACCTGGGCCGCAGCATCAAGGGCAAGGGCGCCTGGGACCTGGTCAGGCAGGGCCTGGCCATGGTGCCGGAGGGCCGCGGCGTGTTCACCCGCATGACCATCACCGAGAACCTGCAGATGGGCGCGCACATCCGCAACGACCGGGCCGGCATCGCCTCCGACATGGACAAGGTGTTCACCATCTTCCCGCGGCTGAAGGAGCGGCGCGACCAGCTGGCCGGCACCATGTCCGGCGGCGAGCAGCAGATGCTGGCCATGGGCCGGGCGCTGATGAGCCGGCCCAAGGTGCTGCTGCTGGACGAACCCTCCATGGGCCTGTCGCCCCTCATGGTGGACAAGATTTTCGAGGTGGTGCGCGAGGTCTACGCCCAGGGCGTCACCGTGCTGCTGGTCGAGCAGAACGCCAGCCGCGCGCTGCAGATCGCCGATCGCGGCTACGTGATGGAGTCGGGCCTGATCACCATGACGGGCGAAGCCCGGCAGATGCTCAGTGATCCCAAGGTGCGCGCTGCCTACCTGGGCGAGTAAGAAGATCGCCCACCGGCCTGGCGGCCGGTGGGCGTCTTGGGCTTCCGCTTTCCCTGAGCTTCTTCGTTCAGTACCGGTATTGCAGGCCAAGGCTGGTCGAGCGCACGGGATCGCGCCCGCCGCCGGCGAAGCGGAAGTCGTGGCTGTCCCATTCCAGCACCGCCGACAGCCGCGGGGTGAAGTCCCAGCTGATGCCGGCGCCGAAGGACAGGCCGAAGCCGTTCTCGCTGCCTCCGGGGATGTCGCCGCCCGTCTGGACCGAGGTGTCGGTGCGGCCGTAAGTGGTCCCCAGCTTGCCGAACACGCCGGCCGATTGCCACACCGGCGCGCGCGCGACCAGGCTGAGATTCAGGCCCCGCGCCCGCGTGCGTCCGCCCGCGCGTTCCACCCGGCCCATGTCGAGCAAGCCGACCTCGGCACCCCAGAAGCTGCCCAGCAGGGTGCCGGCATACAGGTTCAGCGACTCGTCGTCGGTGTCGCAGGTCAGCGACGAGGGGCCGCAAGGGAGGCGGTAGCTGGAGCGGCCCACGTTCAGGCCGAGGTAACCGCCGCGGCCGCCGCTCAGGGACGTGCCGGAGCCGCCGGGCGACGAGGAAGGCTGGGCCCATACCGGCACTGCCACGAGCAGGACCAGCAGCGCAGCTGCGACCGCGGCAGCCGACGGAAAGGGTTTGAGGGTTGGCATTTTTGTATCTCCCGGCGAGGTTCTGTTTCCAATGGGAACAAATCTAGCCTCCTGCCGTCGAGCTGGCTGTCAGATAAGCCGCACACCCTCGTAGGACGCGACTTTTCGGCACTCCGAAAACAGGAGCAGGCTGTCCAGCCTACGCCATGTTGCAGTGCAGAAAACGTCCGGAAAAGCGTCCGGTCAGTCTACCTTGGCGCCAGAGGCCTTGACTATTTTTTCGTACCTGACGAGCTCGGCCTGCATGAAGGCGCCGAACTCTTCGGGCGAGGTGGACACCGGCTCCGCCAGCAGCTGGGCGAAGCGCGAGCGCGTCTCAGGCGCCTGCAGCGCAGCAACGAAAGCCTGGTTGAGCCGCTGCACGGTGTCGCGCGCCAGCCCGGCCGGACCCACCAGTCCCCACCAGGTATCGATGGCGAAACCGGGCAGCGTCTGGGCCACCGGCGGCACCTCGGGCAGGCTGGTTGAGCGCTGCAGGGTGGTCACGGCCAGGGCCTTGAGGCGGCCCGAGCGGATGTTCGGCGCGGCAGTCGCCAGGTTGTCGAAGTTGAAGTCGACCTGGCCCGACAGCAGCGCCAGCTGCGCCGGATTGCCGCCGTTGTAGGGGATGTGGACGGCGAAGATGCCGGCGTCCCGCTTGAACATCTCGCCCGCCAGGTGGCCCGCGCTGCCATTGCCGCCCGAGCCGTAGTTGAGCTTGCCGGGGTTGGCCTTGGCATAGGCGATCAGGTCGGGCAAGGTGTTGATCTTCAGCCGCACGGCGGTGTCGGCGTTCATCACCAGCACATTGGGCACGCGCACCATCTGGGTGATGGGGGTGAAGTCACGGGCCGCGTCGTACGGCATCTTGCTGAACAGCCAGGGATTGATGGCGTGCGTGGCTACCGCCGAGATGCCCAGGGTCAGCCCATCCGGGGCAGCCTTGGCGACCACGTCGGCGCCGATGTTGCCGCCGCCGCCCGGCCGGTTCTCGATGATGACCGGGCCCAGGCTGTCCTTGACCCCCTCGGCCAGCACCCGCGCCGTCACGTCGATCGGCCCGCCGGCGGCATAGGGCACGATGATGCGCAGGGGCCGGGGCTGTGCCCAGCCGGGCAAAGGGGCGGCGAGGGCGGCGGCCGCGGGGACCAGCAGAAGGTTTCTTCGCTTCATGTGCCTGGCCTCAGCCCTTGTGCTTGTCCGCCTCGGTGGTGAACGAGTCGGCATAGAACTCCTCGGCCGGCAGCCGGGCCAGGCCGGTGTACTCGCTGCGCGCCGAATCGACCACGACGGGCGCGCCGCAGGCGTAGACCTGGTGGCCGGACAGGTCGGGAAAGTCCTCCAGCACCGCCTTGTGCACGAAGCCGGTGCGGCCCGTCCAGTCGTCCTCGGGCAGGGCGTTGGAGACCACCGGCACATAAGTGAGGTGCGGCATCTCGGCACAGCGCTCGCGCACCCACTCGTCCAGGTACAGGTCGGCCGGCCGGCGGCCGCCCCAGTACAGCGTGGCCGGCCGCCGGATGCCCTTGAACCGCATGTGCTCGATCACCGCCTTGATCGGTGCGAAGCCGGTGCCCGAGGCCAGCAGCACCAGGGGCTTGGGCGAGTCCTCGCGCAGGAAGAAGCTGCCGTAGGGCCCTTCCACGCGCAGGATCTCCTTTTCCTTCATGGCGGTGAACACGTGGCTGGTGAACTTTCCGCCCGCCATGTGGCGGATGTGCAGTTCCACCGCCGGCCCGCTGGGCGCGCCGGCATCGGTGCGCACCAGGGTGTGCGGCGCGTTGGCCATGGAGTAGCTGCGGCGGTCGCCGTCGCGCAGGATGAACTCGATGTACTGGCCGGCGTGGTAGCGCATCGGCTCGTTGGCCGGCAGCTGCAGCCGCACGATCATCACGTCATGGGACTTCTTCTCCAGCGACAGCACGCGCGCCGGCATCTTCTTGATCGGGAAGGCGCTCTCGTCGGTGACCTGGCGCGACTCCAGCACCACGTCGGTCAATGCGGTGGCGCTGCAGGTCAGGATGAAGCCGG
Source organism: Ramlibacter tataouinensis TTB310 (assembly GCF_000215705.1). NCBI lineage: Bacteria > Pseudomonadati > Pseudomonadota > Betaproteobacteria > Burkholderiales > Comamonadaceae > Ramlibacter > Ramlibacter tataouinensis. Next base: position 3,363,033 of record NC_015677.1, on the reverse strand, counting down.
CAGCCTCTTCCTGCGCGCTCAGGGCCTTGCTCTGGTGCGGCCCGTGCACCACCTGGCCTTCCAGCTTGCGGCACTTGCACGAGCCGCAGGCACCGTCCTTGCAGCCATAGGGCAGGCCTATGCCCTGGCGGATGGCGGCGGCCAGCAGGGTCTCGCCGCCGGTAGCGCCGAAGCTGCGGCCGCTGGGCTGCACCGTGACCTGGAAGGGGCCTGCCGCGGCCGTCGCGCTCGTCATGTTGGGTATCCTCGGGCTCTCGTGTTGCAGTGACTGCGCCCGATTTTGCCCGCAAACCACAACCCCATCGGCGCGCGGCCGGCCCGCTTCCGGCGCGAGCGCGTGCTCATCGTCGGCTGCGGCGACGTGGGGCAGCGCCTGGCCCGCGTGCTGGCGCCGCACACCCGCCTGCTTGCCCTTACCTCCACCCCGCAGCGTGTGGGCACCCTGCGTGCGCGGGGCATCACGCCGCTGGTGGGCGACCTGGACCGGCCCGCCACCCTGGGCCGGCTGGCCGGCCTGGCCACGCGCGTGGTGCATCTGGCGCCGCCGCCCGGCGAGGGCGGGCCCGCCTGGTGGCGCGACCCTCGGACCCTGGCGCTGCTGCGCGTGCTGCGCCGGCGCTCGCCGCCGCGGTCGCTGGTGTACGGGTCGACCAGCGGCGTGTACGGCGACTGCGGCGGCGCCTGGGTTGCCGAGACGCGGCCGCCGGCGCCCGCCACCCCCCGAGCCCAGCGGCGGGCCCATGCCGAGGCGGCGGTGCGCCACTACGGCCGGGCCACCGGCGTGCGCGCCGCCATCCTGCGCATCCCCGGCATCTATGCGCCCGACCGCGCCGGCGGCACGCCGCGCGAGCGGTTGCTGCGCGGCACGCCGGTGCTGCAGGCCGAGGACGACGTCTACACCAACCACATCCATGCGGACGACCTGGCACGCGCGGTGGCGGCAGCGCTGTGGCGCGGCCAGTCCCAGCGCGTCTACAACGCCAGCGACGACACCGAGCTGCGCATGGGCGACTACTTCGACCTGGCGGCCGATCTCTACGGCCTGCCGCGGCCGCCCCGGGTGGCCCGCGGCACTGCGCACGACGAACTGCCCCTGATGCTGCTCAGTTTCATGAGCGAGTCGCGACGGCTGCTGAACGGCCGGCTCAAGCGCGAGCTGGGCCTGCGGCTGCGCTATCCCACGGTGGCGCAGGGCTTGCGGGCCTAGAGCGCAGGCGTGCCCGACTGGCGCAGCTGCAGGCAACGCGCGACCAGGCCGCGATGCAGCTGAGCGTGCCGGCGCCCGATCTCGTCGCGCGGCTGCGGCGCCGGCTGGGCTACCAGCCGTTCCAGGCAGTTGTCGCGCCGCAGGTCGCCGCCCACCGCGGCCAGGTAGCTCTCCAGTGCCACCAGGCTGCTGTCGGCCTGCCGGTTGCGGTAGCGCTGCAGCTCGCCCAGCAGGGGCGCCCAGCGCTGGGCCGCCGGGTCGGCGGCCATGGAAGGATCGGTGGAGGCCAGCATCTGCGCGGCCTGCCCGCCCAGCCGCTCCAGCCGGCCCACCTGTTCGGGCACGAAGCGCTGCAGCGCCTCGCCATTGGGTGCGTTGAACACCCGCAGCAAGGGCCCGGACTCGCCCTGCCACCAACTGAAGTCGAACGAGCGCGCATTGAACAGCGGCAGGCCGCGCAGGCTGTCCTCAGCCGAGGCGATGCGGCGCAGCTGCTCGCGGCCCAGCGTATCGCGCAGCTGCTGCGCCAGCCCTGGCGCGCCCAGCTCCTGCAACAGGGCCTGCAGGGCGGCGGCCCGGTCGCGCTGCATGGCCACGGCAGAAGAATCCAACGGCCCCAGGGCGGCCTCTCCGGCCGGCGGCGCCAGGGCCAGGGCGGCCCGCTCGTAGGCCACCTGCGCGACGCGCGCGTTGACGAACCGTGCCACGGACGCCCGGGCGCGCGGCGGGAACACCGGCAGGGCCTCGCGCAGCAGGCGTTTGCGCGCCTCCAGCATCTCCTGCACGTCGCCCGGCCCGAAAGCGGACGGCGCGGCGACGGCGACGGTGGCCGCCACCGTTGTGCGCCGCGGTTCGGTGCCCGGCGCCGCGCCCCGGGGCAGGGCCATGGAAGGTTCGCGAAGCAGCACCGAGAACCCTTCGCGCAGCGCCTGGCGCTCGGGCGACAGGGCGAACCGGCGCTCGCCCGGCAGCCACACGATGCCGCTGCCGGGCCGGCCGAACAGCGCGTTGAACCGCTGGCGGAACTGCACGAAGGCGCGGTCGGCCTCGGCCTGCACCTGGGCCGCCGCCTGCGGACCCAGCAGGCCGATGGCGGCTATGCGCTCGACCAGCCGCTGGTAGCCCGGCCCCAGCTGCATCGCGTCCTGCTGCATCCACTCGTGCCGGCCCTGGGCGAGCAGGGCCTCCTGCCGCTGCAGCAGCGCCGACACCTGGTGGTAGCGCACCAGCACGGCCTCGGGCGACGCCGGGGCGGCGCGGTGCGCGGGATCGAACAGGCCCGCGCCGGCCTGCGCCAGCTCGGTCTCCAGCGACAGCAGCTCGTTGCCCGTCATCAGGCGCGCATGCAGGGCCGCCATGCCGCTGCCCAGGCTGCAGCGCGTCGCCCACTGGATGCGGGTCGCCAGGTCGTGTGCGGCGCGGCCCTCGCGACCGGCCATCGAATGGAACAGCGCGATGCTGCGCGAGACCTCGCCGGGAAGCTCGGCCTGCAGCGCATAGCGCACCAGCATCTGCACGTCCTCGGGCTTGGCCGTGGCGGGACTCTGCAGCCGCGTCAGCGCCTGCACCGCCCGGTCCAGCGCCTCGGCCTGGGCCAGGTACTGCGTCAGCGCCGCATATTCGGGCATGTCCTCGGGCGTTGCGTTGGCGTGGCGGCCCGTAGCAGCCCGCGCTCCCGGCGCCGTGCAGCCGCGGCCGACCTGAAGCTGTGCCGTGACCGCATCCTGCGGCACCCCGGTCAAGACGGCGGCCCGCGCGTACAGCTCCCGGTGGACGGTGTCCACCACGGTGTGGCCGAACGCCTCGCCGATGTGGCCGGCCAGGCGCTCCTCGAGGTCGTCGAACACGTGCCACGAGCCGGGCATGAACAGGGTCCAGGCCGCGTCGTGGCGCATCCGCTCCAGGGCGGAGATCAGCGACAGCGCCTTCTGGCGATACCAGGCCGGCTGGATCTTGTCCCGCTCGCGGGCCATGTTGGCGCGGAACAGCGTGTCCGCGCGCAGCTGGATCAGGGTGCGGCTCAGTTCGTGCCGCCAGGCATCCAGCCGCACGGCGGCGACCGCCAGGCCGCAGGCCCAGGCCACCAGCAGCGCCAGCACCGCATGCTCGAGCCGCAGCCGGCGTTTCATGCGGCGGGCTCCTGCGCCGCCGGCAGCAGCTCGCGCACGGGCCAGGTCTGCCACCACCACAGCACCTCCGAGGCGGCCAGCAGGGCGAGCGCCGCCACCCAGTAGGCGCCCCAGCGCTGCAGGTGCCGCGCCAGGCGGCGGGTCAACGGGATCCGTTCGGCGTCGGCCATGGGCCGGCCACTCCTTGTCAGGTCCGCGGGGAAACGCCCGCGTGAAGGAGGCTAGCGGGGCGCCGGGCGCCCGGCGTCAGGGCTCGTCGCGACGGCGTGTGGGAGAAGGACTGCAGCGCCTGAGTGCGGCCTTTCGCGGCGCTCAGATGCCGGCCGGCTTGACCATGGTGGTCATGCGATCGACGGCCTTGACCGACACGGCCTTGACCTGCTCGCCCTGCTGGATGGTGAGCCGCACCTCGTCGTCCGGGTTGCGGTGCGCCCAGATGCGCTTGTAGAACTCCTCCAGCGTGGCCACGCGCTGGTCATCCACCGCCAGCACCACGTCCCCCACGCGCAGGCCGGCCGCCTCGGCAGGGCTGTCACGGCTGACCCGCACCACCTGCACGCGGCCGCCTTGCCCGGTGGAGGTCAGTCCCAGCCAGGGGCGGCGCGCCTGCCGGGTCGTGCCGGTCTGCTGCAGTTCCTCCAGGATGGGCTTGAGCAGCTCTACCGGCACGAACATGTTGCCCGGCAGGCGGCGGTCCTCCCCGGCGGCGTCCATCACGAACAGGCTGCCTATCCCCAGCAGTTCGCCGCGGCGGTTGAACAGCGGCGCGCCGCTGTGGTTGGACAAGGGCGGGCTGGTGAACAGGGCCGTGTCGATGTGGTACTCCCAGTAGCCGGAGAACGGGCGCTTGTCCACCAGCTGCAGCACCCCCACGCCGGCATCCGCGCCGCCGACCGCGCCCATCAGCGGCTCACCCCGCTCGACATCGGCAGCCGTGCCCAGCGGCACCGGCAGCACGCCCGGCAGGGGCAGCAGCGGCCGCACCAAGCCGAAGCCGGTGGCCGGATCGTAGGCCACCGCCCGGGCCGGCCAGGTGCGGTTGTCGGCGGTGACCACCTGGATGCTGTCGGCCTCCAGCGTCAGGTAGCCGATGGTGAGGATGAGCCCGTCGGGGGCTATCACCACGCCCGAGCCGCTGCGCAGGCGCCCCAGGGTCTCGGCCGAGCGCGCGCCTTCGGCTGCCTCGACCTGCACGCCGACGACGGCCGCGTGCGCCCGGGTGAGCGCCTCCACCACGGCCTGCTGCTGCGCGTCCTGCTGCGGCGTGGGGGTCTGTGCCCACGTGCCGCCCGAGGCGAAAGCCAGGACCAGCAAGCCCCACCACTGCATTCGACGCATCGCGACCATGACAGCTCCTTGAAAGAGGACCGGACGGCTGGAGGATGCGCCAATCGCAATGCCCCTGCAATCGGCTAAATTCGCGCCCTCTCTCTACAACATTCAACTTGCGATGGCTACTTATCTCGAACTCAAGGAACAGGCCGAACGGCTGATGGCGCAGGCCGAGCAGCTGCGCCAGAAGGAAACCGAGGACGCGATCAACGACGTGAAGGCCAAGATCAAGGCCTATGGCCTCACGGCCGAGGACCTGGGCTTGCGCGCCGCCGCCGGCGCAGGTCGGCGCAGTGCCAGGGCGGGCGGGACTGCCGCGAGCGCCAAGTACCGCGGCCCCGACGGCAAGACCTGGTCCGGCCGCGGCCGCAAGCCGCAGTGGGTGGTCGACGCGCTCAAGGGCGGCAAGAAGCTCGACGACCTGGCGGCTTGAGCGCTGCTGCTTGCTGGTGCCGGAGGCCGGAATCGAACCGGCACGCCCTCTCGGGCGGGGGATTTTGAGTCCCCTGCGTCTACCAATTTCACCACTCCGGCAGCAAGAAAAAGGGGAGCCGGAAATTATGGCACAGTGGTCGCCATGAACTACCCCACCATCGAAGACGCCATTGGCAAGACACCGCTGGTGGCGCTGCAGCGCATAGGCGCCGACGCCAACCGCCGGCGCGGCAACGTCGTGCTGGGCAAGCTCGAGGGCAACAACCCGGCCGGCTCGGTCAAGGACCGGCCCGCCGTCTCCATGATCCGCCGCGCCGAGGAGCGCGGCGAGATCAAGCCCGGCGATACCCTGATCGAGGCCACCTCGGGCAACACCGGCATCGCCCTGGCCATGGCCGCCGCCATCAAGGGCTACCGCATGCTGCTGATCATGCCGGAGGACCTGTCGGTCGAGCGGGCGCAGACCATGAAGGCGTTCGGCGCCGAGCTGCTGCTCACGCCCAAGAGCGGCGGCATGGAGTACGCGCGCGACCTGGCCGAGAACATGCAGCGCGAGGGCAGGGGCCGCGTGCTGGACCAGTTCGCCAACCCCGACAACCCCCGCATCCACTACGAGACCACCGGCCCCGAGCTGTGGGAGCAGACGCGCGGCCGCATCACCCATTTCGTCAGCGCCATGGGCACCACCGGCACCATCACCGGCGTCTCGCGCTACCTCAAGGAGAAGAACCCGGCGGTGCGCATCATCGGCGCGCAGCCCAGCGAGGGCTCGCGCATCCCCGGCATCCGCAAGTGGCCGCAGGAGTACCTGCCGCGGATCTACGACCCCAGCGCCGTGGACGAGCTGGTCTACGTGAGCCAGGAGGATGCGGAGGAGATGTGCCGCCGGCTGGCGCGCGAGGAAGGCATCTTCGCCGGCATCTCGGCCGCCGGCGCCTGCTGGGTCGCCCAGCAGGTCGCGGTGCAGGTGGAGAACGCGACCATCGTCTTCGTGGTGTGCGACCGCGGCGACCGCTACCTGTCCACCGGGGTGTTCCCCGCATGAGCGGGAGCGCGGACGGGGCGTACCGCTTCTGCCCGGCCTGTGCCACGCCGCTGCGGTGGATCGCGCAGCTGGAGGACGGCGGCGAGAAGCAGCGGCTGCGCTGCCCGGCCTGCGGCTGGACGCACTGGAACAACCCGACGCCGGTGCTGGCCGCGGTGGTCCAGTACCAGGACAAGGTGCTGCTGGCGCGCAATGCCGCCTGGCAGCACAAGATGTACGCGCTGATCACCGGCTTCATGGAGGCGGGCGAGTCGCCGCAGGACGGCATCGCGCGCGAGGTGCTGGAGGAGACCAGCCTGCGCGCAACCGAGGTCCATCTCATCGGGGTCTACGACTTCCAGCGCATGAACCAGGTCATCATCGCCTACCACGTGGTGGCCGAGGGTGAGGTCAGGCTCTCGCCCGAGCTGGCCGACTGGCGGCTGTACGACTACGACGCGGTGAAGTGCTGGCCGGCCGGCACCGGCTACGCTCTGGCCGACTGGCTGCGCAGCCGCGGCCACCAGCCGCAGTTCATGGAGTTCCCGCGCAGCGCCTGAGGCATTGCCTAGAATCGGCGCATCGCTTCAGGACAAGCACGATGAACATCGACAAGGAAATCGACACGCGTGGCCTGAACTGCCCGCTGCCCATCCTCAAGGCCAAGAAGGCCCTGACCGACATGCAGACCGGCCAGCTGCTCAAGGTGGTGGCCACCGACGCCGGTTCGATCCGCGATTTCCAGGCATTCGCCAAGCAGACCGGCAATGAGCTGGTGGAGCAGCGCACCGCGGGGCAGGAATTCATCCACGTGCTGCGCCGGCGCTGAAGCGCCCGGCGAGCACGTAGCGCTTCAGCAGAAGGTGGTCTTGATGTATTCCTGGAAGCCGGGGCCCACCTCGGGGTGCTTGAGCGCCAGCTCCACCGTCGCCTCCAGGAAGCCCTGCTTGCTGCCGCAGTCGTAGCGCTTGCCCTGGTAGGCATAGGCGTAGACGCCCTCGGTGGCGATCAGCCGCGCGATGCCGTCGGTCAGCTGGATCTCGTTGCCCGTGCCGCGGGGCTGCTGGCGGATCTGGTCGAACACGCTGGGGGTCAGGACGTAGCGGCCGGCCACCCCCAGGCGCGAAGGCGCCACCTCGGGGGCGGGCTTCTCGACCATCTGCCGCACCCGGATCAGGCGTTCGCCGCTGGCTTCGCCGGCGACGATGCCGTAGCGCTTGACGTGATCGCGCGGCACTTCCTGGACGGCGAGCACGGAGGCCTGGGTCTGATCGAACACCTGGACCATCTGTTTGAGCACCGACGGGCCGCCGTCCGGGCCGGTCATGAGGTCGTCGGCCAGCAGCACGGCGAATGCCTCTTCGCCCACCAGCGGCTGGGCGCACAGCACGGCATGTCCCAGGCCCAGCGCACGGGACTGGCGCACGTAGGAGCAGTGCATGTCATCGGGCTTGATGGAATTCACCAGCGCCAGCAGGTCGTTCTTGCCGGCGGCCTCGAGTTCGGTCTCCAGCTCGTAGGCGGTATCGAAATGGTCCTCGATGGCCCGCTTGTTGCGGCCGTTGACGAACACCATGTGGCGGATGCCGGCGTCGTAGGCTTCCTCGACTGCGTACTGGATCAAAGGCTTGTCGACGATGGGCAGCATCTCCTTGGGCTGCGCCTTGGTGGCCGGGAGGAATCGCGTTCCCAGGCCCGCCACCGGGAAAACCGCTTTGTTAATGCCTGTGAATTTTTTCATCGACGACGTGCAGTTTTGTAGCTAAAGTTTGCGCAGTTTCTGCGGCGCGCTCACACGGCTGCGTCATCTACCCGCTGATATCTCTGTCAGACAAGGACGCCGAGCTTGGACATCTTACTTGCGGAGCGCCTGGTGCCGGAGGCCCTGGCGTGGCTGCAGGAGCGTCACACCGTGGCGTGCCGGCCCGAGCTGGCCATCGATGCCAGCCTGCTGCGCAAGGCCCTCTACAACGCCCAGGCCGTGGTGCTGCCGCGCAAGGTGGTGGTCACGCGCGAATTCCTGGATTTCGCGCCGCGCCTGCGCGCCATCGCCCGCATGCACGTGGGCACCGACAACACCGACCTGGAGGCCTGCCGCGACCGCAAGGTGCGGGTGATACAGGCCAGTACCGCGAACGTGCGCTCGAACGCCGAGTACCTGCTGGCCAGCCTGCTACTGCTGTACCGGCGCGGCCTCGGCGCCACCTTGGGCGGCAACCGGCATGCCGAAGTGCGGCTCGGGCGCGAGCTGTTCGGCAGCGTGGTAGGCATCGTCGGCCTGGCGCCCACGGCGCACGCGCTCGCGCCCATGCTGCATGGGCTGGGCGTGCGGCTGGTCGGCTACGACCCGGCCATCCACCACACGGCACCGATCTGGTCGCGCCTGCACATCCAGCCGCTGGGACTGAACGACGTGCTGTCCCAGGCCGACGCCGTGTCCGTGCAGGTGATGTATGCCTCGCGCTACCAGGGTTTCGTCAACGACAAGCTGCTGGCGCACTGCAAGCCCGGGCAGGTGTGGGTGGGCATCAGCCGCTCGCAGCTGTTCGATGCGGCAGCGCTGGCCCGCGCTCTGGCGGACGGCCGCATCGACGCTTGCCTGTTGGACGGCGCGGAGGCCGGCTTCGCCTCGCGGGGCTCGCCGCTGCACGATGCGTCCAACCTTTACCTGACGCCGCGTCTGGGCACGCACACGCGCGAGGCCCGGCTGCGCGCCAGCTGGTACGTGGCGCACCGCATCCACGAGACCCTGACCACGCAGCGCACCAGCATCTTCGACCAGATTCCCAGCCAGCCCGTGCCGTTCGAGGACAGCTTGGGTGCTGGCGAGTCGGCGCCCTAGCCAGAGGTCGCGCTACCTCAGCCAGACACCGGGCGCCAAGACGGTCTCCAGCGCTGCCGCGCTTGCTGGGTTGCGGCTTTCGCCGGCTCCTTCATCTGGGAGCTGAGTCGCGGCGCCGAGTGCGGCGAAATACTTTCAAACAACTTTTCAAACAACTCGGAGCTTGTGAGTCCCCGACTGATACCTCGGGCATATAGAAGTTTAGGGCGTAAGACATCGTCTGCATGTTTTGAAAATACCGATGATGCTCATCTTTCAACATGCCTATGTAGAAAGACAATTCGCAGGGTAAATTAGCACCGGTCAATTAGCGCTACGCTCAAGGACGACCTCCCACAGTGCCTTCTGTCGCAGGTATTTACGTGTGTGCAGCTGTTGAATTGACAGTGTTTTCCATCCCTTCGAAAAGAGCGCTGATACGGACTCCTCGTCGAAAAACCGTTTTGGGTGACCATCGATCAGGAAAAGATTCGGCTCGATCTCATCGCCCCTGCCCGCACCGAAGTGGCGGTCTGTGGTTGAGTTGAGTCGGCAAAGTAAAAGCCCCCCAGGACGAAGCGCGCTCCGTATTTTCGCCACGAGAGCTAAAGTTTCCTCCCACGGATAGTAGTGCAGCGAGAGACTTGCTACCACTACGCCAAGGGATGGAACACCCACTGCAAAGCGCTCGCGAAAGTCGGTGTGTTCTATGCGCGCCCCTGGCACACGCCTGCGCGCGAGAGCAACTGCAACGGCCGACCGGTCGAACCCCATTACCCGGAACCCGGCCCGTGCGAGCGTCCGGAGATCGTCGCCATGACCGCAACCAATGTCGAGGACAAGCTCGCCCGAATACTGCTGGGTTAACAGAGGAAGCCAGCGATCAAGCCAAGGGTCGTATAGCATCTCAACCGTAGTTTCAATTTGTGCGGCCGAATGGCCAACTTGCAGGTCAAACCTCGGGGTTGCAATTTCCTCTTAATGCTGACTCACATGCAGAGCCCCTGTCATATCTAACAGGATTGCGTCAACGATTATCTGCAGATTAAATCCTCCGAGCTGCATTGCCATACAGGAGGAAGATGTCATGCGTGTGACGAGCCCGCCAAATCTTCAGGAAACCGATTCGCAAGAGCAAGAGCAGGAGCAGCACCGCCAAGCATCTCTGCAAACTCGCGCTGCATTTTCGAGCGCCATCGCACACCGGGTCCGACTTCGCTGCCTGGCGGTTACCTCGAGCAGCGAATTCGGCCACCTCGGTCCGGATTTCTCAGCGGCCGACCTCATTTCCGCTCTTTACGCAGGCGTCCTTAGGAAGCCATGCGTGCAAAGCGAGCACCCCGACCGAGACCGGTTTATTTTGAGCAAAGGACATGCAGCACTTGCTCTTTATAGTGTTCTGATTGAGCTAGGTTGGTGGCCGGCATCGATTCTCGACAATTACGGACGCCTAGACGGTGCGCTTGCAGGTCATCCGTCCGCCCACAGCCCTGGCATCGAAACGTGCACTGGAGCGCTCGGACACGGGCTTCCCTTCGCGGTCGGCGCAGCCCTGGCGGCGCGCCTGCACCGTTCGGACCGCCGGACATTCGTTCTCACCGGGGATGGCGAATTGCAGGAGGGAAGCAACTGGGAGGCGGCTATGCTGGCGGCCACCCATGGCCTCGACAATCTCACGGTCATCGTAGACCGCAACGGCCTGCAGCAGGGACGTGCCACGGAGTCGGTGTGCCGCTTGGAGCCGCTCGCGGACAAGTGGAGGGCGTTTGGCTGGTCGGTGATGGAGGTTGACGGCCACAGCGCGGAACAGATTCTCGCGTGCCTGGACGGCCTACCTCTGCAGAAGGGGCGTCCCAGCTGCATCCTTGCCCGGACCCGCAAAGGGAAGGGCGTCAGTTTCATGGAGGGGCAGGCGGCATGGCATCACAAGCTGCCCACCAGCGCCGAGGCGGAGCTGGCCTTTAGAGAGCTTGGTGCGGCAGCTGCTCACGAATGAACGCTACCGAAGATCCCCGCGCGAGTTTCGCCGCCACCCTCGTGGATCTGGCGGCGACGGACGCTCGCGTGTGCATGGTGGTGAACGATTCCATTTCGTCCAGCAGCGCCGCCGGCTTCCTGGCACGATTCCCGGATCGACTCTTCGACGCCGGAATCGCCGAGCAGAACATGGTCGGGGTTGCGGCAGGCCTTGCAAACGCAGGGATGATCCCATTTGTCTGTGCGGCATCTTGCTTCCTCACCGGCCGCGCCCTCGAGCAGATCAAGGTCGACATCGCACTGTCCGATGCCAACGTCAAGCTATGCGGAAACAGCGCAGGCTTCGCTTACGGGTCGCTGGGGCCCACCCATCACGCGATCGAGGACATCGCCTGGATGCGCGTGCTGCCCGGTCTGCGGATCGCCGCACCCTCAGACGCCACGGAGACGGCACAAGCGGTCCGCGCCGCGCATGAACACGTCGGCCCGGTCTTCATTCGCCTCAATCGCATACCGGTCCCCTCGCTGCAACCGCACACCCAGCCCTTTGAATTCGGCAAGGCTACCGAACTCCGGCAAGGCGAGGACGTCACGCTCTTCAGCATGGGCTTCGCTGCGCACGGTGCGCTCGAGGCCGCTTCACTGCTCGCACGCGAAGGGATAGAGGCGCGCGTGCTGAACATGTCCAGTCTCGCGCCCCTTGACGTAAAGGCGATATCGCGGGCCTGCAGGGAGACGCGTCGCCTCGTGTGCGTCGAGGATCACCAGCGGGAAGGAGGCTTGTTCAGCGCCGTCGCCTCCGTCGTCGTACGCGGCACGCCCGTGCCGATGCTGAGCATCAGCGTGCCGGGGGTGTTCGCCCCCGTGGGCAGTACCGAGGACCTTCACGCGCTCTTCGGCCTCCAACCCGAGGCCATCGCGACCAGAGTCGCGGCATGGCTGCGCGGCCTCTCGCGGCCGGGAGAGGCCATCCTCCATGGTTGATTCCAGCACGAGTTCCGTCCCTGACATCGACTTTCGTGCCAACCCCGGCGCGACCTTCTATGTCCTCTCGGGCCCGGGGGGCACGGGCAAGACCACGCTGATCAAGAGATGGCGGCAGGAGTGCTCGGACCTTGGCTACGTGGCAAACATCACAACGCGCAAGCCCCGGCCGCAACACCGCGCAGACGAGAGCGGCCTTTACCAGTTCGTCTCGCGCGGAGAGTTCCGGCGGCTGGTCGAAGCCAAAGCCTTTGCACAGTGGGTCAACCCGTCGGAGGGAAAGTACTACGGCACGCCGATCGCACCTCTGGAGGCTGCGATCGCGGAGGGCCGCGACCTGGTGTTCGACTACACGCCGCAGCTGTACATCAATCTCAGACGGCAGTTCCGGGAGCAGGTGGTCGGCATATTCATAGTGCCGCCGACGTTCTCGGAGTTGTTGCGCCGGCTGCACGGGCGCGGAACCGAAACGGGCGAGGAGCTTTATATCAAGGAGCAGATGGCCCTTCAGGACCTTGGGTACATCGACGAGCACCATTACCACGTGGTCAACGATGATCTCGAGGGCACGGTGTCCACTTTGAAGGCGATCCGCGTGGCGGAGCGGCACAGCCTGCAGCGGATCGGCAGGATCCGCGAACTCTGCCGTTCTCACTCGCCGCGAACCATGATGTTCTACTACGATGCGCTTGGCACGAGAGTCACGAACATCTCCCCGAACAATGATCCGCGAAGTTCCGCGGGCGGAGCGCGACAGTGACGCAAGGTCTCGAATACGCGAGCGCGCTGCCGATGCTGACAGTCCAGGAGCGCAAGGCCGAACTCTATGCGTCGGAATTCGCGGCCGATGAGTGCTGGTCGGCGCTGCTTGAGACCCACGGCCCGCGCATTCCCGACTTCGTCTACGGGCACACGTTCCTCGTCATCAAGCCCGAAGCGATCGCTCGCCGATTGACCAGGGTCGCGCTGGATTTCGTCACACGTCATGGTTACATCCCGGTCGGGCACACGCCGGTGGCCATCGGGCGTGCCGATGCAAATGCCATCTGGCGTTTCCAGTGGAACGCAGCCACCCTGGACCGCGTGCGGCTGACTCACCGCGTCAATGCCAAGAGCAACTCTCTCCTGGTGCTTCTGCGCGGCCCTGCCGGTGCCACCGTGCCCGCATGCGTTCACCTGTGGGCTCTCAAAGGATCAGCCCACCCCGAGCGGCGCCGCGCCGAGCACCTGCGGACCGCCATGGCGATGCACAACAGGATGCTGGGCTTCGTTCACTGTCCGGACGAGCCGGCTGACTTGGTTCGTGAACTCGGAATCCTCCTGCCGCTTGAGGAACTCCGGCCGCTCCTGCTTGCGTGCATCCCGGGGTGCGGCGGCGACCCTGTGCCGGACGGCGCACTGGGGCAGAAGGTCACGGAGTTGGAAAGTTCCAGCGAGCGGCACAGTGTGGACCCCGCAGAGGTGTTGCGGCGCCTGACGCACCAGGATGAGGTATCGATCGCCGCCGAGTTGGCCTGGGCCGTCGAGCGAGGCGCGCAATTGCCGCTGGACGTGGTGCGCTCGGCCTTGTGCGCCGCCCGGATCGACCTGGATTCGTGGGATGGACTGACGCTGTCGGCCGAACTGATCAAGCATGACCGTGCGGGCGCGTCCCCGATCTTGGACGCGCGCTCGGTCGACGACGTCTTGCAGACTTGGAAGTCCCAGGGCGCCGCGATCCGGGGCTCGCTCCGGGAGGTCTTCCATGGTTGACAGAACGTTGCTGCACGCAGACGAGACCATTCCTCTGCTCCAAGGGGCGCTGCGATTGCCGGTACCTTTCGTGCTCGAGAACGCCTACCTGAGACCGGGTGATGGTGCCTTCATCGGCGGCTCGCTGATCGAGGGGATCGGCAACGCCTACTCGGACATCGACGTCCACGTCATCACCGAGAGGCTGCGGCAGGGGCACGAAATCGACGTCCGGAGGCACTACCGCGTCCTAACGCCTGACCGTTCCATCCTGAAGGGGTCCGACCCCGCGTCCGAAGTCTTCCTGATCCACACCGTCGTTCCTGGCACGCACGTCAAGGTGGATATTGAATACCGGACGTTGTCGGAAGTCGAGGCGCTTGCCCGAGAGCTCGGAGAGACTTTTGCGTATGCGACGCGGTCCCTCATGCTGCTGACGAAATACCTCGGCGTCAGGGACATGGCTTTTGTGCATCGGCTGTTTCACGCAAGGGACCTCGCTGGAGGCGAGTACCTGGCTGACTTGCGGGCGAGGATAGGGTTGGTGCGCTTTCAATACCTTCTCTATCGGTGGAAGGCGTCGGACTTCTCGGTGCTCCTGGACATCCTGGGCGCCTGGGACGAAGGAGACCTTGTCCGCTGCGCCGACCTCGCCCGCGAAAACATGGTTGCCCAGTTCCAGGCTTACACGCATCTTTGCGGGAACACCAACTACCATCGCAAGTGGATCATCAAGTCCGCCCAACGCTGCGCAACGGAACCGAAGCTCCTCGCCAGGTACCTGCGCCTGCTAAGCGCCGGCTTCGGGCTCTCTGCAAGCGAAATCAAGGAGTACATCCTTGCGCTGATGGATTTCGTCGATGACATCTTTGCGGCAGGCGCGCACCGCCTGGGGGCCTACGCCGAAGTGCCCTCGGGCATGGCAGCATGCAGCGCAATCGACGAGCTGATGGAAAAAGGGGATGGGGAGTACTCAGACATGGAGATCGACTATCGCAAGAAGGCTTACGGCGCTCGCACACCGGCCACGCGGGCTTTGTTCCGATGACCGCCGCCCGCCCCGTCGTCGGTGTGTCGTGCTGCCTGCGGAACATCGCTTTCGGGGACTATCCGCCGACGCCCCACCATACCGCCTTCCACAAGTACGTGGACTACGTGGTGAACGCGCTCGATGCCGTCCCCGTGCTCCTGCCGGCAGTCCCGGCAGCACCGTCGGCGCCGGGCGGGCTGTCCGCCCTGGTCGAGCGGCTGGACGGATTGTTGCTGACCGGTTCCCCTAGCAACGTGGGGGTACGCCTGCAGGGTGGATCCTTCATCAAGACTCAGCCGCTCGGCAGTGCGGACTACGCGCGGGACATGACAACACTGCCGCTCATCTTGGACTGCCTCGATAGCAATGTTCCGATTCTGGGGATCTGCCGTGGCATGCAGGAACTCAACGTCGCTTTCGGCGGCGATCTGCACCAGGAGCTTCATGCAATCGCGGGAAACATGGATCACCGATCCGATAAGCAGCTCCCCTACGAGCAGCGTTACCAGCCGAGGCATACGCTGCGCTTGGCGAGGGGTTCGCAACTGGAGGCTCTGGCGCGTGCCGCGCATCTTGGCGAGAGCGACTTTCGCGTCAACTCGCTGCATGGACAGGGCGTCTCCCGTCTGGGCTCCCGCGTCCTTGCCCAGGCGCACGCGGAGGACGGGGTGGTAGAGGCCATCTCCGTGCAGGGCCATGCCTTTGCACTCGGAGTGCAGTGGCACATCGAATGGATGGACGGCTCCAGCCCGCTTGACTGCGCGATCACCGCCGCCTTCCGTGCCGCGTGCACCGATCGCCTGCGCGCCAGAACGGAGTGACCACGATGGTGACCGGCCCCGTCCTGCCCGACGCGACCGCGTACCCACTGGCCGGCCGCGTGGCCGTGATCACCGGCGCATCGAGCGGCATTGGCATGGCAGCCGCCGAAAAGCTGGCTGCAGCTCGCGTGAAGCTCGTTCTTCACGGCAGGCGGGCAGCCAGGTTGGCCGCCACCGCACAGAAGTTCCCCGACGTCGTATGGCTTGAGGGCGATCTCGTGGACGGGGACGCGGCCTCGCGCCTCCTGGAGATGGCCCTGAAGCACTTCGGTACCGTCAACTACGCGATCAACAATGCCGGAATCAACCATACAGGCACGATCGATCAGATCGACCTGGACCTGCTCTGCCAGATGGTCCGCATCAACGTCGAGGCAGCGTATCGGTTCACCTACACGTTCCTCAAGCACTTCCAGCAGGAGAATTCCGGGCACTTGATCCACACCACGAGCGTCATGGGTCACAAGGTACGCGAGACGGCTGGCGGCTACGCCGGAACCAAACACGCCATCGAGGCGCTTTGTGAAGCGCTTCGCATCGAACTCGCAAGGAGTGGCGTTCGCGTATCCTGCATCGCACCGGGCCTGGTCAGGACGGAGCTTCATCGCGATCTGGACGTCCATCCCTCCGTTTCACGGAACATCTCGCGGCCATTGAGCGCCGCAGATGTGGCCGATGCGATTTACTGGGTCATGTGCCAGCCTGCGCACATCAACATCCCGCAACTCGTCGTCCTGCCTCAGGATCACGCCATCTGAAGCATGGACCCGATCTCGCTTTCCATCGTGATGCTTTCGGCCCTCATGCACGCAGGATGGAACCTCTTCGTGAAGAAGGATGAAGACAAGTTCCTGTCCCTGACGCTGATGGCCGCGACCTCCGCCGTGCTGTGCGCATTGGCGCTCCCCCTCCTTCCTGGGGTCAACAGCCGGGCCTGGCCGATCCTCGGCGTTTCGGCAATACTGCACGCGGGATACCGCATCTGCCTCAGCCTCGGCTACAAGTATGGGGAGATGAGCCAGGTGTATCCGATCGCACGCGGAGCTACCCCGCTGTTCGTGGCTCTGGCATCGGTCGCCATGGGCCTGAGCCTGAGTGCGTGGCAATACCTTGGCATCTTGGCAATCGCGGTCGGCATCATGGGCCTTACTTTCGATCGCGGCTTCCCGACGTCGCATGCAAGGGCGGCCATCGGCTTTGCGCTCGGAACCTCCGCATTCATCGCCACCTTCACGTTGCTGGACAGCAAAGGAGCCCGCGTGAGCGGCCACGCCTACGCATATATCTTGTGGCTGTTCGTTCTCGAGGGATTGCTGATGCTCATGGCAGCCTTGCTGAAGTCCCCTGTGCGTTTGGCGCGATACGCGAAGGCACGTGGACGGACCTGCCTGGTCAATGGGCTCGTCATGTCCGCCGCGCACGCACTGATCATCGTCGCACTTTCGCGCAGCCAGCCCGCGTTGGTCTCCGCGCTACGCGAGGTAAGCGTGGTTTTCGGGGTGATCTTCGGCGCAGTGTTCCTGAAGGAGAGCGTTGGCTTCGTGCGCATGCTTTGCACGTTGGCCGTCACCGTGGGCCTGTTCTTCACCCTGCTGGGGTGAGGGATGGCCGGACGAAGGTGCGAGGAGGGATGATGCCAAAGACTTCGCGCGCGAACCGGGCGAGCCAGACCGACTTGATCCAGCCCAATCAGCAGGGGGGGTTCCGCGCCACGCTGCCGGCGGTCCACCGCGCATCGACCGTGCTGCTCGAGAGCGTCGAGAAGCTGCGGCGGACTGGCTGGGATGCTGACCCTTCGCCGTATGGCAGGGAGGGAACACCCACGACCCGCGAACTGGAAAGGCGACTTGCGCGCCTGGAGGGCGCCGGCGAAACCATCCTGGTTCCCTCCGGATTGGCGGCGATCTACGTCACCTGCGTGGCACTGCTGAAGGCGGGAGACGAGGTGGCCATGCCGGCCAACTTCTACGGTTCCGCCGTGCAGATGGCCGAAACCCTCCTGGCGCGTTTTGGCATCGGACTTCGCCGGTATGAACCCGGCGAAGCGTCATCCCTCGCCGCAGCACTGGGTCCAAGGACGCGGCTCGTCTGGATCGAAGCCGTCGGCTCCGTGAGCCTTGAAGTGCCCGATCTCGGGGCGCTGATTGCTGCAGCCAAAGCCGCGAACGTGACGGTGGCAATCGACAACACGTATGCGGCCGGACTGCATCTGCAAGCGTTTGCACTCGGGGCCGATGTGTCCGTTCAGGCTTTGACCAAGTTGCAGTCCGGAGGATCCGACGTCGTGCTGGGTTCCGTCAGTGCTGCCAATGCCGCACTGATATGCCAGCTGAAGCTGACCCGACACTACCTCGGGCTCAACGTGAGCTCCGACGACGCCTACCTGGTGCTCCGGGGGTTACCCACGTTGAGGATGCGCTACAGCCACAGCAGGTCCGCGGCCGAGCAGATTGCACCATGGTTCGACGGCAAACCGGGCGTGCGCCGCGTGCACTTCCCGCCATTGGCATCCAGTCCTGGTCATGCGCACTGGAAGCGCTACTTCACCAGCGCCCCCGGTCTGATCAGCGTCGCCATGGGAACGTGCCCTGCCGAGCACATCGTCGAAGGCCTCGATCTCTTCCACATCGGCTATTCGTGGGGAGGGCCGTTGAGCCTGGTCATGCTTTTCGAGGAGTCTCATCCTGCGGTCATTCGCCTGCGCGCCGTTGATCCGGAGATCAGGCAGGTCGTACGGTTCTGGATCGGCCTTGAGGAACCGACGGACCTCATGGAGGATATCGCGCAAGCGTGGGCCAGCGTTGACTGAAGCCTTGCCAGCCGCTCACGCGCCCAGCCGCAGCAGCTGTCCCTTCAGCTTGTCCAGCGTGGCCGCGAACTGCGCGATGCGCTGGCGTTCCTGCTCGATCACCGCCGGCGGCGCCTTGGCCACGAAGGCCTGGTTGGCCAGCTTGCCGTTGGCCTTGGCCAGCTCCGCCTCCAGCCGCGCCGCCTCCTTGGCGATGCGCGCCTTCTCCGCGGCCACGTCGATCTCCATGAACAGGCACAGCCGCGCATCGCCGACCACCGCCACCGGCGCGGCTTGGGCCGCCGCGGCCCAGGCCGCCTCGTCGTCGAACACCTGGACTTCGCTCAGCTTGGCCAGTGCCTGCAGCACCGGCGCGGCCTCGCGCAGGAAGGCGGCCGCCGTGGTGCTTTCCGCGACGGCATACAGCGGCAGGCGCGTGCCGGGCGAGACGTTCATCTCGCCTCGCAGCTGCCGGCAGCCGTCCACCAGGGCCTTGAGCCGCTCCACCCAGGCGATGGCCGCCTCATCGATCTTCTCCGGCTGCGCCTGCGGGTAGCGGGCGATGCTGACCGACTCGCCCGGCAGGCCGGCCACCGGCGCCACCTTCTGCCACAGCTCCTCGGTGATGAAGGGGATGACGGGATGCGCCAGCCGCAGGATGGCTTCCAGCGTGCGGATCAGCGTGCGCCGGGTGGCGCGCTGCCGGCCCTCGTCGCCGTCCCGGGCCGCTTCGCGCAGCTGCACCTTGGCGATCTCCAGGTACCAGTCGCAGTACTCGTTCCAGACGAAGTCGTAGATGGCGTTGGCGACGTTGTCCAGGCGGTAGTCGGCGAAGCCCTGCGCCACCGCGGCTTCGGCCTTCTGCAGCGCCGAGCTGATCCAGCGGTCCGCCTGCGAGAAGCGCATGTAGCCGTGCGCCGGCCCGCCGGGCTGGCACTCGGCCTTGGTGTGCTCCTTCAGCCCGCAGTCGAAGCCCTCGCAGTTCATCAGCACGAACAGCGAGGCGTTCCAGAGCTTGTTGCAGAAGTTGCGGTAGCCCTCGCAGCGCTTGGCGTCGAAGTTGATGCTGCGGCCCAGCGAGGCCAGCGAGGCGAAGGTGAAGCGCAGCGCGTCGGCGCCGTAGGCCGGGATGCCCTCGGGGAATTCCTTCTCGGTGTTCCTGCGCACCTGCGGCGCGGTCTCGGGCTTGCGCAGGCCGGTGGTGCGCTTGTCCAGCAGCGGCGCCAGCGGGATGCCGTCGATCAGGTCAACCGGGTCCAGCACGTTGCCTTCGGACTTGCTCATCTTGCGGCCCTGGGCATCGCGCACCAGGCCGTGGATGTACACGTCGCGGAACGGCACCTGGCCGGTGAAATGGGTGGTCATCATGATCATCCGGGCGACCCAGAAGAAGATGATGTCGTAGCCGGTCACCAGCACGCTGGAAGGCAGGTACAGCTGCAGGTCCTGGGTCTTGTCGGGCCAGCCCAGGGTGGAGAAGGGCACCAGGGCCGAGGAATACCAGGTGTCCAGCACGTCCTCGTCACGGCGCAGCTGCCGCCCCGGCGCCTGGGCCTGCGCCTCGGCCTCGCTGCGCGCGACGTAGACCTTGCCCGCCTCGTCGTACCAGGCCGGGATCTGGTGGCCCCACCAGAGCTGGCGCGAGATGCACCAGTCCTGGATGTTGTTCATCCACTGGTTGTAGGTATTGACCCAGTTCTCGGGCACGAAGCGCACCTGGCCCGACTGCACGGCATCGATGGCCTTCTGCGCGATGGACTTGCCGGTGGCGTCGCCCTGGCCGACCTGGGTCATGGCGACGAACCATTGGTCGGTGAGCATGGGCTCCACCACCTGGCCGGTGCGGGCGCAGCGCGGCACCATCAGCTTGTGCTTGCGGGTCTCGACCAGCAGGCCTTGCGCCTGCAGGTCGGCCACCACCTTCTTGCGCGCCACGAAACGGTCCAGCCCGCGGTAGGCGGCCGGCGCGTTGTCGTTGATCCTGGCGTCCAGCGTCAGCACGCCGACCAGGGGCAGGCCGTGGCGCTGGCCCACGGCGTAGTCATTGGCGTCGTGCGCCGGCGTGACCTTGACCACGCCGGTGCCGAACTCGCGGTCCACGTACTCGTCGGCGATGACCGGGATCTCGCGGTCGCACAGCGGCAGCTTCACCTGCCTGCCCACCAGGTGCTTGTAGCGCTCGTCTTCGGGGTGCACCATCACGGCCACGTCGCCCAGCAGGGTTTCCGGGCGCGTGGTGGCCACCGTCAGCGAGCCGCCGTCGCCCGCCAGGGGGTAGGCGATGTGCCAGAGGAAGCCGTCCTCCTCCTCGCTCTCCACCTCCAGGTCGCTCACCGCCGTCTTGAGCTCGGGGTCCCAGTTCACCAGGCGCTTGCCGCGGTAGATCAGGCCCTGCTGGTACAGCTGCACGAAGGTCTCGGTGACGATGCGCGAGAGCCGCTCGTCCATGGTGAAGTACTCGCGCGACCAGTCCACGCTGTCGCCCATTCGGCGCATCTGCCGGGTGATGGTGTTGCCCGACTGCTGCTTCCACTCCCAGACCTTGGCCACGAAGTTCTTGCGGCCCAGGTCATGGCGCGACAGGCCCTGCTGCTGCAGCTGGCGCTCCACCACGATCTGGGTGGCGATGCCCGCATGGTCCGTGCCCGGCACCCACAGCGTGTTGAAGCCGCGCATGCGGTGGTAGCGCGTCAGGCTGTCCATGATGGTCTGGTTGAACGCGTGCCCCATGTGCAGCGTGCCGGTCACGTTGGGCGGCGGCAGCTGGATGGCGAAGGAGGGCTCCCCCTCCCGGGCCTGGCCGGTGCCGCGCCAGCCGGCGCGCCCGTAGCCGCGCTGCTCCCAGACCGGTTCCCAGCGGGCCTCGATCGGGGCGGGCTCGAAGGATTTGGGCAGGCTGTTCAGGCCGGGTTGCTGGGGTGTGTCGCTCATGGCTGGGCAAAAGAAAACGGCACCCCGTGGGATGCCGTCGTGGTCGGGTGGCCCGATTTTATTCGGCGGGCGGCTCCGGCAGCCGGGCCGCGGCTTCCACGCACTCGCGCAGCACCTGGGCGTCGCCGACCTGGTTGGCCAGCAGCAGGATCAGGCGGGCGTTGAGCAGCTCCGACTGCTGCGGCGACAGCCCCGCATGTGCATCGAGCAGCTGCTCGTAGAACCCGTCGGCGTCCTTGAAGTTCAGGCTGGTCTTCATGCGGCGACCGACTCCTGCAGCCCGAGGGCCTTGCCGACGGCCCGCACCAGGGTGCCGTCGATGCTCCCGCCGGTGGCCGCCACGTAGCTGTCGGGCCGCAGCAGCGCCCAGGAACCGCGAGGTTCCTTCACGGGAACGTGGCCGAACACATGGCAGGCGCCCTGCAGGTGGCCGCGCAGGTCGCGCACGTGCTCGTGGATGGCGGCGCGCTGGTCGGCGCCGACCACCTGCACGCAGCGCAGCGGCGCCGATGCGCAGAGCTCGCGCAGCCGCCGCAGCGCCGCGCCGTCCACCTCGCCGAACACCAGCAGCAGCAGCCGCAGGCCGGCCCAGCGCAGCAGGTCGTTGACCACGCCCGGCGAGCCGTCGACCCACTGGAAGCCCACGTTCTGCACCGACTGGCCGCCGCCGCCGTCGCACGCCGAGGAGCGGGTATAGGGGTTGGCCACCGCCATGCGGCCGGTGTTGACCAGCTGGCGCGCGAACAGGTACTGCTTGGCCAGGCTGAGCGCCGCCTGGCGGAAGGTGCGCTCCACGCCGTCGGCCGGCCGCAGGAAGCGCGCCGTGCGGTTGGTCACCAGCACGTTCTGCCGAGCCGCTTCGTGGCGCTCCTCGTGGTAGCTGTCCAGCAGGCTGGCCGGCGCCAGGCCCTGCACCACCGCCGCCAGCTTCCAGGCCAGGTTGTCGGCGTCGGCGATGCCGGTGTTGCCGCCGCGCGCGCCGAAGGGGCTGACCACCTTGGCCGCGTCGCCCATCAGGAACAGCCGGCCGCAGCGCATGCGGTCCACGCACTCGCTGCGGTAGGCGTAGGGGCCGACCCAGACGATCTCGACCTCGCAGTCGGGGCCGAACTGCCGCGCCAGCCGCTCGCGCACCACGTCCTCGCGGCTGACGTAGGCCGGGTCGGCGTCCGGCGCCATCTGGTAGTCGATGCGCCAGACCCCGTCGCCCATCAGGTGCTGCCAGACGGCGCGGTTCTCGTTGAACGGCGCCTCCACCCAGGTGTGGCGCTCCACCGGCGGGTGCCTGGTGAAGCGCACGTCGGCGATGCACCAGCGGTCGTCGCCCTTCTTGGCCGTGACCTGCACGCCGGCCCACTGCCGGAACGGCGTGCGCGAGCCGGTGGCATCGACCACCCAGTCGGCGCGCAGCCGGTAGTCGCCGGCGGGGGTGCTGACTGAAAGCGTGGCGCCGTCCGCGTCCTGCTCGAAGGCGGTGACCCGGTTGTTCCAGCGGATCTCCACCTGGCCGAGCTGGCGAATGCGGTCGACCAGGAAGGCCTCGATGTAGAACTGCTGGATGTTGATGAACGGCGGCTGGCTCGACAGGTTGTACGCGCTCTGCTGGCGCAGGTCGAAGGAATAGACCTCGTCGTCGCCGGCGAAGGTGCGGCCCACGCTCCACTGGATGCCCTTGGCCGCGATGTGCGGATAGACGCCCAGCTTGTGGAAGATCTCCAGCGATTTCTGCGTGTAGCAGATGCCGCGCGAGGACGCGCCCTTGACGCCCACCGTATTGTCCTCGTCCAGCAGCACGGCCGGCACGCCGTGCTGGGCCAGCGCGCAGGCCAGCGTCAGGCCGGTGATGCCGCCGCCGACGATGACGACGGGCTGGTGCCCGGTCTGGCCGCTGCGGATCTCGGGTGGCTCGACAAACGGGTACTCGGGCAGCACGTAGCCGCCGCCCTGGGTGAATTCGTAGCCGTTGCTGAAGGCTGTCTCGGCGTAGCGCTCGGCCATCGCGCCCTCCTTCCTCGTGCGATGCGCCTAGCGGCTGCCGTATTCCGGGCGGTCGTTCTTCTGGGGCTTGAGCGCTCCGGCGGCCTTGCCTTCGGCCCGCTCGCGCCGCCACTGCTCCTTGCGGGCGGTCCATTCGGCCAGCCGGGCATGGGCGGTCCTGCTCTCCTGCAGCATCTGGAACTCGTCGGCCCGCTGGGCCGTGAGCTCCAGGCGGATGCCGTTGGGATCGAAGAAGTAGATGCTGTCGAAGATGTGGTGGTCGGTGATGCCCAGCACCTCCACGCCATGCGCCTCCAGCCGGGCCTTCATGTCCTGCAGCGCCTGGATGCTGTCCACCCGGAAGGAGATGTGGTTGACCCACTTGGGCGTGTTGGGCGAGGGCTCGGCCGCCTGGTCGTCACCCAGGTCGAAGAAGGCGATGAACGAGCCGTCCTGCAGCCGGAAGAAGAAGTGCGTGTACGGGCAGTACTCCCCCGTGCTGGGCACGTGGTCGCTCTGGATGATGTGGTAGAGCGGCAGCCCCAGGATGTCCTCGTAGAAGCGGCGCGTCTCCTCGGCATCGCGCGCCCGCCAAGCGTAGTGGTGCAGCTGCTGGATGGGAGCGGGGGCGGGCAGGGGCTGGGTGGCTTTGAGTACGGCGGCCATGGCGTCTCCTGATTTACCATTGCGTAATGCGTTTACTATAGCGTAATCGCAAGCGGGCCCGCCAGGGGCCGCGCCGCCTCAAACCGGGGCAAACAAGTCGACCCGGTCGGTGATGATGCCGTCCGTGCCGAGCTGGAGCAGCCGCTGGGCCGCCCACTCGTCGTTAACCGTATAGCTGAGGCAGCGCATGTTGGCGCCGTGCACCTGCGCCACAAGCGCGGCATCCCACAGTGCATGGTTGCAGACGATGGCCACGCAACCCAGCGCCTGCGCCACGCCGGACCAGTCGTCCCACAACGTGTCCAGCAGCAGGCCGCGCGGCAGCACCGGTGCCATTGCCAGGGCGCCCTGCAGCGCCTCCGGCCGGAAAGAGGTGAGCAGCGGCGGGATCTGCGCGCCCTGCCAGAGCCGCGCCGCCTCGGCCGCCACCACCTCGCCGGTGCGCCGCTCCAGTCCTGGCGTGGGCTTGATCTCGATGTTCAGCAGGTGGCCATTGGCCAGGCACCAGCGGGCCAACCCCTCCAGCGTGGGCAGCGGCTCACCGGCGTGGGTCCGCGAGTGCCAGCCGCCGGCGTCCAGCTGCGACAGCTGCTGCCATGGCAGGTCGCCGGCCGTACCGCGGCCATTGGTGGTGCGTTCCAGCGTGGCATCGTGCAGCAGGAAGGGCACGCCGTCGGCCGACAGCTTGGCGTCGCACTCGAACATGCGGTAGCCGTGGGCCGCGCCCAGCCGGAAAGCCGACAGGGTGTTCTCCGGCGCCAGCTTGCCGGCTCCACGATGGGCGATCCAGCGCGGATAAGGCCACTCGGGTCCTGCGGACCCCGTGGCCTGCGGCCGCACGGGGCTCGACCCCACCCCAGCCCTCCCCTGTCCAGGGGAGGGAGAGGGGAAGCGGGAGGGCGATGAGGTGCCGTTGCCGCCGCTCATCCAGCGATCCGCTTGCCGCTTGCGGCGTCGAACCAGTGCAGCCGGTCCTCGCGCGGGCGCACGTGCAAGGTGGCGCCGGGGGCGGGCGGCGGGCGGCCTTCCTCGCTGCGCACGATCACCTGCTCACCGCCCAGGCGGCCGTAGATCAGGCGCTCGGCGCCCAGCAGTTCCACCGTTTCCACCTGCAGCGCCCAGCCGCCTTCGGCGATGTCCAGGTGCTCCGGCCGGATGCCCAGGATGGTGCCGGCCTTGCCGCCGGGCCCGTTCTTCAGCAGGTTCATGGGCGGCGAACCGATGAAACTGGCCACGAAGGTGGACGCCGGCCGGTGGTACACCTCCTCGGGCGTGCCGAACTGCTCCGTGTTGCCTGCGTTCATCACGATCATGCGCTGGGCCAGCGTCATGGCCTCCACCTGGTCATGCGTGACGAACAGCGAGGTGATGCCCAGCTCACGGTGCAGCTTCTGGATCTCCAGGCGGGTCTGGGCGCGCAGCTTGGCATCCAGGTTGGACAGCGGCTCGTCGAACAGGAAGACCTGGGGCTGGCGGACGATGGCGCGACCCATGGCCACGCGCTGGCGCTGGCCGCCCGAGAGCTGGCGCGGCTTGCGCTCCAGCAGGTGACTCAGCTCGAGGATGCCGGCCGCCTTGTCGACGCGGGCCTTGATCTCGGCCACCGGCACCTTGCGGATCTTCAGGCCGTAGGCCATGTTGTCGAACACGCTCATGTGCGGGTAGAGCGCGTAGTTCTGGAACACCATGGCGATGTCGCGCTCGGCCGGCTCCAGGTCGTTGACCACGCGGGGGCCGATGGCGACCTCCCCGCCGGAGATCTCCTCCAGGCCGGCGACCATGCGCAGCAGGGTGGACTTGCCGCAGCCCGAAGGCCCCACGATCACGATGAACTCGCCATCGCCGATCTCGGCGTTCACGCCATGGATGACCTGCAGCTCCTGCTTGCCCTTGCCGTAGCGCTTGATGACGTTGCGAAATGAAATGGCAGCCATGGCTTTCCGTCTTTCTTGCTTGCTGTCTTATTTCTCGGTATCGACCAGGCCCTTGACGAACCAGCGCTGCATCAGCGTCACTACCAGGGCCGGGGGCAGCATGGCCAGGATGGCCGTGGCCATGACCACGTTCCATTCGACGTAGACCTCGCCGAAGATGGCGCGCTTGATGCCGAGCACCACGGGGTACATGTCCTCGCTGGTGGTCACCAGCAGCGGCCACAGGTACTGGTTCCAGCCGTAGATGAACTGGATGACGAACAGCGCCGCGATGGAGGTGCGCGACAGCGGCAGCAGCACGTCGAAGAAGAAGCGCATCGGCCCGGCGCCGTCCATGCGGGCCGCCTCGACCAGCTCGTCCGGCACCGTCAGGAAGAACTGGCGGAACAGGAAGGTGGCGGTGGCCGATGCGATCAGCGGCACCGTCAGGCCGGCATAGCTGTTGAGCATCCCCAGGTCCGACACCACCTCGTAGGTCGGCCCGATGCGCACCTCCACCGGCAGCATCAGCGTCACGAAGATCATCCAGAACACCAGGTTGCGCGCGGGGAAGCGGAAGTAGACGATGGCGAAGGCCGACAGCAGCGAGATGGCGATCTTGCCCAGGGAGATGGTCAGCGCGCTCACCAGGCTGACCCACAGCATGGGCGCCACCGGCGCGATCGTGGAGCCGCTGTAGGTCTTGCCGCCGAACAGGGCCAGTGTGTAGCTCTCCCAGAAGTTGCCGCCGGGCCTGAGCGACAGCGGATTGCTGGTGGCGATCTGCTGCGCGGTCTGCGTCGAGCCGATGAAGGTGAGGAACACCGGGAAGACGATGACGGCCAACCCGGCCAGCAGGATGAGGTGGGAGAAGAAGGTGAGGACGGGGCGGCGTTCAACCATGGCGGGCGCTCATCTCAGTATTGGACTTTCTTCTCGACGAAGCGGAACTGCACCACGGTCAGCGCGATGACGATCCCCATCAGGATGACCGACTGCGCGGCCGAGCCGTTGATGTCCAGGGCCTTGAAGCCGTCGTAGTAGACCTTGTAGACCAGGATCGCCGTCTCCTTGCCCGGGCCGCCGTGCGTCGTTGCGTCGACGATGGCGAAGGTGTCGAAGAAGGCGTAGATGACGTTGATCACCAGCAGGAAGAAGGTGGTAGGCGACAGCAGCGGGAACACGATGCCCCAGAAGCGCCGCCAGGGTGTGGCGCCGTCGATGGTGGCGGCCTCGATCAGCGATTGCGGGATGGACTGCAGCCCGGCCAGGAAGAACAGGAAGTTGTAGGAAATCTGCTTCCACACCGCGGCCATGACGATCAGCGCCATCGCGTGGTTGGCGTTGAGCAGGTGGTCCCAGGGAATGCCGATGTAGCGCAGGAAATAGGCCACCACGCCATAGGGCGATGCGAACATCATCAGCCACAGCACGCCGGCCACCACCGGGGCGACGGCGTAGGGCCAGATCAGCAGCATCCGGTAGAGGCCGGAGCCGCGGATCACGCGGTTGGCCATGACGGCCAGCAGCAGGGCGATGCTCAGCCCCAGCACAGCCACCAAAGCCGAGAACAGGGCCGTGGTCTTGAACGACTCCAGGTAGCTGGGATCGTTGAACAGGCGCCGGAAGTTCTCCAGTCCCACGAACTCGCTGCTCATGCCGAAGGCATCCTGCTGGAGCAGGCTCTGGACCAGCGCCTGGCCGGCCGGCCAGAAGAAGAACACCAGCACGATGGCCATCTGCGGTGCCACCAGCACCCAGGGCAGCCAGGCCGACTTAAATCGAACGCGTTTTTCGGTCACGGACGTGAAACAAGGCCCCGCGGGGCCTTGTCCTTTTGGATGAGGTCGCTAATGTACTAGCCCTTGTTCGCCTTCTGGAAGCGCTCGAGCTGCTCGTTGCCGCGCTGCACCGCCGCGTCCAGCGCCTCCTTGGGCTGTTTGGCGCCGCGCCAGACCTGCTCCATTTCCTCGTCGACGATGGCGCGGATCTGCACGAAGTTGCCCAGGCGCACGCCGCGCGACTTGTCGGTGGTCTTGCGGATCATCTGCGTGACCGACACGTCGGTGCCCGGGTTCTGCTTGTAGAAGCCGGATTTGTCGGTGATCTCGAAGGAGGCCTTGGTCACCGGCAGGTAGCCGGTGCGCTGGTGGCTCTTGGCCGCCACCTCCGGCTGCGACAGGTAGGCGAAGAACTGGCCCACGCCCTTGTACTCGTCCGGCTTCTTGCCCGACATCACCCACAGGCTGGCGCCGCCGATGACCGTGTTCTGCGGCGCCCCGGGCACGTCGGGGTAGTAGGGCAGGGTGCCGATGCCATAGCCGAACTTGCCATTGCGCTTGACGTTGCCGTACACGGCCGAGGTGCCGGTGAACATGGCGCATTCGCCCGAGACGAAGGTGGCATCCGCCGCGTTGCCGCGACCCTTGTAGACGAACAGGCCATTCTTGGCCATGTTGGCCAGGTTGTCGATATGGCGCACGTGCAGCGGGCTGTTGAAGGCCAGCCGCGCGTCCAGGCCGCCGAAGCCGTTGTTCTTGGTCGCGTACAGCACGTTGTGCCAGGCCGAGAAGCTCTCCAGTTGGGTCCAGCTCACCCAGGCAGTGGTGAACGGGCACTTGTGCCCGGAAGCCTTGAGCTTGGCGGCTGCCAGGGCCACCTCCGGCCAGGTGGTCGGCGGCTTCTCCGGGTCCAGGCCCGCGGCCTTGAAGGCGTCCTTGTTGTAGTGGAAGACCGGCGTCGAGCTGTTGAAGGGGAAGCTCAGCATCTGGCCGTTGGGCGCGGTGTAATAGCCCGCCACCGCCGGCACGTAGGCGTCGGAGTCGAACTTTACGCCGGCGTCCTGCATCACCTTGCCCACCGGCACCACTGCGCCCTTGGCGGCCATCATGGTAGCGGTGCCGACCTCGAACACCTGCAGGATGTGCGGGGCGTTGCCGGAGCGGAACGCGGCAATGGCCGCCGTCATGGATTCGTCGTAGCTGCCCTTGAAGGTGGGCACGATCCTGTAATCCTTCTGGCTGGCATTGAAGTCCTTGGCCAGGTCGTTGACCCATTCGCCCAGGGCGCCGCCCATGGAATGCCACCACTGGATCTCGGTCTGGGCGACGGCAGGCAGGGTGAAGGCGGCGGCCATGGCCACCGCTGCGAACTTAAGCTTCATGAAGACTCCTGATGGGACGGGCACAGGGGCGTGACTCTACCGTCGTTTCGTGACCGCGATTAGACAGAGCCGGGGCGAGCCGGGCAACGGGGTTTCCCATGAGGCTCGCCGCCGCTGCCGCCGGCCATTTGTCAGCGGGGCCTTGTTGCACTGCGGTAACATCCCTTTTCAGCCGCGCCTGCATCCTTTCGGCTGAGCCCGAACGCGATGAACGCACCCACCCCGCTCAACCAGCTCCTGCATGCCGGCGACGCGCAAACGCCGCGCCTGCGCGAGATCCCCTACAACTACACCTCGTTCTCCGACCGCGAGATCGTGATCCGGCTGCTGGGCACCCGCGCCTGGGAGGTGCTGGGGCGGCTGCGCGAGGAGCGCCACACCGGCCGCTCGGCCCGCATGCTGTACGAGGTGCTGGGCGACATCTGGGTGGTGCAGCGCAACCCCTACCTGCAGGACGACCTGCTGGACAACCCCCGGCGGCGGCGCCTGCTGGTCGATGCGCTGCACCACCGGCTGGCCGAGGTGGAGAAGCGCCGCACGCCGGCCGGCAGCCCGGCGGACGCCGGGCGCGACGTTCTGGTGGCCGAGCTGCTGGAGGCGGCCCGGCAGGCGGTGCGCGCGTTCGACGCCGGCTTCACCCGGACGACCGAGCTGCGCCGGCGCACCCAGCGCGTGCTGGGCCGGCTCACCGCCAGGGACAACATCAAGTTCGACGGCCTGTCGCGCGTGTCGCACGTGACCGATGCCACCGACTGGCGCGTCGAGTACCCGTTCGTCGTGCTCACGCCCGACACCGAGGCGGAGATGGCCGCCCTGGTGGCCGGCTGCATCGAGCTGGGCCTGACCATCATCCCGCGCGGCGGCGGCACCGGCTACACCGGCGGCGCCATCCCGCTGACCTGGAACAGCGCGGTCATCAACACCGAGAAGCTGGAGGCGATGACCGAGGTCGAGCTGGTCAGCGTGCCGGGCCACGACCGGCCGCTGCCCACGGTGTGGACCGAGGCCGGGGTGGTGACGCAGCGCGTCTCCGACGCGGCCGAGCGCGCCGGCTACGTCTTCGCGGTGGACCCGACCTCGGCCGAGGCTTCCTGCATAGGCGGCAACATCGCCATGAACGCCGGCGGCAAGAAGGCCGTGCTGTGGGGCACGGCGCTGGACAACCTGGTGTCCTGGCGCATGGTGACGCCGCAGGCGCAGTGGCTGGAAGTGGTGCGGCTGGACCACAACCTGGGCAAGATCCACGACGCCGAGGTCGCCACCTTCGAGCTGCGCTACTTCCAGGCCGACGGCAGGACGCCGATCCGCACCGAGCGCCTGGCCATTGCCGGCTCCACCTTCCGCAAGGAGGGCCTGGGCAAGGACGTCACCGACAAGTTCCTCTCGGGCCTGCCGGGCATCCAGAAGGAAGGCACGGATGGCCTGATCACCAGCGCGCGCTGGGTGGTGCACCGCATGCCGGCGCACACGCGCACGGTGTGCCTGGAGTTCTTCGGCAACGCCAAGGACGCGGTGCCCAGCATTGTCGAGATCAAGGACTTCATGTTCGCCGAGCAGAAGCGCTCGGGCACCGTGCTGGCCGGCCTGGAGCACCTGGACGACCGCTACCTCAAGGCGGTGGGCTACGCCACCAAGGCCAAGCGGGCCACGGACGCCAAAGGCGGCCCCTCGTCCGCCGTGCCCAAGATGGTGCTGATCGGCGACATCGCCGGCGACGATGCCGACGCGGTGGCGCGCGCCGCCTCCGAGGTGGTGCGCCTGGCCAATTCGCGCAGCGGCGAGGGCTTCGTGGCCATCAGCCCCGAGGCGCGCAAGAAATTCTGGCTGGACCGCAAGCGCACGGCCGCCATCAGCAAGCACACCAACGCCTTCAAGATCAACGAGGACGTGGTGATCCCGCTGCCGCGCATGGCCGAGTACACCGACGGCATCGAGCGCATCAACATCGAGCTGTCCCTGGCCAACAAGCTCAAGCTGGTGGACGAACTGGAGGCCTTCTTCCTGCGCGGCCATCTGCCGCTGGGCAGGCAGGACGACGCCAGCGAGATCCCCTCGGCCGAGCTGCTGGAGGACCGCGTGGGCCAGGCGCTGGCGCTGCTGCGCGAGGTGCGCGCCCAGTGGCAGGGCTGGCTGGACCAGGTCGACACCCTGTTCCCCGAGCTCCAAGACCACCGCCTGCGCGCCAGCTGGAAGACCCAGGTCCGCGCGCCGCTCGCGCTCATCTTCGGCGGCCAGCCGTTCCGCGCCATCCTGGAGGAAGTGAACGCCATCCACCAGCGCGTGCTCAAGGGCCGGGTCTGGGTGGCGCTGCACATGCACGCGGGCGACGGCAACGTGCACACCAACATCCCGGTCAACAGCGACGACTACGGGATGCTGCAGGCCGCGCACCAGGCCGTCAAGCGCATCATGGCGCTGGCCCGCTCGCTGGACGGCGTGATCTCGGGCGAGCACGGCATCGGCATCACCAAGCTGGAGTTCCTGACCGACGAGGAGCTGGCGCCGTTCGCCGAATACAAGCGCAAGGTCGACCCCGAGGGCCGCTTCAACCAGGGCAAGCTGCTGCGGCAATGGGAGCAGCCCAACGAGGTGGCGCGCCGGCTGCACGCCGACCTGACCAATGCCTACACGCCCAGTTTCGGGCTGATGGGGCACGAGTCGCTGATCATGCAGCAGTCCGACATCGGCGCCATCGCGGATTCCATCAAGGATTGCCTGCGCTGCGGCAAGTGCAAGCCGGTGTGCGCCACGCACGTGCCGCGCGCCAACCTGCTGTACAGCCCGCGCAACAAGATCCTGGCCACCTCGCTGCTGGTGGAGGCCTTCCTGTACGAGGAGCAGACCCGCCGCGGCGTGTCGGTCAAGCACTGGGAGGAATTCGAGGACGTGTCCGACCACTGCACGGTCTGCCACAAGTGCGAGAACCCCTGCCCGGTCAAGATCGACTTCGGCGACGTCTCCATGAACATGCGCAACCTGCTGCGCAAGATGGGGCAGAAGAGCTTCCGGCCCGGCAACGCCGCCGCCATGTTCATGCTCAACGCCACCAACCCGGAGACCATCAAGCTGGTGCGCGGCGCCATGGTGGGCGTGGGCTTCAAGGCCCAGCGCCTGGCCAACGGCCTGCTGCGCGGCTTCGCCAGGAAGCAGGTGATGCTGCCGCCCTCGACCCACGGCACCGCCCCGGTCAAGGAGCAGGTGGTCCACTTCGTCAACAAGAAGCTGCCGGGCGGGCTGCCCAAGAAGACCGCCCGCGCGCTGCTGGACATCGAGAACCGGGACTACGTCCCCATCATCCGCGACCCGCGGTCCACCACGGCCGAGACCGAGGCGGTGTTCTACTTCCCGGGCTGCGGTTCCGAGCGGCTGTTCTCGCAGGTGGGCCTGGCGACGCAGGCCATGCTGTGGCACGCCGGCGTGCAGACCGTGCTGCCGCCGGGCTACCTGTGCTGCGGCTACCCGCAGCGCGGCAGCGGCCAGTTCGACAAGGCCGAGAAGATCATCACCGACAACCGGGTGCTGTTCCACCGGGTGGCCAACACGCTCAATTACCTGGACATCAAGACCGTGGTGGTCAGCTGCGGCACCTGCTACGACCAGCTGCAGGGCTACGAGTTCGACAAGATCTTCCCGGGCTGCCGCATCGTGGACATCCACGAGTACCTGCTGGAAAAGGGCATCAAGCTGGCCGGCGAGGGCGCCTACCTGTACCACGATCCCTGCCACACGCCGCTGAAGCTGCAGGAGCCGATGAAGACGGTCCAGGCGCTGGTGGGTGACAACGTGCGCAAGTCCGAGCGTTGCTGCGGCGAGTCCGGCACCTTCGGCGTGACCCGGCCCGACATCTCCACCCAGGTGCGCTTTCGCAAGGAGGAGCAGCTGCGCAAGGACGAGGACGCGCTGCGCGCGGCCACCGGCGCCCAGGGCAACCTCAAGGTGCTGACCAGCTGCCCCAGCTGCCTGCAGGGCCTGAACCGCTACCGCCACGACCTGACGAGCGGCCTGCTCGAGGCCGACTACATCGTGGTCGAGATGGCCAACCGCCTGCTGGGCCCCGACTGGATGCCGCAGTACGTGCAGGCGGCCAACCAGGGCGGCATCGAGCGGGTGCTGGTCTGACCATGCGCTCGCCGGGCTGTCCCTTGTGCGAGTCGGCCGGCGGCGAGCTGGTGGCCACCGGCGCGCACTTTCGCCTGATCCGCGCGGACGAGGCGGGCTTCCCGGCCTTCTACCGCCTGGTCTGGGGCGACCACGTGGCCGAGTTCTCCGACCTGGCCGCCGACGAGCGCCAGCACTGCATGGAAGCCGTGGCCGCCGCCGAGCGGCTGGTGCGCGAGCACCTGTCGCCCGACAAGGTGAACCTGGCGGCCCTGGGCAACCAGGTGCCGCACCTGCACTGGCACCTGATCGCGCGCTTCCGCTGGGACAGCCATTTCCCGTCGCCGGTCTGGGCCGCGGCGCAGCGGCCGGCGCCGGCCGACAAGCTGGCGGCGCTGCAGGCCCGCCTGCCGGCGCTGGACCAGGCCTTGCGCCAGCGCCTGGCGTTTTAATAGGGTTTTCCCCGAGGACAGTGGCATGGCAGGACTGAACCGCGATACCCCCGCGCCGGTGGCGATGACGGTGCATGCGCGCTCGCGCGTGCTGGAAGTCGCCTTCGCGGACGGGGCCAGCTTCCGCATCCCCTTCGAGTTGATGCGCGTCTACTCTCCCTCGGCCGAGGTGCAGGGCCACGGGCCGGGCCAGGAGGTGCTGCAGACCGGCAAGCGCGAGGTGGCGATCGCCAGCCTGGCGCCGGTGGGCAACTATGCCGTGCAGCCGACCTTCTCCGACGGGCACGACAGCGGCATCTACTCCTGGGACTACCTGTACTTCCTGGGCTCGCAGCAGCAGCAGCTGTGGCAGGACTACGAGCAGCGCCTGGCGCACGCCGGCGTGGACCGCGACGCCCCCATGGCGGCCAAGTCGGCGGGCGCCTGCGGCCACTGACGCCGGACTCTTTACATCCCGCGACAGAATCCCCGCGCTTGCGGCAGGGCTGAGCCGCCACGCGCGGCCCGCTTGTCCTAGCATCGGGCCATGTCCAGCACCCACTTCGGCTACCAGCAGGTCGACGAGCACGACAAGGCCAGGCGCGTGCGAGACGTCTTCGATTCGGTCGCGCCGCGCTACGACCTGATGAACGACCTGATGTCGATGGGGCTGCACCGCGCCTGGAAGGCCTACACCGTGCTGGTGGCCGACGTGCGGCCCGGTCACCAGGTGCTGGACATCGCCGGCGGCACCGGCGACCTGGCCCTGGCGTTCGCCCGCAAGGCCGGCCCCTCCGGCCAGGTGGTGCACACCGACATCAACGAGGCCATGCTGCGCACCGGGCGCAGCCGCCTGCTCGACGCCGGCGTGGTGCTGCCCACCCTGGTCTGCGACGCCGAGCGCCTGCCGTTCGCCGACGGCAGCTTCGACCGGGTGAGCGTGGCCTTCGGGCTGCGCAACATGACGCACAAGGAGCAGGCGGTCGCCGAAATGCACCGGGTGCTGCGGCCGGGCGGCAAGCTGCTGGTGCTGGAGTTCTCCAAGGTGGCGCGGCCGCTGGCCAGGGCCTACGATTGGTACTCGTTCAAGGTGCTGCCGCGGCTGGGCCGGCTGGTGGCCGGCGACGCCGACAGCTACCGCTACCTGGCTGAATCCATCCGCATGCATCCCGATCAGGCCGCGCTCAAGGCCCTGATGAAGAAAGGTGGTTTCGGCCACGTGGACTATCACAACCTCTCCGGGGGTGTGGTGGCGCTGCATGTTGGAATCAAGTGCTGACTCGTATTCATTTCTGGAAGGACGCGACATGAAACACTGGGCTGTGATGATCCTGGCCGGCACCCTGGCCCTGGCCAGCCTCGATGCCGACGCCCAGCGCCGCATGGGCGGCGGGCGCAACCTCGGCCGCCAGTCGGGCAACGTGACGCAGCGCGACGCCACGCCGCCGCAGGCGCCCGCCACCCCCGGCAACGCCCAGACCGCGCCCGGCGCGGCGCAGAACCAGGCGGCGCCGGCCGCACGCCCCGGCACGCCGGCCGCCAACCCGGCCGCCGCGGCGCCGCGCCGGCCCTGGGGCGGCATCCTGGGCGGCCTGGCGGCCGGCCTGGGACTGGCCTGGCTGGCCAGCGCCCTGGGCCTGGGCGCCGAGTTCGCGCAGTTCCTGATGATCGCGCTGCTGGTGCTGGTGGTGATGCTGGTGATCGGTTTCATCATGCGGTCGCGCCGCGCCGCGCCGGCTGCGGTCCGGGGACGCCCCATGGCCTTCCAGGGCGCCGGCGCCCCGGCCGACGCGGACCTGGCGCCGAATTCCCACTACGACCCGGACAAGGTGGGCAACGACGCCTCCGCCCGGCCCTGGGAGCGCGGCAGCATGGCCTTCGACGCCGGCAAGTACGGTGCGGCGGGCGGCGGCGTGCAGAT
Organism: Ramlibacter tataouinensis TTB310; assembly: GCF_000215705.1. Taxonomy (NCBI): domain Bacteria; kingdom Pseudomonadati; phylum Pseudomonadota; class Betaproteobacteria; order Burkholderiales; family Comamonadaceae; genus Ramlibacter; species Ramlibacter tataouinensis. Next base: position 3,327,654 of record NC_015677.1, on the reverse strand, counting down.
CGGTTCCGCGCTGGCCGGTTCGCAGAACTGGGGCGTTCCGCCCGGTTTTGACACCGCCGGCTTCGTGACCGCGGCCAAGCAGAACTTCGTGACGCTGCAGGACGCCTGGGACCGCTCCGACCTGCAGGCGCTGCGCTCCATGATGACCGACGAGATGCTGGGCGAGATCCGGGCCCAATTGGCCGAGCGCGAGAGCCACCGGCCGGGCCAGCCGAACAAGACCGACGTGGTCATGCTCGAGGCCCAGCTGCTGGGCATCGAGGACCTGGGCGACGACTACATGGCCAGCGTGGAGTTCTCCGGCATGATCCGCGAGGAGCCCTCGGCCGGGCCCAGCCCGTTCCGCGAGGTCTGGAACATGACCAAGCCCAAGAACGGATCCACCGGCTGGCTGGTGGCGGGGGTGCAGGCCTTGCAGTGACGTGGTGCCCTCGCTGAGCCCAGGCCCGGCCTGGCGCTCGGCGCTCAACCTCATAATCGGGGGACTATGGCGACACGGTCCCCCTTTGCTTTTCTGGACGGCCTGGCCCAGGCGTTCCAGCCCCCGCCCTGGCTGGTCGAGGAGACCCAGCGCCGGCTGGTGCTGCTGCTCAACCACGTGCTGATGCAGGAGCCCGAGGCCTGCGCGCGGCTGGCGCGCCAGACCGGCCGGGTGGTGGAGGCGCATTGGCGCCAGTTCAGCCTGCGGCTGGTGGCCACGCCGGCCGGCCTGCTGGACCTGGCCCCGCCGGCCACCGTGCCCGATCTCACGCTCACCGTGACCGACGAGTCGCCCTGGCAGCTGGCACAGGCGGCGCTGCGCGGCGACAAGCCGGCGGTGCGCATCGCCGGCGACGTGCAGTTCGCCGCCGAGATCAACTGGCTGGTGGACCACGTGCGCTGGGACCTGGAGGAGGACCTGTCGCGCCTGGTGGGCGACGCCCCGGCCCATGCGGCCGGCCGGGCGCTGCGGCAGGCGGGCGAGGCGCTGCGCCGCTTTGTCGGCCGCGCGCCCGGCGGCAGGGGCGCGGCATCGGCGTCGCCGGCAGCGGGCGCGGCCCGATGACGCGCTACTGGCGCGGCGCCTTCATCTTCTGGATCGTCCTGCGCTATGGCCTGGACGAGCTCGTCCTCAACAGCTTCCAGCAGCCCTGGCTGCACCGCCTGGCGCGCGTCCTGGCCCTGGGCCGGCGGCTGCACGAGCCACGCGGCCAGCGCCTGCGCGAGGCGCTGGAATGCCTGGGGCCGATCTTCGTCAAGTTCGGCCAGGTCCTGTCGACTCGGCGCGACCTGCTGCCGCCGGACATCGCCGACGAGCTGGCGCGGCTGCAGGACCGGGTGCCGCCCTTTCCCTCCGAGATCGCCGTGGCCATCGTCGAGCGCGCCTTCCGCCGGCCGGTGGACAGCGTGTTCGCCAGCTTCGAGCGCGAGCCGGTGGCCAGCGCCTCCATCGCCCAGGTGCACTTCGCCACCCTGGCCACGCGCCAGGGCGAGCTGCGCCAGGTCGCGGTCAAGGTGCGCCGCCCCGGCATGCTGCCCATCATCGAGAAGGACCTGGCGCTGATGCGCATGATGGCCGGCTGGGTCGAGCGCCTGTCGGCCGACGGCAAGCGCCTCAAGCCGCGCGAGGTGGTGGCCGAGTTCGACAAGTACCTGCACGACGAGCTGGACCTGGTGCGCGAGGCGGCCAACGCCGCCCAGCTGCGGCGCAACATGGCGGGCCTGGACCTGGTGCTGATCCCGGAGATGTACTGGGACTTCTGCCATCCCGAGGTCATCGTCATGGAGCGCATGGACGGCGTGCCGATCAACCAGACGGCGCGGCTGGTGGAGGCGGGCGTCCAGCTCCCCCAGCTGGCGCGCGACGGGGTGACCATCTTCTTCACCCAGGTGTTCCGCGACGGCTTCTTCCATGCCGACATGCACCCCGGCAACATCCAGGTCAGCCTGGCGCCGCAGACCTTCGGCCGCTACATCTCGCTGGACTTCGGGATCATCGGCACGCTGACCGAGTTCGACAAGGAGTACCTGGCGCAGAACTTCACCGCCTTCTTCCGGCGCGACTACAAGCGGGTGGCCGAGCTGCACATCGAGTCCGGCTGGGTGCCGCCGGGCACGCGCGTCGACGAGCTGGAGGGCGCGGTGCGCACCGTGTGCGAGCCGTACTTCGACCGGCCGCTGCGCGAGATCTCGCTGGGCATGGTGCTGATGCGCCTGTTCCAGACCTCGCGCCGCTTCAACGTCGAGATCCAGCCGCAGCTGGTGCTGCTGCAGAAGACGCTGCTGAACATCGAGGGGCTGGGCCGGCAGCTCGACCCCGACCTGGACCTGTGGGCCACCGCCCGGCCCTTCCTGGAGCGCTGGATGCTGGAGCAGGTCGGCCCGCAGAAGCTGTGGGCCGAGCTGCGCGACCAGGCGCCGCGCTACGCCAAGATGCTGCCCGAGCTGCCCCGCCTGGCGCACGACTTCCTGCGGCAGAACCCCAGCGTCGTCCTCGGCCGCAAGCTCGACACCATGTTGGCCGAGCAGCGCCGCACCAACCGGTTGCTGCAGGGCCTGGTGTACGGCGGCGTGGGCTTCGTGCTGGGGCTGGTGGTCATGCAGCTGGTGGTGCGCGTCCGCCTGTTCTGAGCGCGGCCGTGCCTTGGCATAATGCGCCGGCCCACGGTGGGCATGGTGGCCGTCGATGAACTACACGCTGATCTCGTTTGTCGTCCTGTACCTGGTGGGCACGCTGGCGCTGGGCGCCTGGGCCGGCACCCGCGTCAAGTCCACGGCGGACTTCGCGCTCGCCGGCCGGCGCCTGCCGCTCGTCATGGTGGTGACCACCACCTTCGCCACCTGGTTCGGCGCCGAGACGGTGATGGGCATCCCGGCCAAGTTCGTGCAGGGCGGCCTCAACGCCGTCGTGGAAGACCCGTTCGGCGCGGGCACCTGCCTGATCCTGGTGGGCGTGTTCTTCGCCGCCAAGCTGTACAAGCAGAACCTGCTGACCATCGGCGACTTCTACCGCGCGCGCTACGGGCGCGGCGTCGAGGTGTTCTGCTCCGTCGCCATCATCCTGAGCTACCTGGGCTGGGTGGCCGCGCAGATCACGGCCCTGGGCCTGGTGTTCTCGGTGCTGACCAACGGCGCGATGTCCGAGACGGCGGGCATGGTGGTGGGCACGCTGGCCGTGCTGGTCTACGTGGTGATCGGCGGCTTCCTGGCGATCGCCTGGACCGACTTCATCCAGATGATCGTGCTGGTGGTGGGGCTGTCGGTCATCGCCGTGTTCGCCAGCAGCCTGGCGGGGGGCTCGGACCAGGTGTTCGCGATGGCGACCTCGCAGAACCTGTGGAACTTCTTCCCCGCGCCGACCTTCACCGACATCGCCTTCTTCGTGGCCGCCGGCCTGACCATGATGCTGGGCAGCATCCCCCAGCAGGACGTATTCCAGCGCGTCATGTCGGCCAAGGACGTGGGCACGGCGCAGAAAGGCGCCGTGATCGGCGGCGTCAGCTACATCCTGTTCGCCTTCGTGCCCATGTTCATCGTCGCCAGCGCCGTGGTGGTGATGGGCAACAACGCCATGGAGCTGGCCAAGAACGACTACCAGCGGCTGCTGCCCACCTTCGTGCTGACGCAGATGCCGCTGGTGATGCAGATCCTGTTCTTCGGCGCGCTGCTGTCGGCCATCAAGAGCACCTCCTCCGCCACGCTGCTGGCGCCGTCGACCAGCTTCGTCGAGAACATCCTGAAGAACCTGCGCCCGGGCATGAGCGACCGCCAGCAGCTGCTGGCCATGCGCATCACCATCGTGGTCTTCACCGCCATCGTGCTGGCCTACGCCATCGCGATGAAGGGCACGCCCATCTACGACCTGGTCTCGGCCGCCTACCAGGTGACGCTGGTCGGCGCCTTCGTGCCGCTGGTCATGGGCATCTACTGGAAGCGGGCCACCACGCAGGGCGCCATCGCGTCCATCGCGGCGGGCATAGGCACCTGGGTGCTGTTCTTCCCGCAGATCAACGAGGGCCTCGGCGAGGCCTTCCCCGGCCAGCTGGCCGGACTGCTGGCGGCGCTGGTGGGCATGGTGGCCGGTTCGCTCGCGCCGCAGGTGCTGCGCAACCGCCACGAGCCCCGGCACCCCGTCACGGCCTGAGGCCCGGCCGGCTTGGGCCGGCGCCGGCAATTGAAGGGCTTGAGTCGGGGCCCGCCGCCTATAATTGCGGGCTTTGCGCCCGCACACTTCCTTTGACGCCATGCCCATCTACGCCTACAAATGCGGCTCCTGTGGCCATGCCAAGGATGTCCTGCAGAAAGTCTCGGACGCCCCGCTGACCGAGTGCCCGGCCTGCGGCGCCAGCGCCTTTGGCAAGCAGATCACCGCCGCCGGCTTCCAGCTCAAGGGCTCCGGCTGGTACGCGACCGACTTCCGCAACGGCGGCGGCGCTTCCGCCCCCGCATCGGATCCGGCCAAGTCCGGCGACGCCAAGCCGGCCGACAAGGCCGAATCCAAGCCGGACTTGGGCGCGGCCGCGCCCAAGTCCGACGCCCCGTCCGCATCGGCCGGCGGCTGCGGCAGCGCCTGCGCCTGCCACTGAGCGGCCGACGTGATGGCCCCCTTGCGCAAATGGCTGTTCGCCGGCCTGCTGGTGATCGTGCCGCTGGCCATCACGGTGTGGGTGCTCGAATGGATCATCAGCACGCTGGACCAGACGCTGCTGATCCTGCCGGCGGCCTGGCAGCCGGACCGGCTGATCGGCTACCACGTGCCCGGCCTGGGCGTGCTGCTGGCGCTGGCCATCCTGCTGGCGGTGGGCGCCATCACCAGCAACATCGTCGGCCGGCGGCTGGTGGAGTGGGGCGATGCCATCCTCAACCGCATCCCGGTGGTGCGGTCCATCTACTCCAGCGTCAAGCAGGTCTCCGACACCCTGTTCTCGCCCTCGGGCAATGCATTCCGCACCGCGGTGCTGGTGCAGTGGCCGCGGCCGGACGTCTGGACCATCGGGTTCGTTACGGGCACCCCGGGCGGTGACGTCACCAACCACCTGCAGGGCGAGTACCTGAGCGTGTACGTGCCCACCACGCCCAACCCCACGGGCGGCTACTTCGTCATGCTGCGCAGGACCGACTGCATCGAGCTGCGCATGACCGTGGACGAGGCCCTGCGCTACGTGATCTCCATGGGCGTGGTCGTCCCGGGCGGGCCCGTCAACAACCTCCTCAAGTAATCCGCGCCCGCCGCCCCGGCGGGCGCTCCCCTCGGAAACTGCCATGTCCCCTCAAAAGATGCGCACCACCTATTGCGGCCTCGTGACCGAGGACCTGCTGGGCCAGACCGTGAGCCTGTGCGGCTGGGTGAACCGCCGGCGCGACCACGGCGGGGTGATCTTCGTGGACCTGCGCGACCGCGAGGGCTACGTGCAGGTGGTGTGCGACCCCGACCGCCCGGAGATGTTCAAGGCGGCCGAGGGCCTGCGCAACGAGTTCTGCATCCAGGTCAAGGGCCTGGTGCGCGCGCGCCCGGCGGGCACCACCAACGACAACCTCAAGAGCGGCAAGATCGAGGTGCTGTGCCACGAGCTGACCGTGCTCAACCCCTCGGTGACCCCGCCGTTCCAGCTGGACGACGAGAACCTGTCCGAGACCACGCGCCTGATGCACCGCGTGCTGGACCTGCGCCGCCCGTACATGCAGAACAACCTGATGCTGCGCTACAAGGTGACGATGGAGGTGCGCAAGTTCCTCGACGCCAACGGCTTCATCGACATCGAGACGCCCATGCTCACCAAGAGCACGCCCGAGGGCGCGCGCGACTACCTGGTGCCCTCCCGCGTGCACGACGGCATGTTCTTCGCGCTGCCGCAGTCGCCCCAGCTGTTCAAGCAGCTGCTGATGGTGGCCGGCTTCGACCGCTACTACCAGATCACCAAGTGCTTCCGCGACGAGGACCTGCGCGCCGACCGCCAGCCCGAGTTCACCCAGATCGACATCGAGACCTCCTTCATGACCGAGGAGGAGATCCGCACCATGTTCGAGGGCATGATCCGCAGCACCTTCGACCACGCCATCGGCGTGGAGCTGCCGGCCTTCCCGGTGATGAAGCACGCCGAGGCGATGCGCCTGTACGGCTCGGACAAGCCGGACCTGCGCGTCAAGCTGGCGTTCACCGAGCTCACCGACGTGATGAAGGACGTGGACTTCAAGGTGTTCTCGGGGCCGGCCAACCAGCCGGACGGGCGCGTGGTGGCGCTGCGCATTCCCGGCGGCGCCGACATGAGCCGCGGCGAGATCGACGCGCACACCGAGTTCGTCAAGATCTACGGCGCCAAGGGCCTGGCCTGGATCAAGGTGAACGATCCCGCCATGGGCAGGGACGGGCTTCAGTCGCCCATCGTCAAGAACCTGCACGACGCGGCGGTCGCCGCCATCCTGGAGCGCACCGGCGCCATCCAGGGCGACCTGCTGTTCTTCGGCGCCGACAAGGCCAAGGTGGTCAACGACGCCATCGGGGCGCTGCGCGTCAAGGTCGGCCACAGCGAGTTCGGCAAGGCGCGCGGGCTGGTCGAGGGCCAGTGGAAGCCGCTGTGGGTGGTCGACTTCCCGATGTTCGAGTACGACGACGATGCGCAGCGCTGGAACGCGGTGCACCACCCCTTCACCTCGCCCAAGGACGGCCACGAGGACTGGCTGGAGACCGATCCGGGCCGCTGCGTCGCCAAGGCCTACGACGCCGTGCTCAACGGCATCGAACTGGGCGGCGGCTCGGTGCGTATCCACCGCGAGGACGTGCAGAGCAAGGTGTTCCGCGCGCTCAAGATCGACGCCGAGGAGGCCAAGCTCAAGTTCGGCTTCCTGCTGGACGCGCTGCAGTACGGCGCCCCGCCGCACGGCGGCATCGCCATCGGCCTGGACCGCTTCGTCATGCTGATGACCGGCGCCGAAAGCCTGCGCGACGTGATCGCCTTCCCCAAGACCCAGCGCGCCCAGGACCTGCTGACCGGCGCGCCCGGCCCGGTGGACGAGAAGCAGCTGCGCGAGCTGCACATCCGGCTGAGGAATCCGCAGGCGGCTTGAGAGACGCCCGAACCGCTCGTTCCATCCTGAGGATCGATGGCTAAAATGGCCACTAACTCGAGGAGTTCCCATGCAAGTCACGGCGACTGAAGCAAAGAACCGGTTCGGCTATCTGTGCAGCCAAGCCAAAGTGGAGCCGGTGATCGTCGAGAAAGACGGCCGGCCGGACTCGGTCATCGTGTCGTACGAAGAGTTCCAGGCACTCAAGGCGGCGGCGGGCAACAAGTCGATGGCACAGCGTCAAAAGGAATTCAACGAGACCTACAAGGACTGGATTGCCGAACAGAACCGCCACTTCGATACCTACGGCGTGTTCGGTGAAGAGTTCCGGCCCTGGTAGTCGGTGGTGATGGCCCAGTTCGACGTTTTTCGCAATCCAAGCGTCGCTCAGGCCCAGGGCTTCCCTTATTTCGTCGTCATCCAAAGCGATCAGCTCGATCATCTACCGACGCGGCTGGTCATGCCCTTGCAACGGTTGTCAGCCACGCCGCCGGCGAACGTGCCGCGCAGGCTCGCGCTCACGGTGGAGGTCGAAGGCGAACGGTTCTTCCTGGCGTCGCATCAGTGCGCGCCGTGGCCTGCACGGCTGCTCAAGAAGCCGGTTGCGAATGTCACGGCGCAGGCAGACGCGCTGCGTGATGCCCTCGACGCCGTCATCAGCGGCGTGTGATGGCCGCCAAGCCATTCAAGATCCCCGAGTCCGTGCTGGTGGTGGTCCATACCGCCGAGCTCGAGGTGCTGCTCATCAACCGGGCCGATGCGCCCGGGTTCTGGCAGTCGGTGACCGGCAGCAAGGACAGCTTTGAGGAAGAGCTGGCCGACACGGCGGCGCGCGAGGTGCTGGAGGAAACCGGCATCGACTGCCGCCCCGGCACGCCCCTGCATGCCGGGCTGCGCGACTGGGGCCTGGCCAACGTGTACGACATCTACCCGCGCTGGCTGCACCGCTACGCACCGGGCGTGACGCGCAACACCGAGCACGTGTTCGGCCTGCGCGTGCCGCCCGCCACGCCGGTGCTGCTGAGCCCGTGCGAGCACACGGCCTGGCGCTGGCTGCCCTGGCGGGAGGCTGCCGATGCCTGCTTCTCACCCTCCAACGCCGAAGCCATCCTTCTGCTGCCACAATTTGCCGATGGCCGGGCGCAGCGCTGAACGATGATCCTCCGGGTCGCGACCTACAACATCCACAAAGGCGTCCAGGGCTTCGGCCCGGCGCGGCGGCTGGAAATCCACAACATCGGCCATGCCGTCGAGCAGCTGGACGCCGACATCGTCTGCCTGCAGGAGGTGCGCAAGCTGCACCGGCGCGAGGAGCGCTACTTCACCCGCTGGCCCGAGCTGCCGCAGGCCGAGTTCCTGTGCCCGATGGGCTACCAGGCCGTCTACCAGACCAACGCCACCACGCGCTTCGGCGAGCACGGCAATGCGCTGCTGTCGCGCTGGCCGGTGGTGTCCCAGGGCCATGAGGACATGTCGGACCACCGCTTCGAGCAGCGCGGGCTGCTGCACGTGTGCGTGCAGGTGGAGCGGCGCACCGTGCACGTGATCGTGGTGCACCTGGGCCTGATCGCGGCCAGCCGGCTGCGGCAGGTCGAGCAGCTGGGCCGCTTCATCGAGCGCGAGATCCCGCGCAAGGCGCCGCTGTTGGTGGCCGGCGACTTCAACGACTGGGGCGGCAAGCTGCGCGAGCCCATGGCCGCGCTGGGCCTGGCCGACTTCGTGGCCGAGCGCGTGCGCACCTACCCCTCGCGCCTGCCGCTCACCCAGCTCGACTACGTGTACGCCCGCGGCCTCAAGCCGGTCGGGCTGGAGGCCCCGCGCGGCCGCATCTGGGGCCAGATGTCCGACCACCTGCCGCTGATCGCGGAGTTCCGCGCCTAGCATGCCGCTGCGCCTGCCACCCCTGCGCGGCGGCCACGGGCTGCGCCTGCTGGAGGGCAGCCGCGAGCTGTTCCCCGCGCTGATCGCCGCGATCGAGCAGGCGAAGCGCGAGGTGCGGCTGGAAACCTACATCTTCGACTTCACCGGCGCCAGCAGCGAGGTGGCCTACGCGCTGGAGCGGGCGGCGCGGCGCGGCGTCGCGGTGCAGGTGGTGGTGGACGGCTTCGGCACGCCCGGGGTGCCGCCCGACTGGGCGCACCGCTTCGAGCAGGCCGGCGTGGCCTGGCAGGTCTACGCCCCGGTCGGCAGCCTGGGCGTGCTGTGGCCCGGCAGCTGGCGCCGCCTGCACCGCAAGCTGTGCGTGGTGGACGGCACGATGGCCTTCTGCGGCGGCATCAACATCCTGGACGACCTGCACGACCCCAACCACGGCACGCTGGAGGCCCCGCGCTTCGACTTCGCGGTGCAGGTCACGGGCCCGCTGGTGGCCGAGGTGCACGCCGCCACGCAGCAGCTGTGGCAGCGCCTGCGCGCGCGGCACAGCCTGCGCGGGCAGGCCCTGTCCGGCGCGCTGTTCCCGCCGCGGCCCACGGCCGTGCCGCCTTGGCCGCAGGACCCTGCGCCGGCGGCCGAGCAGCGCGCCCGCGCCGCGCTGCTGCTGCGCGACAACCTGCGCTACCGCGCGCGCATCGAGCGCGCCTACCGCCGCGCCATCGGCCGGGCCCAGAGCGAGATCATCATCGCCAATGCCTACTTCGTGCCCGGCCGCAAGCTGCGCGAGGCGTTGGCCAGCGCGGCGCGGCGTGGCGTGCAGGTCAAGCTGCTGCTGCAGGGGCGCTACGAGTACTTCATGCAGTACTACGCCGCGCGGCCCATCTACGGCGCGCTGCTGCAGGCCGGCGTGGCCATCCACGAGTACTCGCCCAGCTTCCTGCATGCCAAGGTGGCGGTGATCGACGCCCGCTGGGCCACCGTGGGCTCGTCCAACCTCGACCCGCTGAGCCTGCTGCTGGCGCGCGAGGCCAACGTGGTGGTGGAGGACGCGCCGTTCGCGCTGCAGCTGCGCCAGCGCCTGCTGCAGGCCATCGGCGACCCGGCGGCGGCCATGGACCCGGCGCAGTACGGCACCCGGCCGCTGCGCCAGCGCGTGCTGGAAGGCTTGGCGCTGGGCGTCATGCGGCTGGCGCTGGCGGTGCAGGGCAAGAGGTACCTGTGACGGCGGCCGCGCAGGACCTGGTGGTGCAAAGGCCCGAGGGGCTGTACTGCCCGCCGGGCGACTTCTACATCGACCCCTGGCGGCCGGTGCCGCGCGCCGTCGTCACGCACGCCCATGCCGACCATGCGCGCGTCGGCCACGGCCGCTACCTGGCAGCGGCGCCGGCCGAGGGCGTGCTGCGCGCGCGGCTGGGCGAGATCGACCTGATGACCCTGCCGTACGGCGAGCGCATCACGCACCACGGCGTCACGGTGTCGCTGCACCCGGCCGGCCACGTGCTGGGATCGGCCCAGGTGCGGCTGGAGCACGGCGGCCGGGTCTGGGTGGCCAGCGGCGACTACAAGGTGGCGCCCGACCGCACCTGCGCGCCGTTCGAGCCGGTGCGCTGCGACGTCTTCATCACCGAATCGACCTTCGGCCTGCCGATCTACCGCTGGTGCCCGGACGAGGAGCTCTTCGCCGACGTCAACGCCTGGTGGGCGGCCAATGCAGCGGTGGGCCGCGCCAGCGTGCTGGCCTGCTACAGCTTCGGCAAGGCGCAGCGCATCCTCAGCGGCGTGGACCCGTCCATCGGTTCGATCATCGTGCACGGCGCGGTGGAACCGCTCAACCGCGCCTACCGGGCCGCCGGGGTGGAGCTGCCGCCCACGCGCCTGGTCAGCGAGGTGGCCGACAAGGCCGAGCTGCGGCGCTGCCTGGTGCTGTGCCCGCCCAGCGCGACGGCCAGCACCTGGCTGCGCCGCTTCGGGGAATGCAGCACCGCCTTCGCCAGCGGCTGGATGCAGCTGCGCGGCGCGCGCCGGCGCGGCGGCTACGACCGCGGCTTCGTGCTGTCCGACCATGCCGACTGGCCGGGCCTGCTGGACGCGATCGGCGCCACCGGTGCGCAGCGCGTCATCGTCACCCATGGCAGCGTGCCGGTGATGGTGCGCTACCTGGCCGAGCAGGGCCTGCAGGCGCAGGCGTTCCAGACCGAGTACGGCGACGACCGGATCGAGGCCGACACCGAGCCGGCGGGGGAGGGTGCATGACCTACCTGGCCCTCAAGTACCTGCACCTGATCGGCTCGGCCATCCTGTTCGGCACCGGCCTGGGCATCGCCTTCTTTGCCTGGTTCGGTTATCGCATGGCGCTGCGCCACCAGGACATCGGCCTGCTGCGCGGCGTGCTGACGCTCACGGTGGTGGCCGACACCGTCTTCACAGCGGTCTGGGCGGCGATCCAGCCGGTCACCGGTGCGCTGCTGTGGCACCTGGCGGGCGGCAGCTGGCGCAGCCCCTGGATCGCCTGGGTGGCCGCCACCTACGTGTTCGTGGGCCTGTGCTGGCTGCCGGTGGTGTGGCTGCAGATCCAGCTGCGCGACGGCGCGCGGGCCGCGCCCTCGGTGCAGGCGCTGGACGCGCGTTTCCACCGGCAGTTCCGCATCTGGTTCCTGCTCGGCTGGCCGGCCTTTGCCGGCGTGCTGGTGCTGTTCGCGCTGATGCTGGGACGCGGTTTTTTTCTATGAAGCTGTTCTCGCGCCTGTTCGCCGAGCTGGACGCCACCACCTCGACCAACGCCAAGGTCGAGGCCCTGCAGCGCTACTTCGCGCAGGCGGCGCCGCGCGACGCGGCCTGGGCCGTGTACTTCCTGGCGGGCGGCAAGCCGCGCCAGGTCGCGCCCATGGCCGTGCTGGCCGAGCTGGCCTGCCAGGAGGCACGCATAGCCCCCTGGCTGTTCGACGAGTGCTACCAGGCCGTGGGCGACCTGGCCGAGACCATCGCCCATGTGCTGCCGCGCGGCGGCGAAACCTCGGACCTGGGCCTGGCCGACTGGGTGGAGCAGCGGCTGCTGCCCCTGCGCGGCCTGCCGCCGCAGGAGATCGCCCAGCGCGTGCGCGGCTACTGGGCCGAGCTCGACACGCAGGGACGCTTCCTGCTGACCAAGCTGGTGGGCGGCGGCTTCCGCGTGGGCGTGAGCAAGCTGCTGGTGCAGCGGGCGCTGGCGGCCCATGGCGGCGTGGACGCCAAGCAGGTGGCCCAGCGCATGATGGGCTACACCGACGGCCGGGCCCAGCCCTCGGCCGAACGGCTGCTGGCGCTGATCGCCCAGGCCGAGGAGGGCGCGGCGCAGCTGCGCGACGAGGGCCAGCCCTACCCCTTCTTCCTGGCGCACCAGCTGGACGCGCCGGCCGAGGTGTTCCAGGCCAAGCTCGGGCCGGTGGCCGACTGGCAGGTGGAGTGGAAGTACGACGGCATCCGCGGCCAGATCGTCAAGCGCGGCGGCGCCGTGTGGCTCTGGTCGCGCGGCGAGGAGCTGGTGACGGACCGCTTCCCCGAGATCGTGGCGATGGCCCAGCCGCTGCCCGACGGCACGGTGCTCGATGGCGAGATCATGGTGTGGAAGGACGAGCCGGTGGAGCCGCCCGGCACGGTGATCGGCCGGCCGGCGCCGTTCTCGCTGCTGCAGCAGCGCATCGGCCGCAAGACCCTGACCAAGAAGGTGCTGCAGGAGGCGCCGGTCACCTTCATGGCCTACGACCTGCTGGAGCAGGGTGGCCAGGACATCCGCGCCGTGCCGCAGCGCGAGCGCCGCGCGCGGCTGGAGGCCCTGCTGGACGGCACCCCGTTCAAGCTGTCGCCGATCGAGCACGCGTCCTCCTGGCTGGAATACGCCGAGCGCCGCCGCCAGTCGCGCGAGCGCGGCGTGGAGGGCTTCATGCTCAAGCGCCTGGACGCCGCCTACGGCACCGGCCGAACCAAGGCCGACGGCCTGTGGTGGAAGTGGAAGATCGATCCCATGACCATCGACTGCGTGCTGGTGTACGCGCAGGCCGGCCACGGGCGGCGCGCCTCGGTCTACACCGACTACACCTTCGCCGTGTGGAGCCGCGAGCCCGAGGGCCAGGCCGAGGCCGATGCGGCGATTGCCGCGATGAGCGCCGCCGGGCCGCCCCAAGGCGCGAAGGCCCCCCCGGGGGGCAGCGAACCACGCGAAGCGGGGAGCGTGGGGGCCCTGAAACTGGTCGCCTTCGCCAAGGCCTACTCGGGGCTGACCGACGAGGAGTTCCGCCAGGTCGACGCCGTCATCCGCCGCACCACGCTCGAGAAGTTCGGCCCGGTGCGCAGCGTCCGGCCCACCCTGGTGTTCGAGCTGGGCTTCGAGGGCATCAACCGCAGCCCGCGCCACAAGAGCGGCATCGCGGTGCGCTTTCCCCGCATGCTGCGCATCCGCCACGACAAGCCGCTGCACGAGGCCAACACGCTGCAGGACCTGGAATCGCTCCTGAATCTGTAGCTGCGGGACAAGTATTGGTGCCGGCCCGAGGCCAAAAACCTTCATGACACGGCAGGGGAACGCCCGGTGTTAGCATGCGGCATGCTCATGAAAGCCGACCCGCCCATGACCGCCGCCGACGCCGACGCTGGCACGCCCGTGTCGGTGAAGATCCGCGAGCGCATCCGCGCCGCCCGCAAGCGCTTCCACGCCAACGACAACATCGCCGACTTCGTGCAGCCCGGCGAGCTCGAGGCGCTGCTGGACGAGGTTGAGACCAAGATGCAGGGCGTGCTCGACAGCCTGGTGATCGACACCCAGAGCGACCACAACACCGGCGACACGGCGCGCCGCGTGGCCAAGATGTACCTCAACGAGGTGTTCAAGGGCCGCTACGTCAAGCCGCCCAGCATCACCGAGTTCCCCAACGCCGAGCACCTCAACGAGCTGATGATCGTGGGCCCGATCACCGTGCGCTCGGCCTGCAGCCACCACTTCTGCCCGGTGATCGGCAAGGTCTGGATCGGCGTCATGCCCAACGAGCACACCAACGTGATCGGCCTGTCCAAGTACGCGCGCCTGGCCGAGTGGGTGATGGGCCGCCCGCAGATCCAGGAAGAAGCCGTGGTGCAGCTGGCCGACCTGATCATGGAGAAGACGCAGCCCGACGGCCTGGCCATCGTGATGGAGGCCACCCACTACTGCATGGCCTGGCGCGGCGTGAAGGACATGGACAGCAAGATGATCAACTCCGTCATGCGCGGCGTGTTCCTCAAGGACTCCGCGCTGCGCCGCGAATTCCTGGCCCTGATCCCGAAGAACTGAGCACGCACGCCATGTTGGTCCGCCTCCTCTACGCCAGCCGCTCCGTCGACCCCAGCCCCGAGGCGATCGAGTCCATCCTGGCGCAGTCGCGCCAGCACAATCCCGTCAGCGGCATCACCGGCATCCTGTGCTACGGCGGCGGCATCTTCCTGCAGGCCATCGAGGGCGGCCGCATGCAGGTGTCCGAGCTGTTCGGCCACATCCAGAAGGATGCGCGCCACAAGGACGTGGCGCTGCTGCACTACGAAGAGATCTTCGAGCGCCGCTTCGGCGGCTGGACCATGGGTCAGGTCAACCTGAACAAGCTGAACCACTCCCTCCTGCTGAAGTACTCCGAGAAGCCCGAGCTCGACCCCTACGCCGTCTCCGGCAAGGTGTCGCTGGCGCTGCTGGAGGACCTGATGGCCACCGCCGCCATCTGCGGCCGCGCATGAGAGGCCGGCGCGCCTGACGTGCCGGCCGGCGCCTTCGCCCTGGTCGTCCTGGCCGGCCTGATCCACGCCAGCTGGAACATCGCGGCCAAGAAGGCCGGCGGCGACGGGCGCTTCGCGGCTTTCACCGCCGTTGTCCTGATGGTGTTCTGGGCCCCGCTGGGCCTGTGGCTGGGCGTGCGGCAGGTGCCGGGCTGGGGCTGGACCGAATGGGGCTTCATCGCCATCAGCGCGCTGCTGCACACCGCCTACTACCTGATCCTGCTGCGGGGCTACCGCCAGGCCGACCTCACCGTCGTGTACCCGCTGGCCCGCGGCTCGGGGCCGCTGCTGTCGTCGCTGGCGGCGGTGCTGCTGCTGGGCGAGCAGCTGTCGGCGCTGGGCGCTGTCGGCATCGCCGGCGTGGTGGTCGGCGTGTTCCTGATCGCCGGCGGCCCCGGCCTGTGGCGCCGCGCGCACGACGGGCAGCAGCGCGAACGGGTGCGCAAGGGCATCGCCTACGGCGTGGCCAGCGGCGCCTTCATCGCGGGCTACACGGTGGTCGACGGCTACGCCGTCAAGTTCCTGCTGATGTCGCCCATCCTGGTCGACTACATGGGCAACCTGCTGCGCCTGGCGGTGCTGGCGCCGGCCGTGCTGCGCGACCTGCCCGCGGCCGCCCGCCTGTGGCGCGCCCAGCGGCGCTACGCGCTGTTCGTCGGCATCGTCAGCCCGGTGTCGTACGTGCTGGTGCTGTACGCGATGCAGGTGGCACCGCTGTCGCACGTGGCGCCGGCGCGCGAGATCTCCATGCTGTTCGCCGCCCTGCTCGGCGGCCAGCTGCTGGGCGAGGGCGACCGGCTGCCGCGCCTGCTGGGAGCGGCCTTCATCGCCACCGGCGTGATGGCGCTGGCGCTGGGATGAACGCGGTGGCCGCGGACGCTCCGCTGCCGCTGGTCGGCTGCGACTTCTCCAGCAGCCCCAGCCGGCGCAAGCCCATCGTGCTGGCCTGGGGCCGCCAGGACCCGGGCCGCGTGCTGCTCGAGCGCATCGAGACGCTGGACACCCTGGAGGCCTTTGCCGGCTGGGCCGCCGCGCCGGGGCACTGGCTCGGCGGCTTCGACGTCCCCTTCGGCCTGCCGCGCGAGCTGGTCGAGCACCTGGGATGGCCGCGCGAGTGGCGCGCCTGCATCGAGCACTACGCGCGCCTGTCCCGAAGCGAGATCCGCGACACCTTCGCCGCGTTCTGCGCTGTGCGGCCGGCCGGCGCCAAGTTCGCGCACCGCGCCTTCGACAAGCGTGCCGGCTCCAGCCCGTCGATGAAGTGGGTCAATCCACCGGTGGCCTACATGCTGCACGCGGCGGTGCCGCCGCTGCTGCGCGCCGGCGTGCACTTCCCGGGGCTGCACGAAGGCGACCCGCGCCGCGTCGCGCTGGAGGCCTACCCCGGGCTGCTGGCGCGCGAGCTGATCGGCCGGCGCAGCTACAAGAACGACGACAAGGCCAAGCACACGCCCGAGCGGCTGATCGCCCGCAAGGACCTGGTCACCGCGCTGGAGAACGGCCAGACGCGCCTGGGCCTGAGGCTCAAGCTGAGCAACGCCCAGCGCGACGCGCTGGCGGCGGACGGCAGCGGCGACCGGCTCGACGCCGTGCTGTGCCTGGTGCAGGCGGCCTGGGCGCAGCGGCAGGGCGCGCCGCGCTGGGGGCTGCCCGAGGCGCTGGACCCGCTGGAAGGCTGGATCCTGACGGCCTGAGGGCCCCCTGCCGGCGCGGCGGACACCGCACCTGCCCCAGGGAAGCCGTCCTACACTGCTGGGCTGGAACGGCTTCATACTGGTCCCACTGCCGCGCCATCCGCGGCACGTCACACATCAACCACTGATTGGAATGGCTGGCCTTCGCTCGCCCCTCGGGCTGTCCCTGGTACTTGCTGCGGCGGCGGTGCTGGCCACCGGCGCCGGCGCCTACTGGAACACGCAAGGCGTGGCGCGGGCGACCGCCCGGGTGGCGCACACCCACCAGGTGCAGGCCGCGCTGGAAGAGGTGCTGTCGGTGCTCAAGGACGTGGAGACCGGCCAGCGCGGCTACCTGCTGACCGGGCAGGAGCCCTACCTGCAGCCTTACCTGGAGGCGAGCGCGCAGCTGGAGGCGCGCATAGCCAGCGCGCAGGCGCTCACCGCGGACAACCTGCTGCAGCAGGAACGCGTCGCCACGCTGCGCACGCTAGCCGCGCGGCGGGTCGCGGTGAGCCAGGAAGCGGTGCGGCGGCGCCGGTCGGGCGACATCGACGGGGCGCTGCAGGTGGTGAACTCCGGCCGCGGCAAGCAGGTGATGGACGCGGCCCGCGCCGAACTGGCCCTGATGAAGGCCGAGGAGCAGCGGCTGCTGGCGCTGCGCATGGCCGAGGTGAAGGCCGCCAGCCGGCGCAGCGCCACCTTCGCGGTGCTCACCACCGGGCTGGTGCTGGCCTTGCTGGCCACGGCCTTCGTCACGGCGCGCCGCGCCGGCCGGAAGGTGCGCGCCAGTGAGCGCTCGCTGCGAAGCAGCCTGGTCGCCGCCGAACAGAGCAACCGCGAGCTCGCCTTCCAGAAGTACGCGCTGGACCAGGCCGCCGTGGTCGCGGTAACCGATGCCCAGGGCACCATCACCTACGTCAACGACAAGTTCTGCGAGGTGTCGGGTTACGGCCGGGACGAACTGCTGGGCCGCAACCACCGCCTGGTCAACAGCGGCGCCCACCCCGGACGCTTCTTCGACGACCTGTACGCCACCATCGCCGAAGGCCGCACCTGGCATGGCGAGATCCACAACCGCCGCAAGGACGGCAGCCTCTACTGGATGGACACCACCATCGTGCCGCTGCTGGATGCCCACGGCCTGCCCGAGCGCTACGTCTCCATCCGCTACGAGATCACCGAGCGCAAGGAGGCGGAGGACGCGCTGCGCCGCAGCCAGGCGCTGACCCAGGCCATCATCGAGGGCGCCAACGCGCTGGTCTATGCCAAGGACCTGCAGGGCCGCTACTTCCTGACCAACCGGGCCTGGCGTTCGCTGGTGCACCTGACCCCCGAGGAGGCCGAGGGCACCGACGACGTGCATGTCTTCGGCCCCGTGGTGGCGCAGCGCCTGCGCGAGATCGACCGGCAGGTGCTCGAATCCGGCGAGACCGTGGTCACCGAGGAGGTGGTGGTGATCGCCGGGCGCAGCCGCACCTACCTGACCAGCAAGTTCCCGCTGCGCGAGGCCGACGGCACCCTCTATGCCGTGTGCGGCGTGTCCGCCGAGGTGACCGAGCTCAAGGCCGCGCAGCGCGAGGTGCAGCGGCTGAACACCCAGCTGGAGCAGCGGGTGGCCGAGCGCACGCGCCAGCTGTCCGAGGCCAACCAGGAGCTGGAGGCCTTCAGCTACACCGTCTCGCACGACCTGCGGGCGCCGCTGCGCGGGCTGCAGGGCTTCGCCCAGGCCGTGCACGAGGATTACGGCGAGCGGCTGGACCCCGAGGGCCGCGACTACCTGGACCGCATCATCGCCGCCGCGCGGCGCATGGAGGGCCTGATCCAGGACCTGCTGGACTACGGCCGGCTGGCGCGCGAGGAGCTGCGGCTGCGGCCAGTCCACCTGTCCACCGCCGTGGCCGAGGCGCTGGGCCAGCTGGCGTCCGAGATCGAGCGGCGCCACGCCGTGGTGTCGGTGCAGGAGCCGCTGCGGGCCGTGATGGCCCACCCCGCCGTGCTGATGCAGGTGCTGGCCAACCTGGTGGGCAATGCCGTCAAGTTCGTGGCGCCCGGCGCCGTGCCGCGGGTGCGCATCCGCGCCGAGCGGCTGGGCGACGGCGTGCGCACCTGGGTGGAGGACCAGGGCATCGGCGTCAGGCCCGAGCACCAGGAGCGCATCTTCCACGTGTTCGAGCGCCTGCACGGCCAGGAGTCCTACCCGGGCACCGGCGTCGGCCTGGCCATCGTGCGCAAGGGCTGCGAGCGCATGGGCGGCCGCTGCGGCGTGCTGTCGGCGCCGGGCGGTGGCAGCCGCTTCTGGTTCGAGCTGACCGCGGCGCCGGGGGGCGCGGCATGACCGGCGCGCCCGCCATCCTGCTGGTCGAGGACAATCCGGACGACGTGCTGCTGATCCGCCGCGCCTTCCGCCGCAGCGGCATCACCACGCCGCTGTCGGTGGTGGGCGACGGCGACGCCGCGGTGGCCTACCTGGCCGGCGAGGGCCCGTACGCCGACCGCTCGCTGCACCCCTTGCCGCGCCTGGTCCTGCTGGACCTCAAGCTGCCCTGCCGCTCCGGCCTGGAGGTGCTGGCCTGGATCCGCGGGCGTCCGGCGTTCAGCGGGCTGGTGGTGGTGGTGCTCACCAGTTCCAGCGAAAGCCGCGACCTGGAGCGCGCCTACGCCCTGGGCGTCAATTCCTTCCTGGTCAAGCCGGTCGAGTTCGACCGGCTGCTGGACATGGTCAAGACGCTGGACCTGTACTGGCTGGGCTTGAACGAATATCCTCCACGACAGGAAGCACCATGATCTCGCCGGCGCTCATTCTTGTACTGGACGACAACCCGGACGACCGAGCCCTGGCGGTGCGGGCGCTGCGCGCCGAGTTCCCGGAGGCGCGCTACCTGGAAGTGGGCACGGAATCGGGCTTCCACCAGGCGTTCGCGCAGGGCGGGTTCGACGCGGTGGTCACCGACTACCAGCTCAAGTGGTCCGACGGCCTGCAGGTGCTCAAGGCGATACGCCGCAGCTATCCCGAGGTGCCGGTGGTGATGTTCACCAACACCGGCACCGAGGAGGTGTGCGCCGCGGCCATGCGCGAGGGCGCGCACGACTACATCCTGAAGAAGGCCAACCATTACGTCATGCTGCCCGCCGCGGTGCGCACCGGGCTGGCGGTGGTGAATGCGCGGCGCGTGGTGCGCGAGCAGCAGGCGGCGCTGCAGGCCGCGCTGGCGAGCGAGCGCGAGGCCCGCGAGCGCGCCGAGCGCGCCGACCGCCTGAAGGACGAGTTCCTGGCCACGCTGTCGCACGAGCTGCGCACGCCGCTCAACGCCATCCTGGGCTGGACCCAGGTGCTGCAGCGTGCGCCCGAGAACGCCGAGACCGTGGCGCAGGGCGCGCGGGTGATCGAGCGCAACGTCAAGACCCAGGCCCGCCTCATCGAGGACCTGCTGGACGTCTCCAGCATCATCTCCGGCAAGCTGCGGCTGGAGACCATGCCGGTGGAGCTGCTGCCGGTGGTCGAGGCCGCGCTGGAGGCGGTGGCGCCCACGGCCCAGTCCAAGGGCGTGCGCCTGGAGCGCCGGCTGGACACCGGCGCCGGGCCGGTGCTGGGCGACGCCACCCGGCTGCAGCAGGTGTTCTGGAACATCCTGGTCAACGCGGTCAAGTTCACGCCCTCGGGCGGCCGGGTGCGGGTGGCCCTCGAGCGGGTGGGCGAGATGGCGCAGGTCACCATCACCGACACCGGCGAGGGCATCTCCCCCGACTTCCTGCCCCACATGTTCGACCGGCTGCGCCAGGCCGACGGCTCGACCACGCGCCGGCATGGCGGGCTGGGCCTGGGCCTGTCCATCGTCAAGCACCTGGTGGAGCTGCATGGCGGCACCGTGCACGGCGACAGCCCCGGTCCCGGGCAGGGCGCATCCTTCGTGGTCCGCCTGCCGCTGGCGCCGGTGGCCGAGCGCCGCCGCGTGGCGCCCGAGCCGTCGTCCGCGGAAGCCGGGGTCGGCTGCGTCTCGCTGGCGGGTGTGCGCGTGCTGGCCGTCGACGACGAGCCGGATGCCCGCGACCTGCTGCGCAAGGTGCTGGAGGACTGCGGCGCCCAGGTCCAGGTGGCCGCGTCGGCCCGCGAGGCGCTGGCGCTGTTCGCCGAGTCCAGCCCGGACATCCTGGTCTGCGACATCGGCATGCCGGCCGAGGACGGCTATGCGCTGATCAGCCAGGTGCGCAAGCTCGAAGGCGACGCGCCGCGCGTGCCGGCCATCGCGCTCACCGCCTTCGCCCGGGCCGAGGACCGCCGGCGCGCGCTGCTGGCCGGCTTCCAGCTGCACCTGGCCAAGCCGGTGGAGGCCGACGAGCTGGTGGTGGCCGTCGCCAGCCAGCTGGGCCGCACCGGCGCCTGAGCCTGCGTCCTCAGGGGCTGAGCCGGCCGAACGCCAGCAGCGCCTCCACGTCGGTGCGGTACATGCGCAGCAGCGGGCTGTCGTGCAGCGCGCCGGCGCGCCGCAGCACCTGTTCCACCGGCAGCTTGAGGCCGCTGATGTGCAGGGTGATGCCGCGCGCCTCCAGCGTCTTGCGCAGCTGGGTGAACACCTCCACGCCGGTGGCGTCGATGCGGTTGATGGGTTGGGCGAACAGGCACACGTGCTGCACGTCCGGGTGGGCCGCCAGGTGGTCCACGATGGCGCGCTCGAAGGCGCTGGCCGAGGCGAAATCCAGCTCGTCGTCCATGCGCAGCGCGTACATGCGGTCGGCCAGCGGAGCGAGCTTCCACAGGTGCCGGTCGCGCAGGCTGCCGTCGGGGTGCAGGCCGACCTCGATGATGCGCGGGTGCAGCCGGTGGTACAGGAAATGCGCCAGGCCCAGCACCACCCCGGCCAGCACGCCCCAGTAGATGCGCGGCGCCGACAGCAGGGTGACCGCGAAGGTGACGCCGGCGGTCACCGCCTCCATCGGCTGGATGCGCCACAGCCCCAGCAGGCTGCGCGGCTTGACCAGGCCCAGCACCGCGGCCACCACCACGGCGGCCAGCACCGCCGAGGGCACGTGGTACAGGGCGGGCGTGAGGAACAGCAGCACCAGCAGCACCAGCGCCGTGGTGGCCACCGTGGCCCAGCCGGTGCGGGCGCCGGCGTACAGCGTGATGGCCGAGCGCGAGAACGAGGTGCTGGTGGGAAAGCTGCCCGAGAATGCCGAGGCCAGCTTGCCCACGCCCTGGCCGATCAGGTCCTGGTTGGCGTCCCAGCGGCGGCCGTCGCGCTGCGCCTCGATCTTGGCGCTGGCCGCCATCTCCAGCGAGCTGACCAGCGCGATCACCAGCGCCGGCGCCACCAGGGCCAGGAAGCGCTCCCACCCCGGCAGCCCGGGCCAGTAGGGCGAGGGCAGGCCCACCGGCAGGGCGCCCACCACCGCGCCGCGCGCCGCGTAGCCGGTGATCGCGCTCAGCGCGGCGGCGGCGGCCAGCACCAGCAGCACCATGGGCAGCCGCGGCAGCCGGCGCTTGCCGAGCTCGAACAGCGCCAGCGCGCCCAGGCCGTAGCCCAGGGCTTCCAGGTCGAAGCGCGGTGCCTCCAGCAGGCCGGACAGCGGGCCTTGCAGGCCGAGCAGGGCGGGCAACTGCGAGGCAATGATGAGGAAGGCCGCCGCCTGGCTGAAGCCCGTCAGCACCGGCGAGCTGACCAGGTTGAGCACCCAGGCCGCGCCACTGGCGCCCACCGCCAGCTGCAGCATGCCTGCCAGCAGCGCCAGCCACACAGCCAGTGCCACCCATTGCGCGCTGCCCGGCTCGGCCAGGCCCACCAGCGAGGCGCCCACCAGCACGCTGCTCAGCGCCGAGGGCCCGACCGACAGCCGGGTGGAGCTGCTGAACAGCACGGCCAGCAGGGCCGGCAGGAAGGTGGCGTACAGGCCCGTGACCAGCGGCATGCCCGCCAGGCCGGCATAGGCCACCGATTGCGGGATCATCACCACGGCCACCGTCAGCGCGGCGGCGACCTCGCCGCGCAGCAGGGCCGCGTCGGGCCGCGGCCAGTTGAGGAAGGGGAGCCAGCGGGAGAGCTTGGAGGGCATCGGCCGAGCTTACGCCAGAGCGCGCGATGCGATCCGCCTGGCGCACCTCACTTCGATGCCGAGCGTGCCGTCTCTGGCAATTCAGGAAGCGTCGATCGCCCAGGCCTCGGCATCGGCGCCGGCCGGGATGCGCATCGGGGCCGCCGGATCGGTCGCCGCGCGCCACACCGCTTCGGCGACGTCCAGAGCCCGGGTCGTCGGGGTTGACGTGTCCTGCAACTCTGCGAAGACCTTCCTCACCAGGTCTGCATAGGCCTCGTGGTCGAGGCCGCGCATGCGGGGCCGCGCGTTGTCGCCGAAGCGTGTCTCGGGCGAGCGGCCGGGCAGCACCAGCCGCGCGCGCACGCCGAACGGTTCGAGCTCGAGCGCCATCGACTCGGTGAACGCGTTCACCGCCGCCTTGCTCGCGCGGTACGAGGCGATCAAGGGCAGCGCCTTCAGCGTCACGCTCGACGTGACGTTGACCACGACGCCGGCCCCGCGCAGACGGAACTGGGGCAGCACCGCCTGCGTCAGTGCGATCGTGCCGAAGGTGTTGGTCTCGAAGACCTCGCGCACCGTCGCCAGCGGGGTGAGTTCGGCCGGGGACGCGACGCCGAAGCCGGCGTTGTTGACGAGCACGTCGATCGGCCCCGCGGCCTCCACAGCCTTGCGGATGCTCTGCGGATCGGTGACGTCGAGCGCGAGCACGCGCAGGCGCTCGGAGGGCGGCAGCACGTCGTTGCGCGGCGTGCGCATGGTGGCGACGACCTGCCAATCGCGCGCCAGGAAGTGGCGGGCGATCTCGAGGCCAAAGCCGGACGAGCAGCCGGTGATCAGAACGGTTTTCATGAGGACTCCTTGGGGGATGGTTGGTCGGGGCCAAACGATAGGTCGTCCGGGCCGGACTCACTACAATCGGGAGTCCGACTCTCATGTGAAATAGTCCGATCATGGTCGATCCGCTGGCCGAGGTGGTCACCCTGCTGCAGCCGAGCGCGCGGTTCTCCAAGCTCGTCTTCGGCGCCAGCCCCTGGCGCGTCAGCCGCTCGGATGCCGGCCAGCCCTTCTATTGCGTGGTCCTCGAGGGCGGCTGCCGCATCGCGATCGATGGGCATGAGCCGACCGAGCTCCTTCCGGGAGACTTCATCCTGGTTCCTGCGGCCTATGGCGTCACGGTCTCCAGCCTCGAGCCGCCTCCGACGGGCGTCGAGACGCCGGCGCCCCTCGCGCTGGGCAACGGCGAATTCAGGGTCGGCGCCCAGGACGGCCCGATCGACGTGCGGATGCTGGTGGGCCACTGCAGCTTCGGTTCACCGGATGCGTCCCTGCTGGTCTCGCTGCTGCCGCAGCTCGTGCATGTCCGCGGCGAGCAGCGGCTGGCCACGCTGGTGCAACTCGTGCGCGAGGAGTCGCGCGAGCAGCGGCCCGCGCGCGAGGTCGTGCTCGCGCGGCTGCTGGAGGTGCTGCTCATCGAGGCGCTGCGATCCGCCGCAGGCACGAACGCGTCGCCGGGTCTCGTGCGCGGGCTTGCCGACGGCCGTCTCGCGGCCGCGATCCGCGGGATGCACGAACGCCCGATGTACGACTGGACGGTGGCCGAGCTCGCCAACGAGGCCGCGCTCTCGCGCTCGACCTTCTTCGAGCGCTTCGGCCGCACGGTGGGGGTCGCGCCGATGGAGTACCTGCTTGCCTGGCGCATGGCACTCGCGAAGGACCTGCTGCGCCGCAACGCGGGCGGCGTCGCCGAGATCGCGGAGCGCGTCGGCTACAACTCCGCCAGCACGTTCAGCACCGCCTTCGCGCGGCACGTCGGCCGGTCGCCGACGCGATACGCGCGCGAGCAGGCAGCCGCGAACGCCGCATGAGCCCGCGCAATTGCCGCCGCGCCCCTAGCGCTGCGGCATGTCCTTGGCGCCATAGCCCAGGCTGACGGTGGCGTCGGGCGGGATGGCCGGCATGCCGGCGTTCCATTCCTCCCAGGCCTCGCGCATGCGCGCCAGGCGCCGCGGGTCGCGGCCGGCCAGGTTGGCGCGTTCGCGCTCGTCGGCCGGGATGTCGAACAGGTAGTCGTGCCCGTCCACCCGCAGGTACTTCCAGTCGCCGTCGCGGGTGGCGCGCTGGCCGCGGTGGTTCATGCGCCAGTGCATGGGGCGGGCGAAGCGGCGCGAGGCATCGCGCAGCACCGGCAGCAGCGAGACGCCGTCCAGCGGGTAGGCCGGGTCGGCCGCCGCGCCGGCGGCATCCAGCACCGTGGCCGACCAGTCCATGGTCATGCAGGGCTGGGCGCTGGCGCCGCCGGGCGCGATGACGGCGGGCCAGTGCGCGATCCAGGGCACCCGGATGCCGCCCTCGGTCAGGTCCATCTTGCCGCCCACCAGCGGCCAGTTGTCCGAGAAGCGCTCGCCGCCGTTGTCGCTGGTGAAGACGACCAGGGTGTCGCGCTCCAGGCCGTGCCGCCGCAGCGCGTCCATCACCCAGCCGATGCCCTCGTCCATGTGGTGGATCATGCGGCGGTAGGTTTCGACGTTGCCGCCGTGCAGGTGGAACAGGTTGTCCTTCACCTCGGCCACCTTGCCGGCGTCCTCGCGCGTCTCCCAGGGCCAGTGCGGCGCGGTGTAGTGCAGGCTGAGGAAGAAGGGCGCGTCCTGCCGCGCCATGCGGGCGACGTAGTCGACGGCCCGGCGCGACAGCAGGTCGGTGAGGTAGCCCTCCTCGGCGCGCTCCTGCTCGCCCAGCCACAGGTCGTGCTGTCCGTTGGAGCTGCAGTGGCTGAAGTAGTCGACGCCGCCCGACATCGGCCCGAAGAACTCCTCGTAGCCCGAGCGCAGCGGACCGAAGGCCGGCGGGTAGCCCAGATGCCATTTGCCGATCAGGGCCGTGCGGTAGCCCGCCGCCTTGAGCAGCGACGGCACGGTGGGATGCTCGGGCGGCAGGCCCAGGGTGGTGCTGCCGCGGCTGCGGCTGTTGATGGGCTCCTCGGCCGCGCCGCGCAGCCGGTACTGGTAGCGCGCCGTCATCAGGGCGAAGCGGGTGGGCGAGCACACCGGCGAATTGGCGTAGCCCTGCGTGAACCGCAGGCCCTTGGCGGCCAGGCCGTCCAGGACCGGCGACACGCGGCTGAACCCGGCCTCGCGCCCGCCATAGCAACCCAGGTCGGCGAAGCCGAGGTCGTCGGCGACGATGAAGACGACGTTGGGGCGCCCGTTCATTCGACCTTCATCCCGGTGGCGCGGATCACCTGGCCGTAGCGTTCGGACAGGTTCGCCAACCGCCTGGCCGCGGCGGTGCCGGCCGTGCCTTCGTGATGCATATCCAGGCTGCCCAGCCGTGACCGGATCTCCTGGCGCGCCAGGGCGCCCTCGATGGCGTTCTGGATGGCCTGCGCGACGGGCGCCGGCGTGGCGGCCGGCACCATCGCCAGGTACAGCACCTCCTGCTCCAGCTGCGGCATGCCCGCTTCCCGCACCGTGGGCACCTCGGGCGCCAGCGTCGAGCGCCTGCTGCTGGTGACGGCCAGCGCCGTCATCTTGCCGGCCTTCACGTGCGGCAGCATGCCGGGCGTGGCGAGCACGCCGCCGGTCACCTCGCCGGACAGCACGGCCTGCACCGCCGGCGCATTGCCCTTGTAGGGCACGTGCGTGATCCTGATGCCCGTCGCTTGCGTGGCCATCTCCGCGGCCAGGTGGCCCGGGCTGCCGTTGCCGGCGCTGCTGAAGGTGACGCCCCTGGTTTTCCCGGCGGCGACGAGGTCGGCCAGGGTCTTGAAGCCATTGGACGGATGCACGCCCACCAGCAGTCCCGAGGAGCCCATGATCACCAGCGGCTGCAGGTCGGCCGGCTTGAACGGCATGCCCTGGTAGATGTGCGGGTTGACGGTGGAGGTCGAGTCGATGGTGAACAGCACGGTGTGGCCGTCCGCCGCAGCCTTGGCGACGGCATCCGCGCCGATGTTGCCGGCGGCGCCGGGCCTGTTCTCCACGACGAAGGGCTGCTTCAGTTCGCGCTGCAGCGTGTCCCCGACGGCGCGGGCCAGCAGGTCCAGCGGCCCGCCCGCCGGGAAGTTGACGACGAAGCGGACCGGCCGCGCGGGCCAGGCGTCCTGCGCCAGCGCGGGCGCGCAGGCGGCGCAAAGGGCGAGTGCCGTGGCCACGAGGCGGCGTTGCATGGGGGTCCTCCTGGTCGATGGCGACGGCATCAATCGGCCTTCAGACCCAGGCGCCGCACCAGCGGCTCCCAGCGGGCCATCTCGGTTTGCATCAGCTCCCGCGCCTGCGCACTGGTCGTGCCCTGGGCCAGCAGATCGGCACCCTGCAGGCGGGTGCGCACGGCCGGGTCCTTCATGATCTCCGCGGCAGCGCGCTCGAGTTCGCGCACCACGGCCGCCGGCGTGTCCTTGGGCGCCTGCAGCACCAGCCGGAAGCTCGCGTCCAGCCCGGGCTGCCGGAGGGCGGTGGCCAGCGTGGGCACGTCGGGCGCCAGCGGCGACGGCGCGGCCGAGGACACGGCCAGGGCTAGCAGCGTGCCGGCCTTCACGTGCGGCAGCACGGTCGGCGTGGCCAGGAAGCCGCAGTTCACCTCGGCGGCCAGCACCGCCTGCGTCGCCGGCGCCGGCCCGCGGTAGGGAATGTGCTGCATCCTGATGCCCGCGCCCTGCAGGAACATCTCCGACGCCAGGTGCCCCGGCACGCCCGGCCCGCCCGAGGCGTAGGTGAGGTTCGCATTGCGTGCCCTGGCGACCAGCTCCGGCACGGTCTTCGCGCCCGTCGAGGGGTGGCACACCAGCATCTGCGTGAAGCTGCTCAGCACGGACACCGACACCAGGTCGGCGCGCGCATCGAAGTTCTGGCTGCCATAGACCAGCGGGTTCACGGTCAGCACCGTGTCGGGGCTGAGCACCAGCGTGTGGCCGTCCGGTTCGGCCTTCGCGGCGACGCCGGCCGCGAGGTTGTTGCCGGCGCCCGGGCGGTTCTCGACGACCACCGGCTGGCTGTAGCGCTTGCCGAGCTGCTCGGCGAACACCCGCGCGGTGATGTCGGACGGCCCGCCCGGCGGCGAGCCGACCAGGATCTTCACGGGCTTGGTGGGCCAGGACGGTGCCTGGGCCAGGGCGCTTCCCGCCAGGGCCATCATCGTGGCGGCCAGGACGCCGAGGCGCCCGCGGGTGAGGGGACTTGCGGACATGGGGTTCTCCGTCATGCGGTCAATCGAGGCTCACGCCAGTGGCCTTGATGGGCTTTTCCCAGCGCGCGAGGTCGGCCCGCTGCGCCGCGGCGAGTTCCCGCGACGTGGAGCCGACCGGCTGGTAGCCGAGGCCACGCAGGCGCTCCTGCAGGGCGGGCTTCCCGACCGCGGTGCGCACCGCTTCTTCGAGCCGGGACAGCGTGGCGGGTGCCAGGCCGGCGGGCGCATACATCGCGAACCAGGCCGTGGCTTCCATGTCCACGCCGGATTCCCTGAGGGTCGGCACCTCGGGCACCTGCGGGTCGCGCGCGCCGCCGGTGACGGCGATGATGCGCACCTTGCCGGCCCTGTGGAGCTCGGCGGTCTCGGACACCACGTCGAACTTGTAGCCGATGTGGCCGCCCAGCAGGGCGGTGTTGGCGGGCCCGCCGCCTTGGAACGGCACATGGGTGAGCGGCACGCCGGTGCTCTGTTCCAGCATCACGCCCATGAAGTGCGGCAGCGTTCCCAGCCCGGGCGATCCGTAGGTGGCGCTCTTGGCGTCCGCCCTTGCCTTGGCCAGCATCCCGGGCAGGGTCTTCACGTCGCTGGCCGGCCCGGACACCACGCCGAACTGGAAATGCGCGAGCAGCGAGACGGGGGTGAAGTCCTTGACCGCGTCGTATTCCAGCTTCTTGTACACGTGCGGGAACAGGACCATCGGCCCGCTGGGCAGGATGATCACGGTCTGGCCGTCGGGCCTGGCGGCCTTCACCGCGGCCAGCGCCAGCCGGCCGCCGGCGCCGGGCCTGTTCTCGACCACGACCGAGGAGAACGCGTCCCGCATCGCATCGGCCATGAGGCGCGCCAGCACGTCGGCCGAGCCTCCCGGCGGGAAGCCGACGAGGATGCGCAAGGGCGGCTTGTCCTGCGCGGCGGACGCGCCGCACGCGCAGGCCAGCGTGAGCGCGAGGAAAGGGCGGCGGGCCAGGCGCATGTCGTCTCCTTGGGGGCCGGGATGGGACCACTCTAGTTGCCGGACAATCGATTGATCAAATCAACCGTCCCTGCGACAAACCCTATGCCTGCGACGCATCGGCTGGACGATCCGTCCGTGCTCGACGACCTGCTGCTGTACCGGCTCAACCGGCTGCTGGCGACCGCCGGCGGCATGGTCATCCGCCTGTGCGAAGGCCGCTTCGGCATCACCCGGCGCGAGTGGCGCGTGCTCGCGCTGCTGGCCGAGCAGGAAGGACTCCTGTCGTCGGAGCTGGCGGTCCGCGCGCAGCTCGACCGTGCCCGCACCTCGCGGGCCGTGACCTCGCTGGTGGCCAAGAAGCTGGTGGCCCGCGTCTGCGGGCCGGCCGACCGGCGCCAGGCCCGCCTGTCGCTCACGGCCCCGGGCCGCGCCCTGCATCAGCAGCTGTTCCCGCTGGTGCGCGGCATCAACCAGCAACTCCTGTCCGCGCTGTCGCCGCGCCAGGTCGCGCAGCTCGACGCCAGCTTCGCCGCGCTGCAGGCGCAGGCCGACCGCATGCTGCAGGCGGCCGAGCTGCCCAAGGCGGACCGGCGCCGCGGCGGCCGCCAGCGGCTGGCCATGGGGTGAGGCGTGGGCGCACCGCTCTCCCCCGCCACGACGTGGCTCGCCGGGCGCGGCTGGACGCCTTTCGATTTCCAACGGGCCGTGTGGGACGCGATCGCGGGCGGCCAGAGCGGCCTGCTGCATGCCACCACCGGCGCCGGCAAGACCTACGCCGTGTGGCTGGGCATGCTCGACGCGCTGCTGCGCGCGCATCCGCCCGGCCGCGAAGCCCAGCCGCTGCGCGTGGTGTGGCTCACGCCCATGCGGGCGCTGGCGTCCGACACGGCCAAGGCGCTGGCCGAGCCGCTGCGTGACCTGGCCCCGATGTGGACGCTGGGCCTGCGCACCGGCGACACCGCCAGCGCCGAGCGCACCCGCCAGGACCGGCGCTTCCCGACGGTGCTGGTGACCACGCCGGAATCGCTGACCCTGATGCTCACGCGCGAGAAGGCGAGCGAGGAACTGGCCACGGTGGCCCATGTCGTGGTCGACGAATGGCACGAGCTGATCGGCAGCAAGCGCGGCGTGCAGGTGCAGCTGGCGCTGGCGCGGCTGCGCCGCCTCCAGCCGGGGCTGGTGACCTGGGGCCTGAGCGCGACGCTGGGCAACCTGGAGCAGGCGGCCCAGGTCCTGTGCGGGCCGCAGGCCGGGGCGCCTGCGGCACTGGTGCGCGGCAGGGTGGACAAGACCCTGGTGATCGACACCCTGGTCCCGCCCGACCCCGGCAAGTACTCCTGGGCCGGCCACCTGGGCGCGCGCATGCAGCTGCCGGTGGTGCAGGAGATCGAGAAGTCCGGCACCACGCTGGTGTTCACCAACGTGCGCTCGCAGGCCGAGATCTGGTACCAGCTGCTGCTGCAGGCCAGGCCCGACTGGGCCGGCGAGGTCGCGCTGCACCACGGCTCCATGGACAAGGCCGCGCGCGAATGGGTGGAGGAGGGCCTCAAGGCAGGCCGGCTGAGGGCCGTGGTCGCCACCTCCTCGCTGGACCTGGGGGTGGACTTCCTGCCCGTGGAGCGGGTGCTGCAGATCGGCTCGGCCAAGGGCGTGGCCCGCATGATGCAGCGCGCCGGCCGCAGCGGCCACGCGCCGGGCCGCGTCAGCCGCATCACCCTGGTGCCCACCCACACCCTTGAACTGGTGGAGGCCGCCGCGGCGCGGCGCGCGGCGCAGGAGGGCCGCATCGAAAGCCGCGAGTCCCCGCGCAAGCCGCTGGACGTGCTGGTGCAGCACATCGTCACCGTCGCGCTGGGCGGGGGCTTCCGCGACGAGGCGCTGTTCGAGGAGGTGCGCACGGCCTGGGCCTTCCGCGACCTGACGCGCGAGGAGTTCGACTGGGCCCTGGCGTTCTGCGAGCGCGGCGGCCAGAGCCTGAACGCCTACCCGGACTACCACCGCATCGCGCGCGACGAGGCGGGCGTGTGGCGCGTGCCCGACCGCGGCATCGCCAAGCGGCACCGCCTGGGCATAGGCACCATCGTCAGCGACGCGTCCATGCAGGTGAAATACCTTTCGGGCGGCAGCATAGGCACCATCGAGGAAGGCTTCATCGCGCGGCTGCGCAAGGGCGACTGCTTCTTCTTCGCCGGCCGGCTGCTGGAGTTCGTGCGGGTGCAGGACATGGCGGCCTACGTGAAGAAGGCCGCCGGCAAGAAGGGCACGGTGCCCACCTGGCAGGGCAGCAAGATGGCGCTGTCCACCGAGCTGGGCGACGCGGTGCTGGAGATGATGCAGGCGGCCGCGCGCGGCGAGTTCGAAGGGCCGGAGCTGCAGGCGGCGCGCCCCATGCTGGAGATGCAGGCGCGGCTGTCGCGGCTGCCCACGCCCGCCACGCTGCTGGTGGAGAGCTTGCGGTCGCGCGAAGGCCAGCACCTGTACGTGCACCCGTTCGCCGGCCGGCACGTGCACCTGGGGCTGGCCAGCCTGCTGGCCTGGCGGCTGGCGCGCGAGCGGCCGGGCACCTTCAGCCTGTCGGTCAACGACTACGGCTTCGAGCTGGTGAGTGCCGAGCCGTTCGACCTGGAACCGGTGACCAGCCGGGCGGTGTTCGCCACCGGCGACCTGCTGCACGACGTGCTGGCCTCGCTCAACTCGTCCGAGCTTGCCCAGCGGCGCTTCCGCGAGATCGCGCGCATCGCCGGGCTGGTGTTCTCCGGCTACCCCGGCCAGCCCAAGAGCATGAAGCAGCTGCAGGCTTCCAGCGGCCTGTTCTTCGAGGTGTTCCGCAAGTACGACCGCGGCAACCTGCTGCTGACCCAGGCCGAAACCGAAGTGCTGAGCCAGGAGCTGGAGATCTCGCGCCTGGCGGCCACGCTGGAGCGGGTGCGCGGCCGCACGCTCGAGTTCGTGGAGCTGCGCCATCCAAGCCCGATGAGCCTGCCGCTGATGGTGGAGCGCTTCCGCGAAAAGCTCACCACCGAGCAGCTGTCCACCCGGCTGGACCGCATCCTGCGCGACGCGGAGCGCGCGGGCGGCTGAGCGGCGCGCGCGCCGGTTTGTCCTACGCCCGCTTCGGAGCTCTCCCACTGGCCGGCCCCCGGGGCCGCTCTAGAGTGGGCTGCATGAGGGGCCGCCGGCCCCGCTTGCATTTGAAGAGAAAGGAATGCCATGAACCACCCCTTCCGCTCCAGAGGCCTGGTGGCCGCCTCCTCGCTGGCCGTGCTGCTGGCGCTGGGCGCCTGCGGCGAGCGCAACGACGGCCAGACCGTGGGCCAGAAGATCGACGAGGCCATCGCCAACACCGCGGAAACCGCCAAGGACGTGAAGCAGGGCGCCCAGCAGGCTGCGGGCGACGTCAAGCAGGGTGCCCAGGAAGCCGCCGCGGACGCGAAGACCGCCGGTCAGAAGATCGAGAACAAGACCGAGGAGCTGTCCGCCGATGCCAAGTCGGCGACCCAGGAGGCCGCCAGCAAGACCAAGGAAGCGACCGCCGAGGCGCGTACCTCGGTGATGGGCGCGGCCGGCGCCGCCAAGGAGAAGACGCAGGCGGCCGGCGAGCGCGTCGGCGCCAAGGTCGACGACGCCCAGATCACGACCAGCGTCAAGAGCGGCCTGGCGGCCGACAAGAACCTCAGCGCCACGCAGATCGACGTGGACACCCGGGACGGCGTGGTCACGCTCAAGGGCACGGCGCCCAGCGCGGCTGCCAAGTCGCGCGCCAACGAGATCGCGCGCAACGTCAAGGACGTGAAGTCGGTCAACAACCAGCTGACCGTCAGGGCGGGCTGACCCCCTCGGTGACGCAGGCCGGCGCCGATACCGGCTGCCCGGCCTGCGGCCGCGCCGCTGCTGCGGGCTCGTGGATCACGTCGTGCACGAAGCGCAGCTTGCGCAGCGCGCCCGCGCTCAGGGCGAAGGGGTAGGCGTCCTCCTGCCCCAGGCTGCGGTTGAGGCTGTTGACCAGCAGCGTGACCGGCACCCACTGCTCGACCAGGTGGTCGAAATCGGTCTGCGGCTCGAACGGGCTGTCCACCTCGTCGACGATGTCCTCCCCGTTGCCCGGGACCACCACCCGCGTGCCGTAGGAGGCGGCGGTCTCCAGCAGGTCCACCATGTGCAGGTAGTGGGCCCAGGTCTCGGCCCAGTCCTCCCAGGGGTGGGCCGTCGCATACGCGCTGACGTGCTGCTCCTGCCAGTTGGGCAGCGTGCCGCCGCGGGCGTAGTGGGCGGCCAGCGCCTGCGCGTAGTCGACTGACTCGTCGCCGAACACCTCGCGGAAGGCCGCCACCCGTCCGCCCTCCTGGATCAGGCGGTCCCAGTAGTAGTGGCCGGACTCGTGGCGCAGGTGGCCCAGCAGGGTGCGGTAGGGCTCGTGCAGCTCCACGCGGCGCTTGACCCGCTCGGCGTCGTCGGCCTCGGCCACGTTGAGCGTGATCAGGCCGTTGCAGTGGCCGGTCAGCACCTTCTGTCCCGGCAGGTCGGCCAGGAACTCGTACACCGGCCCGTCCCGCTCGCCCGGCGGCGGGTCGGTCCTGACCAGGCCCAGGCGCGCCAGGGTGAAGAACAGGCGGCGCTTGGCCAGCTCGATGCGGTACCAGCGCTGCTGGTTGTCGGGCACGGACAGGTCGGGCAGCACGCGCGTCTGCCGGCATGACACGCACAGCGGGTTGGGGTCGTGCTCCGGCACGGCGAAGTTGCAGGCCTGCCAGGTGCCGTGGTTGTGGCACAGGCGGTAGCGCGCGCGCGCCAGGCTGGCCCGCCCGGTCTTGCGCTGCCAGATGCCGGGCACGCCGTCCGGCACCGGCTCCACGGCGCACAGCGCCAGCCGGTCCGGCAGGAAGGCGAGGTCACTGCCGCAGTGCAGGCAGCGCACGTTCTCGAAGAACAGCGCCTGCCCGCAATGGTCGCAGCGGAAGATCTTCATCGCTCAGGCGCGCCGCGGCGCGCCCTCATCAGGTGGCGTGTCAGGGGCGGACGATCAGGTTGTTCCGGACGTCCTTGACGCCGTCGGTGGTGCGGGCGATGCGGCCGGCCGCGGCCTTCTCGGCCTCGGACTTGGCGAAGCCGGACAGGGCCACCGTGCCGTTGAGCGTGTCGACGTTGATCGACATGCCGCCGGTGCTCTTGTCCTCCAGCAGCTTGGCCTTGACCTTGGTGGTGATCACCTTGTCGTCGACGTAGCCGCCGACCGTGGACTGGTCGCGGGCGACGGCGCAGCCGGTGCTGACGGCGGCGACGCCCAGCATGACGGCGAGCAAGAGTGCGTTGGCGTGTTTCATGGTTTTCTCCTTTGAAGGGTGGATCATTCGTGCTCCGTGAACTCCGCTTCCTCGGTGTCCTGCGGGAGGTGGGCGGCCGACATGGCGTGCGAGATGGCGTTGGTCACCACCGAGGACCGCAGCAGCGCCACCAGCACCCCGGTCAGCGAGATCAGCTTCCACGGGCGCGCGAACACGAAGGCCGCGCCGGCCACCGCCGCGATGCCCAGGAACTGCGCGGGCTTGCGCGCTGCGTACCGGGACAGCACCGGCGTGGCGAGTTCCAGCACCGTGTGCGCCGGATGGTGCTGCCACCAGTTGCGTCCCACGTCGCCGAAGCCGGAGAAGCGGCCGGGGCTGCGGCGGGGCGACACGGCCTTGCGGGCCTTGGTCTGGAGCTGCTCCTGGCTCTCGCGCCGGTTCTCCTGCTTGCGCTGGAGGTGCTCGACGATGGCCAGGCGGGTCTGTGCCAGCTTGTCGCTGCTTCGGGTCATGACGCGGCTCCCGTGCGGCGCGCCATCAGCGCGCCCCCAGGGTGCGCAGCGCCTGCGCGTCGGCGTCGAGCTGGGAGCGCAGTTCGGTGAACGCCCCGGTGGGCATGCGCTTGCGGGCCGCCATGGCGGCCGCCACCGCCGCCGCCAGCAGCGCGGCGGGCACGATGACCAGCATCCAGCTGAACTCGTGCACCGCACCCAGCATCAGCGCGACGCCGGCCAGGATCAGGAACACCAGGCCGCATACCCCCGCGATCGCCCAGGCGATGGCGCAGCGCGCGACCTGGCCCCCGACCGTGGAGGCCTCCTCGCGCGCCAGGGCGGCATAGCCGGCCACGTGGTCCATGACCAGTTCGGGCTTGCTGACCAGGACGGAGAAGATCGGGTGCACCATCGCTGCCCTCGTCCGGGGCTCAGTAGCGGCCGCCGCGGCGGCGGGACAGCAGGAAGGCGCCGGCCACCAGCGCGCCGACGGCGGCGGCGATCAGCGCCGCCTTGACCGGCTGCTCGGTGACGTAGCGCGTGGTGGCGCTGGCGTAGTGGCCCATCTGGCGCTGCGCTGCGGACGCGGTGTCGGCAACGCCGTAGCGCAGGTCGCGCATCTTCTCGGCCGCGCGCTCCAGGGTCTGGGCGGCGAACTCGCGCGTGCTGTCCAGGGCGCCGCCGCCGGCGCTGGAAGCGTCGTCGGCGAGGGAGCGGGTGGCAGAGGCTCGGGCACGGAGGGTAGGGCTGCGATGGATCATGTTGTCCTCTCTTTTGCGTGGGTGACAGCGGGAGCCGCAGGAAGCGGCGACGTGGACAAGCGTACGGCTCAAGGTCAGCCGTCTTTGATCAGCGTGCGGCGTGACTGGATGTCGGTTGGGTGGCGGGGCTCCTGTAGGACAACGCCGCCTGCGGGACCGTTCGCGTTCCCAGGGCCTCAGGCACCCGGCTCCTGCGGCAGCGCGGCCGACACGCGGGTGCCCTGGCCCGGCGCCGAGGCCACCGTGAAGCGGCCGCCCGCCGCCTCCACGCGGTGGCGCATGCCGGCCAGGCCGTGGGTGGACGGCCGCATCCGCTCGAGGTCGAAACCCTTGCCGTCGTCCTTCACGGCCACCTCCACGGTCTGGCCGTAGCCGTGCACGCTGATCTCGACCTGCCGGGCCTCGGCGTACTTGGCGATGTTGGTGAGCGACTCCTGCACCAGGCGGTAGACGGTGAGCTGGCGCGCCTCGTCCAGCTGCACCGGCTCCAGGCTGGTGGCGACCTCGACGCCGGACTGCTCCGAGAATTCGCGCGCCAGGATCTCCAGCGAGGCCGACAGGCCCAGGTTGGCCAGCGAGGAGGGCCGCAGGTCCTCGATGATGCGGCGCTTGAGCGCGATGCCGCTGTTGAGGGTTTCGGTCAGGTGCTGCAACCGCTGGCTGACTTCCGGCGGCGGCGACCCCAGGCGCGACTTCAGCCGCGCCACGTCGAGCTTGGCGGCCGTGAGCAGCGCTCCCAGCTCGTCATGCAGCTCGCGCGCCAGGTGGCCGCGCTCCTGCTCGCGCACCTGCTGCAGGTGGGTGGCCAGCTCGGCCAGCGACGCGGTGCGGTCGCGCACCTGGCGCTCGAGCAGGTCACGCTCCTGCTGCAGCACCCGCTGCTGGCGCTCGTCCGCGCGCCTGAGCGCCTGGCTCTGGCGCAGGTACAGGTAGAACGCCAGCAGCCCCGCCAGCGCCACGCCGGCGATGCCGATGCGCGCCAGCAGCAGCGAGCGGTGCACCTGGGTCTGGCTGACTTCCATGCGCTCGGTGGCGGTGTGGATCAGGCCCGCCGCCTGCGTGCGGATCGCGTCCATGTGCTCCTTGCCCACGTCGGTGAGCAGCACGAACTTCCAGGCGTCCTCGTTGCCCTGCTTGCGCATGCGCACCGACAGGTCCATCTCGGCCAGCTTGCGCTGCACGTCGCGCGACAGCCGGGCGACGCTGGCTGACTCCTGCGAGCCGGGCGGGTAGGCCGCGCGCAGCGCGTCCAGGTTCTGGCCGATGTCGGCGGCGGCCGCGCTGTACGGCTCGAGGTAGCGCGGGTCGCCGGTGAGCAGGTAGCCGCGCGAACCGGTCTCCGCGTCCAGCACCTGCTGCAGCATCCGGTTGAGCGTGCCACGGTTGCGCGATGCCTCGGCGATGTCGGCCAGCGCGGCGCGTGAGCGGTGATAGCCGGTTTCGTTGATACCGATGAGTACCAGTGCCGCGAGCAGAGCCAGCGCAAGGCTGAGCGCGGTCCTGGACAGTGCGAGCCTCGGCATCAGCGCGGCCCCGAACCGCGGCCGTTCTGCATAGAATTCCAGTCCGCCATGGCCCGAGCGTAGGCCATTTCAGTCGAAGTTGGGCATGAAGTTGGGCCACAATGGGCCTGCAACAGGCATCGAAAGAGAACGGACATGATCAAAGTCGGCATTGTGGATGACCACGCCATCGTTCGGTCGGGACTCAAGCAGTTCTTCTCCGAACAGGTGGACCTGCGCGTGGTCGGCGAGGCCGCGAGCGGACGCGAAGCGATCGACCTGGTCCGCACGACGGAGCTCGATGTCCTGGTGATGGACCTGTCGATGCCCGGTCAGAGCGGCATCGACGCGCTGGGCATGATCCGCGCCAAGGCCCCGGACGTGGGCATCCTGATCCTCTCCGGCTACCCGGAGGAGCACTACGCGATGAACCTGATCCGCCAGGGCGCGAGCGGCTACCTGAACAAGGAATGCGAGCCGATGGAGATCGTCAACGCGATCCGCACCATCGCGCTGGGCCGCCGCTACATCTCGCCCGCGGTGGCGGAGCTGCTGGCGCAGCAGCTCAATCGCAAGGAAGGCGGCGCGCCGCACGAGCAGCTGTCCGAGCGCGAGTTCCAGGTGTTCCTCAAGCTGGCCAAGGGCGAGACCGCGGGCGACATCGCCAAGGCGCTGTCGCTGTCGGTCAAGACCGTGAGCACCTACCGCACGCGGCTGATGGAGAAGATGAGCCTGGCTTCCAACAGCGACCTGACCTACTACGCGCTGAAGAACAAGCTGATCGACTGAAGGCGCCTTGAAGCCCTTCAGGCCGCGCGGCTGAGGCCGTCGCCGGACTGCTGGATGCACCAGTCCACCAGCGCGTCGATCTCGTTGGATTTGTCGAACACGGCATCGGCGCCCAGCTGCGCGCAGCGCCGGCGCATGTCGTCGGTGGCGTAGTTGCTGAGAACCACCACGCGCTGGCGCGGCATGCGGCCGCGGCAGGCTTCCAGCACGCCCAGCCCGCTGCCTTGCTTGAGGAACAGGTCCACGATGGCCAGGTCCCACTGCGCGGACTGCGCGGCGAGCCAGGCCGCGGCGTCGTCTTCGGTCTCGGCCCAGCCCAGGGCTTTCACGCAGGCCAGTTCCTCCAGCGCTCCGATCAGGTTCTCGCGGATGGTCGCGTTGTCTTCGACGATGTAGGTTCGCAGTTCCACGGCGATCGATGGGGCTTGTTACCGCGCTGGGCGCGTGTGGTTGTGAAGCCTTCTCCTCGCGCCTCCCGCTGCGGATTGTGCAGCGCTCTTCGGGGGTGCGACCGTAGGAGGTTTCCTACTGATGAGGTGTAGGCAGCAGCCGACAGGGGCTGCCGTCCGCTGCTGACCATGCGAGCCATGCGGCGCCCCCACACTGCTGCCAGGCCCGCGTTGCGGGTGGGGTGTCCACCAAGTGATGAAGCTGCTGTCCGGTCCGTTGATGGTCTTGCTCGGCACGCCGCTGGCCCGCGCGTCCGGCGGAAGGTGAGCCATGGCCAGCAGGGCGACGACCTATCTCGCACGGCGGTCGCCCTGGTTCAAGCTGCTGGCCGCAGGGCTGCTGCTGGTCGCAGCCCTGGCGCTGCTGCTGGCCCTGTTCCCCTGGGACTGGCTGCGCGGGCCGCTGAACCGCTACGTCAGCGAGCGCACCGGCCGCCATTTCGAGATCACGCGCCGGCTCGACGTGGACCTGGGCCGCACCACGCGCGTGATCGCCGACGGCATCGTGTTCGCCAACCCGGAGTGGGCGCGTGATCCCTACCTGGTCAAGGCCGAGGGGGCCGAGGTCCACGTGCGGCTGTGGCCGCTGCTGCGCGGGCGCATCGAGCTGCCTCGCATCGAGCTGCGGCGGCCCGAGCTGGGTCTGCAGATGGAGCCGGACGGCCGGCGCACCTGGGCGCTGGACCGGCAGGACAAGAACGAGCCGCGGCGCGAGCCGCCGCACGTGGGCGTGCTGGTGGTGGACGAAGGCTCGCTGCACTTCCTGGCCAGCGGCCGCGGCGCCGACATCCGCGCCGATTTCGCCATCGACACGCGCGCCGCGCCGCGCGCCGGCGGGTCGGCGGTGCTGCCCCTGACCTTCAAGGCGCAAGGCACCTGGCAGAAGGCGCCGTTCGCCGCCCAGGGCCAGACCGGCAACGTGCTCTCGCTCGGCGGAGGCCAGGCGCAGCAGCCGTTCCCTGCGCAGATCGTGCTGACCGCCGGCGGCACCTCGCTGCGCGCCGAAGGCACGGTGGCCGGCCTGCCGCGGCTGGAGGGCGCCGACGTTGATTTCAATCTGCAGGGGCGTAACCTGGCCGAGCTCTACCCGCTGGTCGGCGTGGTGCTGCCCGAGACCCCGCGCTACGCGGTGCGGGGCCGGCTGCAAAAGCAGGCCCAGGTGTGGAGCGTGTCGCGGGTGCAGGGGCGGCTGGGCCAGTCCGACATCGCAGGCCATCTGAGCTATGACCGCTCCGGCGCCGTGCCGCTGCTGACCGGGCAGCTGCAGTCGCAGGCGCTGGACCTGGACGACCTGGCGCCGCTGGTGGGCCTGCCCGAGCAGCGCAAGGGCCGGCCGGTGCAGGCGGCCCGGCGCGGCGAGCAGGGCGGCCGGGTGCTGCCCGACACGCCCCTGGACGTGGAGAGGCTCAAGGCCATGAACGCCGACGTGCGGTTCAGCGCGGCGCGCATGGTCAACGTGCGCCAGCTGCCCCTGGACCGCATGAGCGGCCGGGTGCGGCTGGAGGGCGGCCTGCTGCGGCTGGACGACCTGGACCTGGGCGTGGCCGGCGGCCGGCTGGCGGGACAGCTGCGCATCGACGGCCGCAACCGGCCGGCCGACGTGGCCATGGACCTGGACGCGCGGGGCCTGGAACTGGGGCGGCTGGTGCCCGGCCTGCGCAACATGAACCGGGCCAGCGTGGGCAGGATCCATGGCGACATCGAGCTGCAGGGTCGGGGCCGGACGGTGGCCGAGATGCTGGGCAGCTCCTCGGGCAACGTCGCCCTGCTGATGGGCCAGGGCCGCATCAGCAACCTGCTGCTGGAGTTCGCGGGGCTGGACGGCGCCGAGGTCGCCAAGTTCCTGCTGGGGAAGGACCAGTCGGTGCCGCTGCGCTGCGCGGCCACCGCCTTCGACGTCAAGCAGGGCCTGATGACCGCCCGAGCCCTGGTGCTGGACACCGCCGACACGGTGATCTGGGGCAGCGGCACCATCAACCTGGCCACCGAGGCGCTGGACCTCACGTTCAAGCCCCGGCCCAAGGACCCGAGCATCCTGACCTTGCGCTCGCCGCTGCACCTGACCGGAACGCTGGGCAATCCGCAGGGCAGCCTGGACATGGGCTCGCTGGCCGGCCGGGCCGGGCTGGCGCTGGCCCTGGGCGCCATCAACCCGCTGCTGGCGCTGGCCGCCACCATCGAGACCGGGCCGGGGGAGAACGCCGACTGCAGCGCCGTGCTGCGCGAGGCCTCATCGTCCAATGCCGCGTCGGGGCGCGCGGCGGCGGCCACGATGGGCGGCCCGGCGGCCGCAGGTGCAGCAGCCTCCACCTCCCGCTAGCGCCGCAGCGGCGCGCAGACCGGGCAGGCCGCGTCGCGCGGCACCCGCAGCTCGGTCCAGGCCATGGCCCGGGCCTCCAGCATCAGCAGGCGGCCCGCCAGCGACGCGCCGGCCCCCGCCAGGATCTTGATCGCCTCGGCGGCCTGCATCGAGCCGATGATGCCCACCAGCGGCGCCAGCACGCCCAGGGTGGCGCAGCGCGTCTCCTCCAGCGCCTGGCCCGGCGGGAACAGGCAGGCATAGCAGGGCGAAGCCGGATCGGCCGCATCGAACGCCGTTACCTGACCGTCCAGGCGGATGGCGGCGCCGCTGACCAGGGGCACGCCATGCCGCACGCAGGCGGCATTGACGGCATGCCGGGTGGCGAAGTTGTCGGTGCAGTCCAGCACCACGCCGGCGCCGGGGACCAGGTCGTCCAGCAGGGCGGCATCGGCCCGCACCGCCAGCGCGCGCACCTGCACGCCGGGGTTGATGCCGGCCATGGCCTGGCGCGCCGAATGCACCTTGGCCTGGCCGATGCGGTCCATCGCATGGGCGATCTGCCGCTGCAGGTTGGTGAGGTCCACCGTGTCCGCGTCGACCAGGGTGAGGTGCCCCACGCCGGCGCCGGCCAGGTACAGCGCCACCGGCGAGCCCAGGCCGCCGGCGCCTATCACCACGGCGCGCGAGGCCAGCAGCCGTTCCTGGCCTTCCACGCCGATCTCCTCCAGCAGGATGTGGCGCGAATAGCGCAGCAGGTCCTCGTCCGTCATGGGTGGATTGTCGCCAGAGAACGGGTGCTGCGCTTGGGACCCATGCGCGAGTGAGGTGCAGCCCTAAGCTGCAGTGATGCTGGCATTGATCGAGATCGTGCTGGCTACCGGGGTCACGATTTTTTTCTGCCCATGGCCGGCATTCGCCACCGATTCGACCCTCACCAGCCCGAGCTTCTTCAACCTGGCAACATCCTTCGAAACCGCACTCTGATCACGATGAGTCGCCACGGCCAGATCGCCGATCGACCGGGGACCTTTGCTTGCCAGGCGCAAGAGTTCGAACCGCTTTGGCGTCAGCTCGCTGAGGAACGCCTCGAATTCATAGCTGGTGAAGACCCTGGAGTAAGGCAAGGTATCGGTTTTTGCGTCCAGCGCCTGTGCAACCTCCTTGCTCCTGCGGATGTGTTCGCCAAGACCTTTGTCCTTGGCGAAGTCTTCCAGCGTGATCTTTCGATTCGTCATTCTTTCTCCCCATTGACGAACTTCATCGCGATGGCCTTCCACTCCCGCTCGAACCTGTCGTACAGCTCCTTGTAGCTGGTGAAAGGATCGGCAGTCATCTGTCCCATGTAGTGCTTGTGCGAGAAGCCGTGGCTGTTGTCATACCCGAGCACTCGGCCGTTGTCTCCATTGAAAATGAGCGGGTTGATGTAAGCCACTGCGTAGTGCGTCACCTTCTTCGAAGGTAACTCCCGAACCACGCGTTCCTTCAGGACGCCGCCACCCAGTCGAGCCGGGATCTTCACGTCCTTGGGTGCATACGTCTCCTGCTTCTTGGGGACCGCCTTCTTGCCAGCCATGATCTCTCAAATCCACCCTGATGTCAAAGTGATGACCATTCTGGGTGGACATCACACATAGCTCAACTGCGACCTGGCCAGCCAAAAATAAGAAAGCCAGCACGGGGCTGGCTTTCTGCGGTGGAGAGAGGGCGCCGGCCGCTCAGTTCTCCTTCTTTTCTTCCTTGTTCTCGACCACCTGGGTCTTGCTGATCAGGACGGGCCGGCCCTTGAGCTGGTTGAGGGCCTGCGCCAGCTGGAAGTCGGTGGCGCTGCCGAATTCGGGCACCTTGCGCTCGGCCACCGGCTTGCGCGCCTCTTCCTCGGCGCGCTTGCGGGCCTCCTCGCGTGCCTTCTCGAGCACCGGGTTCTTCGCTTCCGGGGCCTGGCCGCTGCCCAGGTGCTTGTCCAGGTCGGCCTCGCGGGTGCGCAGGATGGAGAACACGTTGCCCTCGGCGCTCTCGTCCACCAGCACGTCGGGCACGATGCCACGCGCCTGGATCGACTTGCC
This sequence comes from Ramlibacter tataouinensis TTB310, assembly GCF_000215705.1. Classification (NCBI taxonomy): domain Bacteria; kingdom Pseudomonadati; phylum Pseudomonadota; class Betaproteobacteria; order Burkholderiales; family Comamonadaceae; genus Ramlibacter; species Ramlibacter tataouinensis. Next base: position 3,285,473 of record NC_015677.1, on the reverse strand, counting down.
GCTGGGCGTGAAGTAGCGCGCCGTGGTCAGCTTCAGGCCGGTATCGGGGCCGAGCGGGCGCACCGTCTGCACCGAGCCCTTGCCAAAGGTCTGGCTGCCCAGGACGGTGGCGCGCTTGTGGTCCTGCAGCGCGCCGGCCACGATCTCGCTGGCCGAGGCCGAGCCCTCGTTGACCAGCACCACCAGGGGCACGTTCTTGAGCGCGGCCGGCAGGCGGCGCAGCGGGTCGCCGCCCGAGCGGCGCATGTAGAACTCGGGCGAGGCCTTGTAGGTGAACTTGCTCTCGGCCAGCTGGCCGTTGGTGGATACCACGGTGACGTTCTCGGGCAGGAAGGCGGCGGACACGGCCACCGCCGCGTCGAGCAGGCCGCCCGGGTCGTTGCGCAGGTCCAGCACCAGGCCCTTGAGGTTGGGCTCCTGCTTGTAGATCTCGTCGACCTTGCGCACGAAGTCCTCGACCGTGCGCTCCTGGAACTGCGACAGGCGGATCCAGGCGTAGCCCGGCTCGACCACCTTGCCCTTGACCGACTGAGTCTTGATCTCCTCGCGGGTGATGGTCACCGGGAAGGTGCGGTTCTCGTCCTTGCGGTAGATGGTCAGCATCACCTTGGTGGTGGGCTCGCCGCGCATGCGCTTGACGGCCTCCGACAGGGTCAGGCCCTTGACGGCGGTGTCGTCGATCTTGGTGATCAGGTCGCCGGACTTCAGGCCGGCGCGGTAGGCGGGCGAGCCTTCGATGGGCGAGACCACCTTGACCAGGCCGTCCTCCTGCGAGATCTCGATGCCCACCCCGACGAAGCGGCCGGAGGTGCCCTCGCGGAATTCCTTGAACGACTTCTTGTCGAAATACTGCGAATGGGGGTCCAGGCTGGCCACCATGCCGGAGATGGCGTCGGTGATCAGCTTCTTCTCGTCCACCGGTTCGACGTAGTCGCTCTTGACCATGCCGAACACGGCGGCGAGCTGCTGCAGCTCCTCCAATGGCAGCGGGGCCAGCGAGCCACGCGCGACGGTCTGCAGCGAGACCGTGGTGAGCGCTCCGGCCAGGGCGCCCACGGAAATCCAGCCGGCGATCTTCAGTTTGTGGCTCATAGGGGAAAAGCGTTCAGTCCTCTTGACTTTTCAATATACACCCGGGATTGAGCTAAGACGCAATCCCCCCATCGCGGTTCCCCACCGATGGGCATGGCACGTGTAAAAAGCCCACGGACGCGGGCCGGCGGCGTTCAGCCCTTGCCCTGGCTGGCCACGGCGGCCGCCGCGGCCCGGGCGGCCGCCTCGTCGCCCAGGTAGTAGTGGCGGATCGGCCTCAGGCCGGCATCCAGCTCGTAGACCAGCGGGATGCCGTTGGGGATGTTCAGGCCCACGATGTCGCCGTCGGAGATGCCATCGAGGTACTTGACCAGGGCGCGGATCGAGTTGCCGTGCGCCGCCACCACCAGGCGCTTGCCGGCCTTGATCGCCGGGGCCATGGACTCGTTCCAGAACGGCAGCACCCGGGCCACCGTGTCCTTCAGGCATTCGGTCAGCGGCACCTGGCCCGGGGCCAGCTTGGCGTAGCGCACGTCGCCGCGCTCGCAGCGCGGGTCGTTGGGGTCCAGAGCCGGCGGCGGCACGTCGTAGCTGCGGCGCCAGAGCAGCACCTGCTCGTCGCCGAACTTCTTGGCCGTTTCCGCCTTGTTCAGGCCCTGCAGCGCGCCGTAGTGGCGCTCGTTCAGCCGCCAGGAATGCACCACCGGCAGCCAGGTGCGGTCCAGCTCGTCCAGGCAGTGCCACAAGGTGCGGGTGGCGCGCTTGAGCACGCTGGTGTAGGCCAGGTCGAAGTCCCAGCCTTCGCTGCGCAGCAGCCGGCCGGCGTTCTTGGCCTGCTCGATCCCGGTGGGCGTGAGGTCCACGTCGGTCCAGCCGGTGAAGCGGTTCTCCAGGTTCCAGGTCGATTCGCCGTGGCGGATCAGCACGAGTTTGTACATGGGCAAATGCCTGTCGAGGTAGGGCAAAGAGGCGGGATTTTAGAATCGCGGGTTGCCGTTTTGGCACGCCGAGGACAAAAGTGAATTTCTTCATCGACAACTGGATGCTCATCTCCGTGGCCGTGATGTCCGGCGCCATGCTGCTGTGGCCTGCGGTGCGCGGCAGCACCCTGTCCGGGTTGAACGCCAACGCGGCGGTTCAGCTCATCAACCGCGAGCGCGCGATGGTGGTGGACGTGGGCGAGGCGGATGAATTCGCCGCCGGCCACATCGTCGGCGCGCGCAACGTGCCGGTGGGGCAGCTGGAGGCGCGCCTGCCCGAGGTGGCCAGGAACAAGGCCGTGCCCCTGCTGCTGGTGTGCGCCAACGGCTCGCGCGCGCAGCGCGCGCTGGCGGTGGCCAAGAAACTGGGTTATGACAAGGCCCAAGTGCTGGCCGGGGGCCTGAAGGCCTGGAAAGACGCTAACCTGCCGGTCGAGAAAGCCTAAGGAAATCCGCCGCCATGCAAACCGTCAAGATGTACACCACGGCCGTCTGCCCCTACTGCATCCGCGCCAAGCAGATCCTCAAGTCCAAGGGCGTCGAGGCCATCGAGGAGATCCGCATCGACACCCGGCCCGAGGAGCGGATGAAGATGATGGAGATCACCGGCCGGCGCACCGTTCCGCAGATCTTCATAGGCGACACCCACGTCGGCGGCTGCGACGACCTGATCGCACTGGACGGCCGCGGCGGCCTGGTGCCGCTGTTGCAGGGATAATCCCCGCCTGCCGTTACCGAACCCAGCCCGTCCGGCCCGCCGGGCGGGCTTCTGCTGAACAGAAAGTTTTCCGCCATGGCCGAGCCCCAAGCCCCTGTCTTCCAGATCCAGCGCGTCTACCTCAAGGAGGCCTCGCTGGAGCAGCCCAACTCGCCGGCCATCCTGCTGGAGCAGGAGCAGCCCGCGGTGGACATCCAGCTGGGGGTGGAGGCGTCCCAGGCGGCCGACGGCGTGTACGAGGTCTGCGTCACCGCCACGGTCACCACCAAGATCAAGGACAAGACCGTGTTCCTGGTCGAGGTCAAGCAGGCCGGCATCTTCGAGATCCGCAACCTCGACGCCGAGCAGATGAACCCCATCATGGGCATCGCCTGCCCGCAGATCGTCTACCCCTACCTGCGCGGCAACGTGGCCGACATCGTCACCCGCGCCGGCTTTCCGCCGGTGCACCTCGCCGAGATCAACTTCCAGGCCATGTACGAGCAGCAGCAGGCCCAGCTGCAGCAGCAGGCCGAGCCCTCGCGCATCATCACCCGCGCCTGAAGGCGCGGCCCCGCAGCGCTTCGTGCCCGACGACCCGCGATGAGGATCCTGGTGCTGGGCGCCGGCGCCTGGGGCACGGCGCTGGCCGTGAGCGCGGCCCCGCGCCATGCGCTGACCCTGTGGCTGCGCGACGCCGCCCAGGCCCAGGCACTGCGCCGCGACGGCGAGAACCGGCGCTACCTGCCGGGCGTGGCGCTGCCGCCCGGCCTGCAGGTGCGCGACGAGGCCCCGGACCGGCTGCTCGCCCTGGCGCAGGCGCATGACCTGGTGGTGGTAGCCACCCCCATGGCCGGGTTGCGCGGCATGCTGCAGGCGCTGCGCCGCTGCCCGGCGCCGGTGACCTGGCTGTGCAAGGGCTTCGAAGCCGCCGACTCCGGCCAGCCGCAGGGGCTGCTGGGTCATGAGATCCAGGCCGCCGTCGCGCCCGGGCTGGCCGCCGGCGCGCTCAGCGGGCCCAGCTTCGCCCAGGAGGTGGCGCGCGGCCAGCCCACGGCCCTGGTGGCCGCCAGCGCCCATGCCGCCGTACGGGATGCCCTGGTGGCCGCTTTCCACGGCCCGGCCCTGCGTGTCTATGCCAACGACGACCTGGCGGGCGTGGAGGTCGGCGGCGCGGTCAAGAACGTGCTGGCCATTGCCACCGGGCTGTGCGACGGGCTGCAGCTGGGCCTGAATGCGCGCGCCGCCCTGGTCACCCGCGGCCTGGCCGAGATGACGCGGCTGGGCGTGGCGCTGGGCGCGCGGCCCGACACCTTCATGGGCCTGTCGGGCCTGGGCGACCTGGTGCTCACCGCCACTGGCGACTTGAGCCGCAACCGCAAGGTGGGGCTGCTGATGGCCCAGGGCCGCACGCTGCAGCAGGCGGTGGATTCGCTGGGCCATGTGGCCGAGGGCGTGTACTGCGCCCGCACCGTGGTGGAGCGGGCCGGGCGGCTGGGCGTGGACATGCCGATCGCGCGTGCGGTGGTAGCCCTGCTCGACGGGCAGCTGCAGCCGGGCCAGGCCGTGACCACCCTGATGGGGCGGGAGCCGGCGGCCGAGCAGGGTTAGCCCCGAGGTGGGCGGGCGGTGTGGGCGGTAACTTGCACCACCCACACTCCAGGAAACCCCATGCGCGCTTCTCTGCTCCTTCTCGCCGTGTCCGTCAGCGTGCTGGCGGCCTGCGCCGGCACCGCTTCCTCGCGCAATCCCATGGGGTTCTTCGTCACCAGCGCCAATCCCGGCCAGGGCGCGAATTTCGGCGGGCTGGCAGGCGCGGATGCGCATTGCCAGAAGCTGGCCAGCGCTGCGGGCGCGGGGAGCAAGAACTGGCGGGCCTACCTCAGCACCAGCGGGGCGGGCAGCGTCAACGCGCGCGACCGCATCGGCCGCGGCCCATGGACCAACGCCAAGGGCGTGGTGGTCGCCACCGGCGTGGACGACCTGCACGGCCCCAACAACAGGCTGAACAAGCAGACCGCGCTGACCGAGAAAGGCGAGATGATCAGCGGCCGCGGCGATGCGGTGAACCTGCACGACATCCTGACCGGCTCGACGCCGGAAGGCCGGGCTTCCAGCGCGGCAGGCGACACCACCTGCAGCAACTGGACTTCCGGCGGCGCCGGATCGGCCCTGGTCGGCCACCATGACCGCATGGGACTGAGCGAGGAGCCGCCGGCCAAGTCCTGGAACTCGTCGCACGGCAGCCGCGGCTGCGGCCTGGACGCGCTGCGCACCACCGGCGGCGGCGGGCTGCTGTACTGCTTCGCGGCGAACTGAAAGCGGTCCGGCGCGTCAGAGGGTCGGCGAGACGGCCATCGCCAGCGCCTGGCTGATGGGCTCGGCGCCGGCGGGCCGGACCACGCGCGCAACCTCCTGCCCGTCCTTCAGCACCACCAGCGTGGGCCAGAGCTTGACCTTGTAGGAGCGGCCCAGCGGCCGGCCGGGGCCGTCCTCCACCTTCAGGTGCCGCAGGCCCGGGTGGCCTTGCAGGGCCGCCGCGATGTGCGGCTGCGCACCCTGGCACCAGCCGCACCAGCCGGTGCCGAACTCCAGCAGGGTGGCGCCCGGCAGGGCGTCGACCTCCTGGCGGGTCGGTCCCGGGTTCTGGTAGGGCGCGGTCGTCATGCGGCCATTGTGGCGCCTGCCGGCGGCCCGCCTGTCGGCCACCGCCTCTTTTCATGAAACGGCTATGCTCGACGCATGACGAGCACATCCCTTCTCACGGGCGAGGCGCTCACCCGGCTGGCCGATGCCGACGCGGCGCGCGCGCTGGCCGAGGACGTGGGCGAGGGCGACCTGACGGCGGCCCTGGTCGACGCCTCACGCCAGGCCCGCGCCCTGGTGGTCGCGCGCGAGGCCGCGGTGGTCTGCGGCGGCCCCTGGCTGGTGGCGGCGGTGCGCCGGATGGACCCGCGGGCCACCATCACCTGGGCCGTGCCCGAGGGGCGGCGCTGCACCTTGGGCCAGCCGGTGGTCGAGATTCGCGGCGCGGCGCGCGCTCTGCTCACGGCCGAGCGCACCGCGCTCAATTTCCTGCAGCTGCTCAGCGGCGTGGCCACCAAGACTGCCACCTACGTGGAGGCGGTGCAGGGCACCCGCGCGCAGATCGTGGACACGCGCAAGACCCTGCCAGGGCTGCGCCTGGCGCAGAAGTACGCCGTCAAGGTCGGCGGCGGCACCAACCACCGCATCGGCCTGTGGGACGCCGTGCTGATCAAGGAGAACCACATCGCCGCCGCCGGCGGCGTGACGGCGGTGCTCCGGGCGGCGGCCGAGGTCGCGCCGCGCGCCGCGTTCGTCGAGGTCGAGGTCGAGACCCTGGCCCAGCTGGAGGAGGCGCTGGCCGCCGGCGCCCGCATGGTGCTGCTGGACAACATGGACATCGCCACGCTGCGCGAGGCGGTGCGGCTGAACGCCGGCCGGGCCGTGCTGGAGATCTCGGGCGGCGTTACCCTGGAGCGGGTGCGCGAGCTTGCGCAAACCGGCGTCGACCGCATCTCCATCGGAGCGCTGACCAAGGACGTGAAGGCCACGGACTATTCCATGCGTTTCCAGGAGCTGTGAGGATCTATCCAATGAGCGCCGTCATCCCGATCAAGGAAGTCGAGTACGAGCAGCCGGAAGGCGAGACGTGCAGCACCCGCCACGCCTGGGCCCGCGTGCCGGTGGAGCCTTCGCCGGCCGAGCGCGCCGAGCTCAAGGCGCGCATCAAGCGGCTGCTGCGCGAGCGCGACGCGGTGATGGTGTCGCACTACTACGTGCACCCGGACCTGCAGGACCTGGCCGAGGAGACCGGCGGCATCGTCAGCGACTCGCTGGAGATGGCGCGCTTCGGCCGCGACCACCCGGCGCGGACGCTGGTCGTCTCCGGCGTGAAGTTCATGGGCGAGACGGCCAAGATCCTGTCGCCCGAGAAGCGCGTGCTGATGCCCGACCTGGACGCCACCTGCTCGCTGGACCTGGGCTGCCCCATCGACGAGTTCAGCGCCTTCTGCGATGCCCACCCGGACCGCACGGTGGTGGTCTACGCCAACACCAGCGCGGCGGTGAAGGCGCGCTCGGACTGGCTGGTGACCTCCAGCTGCGCGCTGGACATCGTGGCCGCCCTCAAGGACAAGGGCCACAAGATCCTGTGGGCGCCGGACCGCCACCTGGGCGGCTACATCCAGCGCCAGACCGGCGCCGACATGGTGTTCTGGAGCGGCTCGTGCATCGTGCACGACGAGTTCAAGGCCTTCGAACTGGAGGACCTCAAGCGCCAGCACCCCCGGGCCAAGGTGCTGGTGCATCCCGAGTCGCCGGCCGACGTGGTGGCCCTGGCCGACGCGGTGGGCTCGACCTCGGCCATTTTGAAGGCCGCGCGCGATCTCCAGGCTAAGGAGTTCATCGTCGCCACCGACAACGGCATGATGCACAAGCTGCGCACGCTCAACCCGGACAAGGTGTTCTACGAGGCGCCCACGGCCGGCAACAGCGCCACCTGCAAGAGCTGCGCGCACTGCCCCTGGATGGCGATGAACGGCCTGGCCGGACTGGCCCAGGTGCTGGAGACCGGCGCCAACGAGATCCAGGTCGACCCGGCCCTGGGGCAGCGCGCCCGCCTGCCGATCGACCGCATGCTGGCCTTCACCGCCGCGCTCAAGAACGGCCAGCCGGCCGGCGCGCTGGTGCCGAACATCGGCGCGGCCTGACTTCCTACAGGCACGGCCGCCCGGCCTGCCTAGAGTGGACGGCATCCCCCACTACCCAAGGAGTGCCCATGCCCGAAGAGAACAAGCCCGGCGGTTCGCCGCAGGACGGCAGCGCCTACAGCCCCAGCCAGACCTTTCCGCGCGACCTCGGCCCCGACGGCCTGCCGGTGCGCGAGCACAAGCCGCAGGGGCGCGACGAGCAGCCGCGCGGTGCCGATGAGGACAGCCGCGCTGCGCAGGACGTGAACCTGGGCCGAAGCTGAAGCGCAGCCGGGCCTGTCAGCCCGGCTGCAGCGTGGTGGGCATTGCCACCGCCGCCATCCGTGGATAGTCGCGGCTGAAATGCAGGCCGCGGCTCTCGTGGCGCAGCATGGCCGAGCGCACGATCAGGTCGGCCACCTGCACCAGGTTGCGCAGCTCCAGCAGGTCGCGCGTGACGTGGAAGGCCGAGTAGAACTCCTGGATCTCCTGCTGCAGCAGCGCGATGCGATGCGCCGCGCGGTCCAGCCGCTTGTTGGTGCGGACTATGCCCACGTAGTCCCACATGAAGCGGCGCAGCTCGTCCCAGTTGTGGGAGATGACCACCGCCTCGTCGGCGTCGGTCACCCGGCTGTCGTCCCAGGGCGGCACGGCCGGCGGCGCGGGCATCGGGCGGGCCAGGATGTCGCTGGCGGCGGAGCGGGCGAACACCATGCACTCGACCAGCGAGTTGCTGGCCAGCCGGTTGGCGCCGTGCAGGCCGGTGTAGGCGGTCTCGCCGATGGCGTGCAGGCCGGGCAGGTCGGTGCGGCCGGCCAGGTCGGTGTGCACGCCGCCGCAGGTGTAGTGCGCCGCCGGCACCACCGGGATGGGCTCGCGCGTGATGTCGATGCCCAGCTGCAGGCAGCGGGCATGGATGTTGGGGAAGTGCTCGCGGATGAAGGCCGGGCCCTGGTGCGAGATGTCCAGGTACACGCAGTCCAGGCCGTGCTTCTTCATCTCGAAGTCGATGGCGCGGGCCACCACGTCGCGCGGCGCGAGTTCCTGCCGCGGATCGTGGTTGGGCATGAAGCGCGTGCCTCCCGCCGATTGCGGCAGCAGCAGCCGGCCGCCCTCGCCGCGCACCGCCTCGGTGATCAGGAAGTTCTTGACGTGCGGGTGGTACAGGCAGGTCGGGTGGAACTGGATGAACTCCATGTTCGTCACCCGGCAGCCGGCGCGCCAGGCCGCCGCGATGCCGTCGCCGGTGGCCGTGTCCGGGTTGGTGGTGTAGAGGTAGACCTTGCCCGCGCCGCCGGTGGCCAGGATGGTCTGCGGCGCCCGGAACGCCACCACCTGGTCGGTGGCTTCGTCCAGCGCGTACAGGCCCAGGCAGCGCTGCGGCGTCAGGCCCAGCTTGTCGGCGCGGATCAGGTCGACCAGCATGTGCCGCTCGAACACCCGGATGCCCGGGGTGCGGCGCACCTGCTCGATCAGGGTCTGCTGCACGGCCGCGCCGGTGGCGTCCGTCACGTGCACGATGCGCCGCGCGCTGTGCCCGCCCTCGCGCGTGAGGTGCAGCTGGCCGTTCTCCTGCGAGAACGGCACGCCCAGCGAACGCAGCCAGGCGATGCTCTCGGGCGCGTGCTCCACCACGAAGCGGGTGGCCGCCGGATCCGACAGGCCGGCGCCGGCCACCATCGTGTCGTCCACGTGCGAGTCGAAGCTGTCGCCTTCGCCCATCACGGCGGCGATGCCGCCCTGGGCCCAGCCGCTGGAGCCGTCGCCCATGGCGCGCTTGGTGATCACCGCCACGCGGTGCGTGGGCGCCAGGTGCAGCGCCGCCGACAGGCCGGCCAGGCCGCTGCCGACGATCACCACGTCGAAGTCGAGGGAAGTGGCGGTGGTCATGAACGGTTCAGGCGGGTTGGTACGCCAGGCGCACGTAGATGGGCGCGAAGGCCTCGGCCTGGGTCACCTCGATCAGCGACTCCTTGGCCAGCTCCAGCATGGCGATGAAGGTGACGATCAGCACCGGCACGCCGCGGCGGATCTCGAACAGGTTCTCGAACTCGATGAAGCGGCGGCCCTGCAGCTTGCGCAGCACGATGCTCATGTGCTCGCGCACGGACAGCTCTTCGCGCGTGATCTTGTGGTGCTGCACCAGCTTGGCCCGGCGCAGGATGTCGCGCCAGGCCTCCTGCACGTCGGCCAGGGACACGTCGGGAAAGCGCGGCTGCAGCGCCTGCTCGATATAGACCTGGGCGCGCAGCACGTCGCGGCCGACCTGCGGCACCTCGTTCAGGCGCGCGGCGGCCAGCTTCATCTGCTCGTACTCGAGCAGCCGGCGCACCAGCTCGGCCCGCGGGTCCTCGGGCTCCTGGCCCTCGGCCGTCTTCTTGGGCGGCAGCAGCATGCGCGACTTGATCTCGATCAGCATGGCCGCCATCAGCAGGTACTCGGCCGCCAGCTCCAGGTTGCGGCTGCGGATCTCGTCGACGTAGGCCAGGTACTGCCGCGTTACCCCGGCCATGGGGATGTCCAGGATGTTGAAGTTCTGCTTGCGGATCAGGTAGAGCAGCAGGTCCAGCGGCCCCTCGAAGGCCTCGAGGAAGACTTCCAGCGCATCCGGCGGGATGTACAGGTCGGTCGGCATGGCGAACAGCGGCTCGCCATACAGCCGCGCCAGCGCCACCTGGTCCACCACGTCCGGCATGCCCGGCACCTCGGCCACGGCGGGCTCGGGCAGGGTGTCGGTGCTGTCGTCGCTGTCGCTCATGGCGGCCTTACTGGCCGCCGGAATCGGAGCCGTAGACGTAGGGCTTTTGCGGCACGCGGGCCTCGCGCCACTCGCCCTGCAGCTCGCGGTCCACGTGCTTGTCCCACCACAGCGCGCGCCCGGCGCGCTGCTGGGCTTCCAGGTCGGGCTTGGCGGCCTTGAGCTGCTCGATGAACTGGGTCACCTCGGACTGGTAGTCGGGGCGGCGAAAGATGCGGAGCAACTTGGACATAGACTGGGCCTTTAAGCGGGAGATTTTAGCGGTGCAGCTCAAGCAAGGTCCGACGCGGTGGCTGGTGGCCGTGGGGGCGGCGGTGTCGGCCGTGCTGTCGGCCGGGTGCGACGTGCGCAACATCAGCGAGCTCAAGGAAGGCGTGTCCACCGAGGCCGAGGTGCGGGCCCGCTTCGGCCAGCCCGAGGCGATCTGGGAGGCGCCCGGCGGCGGCCATGTGCTGGAGTACAACCGCAACCCCGCCGGCCACGTCAACTACATGATCACCATCGGCCCGGACGGCCGCATGACCGCGCTGCGCCAGGTGCTCACGCCGGAGAACTTCGCCCGCATCCAGCCCGGCATGATGATGGAGCAGGTGCGGCGCCTGCTCGGCAAGCCGGCCAGGCAGACGCCGTACCCGCTCAAGCGCGAGTCGGCCTGGGACTGGCGCTACCTGCAGCCGCCCAATACCTCCATGGTGTTCACGGTCTGGTTCAACGAGGACTGGCGGGTGGTGCGCACCGCCACCGCCCCCGACCCGGAGGCGCCCGAGAACCGCGGCGGCGGGGGCGGCCGCTAGCCGGCCGCAGGTTGCCGTGCCGGCGGCTTACTTGCCGTCGCCGTCCGGGATGGCCAGGTCGGCCGCCGCGCCCACAGCCTTGCCGGTGAGCCTCACGGTGCCGATGGCGGCATCGGCCGCCAGGCCCACGCCGCTGACCGCCAGCCCGGCGGCCGTGTCCACGACCGCGATCACGGCGCAGCCGCCCAGCCCGCAAGTGGCGGTGGCGATCAGGCCGGCGGCGAATGCGGCCCGAAGGGCGCGGCGAGGAAGGGAGGTCATGTCGGGTCCCGTTGCTGCAGAGCTGCCCGATTCTAGGCGCCCGGAGAACCGCTCAGCGCACCCGCAGGCCCGGCTGCGCGCCCGGTCCCGGTTCCAGCACGTAAATGCCCGGCTGCTGCTTCTCGTCGGCGTGGCTGGCAGCCAACACCATGCCCTCGCTGACACCGAACTTCATCTTGCGCGGCGCCAGGTTGGCCACCACCACGGTGAGCTTGCCCACCAGCTGCTGCGGCTGGTAGGCCGAGGCGATGCCGGAGAACACGTTGCGGGTGCGGCCTTCGCCCACATCCAGCGTCAGGCGCAGCAGCTTGGTCGAGCCTTCCACCGGTTCGCAGTTCACGATCATGGCGATGCGCAGGTCGATCCTGGCGAAGTCGTCGATCGTGATGGTCGGAGCCAGCTCCTCGCCTCCAGGCTTGGCGCTCCCTCCCCCTCCGGAGGAGGGCTGGGGTGGGGGCGCTTCCGCCGCCCCCGCCACCTCGAACAACGCATCCAGCTGCTTCGCATCCACCCGCTGCATCAGGTGCCGGTACTCGCCCACCGCATGGCCGGCGCCCAGCGGCGCGGCGGCGTTGGACCAGTCCAGCGGCTGGCAGCGCAGGAAGGCCTCGGCCTGCGCCGCCAGCGACGGCAGCACCGGCTTCAGGCAGGCGGTCAGCACCTTGAACGCTTCCAAACATGCAGAGCAATACGCCGCGGCCTCTCTGGCTCCGCCATCCTGTTTAACAAGCTTCCAAGGTTCGGCAGTGTCAAAGGCGCTGTTTACCTGGTCAGCGAACCGCATGATTTCACGGAGCGCTCTTGCGTAGTCCCTGTTCTCATAACAATCGCGCACGCTCGCGACCAAGTCGTTGACGGGAGCCAATATGAACTCGGCGTGCGGCGCTGCCACTAGCGTGCCGCCCGGCACGAACTTCACCGCACGGCTGGCGATGTTCACGTACTTGCCGATCAGGTCGGCATTGACCCGGGCCATGAAGTCCTCGGGGTTGAAGTCGATGTCCTCGTTGCGGCCGTTGAGCTTGGCCGCCAGGTAGTAGCGCAGCCACTCCGGGTTCATGCCCAGGCGCAGGTACTTCAGCGGGTCCAGGCCGGTGCCCCGGCTCTTGCTCATCTTCTCGCCGTTGTTGACGGTGAGGAAGCCGTGCACGAACACCTTGCTGGGCACCTTGCGGCCGGAGAAGTGCAGCATCGCCGGCCAGAACAGGGTGTGGAAGGTGATGATGTCCTTGCCGATGAAGTGCACCTGCTCCACGGCCGGGTCGCTGATGAACCGCTCGTAGTTCCCGCCGGTGCGGTCCAGCAGGTTCTTCAGGGACGCCAGGTAGCCCACCGGCGCGTCCAGCCAGACGTAGAAGTACTTGCCCGGCGCGTCGGGGATCTCGATGCCGAAGTAGGGCGCGTCGCGGCTGATGTCCCAGTCGCCCAGCGCGGTCTTTCCTTGCGCATCCGGCTGCAGCCACTCGCTGATCTTGTTCAGCACCTCGGGCTGCACCGCCCCGCTCGCGGTCCATTCGCGCAGGAAGGCCAGGCAGCGCGGGTCGGACAGCTTGAAGAAGAAATGCTCGGAGCTCTTGAGAACCGGCGTGGCGCCGGACAGCGCCGAGTACGGGTTGATCAGGTCGGTGGGACTGTAGACCTTGCTGCAGACCTCGCAGTTGTCGCCGTACTGGTCCTTGGCATGGCAGTTGGGGCACTCGCCCTTGATGAAGCGGTCGGGCAGGAACATGTTCTTCTGCGGATCGAAGAACTGCTCGATGGTGCGGCTGGCGATCAGCCCATTGGCCTGGAGGTCGCGGTAGATCTGCTGTGCCAGCTGGTGGTTCTCCGGCGCGTCGGTGCTGTGCCAGTTGTCGAAGGCGATGTGGAAGCCCTCGAGGTAGGGCTTGCGGCCGGCCGCGATCTCGGCGACGAACTGCTGCGGCGTCTTGCCCGCCTTCTCCGCCGCGATCATGATGGGCGCGCCGTGCGCGTCGTCGGCGCAGACGAAGTGCACCTGGCTGCCCTGCATGCGCTGCGTCCGCACCCAGATGTCGGCCTGGATGTACTCCATGATGTGGCCGATGTGGAAGGTGCCGTTGGCGTAGGGCAGGGCGGTGGTGACGAAGAGCTTGCGCTGGGGCATGGCGGTGCGTGAGGGTTTGCGCGGGGGGAGCCGGCGATTCTAGTTGCGCTCGTTACACTGCCGCCCGCCCTCACAATAGCGACCATGGCCACCTCCGACCAGCTGCTCGCCGCGCTCGCGGCCGTCACCGACCCGAACACGGGCAAGGACTTCGTGTCCACCAAGGCACTGAAGAACCTGCAGATCAACGGCGCCGACGTGGCCTTCGACGTGGAGCTGGGCTACCCGGCCAGGAGCCAGGTGCCGGCGCTGCGCCAGGCCCTGGTCGCCGCGGCGCGCGGCGTGCCCGGCGTAGGCAACGTGTCCGTGAACATCGCCACCAAGGTCCTGGCCCATGCCGTGCAGCGCGGCGTGCAGCTGATGCCGGGCGTCAAGAACATCGTGGCGGTGGCCTCGGGCAAGGGCGGCGTGGGCAAGAGCACCACCGCGGTCAACCTGGCGCTGGCGCTGGCCGCCGAGGGCGCCGCCGTCGGCCTGCTGGACGCCGACATCTACGGTCCCAGCCAGCCCATGATGATGGGAATCGACGGCCGGCCCGGGAGCGAGGACGGCAAGACCATGGAGCCGCTGGAGAACTACGGCGTGCAGGTCATGTCCATCGGCTTCCTGGTGAACCAGGACGAGGCCATGATCTGGCGCGGGCCCATGGCCACGCAGGCGCTGGAGCAGCTGCTGCGCCAGACCAACTGGAAGGAGCTGGACTACCTGGTGGTGGACCTGCCGCCGGGCACCGGCGACATCCAGCTCACGCTGAGCCAGCGCGTGCCCATGACCGGCGCCGTGATCGTCACCACGCCGCAGGACATCGCGTTGCTGGACGCGCGCAAGGCGGTGGCCATGTTCGAGAAGGTGGGCGTGCCCATCCTGGGCCTGGTGGAGAACATGGCCATGCACGTCTGCAGCAACTGCGGCCATGTGGAGCACATCTTCGGCGAGGGCGGCGGCAGGCGCTATGCCGCCGAGCGCGGCATCGACTACCTGGGCGCGCTGCCGCTGGACATGTCGATCCGCCTGCAGGCCGACAACGGCAAGCCCACCGTGGTGGCCGACCCCGACGGCGAGGTGGCCGGCATTTACAAGCAGGTGGCCCGCCGGGTGGCGGTGAAGATCGCCGCCAAGGCCAGGGACTTCTCGTCCAAGTTCCCCACCATCACGGTTTCCAAGGACACCTGATGCAGGCGCAACCCGTGCGCGTGTTCCGCGGCGCCGACCGGGCGGGCAGGCTCAAGGGCCGGCCGCTGGAGGATGCGGCGCTGGCCGAGGTGCGGGCCCTGATCGGGCCGCCGCCCGGGGGCGGCCATGCGCGCGACCTGCTGATCGAGCACCTGCACCGCCTCAACGACCACTGGCACGGCCTGCACGAGCGCCACCTGGTAGCGCTGGCGCGCGAGATGAACATCCCCATGGCCGAGGTGTTCGAGGTGGCGAGCTTCTACCACCACTTCGACATCCTGAAGGACGGTCAGGCCGGCGCGGCGCTCACGGTGCGCGTGTGCGAGGGCCTGCCTTGCGAGATGGCCGGCGCGCGCGGGCTGATCGAGCGGCTGCCGGCGCTGCTGGGGCCCGGCGTGCGCGTGCTGGCCGCGCCCTGCATCGGCCGCTGCGAGCAGGCGCCGGCGGCGCTGGTGGGGCAGCTGGCCGTGGGACAGGCCACGCCGGGCAGGATCGCCGACGCGGCGGTGTCCGGGCAGGAGAAGCCGGCGGGACGCGGGGTCGTGCCTGCAGGTCCTGATTTCGTGGGGTACGAGGCCTACCGCGGGCAGGGCGGCTATGCGCTGGCCGCCTCGCTGGCGCGCGGCCAGCGCGACCCGGCGGCCGTGCTGGCGGCGCTGGAGCACTCCGGCCTGCGCGGCCTGGGCGGGGCGGGGTTCCCGGCCGGGCGCAAGTGGCGCATCGTGCGCGAGCAAGCCGCGCCGCGCCTGATGGCGGTCAACATCGACGAAGGCGAGCCCGGCACCTTCAAGGACCGCTTCTGGCTGGAGCGCGACCCGCACCGCTTCCTGGAAGGGACGCTGATCGCCGCCCAGGTGGTGGGCATCCAGGCGGTCTACATCTACCTGCGCGACGAGTACCACGACGCGCGCCGCCTGCTGCAGGCCGAGCTGGCCCGGCTGCGGGCCGACCCGCCGTTTCCCTTGCCCGCCTTCCACCTGCGCCGCGGCGCGGGCGCCTACATCTGCGGCGAGGAGTCGGCCATGATCGAGAGCATCGAGGGCAGGCGCGGCGAGCCGCGCCTGCGGCCGCCTTACATCGCCCAGGTCGGCCTGTTCGGCCGGCCGACCCTGGAGCACAACTTCGAGACCCTGTTCTGGGTGCGCGACATCGTCGAGCGCGGGCCCGACTGGTTCGCGCGGCAGGGCCGGCACGGCCGCCAGGGGCTGCGGTCCTTCAGCGTCAGCGGCCGCGTGCGCGAGCCCGGGGTCAAGCTGGCGCCGGCCGGCATCACGCTGCGCGAGCTGGTCGCCGAGTACTGCGGCGGCATGGCCGAAGGGCATGAGCTGCATGCCTACCTGCCCGGCGGCGCCTCGGGCGGCATCCTGCCGGCTTCGCTGGCCGACCTGCCGCTGGACTTCGACACCCTGCAGCCGCACGGCTGCTTCATCGGCTCGGCCGCCGTCATCGTGCTCGGCCAGCAGGACCGGGCGCGCGACGCGGCGCTGAACGTGATGCGCTTCTTCGAGCACGAGAGCTGCGGCCAGTGCACGCCCTGCCGCGTCGGCACCGCCAAGGCGGCGCGGCTGATGGAGGCGCCGGTGTGGGACCAGGCCACCCTCCAGGATCTGGGCCAGGTGATGGCCGACGCCTCCATCTGCGGCCTGGGCCAGGCCGCGCCCAACCCGATCCGCTGCGTGCAGAAGTACTTCCCGCATGAAATCGCCTGATCTCCCCTTGGTGAGCTTCAAGCTCGACGGCGCCGAGGTCCAGGCGCTGCAGGGCGAGACCATCCTGCAGGCGGCGCGCCGCGTCGGCGTGGAGATCCCGCACCTGTGCTGGGCCGATGGCCTGCGGCCCGACGGCAACTGCCGCGCCTGCGTGGTCGAGGTCGCGGGCGAACGCGTGCTCGCGCCCAGCTGCTGCCGCGCGGTGGCGCCGGGCCTGGAGGTGCAGGCCCGCAGCGAACGCGCGCTCAAGAGCCAGAAGATGGTGCTGGAGCTGCTGCTGGCGGATCTGCCGGAGCGGGGGCACAAGTGGAACGACGAGGCCGGCGCGCAGCCGCATGGCGAGCTGAGCGAATGGGCGGCTCGCCTGCGGGTGGCGCCGCGCCCGGCCCTGAAGGCCTTGCGGCGCTCCCAGCCCGCGCCGGACCTCTCGCACCCTGCCATGGCCGTCAACCTCGATGCCTGCATCCAGTGCACCCGCTGCGTGCGCGCCTGCCGCGAGGAGCAGGTCAACGACGTGATCGGCTATGCCGGCCGCGGCGCCGCCAGCCGCATCGTGTTCGACCTGGGCGACGCCATGGGCGAGAGCACCTGCGTGGCCTGCGGCGAATGCGTGCAGGCGTGCCCGACCGGCGCGCTGATGCCCAAAACCCTGGTCGGCTCGCAGCAGGTGGACCAGGAGGTGCCCTCGGTCTGCCCGTTCTGCGGCGTCGGCTGCCAGATCACCTACAAGGTGCGCGACAACCGCATCGTCGGCGTCGACGGCCGCGACGGCCCGGCCAACCACGGGCGGCTGTGCGTCAAGGGCCGCTTCGGCTTCGACTACGCCCACCATCCGCAGCGGCTCACGAAGCCGCTGATCCGCAGGCCCGGCGTATCCAAGGATCCCAACTCCCTCCTCCTCCCGGGGAGGGCGAGGGTGGGGGCAGGCGCGGGCCAGGAGGGAGCACCCGCCATCGGCGACGTCTTCCGCGAAGCCACCTGGGAGGAAGCGCTGGACTTCGCGGCCGGCCGGCTGAAAGCCTTGCGCGGCACCCATGGGCCCAAGTCGCTGGCCGGCTTCGGCTCGGCCAAGGGCACCAACGAGGAGGCCTACCTGTTCCAGAAGCTGGTGCGCACCGGTTTCGGCAGCAACAACGTGGACCACTGCACCCGCTTGTGCCATGCCTCCAGCGTGGCGGCGCTGCTGGAGGGCGTGGGCTCGGGGGCGGTCAGCAACCCGGTGGCCGACGTGGCCCAGGCCGAGCTGGTCATCGTGATCGGCTCCAACCCCACGGCCAACCACCCGGTGGCCGCCACCTGGATGAAGAACGCGGCCAGGCAGGGCACGAGGATCGTGCTGGCCGACCCGCGCATCACCGAGCTCGGCCGGCATGCCTGGCGCACGCTGCAATTCAAGCCCGACACCGACGTGGCCCTGCTCAACGCGATGATCCACACCCTCATCGAGGAGGGTCTGGCCGACCGCGAATTCATCGCGCAGCGCGCCAGCAATTTCGAAGCCCTGAAGGAATCGGTGGCCGGCTTCGCCCCGGAGGCCATGGAAGCGGTGTGCGGCGTGCCCGCCGGGCGCATCCGCGAGGTGGCGCGTGCCTTCGCCAGCGCGAAATCCGCCATGATCCTGTGGGGCATGGGCGTGAGCCAGCACGTGCACGGCACCGACAACGCGCGCTGCCTGATCGCGCTGTGCACCGTGGCCGGCCAGATCGGCAAGCCCGGCAGCGGCCTGCATCCGCTGCGCGGCCAGAACAACGTGCAGGGCGCCAGCGACGCCGGCCTGATCCCCATGATGTTCCCGAACTACCAGCGCGTGGGCAGCCCCGAGGCGCATGCCTGGTTCCAGGACTTCTGGGGCGCCCGCCTGGACCCGCAGCCCGGCTACACGGTGGTGGAGATCCTGCACCAGGCGCTGGCGCCCGACACCGACCCGCACAAGGTGCGCGGCATGTATGTGATGGGCGAGAACCCGGCCATGAGCGACCCCGACCTGAACCACGCGCGCGAGGCGCTGGCGGCGCTGGAGCACCTGGTGGTGCAGGACATCTTCATGACCGAGACCGCCTGGCTGGCCGACGTGGTGCTGCCCGCCACCGCCTGGCCGGAGAAGACCGGCACGGTCACCAACACCGACCGCATGGTGCAGCTGGGCCGGCAGGCGATCGATGCGCCCGGCGATGCGAAGCCCGACCTGTGGCTGATCCAGCAGATCGCCGGAAGAATGGGATTGAATTGGCACTACGAAGGCGGGCACGCCGGCGTGGCCGCCGTCTACGAGGAGATGCGCCAGGCCATGCACGGCGCCATCGCCGGCATCAGCTGGCAGCGGCTGGAGCGCGAGGGCAGCGTGACCTACCCCTGCCTGTCCGAGGACGACCCGGGCCAGCCCATCGTCTTCACCGAGCGCTTCCCCACGCCGGACGGCCGGGTGCGGCTGGTGCCGGCGCAGCTGGTTGCGGCCGACGAGCGGCCGGATGGCGAGTTCCCGCTGGTGCTGATCACCGGCCGCCAGCTGGAGCACTGGCACACCGGCAGCATGACGCGCCGCTCGGCGGTGCTGGATGCGATCGAGCCCGTCGCCACCGCCTCGGTCAACGGCCGCGAACTGGAGCGCCTGGGCCTGGCGGCCGGCCAGCCGGTGCGGCTGCAGTCGCGCCGTGGCGAGCTCACCTGTCATCTGCGGCGCGACGACGGCACGCCCGACGGTGCTGTGTTCATGCCCTTCGCCTACTCGGAAGCGGCGGCCAACCTGCTGACCAACGCCGCGCTGGACCCGTTCGGCAAGATCCCCGAGTTCAAGTACTGCGCCGTGAGGATCTCCGCATGAGACGCCCGGCCGCTCCGAAGTCTCATAGCACCGCAGCCCGCAGGGCGGAGGTTACCCAATGAGCAGCCCACGCCCCAGCCTCCAGGTCGCCGTGGTGATGCGGCGCGAGCGTCTCGCCAGCAAGTGGCAGCCCTGGCGCTGGGTGCTGGCCGACGTGGTGCCGCACGAGCCGGCCTTCGGCAGCGAGCCGCGCATGATCTTCGGCGACGAACGCGAGCAGCGCTGGCTGCACCCGGGCTTCACCGTGGAGCTGTTCCGCGATGACGCCGAGGGCTACTACCTCAACGTCAGTACGCCGGCGCCGTGCTGGTTCGTGCTGTGGCGGATGGAGGAGCAGGCCGGCATCGCCGACGAGCCGATCGCCCGGCCGCAGATCGTGACGCTGAGCTACCACGACGCCGGCCGCTGGCTGGACGCGCAGGAGACCGTCGAGCAGGTGCCCGCGCCGGCCGACGTGGTCGACTGGATGCGCGCCTTTGCCGATGCGCACTACGTGCCCGAGCCCAAGCGGCGCAAGCGGCCGGACAGCTTCAAGCCGCTGCAGGACCGCTTCGGCAACCCGGCCTCGGTGTCCACGCAGAAGAAGTACGGCGGTGGCGGTGGAGAGGGCGGCGGAGGCGGCCATGGCTGACGGCTTCCTGGGCCGCTGGTCGCGCCGCAAGCTGGACGCCAAGGAAGGGCGGCCGGCCGAGTCGGAGCCGCTTCGGGCAGTCGAACCGCCCGCGCCCCCACCCCAGCCATCCCCTTCGCTCCCTCCCCCTGCGGGGGAGGGCAAGGGCGGGAGCGCCCCCGCCCCCGCCGAACCGCCCCCCACCCTGGAAGACGTCCAGGCCCTCACGCCGCAATCCGACTTCAGCCGCTTCACCGGCGCCCAGGTCACGCCCGAGGTCAGGAACGCGGCCATGAAGAAGCTGTTCGCCGACCCGCGCTTCAACGTGATGGACGGCCTGGACGTCTACATCGACGACTATTCCAAGCCCGACCCCCTGCCCGAGAGCATGCTGCGCCAGCTGGCCAGCGCCCGCTTCCTGGGCATGTTCCGTGAAGAAGAGCGCAAGGATGAGATTGCCGAGGGGACAAGGGATGATGCGGATCGTGCTCTGCCGCAATCCGTGGCACAGTCCCAGACCGCCGACGCGCCCGTGCCCGCGCCCTCGCCAGCCTCACCGCCAGCCGACCATGCCGACCCTGATCTGCGATTGCAACAAGACCATGCCGCTCCAGGCCCAGCGCCTGGGCGCGGCACTGGGTGAGGAGCTGCCGCTCCACAGCAGCCTGTGCCGGCGCGAGGCACCGGCCTTCCAGCAGGCGATCCGCGGCGGCGCCGAGGTCGTTGTGGCCTGCACCCAGGAAAAGAAGCTGTTCGCCGAGCTGGGCACGCAGACCGAGGGCGCGGTCTCGCCCGTGCGCTTCGTCAACATCCGCGAGACCGGCGGCTGGAGCCGCGATGCGCGCGAGGCCACGCCCAAGCTGGCGGCTCTGCTGGCCGCCGCCCGCCTGCCCGAGCCGGAGCCGGTGCCCACCGTCACCTACAAGAGCAGCGGGCGGCTGCTGATCATCGGCCGGCTGGACGACGCCGAGCGCGCCGCGGCCCTGGTGGAGGACGTGCTGGACGTGACGCTCTTCACCCAGGGCGGGGCGGGCGCGCAGGAGCGCCGCTACCCGGTGCTGGGCGGCCGCCTCGACGGCCTGACCGGCTGGCTGGGCGCCTTCCAGCTGGCCTGGACGCCGGCCAACCCCATCGACCTGGACCTGTGCACCCGCTGCAATGCCTGCGTGGCTGCCTGCCCCGAGAGCGCGATCGGGCTGGACTACCAGATCGACCTGGCCCGCTGCACCGGCCATCGGGCCTGCGTGAAGGCCTGCGAGGCGGTGGGCGCCATCGACTTCAACCGCGAGAGCGAGCCCCAGACCGAGAGCTTCGACCTGGTGCTGGACCTGCGCGGCCAGCCGGCCTTCGCCCAGCATGCGCCGCCCCAGGGCTACTTCCACTGGGACGGCCGCGACCTGCGCACCCTGCTCAAGCTGCGCGAGCTGGTGGGCGAGTTCGACAAGCCCCGCTTCTTCGTCTACAAGCAGAAGCTCTGCGCCCACAGCCGCAACGAGCAGGTGGGCTGCAACGCCTGCGTGGAGATCTGCTCGGCCCAGGCCATCGCCAGCGAGAAGAGCCGCCAGCAGATCAAGGTCAACCCCAACCTGTGCGTGGGCTGCGGCGCGTGCACCACGGTGTGCCCTACCGGCGCGCTGACCTATGCCTACCCGCGCGCGGCGGAGCAGGGCCTGAAGCTGCGCACCCTGCTGGCCACCTACCTGCAGGCGGGGGGGCGTGACGGCACCCTGCTGCTGCATAGCCAGGAGAAAGGCCAGGCGCTGGTCGAGGCCCTGGGCCGCTCGGCGCGCCTGGGCCAGGCGCACGGCGTGCCGGCGAACGTGATCCCGGTGGCGCTGTTCCACACCGCCAGCACGGGGGTGGACCTGTGGCTGTCGGCCATCGCCTATGGCGCCAGCCAGGTGGTGGTGCTGGTCACCGGCGAGGAGGCGCCGCAGTACCTGGAGGGACTGAAGGCCCAGATGGCGGTGGCACAGGCCATCCTGCACGGCCTGGGCTACACCGGCACGCACCTGGAGCTGCTGCACGCCGATGCCCCCGCCGCGCTGGACGCCGGGCTGCGAAGCCTGGCGCAGACGCGCCAGCTGCTGCCGCGCCAGCCGGCGCGCTTCGCGGTCGCGCCAGAGAAGCGCGGCACGCTCGAGATGGCGCTGGACCATCTGATCGAGCAGGCGCCGCAGCGCCCCGAGTCCATCGCGCTGCCGCCGGCCGGCTCGCCCTTCGGCAGCATCGCGGTGGACAAGGACCGCTGCACGCTGTGCATGAGCTGCGTCAGCGCCTGCCCGGCCAGCGCCCTGCAGGACAACCCCCAGCTGCCGCAGCTGCGCTTCATCGAGAAGAACTGCGTGCAGTGCGGCCTGTGCGCCGGCACCTGCCCCGAGGACGCGATCACGCTGCAGCCGCGCCTGCTGCTCACGCCGCAGCGCCGCGAGGCCCGGGTGCTCAACGAAACCAAGCCTTATGCCTGCGTGCGCTGCAGCAAGCCCTTCGGCACGCTCAAGGCCATCGAAGCCATGCTGGGCAAGCTGGCCGGCCATTCCATGTTCCAGGGCGCGGCGCTGGAGCGCCTGAAGATGTGCGGCGACTGCCGCGTCATCGACATCTACTCGGCCGAGAACGAATCCAAGATCACCCATCTATGAGCAGCGAGACCTTCACGCCGTCCTCCGCGCTGGACGAGGAGACCGCCCGCGCCGAGATCTACGGCCTGCTGGCCCAGCTGTACTACGCGCCGCCCCCGCCTGAGCTGATGGGCGCGCTGCGCGTCGCGGCCACCGAGGCGCCGGCCGCCGGCGGTTTCCTGGAGGAGCCCTGGCGCGCCCTGGTGGGCGTGGCCCGCGCCATGGACGATGCGCAGGTGAAGGGCGAGTACGACGCGCTGTTCGGCGGCGTCGGCAAGCCCGAGGTCTACCTGTTCGGTTCGCACTACCTGAGCGGCTTCCTCAACGAGCGGCCGCTGGCGCAGCTGCGCGACGACCTGGCCGGCCTGGGCCTGGCGCGCGACGAGGCCATGCCCGAGACCGAGGACCACATCGCCTACCTGTGCGAAGTGATGCGCTACCTGATCGCGGGCGACGACGTGGCCGTGGCCAACCTCGCGCGCCAGCAGGAGTTCTTCTCGCGCCACCTGCAGCCCTGGGGCCTGCAGCTGTGCGACGCCATCGCGGCCCATCCGCGGGCCCGCTTCTACGCCGCGCTGGCGGGTTTCACCCGCGCCTTCCTGAGCGTAGAGCAGCAGGGCTTCGACATGCTGGACTGAGGCGCCGCGGCCGGGCGCTAGGTTTCCAGCAGCGGCCGGCCATTGTTGGTCGGGGCGGAGGACTCGGCCGGCGCCTCCGGCTCGGCCAGCAGCCGCACGCTGAACACCGCGCCGCCGCCCGGCGCGTTGGCGGCGCTCACCGAGCCGCCGTAGCGCTCCACCAGGCCCTGGCTGATCCACAGGCCCAGCCCGTTGCCGTCGGTGCGGGTGGTGAAGAACGGGCGGAACAGGCGCTCGCGCACCGCGGCCGACAGGCCGGGCCCGCTGTCCTGCACCTCCAGCAGCACGCCGCGCTCCCAGTCGCGGCTGCGCAAGGTGAGTGTGCCGCCCTCGGGCATGACCTGGATGGCGTTGATGATCAGGTTGAGCAGCACCTGCTGCAGCTCCTGCCGGTTGATGCCCACGCGCAGGGTGGCGCCATGCTCCTTGGCCACCGTGATGCGGGTCTGGGCCAGCAGGTGGGCCACCAGCACCAGGCACTCGTCCAGCACCCGGTTCACGTCCATCGTCTCCACATAGCCCGCGTACTCGGTGGGCCGGGCGTACTGCAGCAGCTGGGTGACGATCAGCCGCATGCGCTCGACCTGCTCGTCCAGCAGCTTCAGCTCCGGCCGCACCGGCTCGGCCTGGACGCCCAGGGTGTCGCGCATCAGGTCCAGGTTGCCCTGGATCACGGCGATCGGGTTGTTGATCTCGTGCGCGATGCTGGCCGTCAGCTGGCCGATGGCCGCCAGCTTTTCCGACTTGACCAGCTGCTGCTGCGCCCGGCGCAGCGACTCGTTGCTGGCGGCCAGCTCGCGCGTGCGCTCGGCCACCTTGCGGTCCAGCTCGTCGGCCCAGCGCTGCAGGCTGCGGGTCTTCTCGTCGATCACGTCCAGCAGGTGGTCCAGGTGCTGGGCCAGGGCGCCGATCTCGTCGCGCGCATCGACCGGGCCGACCCGGGCCGCGGCGTCGCCTTCCTCGACCAGCCGCATGGCGCGGTTCATCTGCTCCACCGGCCGGAAGATGCTGCGTGCCCAGCGCAGCGAGAACACCGCGGCCAGCGCCATGACGGCCAGGAACAGCACGGCGATGCCGGCCAGCGCGGTGTACTTGACCAGCCGGAACGGCCGCTCGGTGTAGCCCACGTACAGCATGCCCACGTGCCGGCCCTGGCCGTCCAGCAGCGGCTCGTAGGCCGAGACGTACCAGTCGTTGACAACGAAGGCGCGGTCCAGCCAAGTGCCGCCGCGGCCCAGCACCGCGTCGCTCACGGCCCGCGACACGCGCGTGCCGATGGCGCGCTCGTCCCGGAACAGGCGCACGTTGGTGGTGATGCGCACGTCGCCCAGGAACAGGGTGGCCGTGCCCTGGCTGCCGAAGGGCAGGGAGCCCTCGGGGTAGACGATGCGGTTGATGTGGTCGATGAAGGGCAGGTTCTGGTTCAGCAGCACGCCGCCGCGCAGCAGGGCCGTGGCGCGCCCGGCGTCGTCCAGCACCTCGGCGCTGGCCAGCACCACCATGGCCCGGTCCTCCACCCTGCGCTCGCTGGGCGCCGCGTTGCGGGTGGCGATCAGCGGCACGGCGACCCGCCCCGCCAGGTGCGGCGCCAGCTGCGCGAACCGGGCGCCTTCCAGCACCACCAGCCGCGCCGAGCGCGAGCCGCCGGCGCCGTGGCCGACCAGCGGCGGCTCGTCGGGCGGGGCGATCACCAGGAAGTCCAGGCCCAGGCGCTGGCGCTGCTGGTCCAGCAGGGCGGCCAGCCGCGCCGGCTCGCGCGCGTCCAGCGCGCGGCGCAGGGCATGCGAAGCCGCCACCGACTCGGTGCCGCCGCCGACCTCGGCCACTACCTGGTCGAAGTAGCCGTGCGCCACCGCCAGGTCGCTGCGCACCTTGGTGATCAGCAGCCGGTCGTAGGCCTGGTCGCCCCACAGCGCCAGCGCGCCCACCAGCAGCGGCAGCACCACCAGCAGCGGCAGCAGCGCCATGGCCAGCAGCTTGTTGCGCACCGAGCGCGCCAGCCACGGCCAGCGGATCACGCGCTCCATTCGGCCACCCGGCGCTCGAGGGTGCGCCGGGAGATGCCCAGCAGCTGGGCGGCGCGGGTCTTGTCGCCGTGCACGGATTCCAGCACGGCCAGGATGTGCTGCTTCTCCAGCAGGTGCAGCGGGGTCGGCTGCCCGGACGGCGCCAGCTGCGCGGCGGCCGGCTGGGCGTACAGGGCCGACACGTTGAGCGTGCCCAGGATCAGCGAGCGCTCGACGAGGTTGCGCAGCTCGCGCACGTTGCCCGGCCAGTCGTACTGCATCAGGAAGGCCATCTCGGCCTCGCTGATGGCCAGCGGCTCGGCGCCCAGGGCCGGCGCCAGCTGCGACATGAAGTGCGCCACCAGCTGCGGGATGTCCTGCTTGTGCTCGCGCAGCGGCGGCAGCGTCAGCTCCACCACCTGCAGCCGGTAGTACAGGTCCTTGCGGAAGCGGCCGGCTGCCACCTCCTGCGCCAGCGAGCGGTTGGTGGCGGCGATGATGCGCACGTTCACCGGCAGCAGCTGCTGGCTGCCCACCGGCCGGATCTTCAGGTCCTCCAGCGCGCGCAGCAGCGTGGCCTGCAGCGGCAGCGGCAGCTCGGCCACCTCGTCCAGGAACAGGGTGCCGCCCTGGGCGTAGTAGAACAGGCCGTCGCGCGCCTTGGCCGCGCCGGTGAAGGCGCCCTTGGCATGGCCGAACAGCTCGCTCTCGATCAGCTCGGGCGACATGGATGCGCAGTTGACCGGCACGAACGGCCCCTGCGCCCGGCTGCTCAGGCCATGCAGGGCGCGCGCCACCAGCTCCTTGCCGGTGCCCGACTCGCCCTGCAGCAGCACCGTGCTGTGCACGCTGGCGATGCGGCGGATGGACTGCGACAGCCGTTCCATCACGGGCGACGCGCCGACCAGGCCGCCGCGCTGCATCACGTCGGCCGGCTGGCCGCGCCGCAGGATGTAGTTCTCGCGCTTGAGGCGGGAACGCTCGTAGCAGTGCTTGACCGAGTTGAGGATCTGCGGGACGCGGAACGGCTTGAGGATGAAGTCGGACGCGCCGGCGCGCAGCGCCTCGATGGCGGTGTCCAGGTCGGCGAAGGCGGTGATCAGGATGACCTCGCCCGAGAAGCCGTGCTCGCGCAGTTCCTTCAGCCAGGCCACGCCGCTCTTGCCCGGCAGCGAGATGTCCAGGATCACCAGGTCGACGTGGTGCCCGCGCAGCAGCTCCGCGGCTTCCTCCGCGCTGCCCGCGTCCATCACGAAATGGCAGCGCGGCACCAGGGTCTTGACCAGGAAGTTGCGCATGCCCTGCTCGTCGTCCACCACCAGGATGGACCAGAACGGCCAGCCTTCGGCGGCCTTGTCGGCAGGGGGCGGGGAGGGTGCGGTCATGGGTCGGGCGGCAAGGCCGGGCGGATTCTAGGAGGCGGTTGAGGGAATTACTCGGAAAAGGGCATGGCCCCTTGCCGGTTCCGTCCCCGGCCGCTGCGACAAGTTGTCGCGCAGGCTGCGACAGCTTGGCGCGCCGGCCGGCCACGGCGCGGCGCCGCTCCCTGCGGACACTGGGGCCGCCAGGCTGTGCGGCAACATGGCACGCTTTCTGCTGACCTTGGCGGGGCTATCGGATCCGCGGCTCTCTAGGTAATCACTCGCTTGCGCCGCCCCGGTGCGGAGGCTACATTCCGTTGCCCTATGCACATGCCTTCATAGTGCAGGACCAGGAGACAGCATGAGCCAGCCCACCAGCAAGCTATCCCGCCGGACGCTTTTCGCCGGCGCCGGAACCGTCGGCGCCATCGCCGCAGCCGCCACCGTGCTGCCCGCCGTGCGCGAGGCCGAACCGGCCGAGCCCGTCGCGAAGAAAGCCCCCGCCAAAGGCGGCGGCTACCAGCTGACCGAACACGTCAAGCAGTACTACAAGACCACCCTCATCTAACTCCGTCCTTCCGGAGGCCTCCATGTTGCTGACCAAGAAACCGGGTTCCGCCCAGGCGGGCGCACGTTCGCCCTTCGTCCACAGCCTGCAGCGCGGCCTGTCGCACGCGCTGCCCACCATGGACCGCCGCGCGTTCCTGCGCCGCTCCGGCCTCGGGGTCGGGGTGGGCATCGCCGCCGGCAGCCTGACGCTCGTCAAGAAGGCCCGGGCGGCCGGCGGCGACGGTCCGGCCGTCGGCCAGGGCAAGATCGAGGTCAAGCGCACCGTCTGCAGCCACTGCTCGGTGGGCTGCGCCATCGACGCGGTGGTCGAGAACGGCGTGTGGGTGCGCCAGGAGCCGGTGTTCGACTCGCCCATCAACCTGGGCGCGCACTGCGCCAAGGGCGCGGCCATCCGCGAGCACGGCCACGGCGAGTACCGCCTGCGCTACCCGATGAAGCTGGTGAACGGCAAGTACGAGCGCATCAGCTGGGATACCGCCCTCAACGAGATCGCCGCCCGGCTGCAGGAGCTGCGCAAGGCCAGCGGCCCGGACTCGGTGTACTGGATCGGCTCGTCCAAGCACAACAACGAGCAGGCGTACCTGATGCGCAAGTTCGTCAGCTTCTTCGGCAGCAACAACTGCGACCACCAGGCCCGCATCTGCCACTCCACCACCGTCGCCGGCGTCGCCAACACCTGGGGCTACGGCGCGATGACCAACTCGTACAACGACATGCAGAACAGCAAGTGCGCGTTGTACATCGGCTCCAACGCCGCCGAGGCGCACCCGGTCAGCCTGCTGCACATGCTGCACTCCAAGGAGAGCGGCTGCAAGATGATCGTGGCCGACCCGCGCTTCACCCGCACCGCGGCCAAGGCCGACGAGTACGTGCGCATTCGCTCCGGCTCGGACATCCCGTTCCTGTTCGGCGTCCTCTACCACGTCTTCAAGAACGGCTGGGAGGACAAGAAGTACATCAACGACCGCGTCTACGGCATGGAGGACGTCCGCAAGGACGTCATGGCCAAGTGGACGCCCGACAAGGTCGAGGAGGCCTGCGGCGTGCCCGAGGCCACCGTCTACAAGGTGGCCGAGATGATGGCCAAGAACCGGCCGTCCACCATCGTCTGGTGCATGGGCCAGACCCAGCACACCATCGGCAACGCGATGGTGCGCGCCTCCTGCATCCTGCAGCTGGCGCTGGGCAACATCGGCGTGTCCGGCGGCGGCGCCAACATCTTCCGCGGCCATGACAACGTGCAGGGCGCGACCGACGTCGGCCCCAATCCCGATTCGCTGCCCGGCTACTACGGCGTGGCCGAGGGCTCCTGGCGCCACTTCGCCAACGCCTGGGGCGTGGAGTACGACTGGATCAAGGGCCGCTTCGCCAGCGCCGGCATGATGACCAAGCCCGGCATCACGGTCTCGCGCTGGATCGACGGCGTGCTGGAGACCAACGACAACATCGACCAGGACCCCAACCTCAGGGCGGTGGTGTACTGGGGCCACGCGCCCAACTCGCAGACCCGCGGTCTCGAGATGAAGCGGGCCATGGACAAGCTGGACCTGCTGGTCGTCGTCGACCCGTACCCCTCGGCCACCGCCGCCATGGCGGCCATGCCCGGGCGCCCCGAGGACCTCAACCCGAACCGCGCCGTGTACCTGCTGCCCGCCGCCACGCAGTTCGAGACCAGCGGCTCGGTGACGGCCTCCAACCGCTCGATCCAGTGGCGCGAGAAGGTGATCGATCCGCTGTGGGAGAGCCGCAGCGACCACATGATCATGTACCAGCTGGCCGACAAGCTCGGCTTCGGCAAGGAACTGGTCAAGAACTACAAGATGCAGAAGATCAAGGGCCTGGACGAGCCGGTGCCCGAGGACATCCTGCGCGAGATCAACAAGTCGGTCTGGACCATCGGCTACACCGGCCAGAGCCCGGAGCGGCTGAAGGCGCACATGCGCAACATGCACGCCTTCGACGTCAAGACGCTCAAGGCCAAGGGCGGCGTCAAGGACAAGGAAACCGGCTACGACCTGACCGGCGACTACTTCGGCCTGCCCTGGCCCTGCTTCGGCAACCCCGAGCTCAAGCACCCCGGTTCGCCCAACCTGTACGACACCTCCAAGCACGTGATGGACGGGGGCGGCAACTTCCGCGCCAACTTCGGCGTGGAGCGCGAGGGCAAGAACCTGCTCGCCGAGGACGGCTCCCACTCGCTGGGTGCCGACATCACCACCGGCTACCCCGAGTTCGACCACGTGCTGCTCAAGAAGCTGGGCTGGTGGGGCGAGCTGACCGAGGCCGAGCGTGCCGCGGCCGAGGGCAAGAACTGGAAGACCGACCCGTCGGGCGGCATCATCCGCGTGGCCATGAAGAACCATGGCTGCCACGTGTTCGGCAACGCCAAGGCGCGCGCGGTGGTGTGGAACTTCCCGGACGCGATCCCGCAGCACCGCGAGCCGATCTACAGCACCCGGCCCGACCTGGTGGCCAAGTACCCGACCCACGACGACAAGAAGGCCTTCTGGCGGCTGCCCACGCTGTACAAGACCGTGCAGCAGAAGAACGTGGCCGACAAGGTGCACGAGAAGTTCCCGCTGATCCTCACCTCGGGCCGCCTGGTCGAGTACGAGGGCGGCGGCGAGGAGACCCGCGCCAACCCCTGGCTGGCCGAGCTGCAGCAGGAAGCCTTCGTGGAGATCAACCCCAAGGCGGCGGCCGAGCGCGGCATCCGCAACGGCGACCGCGTGTGGCTGCACAGCCCCACCGGTGCCAAGCTGGACGTGCAGGCCATGGTGACCGAGCGCGTCGGCCCGGACACGGTGTGGATGCCCTTCCACTTCTCGGGCCGCTGGCAGGGCGCCGACATGCTGGCCTACTACCCCAAGGGCGCGGCGCCGGTGGTTCGCGGCGAGGCGGTCAACACGGCCACCACCTACGGTTATGACAGCGTGACGATGATGCAGGAGACCAAGACGACGATCTGCAACATCGAGAAGGCAGCGGCCTGAGGAGAACACCATGGCAAGAATGAAATTCATCTGTGACTCGGAGCGTTGCATCGAGTGCAACGGCTGCGTCACCGCCTGCAAGAACGAGCACGAGGTGCCCTGGGGCGTGAACCGCCGCCGGGTGGTCACGCTCAACGACGGCGTGCCGGGCGAGCGCTCGATCTCGGTGGCCTGCATGCACTGCTCGGACGCGCCCTGCATGGCGGTGTGCCCGGTCAACTGCTTCTACCGCACCGACGAGGGCGTGGTGCTGCACGACAAGGACACCTGCATCGGCTGCGGCTACTGCAGCTACGCCTGCCCGTTCGGCGCGCCGCAGTTCCCGGCGGCCGGCACCTTCGGCGTGCGCGGCAAGATGGACAAGTGCACCTTCTGCGCCGGCGGCCCCGAGGCCAACGGCTCGCAGGCGGAGTTCGAGAAGTACGGCCGCAACCGGCTGGCCGAAGGCAAGCTGCCCGCCTGCGCCGAGATGTGCTCGACCAAGGCACTGCTGGCCGGCGACGGCGACGTGGTGGCCGACATCTTCCGCAACCGCGTGCTCAAGCGCGGCAAGGGCGCCGAGGTCTGGGGCTGGGGCACGGCCTACGGTTCCCGCCAGGCCGGCCAGCCGCAGGGGGGCAAGTCGTGATCCGGGCCGCCATCGCCGTTGCCGCGGTGCTGGGCCTGGCCGCCTGCACCGAAAAGCCGCAGACCGCCGGCGGCGTCAAGAGCGACGCCGCGTCCTTCCAGGGCACCGGCATGCCCTACGTGGCCGGCGGCTGGAAGCCGGGCGACAAGGCCAGCTGGGAACAGCAGCTCAAGACCCGGACGCAGCAGGGGCAGAACGACTATGCCAAGGTCAACTGAAGCAGCGGCCCGCCTGAGCCGCACGCTGGCCGTGGCCGCCTTCGTGGCACTGGGCCTGGTGGCGGGCGCCTCGGCACAGAACCGGGCGCAGGACGATCCGCCGCCACCGCCCGCGCAGGGCGCGGGGCAGGGCGGCATCCAGGGCCAGAACATCTTCGACGTCAAGCCCGAGGTCAAGCCCGACGCCTCCTCGCTGCCCGGCTACATGGAGCAGAACAACGCCCAGCGCAACCGCGTGCAGCCGGGCAACAACTCGCCCATGTGGCGCGGCGTCCAGGCCGGCGCCGAGGGCTACACCAGCCTGCCCAGGAGCCAGGCCCCCGAGGCCGGCATCCTGATCCAGGAGCAGGTGCAGTACCCCGGCTCGCGCCTGACGACGGCGGGCGAGGCCTGGCGCCAGGTGCGCAACAACTGGATCCTTCCCTACGGCGGCGCGCTGCTGCTGATCGTGCTGGGCGCCATCGCGATCTTCTACTTCAGCAAGGGCGCGATCGAGACGCATGGCCACACCGGCCGCCGCATCGAGCGCTTCACCCCGTTCGAGCGCTCGGCGCACTGGGCCAACGCGATCGCCTTCGTGGCCCTGGCGGTCTCGGGCATCGTGATGGCCTTCGGCAAGTTCTTCCTGCTGCCCATCATGGGCGGGACGCTGTTCGGCTGGCTCACCTACGCCCTGAAGAACATCCACAACTTCGCCGGCCCGTTGTTCGCCGTGTCGCTGGCCATCGTGTTCTTCACCTTCCTGCGCGACAACTGGCCCCAGCGCGGCGACCTGAAGTGGCTGCTCAAGGGCGGCGGGCTGTTCGGCAAGGCCGGCCACGAGCCGCCCTCGCACCGCTTCAACGCCGGCGAGAAGGTCGTCTTCTGGGGCGGCGTGTTCTTCCTGGGCATCATCGTGGTGGCTTCCGGCCTGGTGCTGGACAAGCTGATCCCCAACCTGGTGTACGAGCGCGGCACCATGCAGATCGCCCACATGGTCCATGCGGTGGCCACGGTGCTGATGATGTGCATGTTCCTGGGCCACATCTACCTGGGCACCATCGGCATGCGCGGCGCCTACTCGGCCATGCGCACCGGCTACGTGGACGAGGCCTGGGCCAAGGAGCACCACGCCTACTGGTACGAGGACGTCCAGGCCGGCAAGATCCCGGCCCAGCGCAGCAAGCCGGCCGGCCTGGGCGCCGACGCCGTGCGCACCGCCTGAAGGATTCGAGCATGAAGCAGATCTACCTCTCCGCCCTCCTGCTGTCTTTCGCGTCCGTGACGCTGGCCAAGCTGCCGCCGCAGGACGACGCGACCAAGGCCAAGGCCGCCGAAACGGCCGCCCGCCAGGCCTGGCAGGCCAAGGTCGACGCCTTCCAGCTGTGCAGGGCGCAGGACCGCATCGCCAGCCGCTACCGCAAGGCAGGCGCCATGGTGCCGGTTTCCACGGGCGGGACGGCACCCGCTGCGGCGGCCGGCTGCCCCGACCCGGGCCCGTTCGCCTACAACGCGCCGGCGCAGAAGCCCCTGGAAACCTCCGGCGCGCACTCGCCTACCGGCACGGCCGCGAGCCCGCCGAGCGTGAAGCCGTCGTCGGCCGAGATGGCCCCGGCCAAGAAGCCCTGAGCTGAACCCTTCCGTCCGCCGCCTCGGCCGGCGGCGGCGAATATCTTCGTCCATGGCCTTGCCCCGCCTGACCGATGCCCGCGCGCCGCTGACGCGCGAGGTCCAGGCCGTGGATGAACACGGCCGGGAACTGGCGATCTCGATCCCGGCTGAACGCGACTTGACCGTCTACGTCGACAAGCGCGAGCTGGTCACGCTGATGACGCTGGGGGCGCACCCGGAGTGGCTGGTGCTGGGCTACCTGCGCAACCAGCGGCTGCTGCGCTCGGTCGAAGAGGTGGAATCGGTCACCGTCGACTGGGAGGTCGGCGCGGCTGCGGTGCGCACGCGCGGCGGCATCGAGCGCATCGAGGAGCGTACCGCGCGCCGCATCGTCACCACCGGCTGCGGCCAGGGCAGCGTGTTCGGCGGCCTGATGGACGAGATCGAGGCCATCGCGCTGCCGCAGGCGCAGCTCGCGCAGGCCCAGCTGTACGGCGTCGTCAACGCCATCCGGCTGCAGGAGAGCACGTACAAGTCCGCCGGCTCGGTGCATGGCTGCGCCCTGTTCCGCGGCGAGCGCATGCTGCTGTTCGTGGAGGACGTGGGGCGGCACAACGCCATCGACACGCTGGCCGGCTGGATGTGGATGAACGGCGTCGACACCGCCGCGGCCGACCCGGACCAGCCCTTCGTGTTCTACACCACCGGCCGGCTGACCAGCGAGATGGTCATCAAGTCGGCGCAGATGGGCGTGGCCGTCGTGGTTTCGCGCAGCGGCATCACCCAGATGGGCCACGACATCGCCGCGCGCCTGGGCCTGTGCGCCATCGGACGCGCCACCAACCGGCACTTCCTCTGCTACACGGGCCGGGAGCGGCTGCGCGCCGCGCCCGAACTGGCGGGGCCGCTGCTGCAGGCGGCCGGCCGCTGAGGCTGGCCCGGGCGGCCGGGCTGGCATGATCGCCGGCCATGAACGCCTTGCAAGCCGATCCCGTTGCCGCACCCGGCGACCGCTTCCTGCCCTGGTGGCGCTGGCTGGCCGAGGGCCTGCGGGCCGGCCTGCTGCTGCCGGCGCGTGTGGGGGGCCACCGGCCTACGCCGTGGCAGGTGGCGGCGCTGGTGCTGCTGCTCACGGCGGTCGAGCTCGGCCTGGGCCGACTGGAGATCGCCGGTCCGGCCCGCTTCGACCTGCAAGCCTGGCTCGCGCCCTGGTGGGGCACGGCCGCGCTGCTGCTGGTGGTGTGGTGGGCCTTGGCTGGCGCGGCCCGGGCCGGCGGGTCGGCAGGGCTGGCGGCCTGGTTCGCGCTCTGGACGGCCGCGCTGCTGCCGGTCACCTTGGTGTCGCTGGGCCTGGGCATTGCGCAGACGCAAGAACGGCTGCCGGCCTGGCTGGCGGGCGGCGGCTGGACGGCGTGGGCGCTGTACTTCGGGCTGTGGGGCTGGCTCGTCGTCGCCGGCCTGCGGCTGGCGTGGGGACTGGGCGCGCGACCCGCCGGCCTGGCCGGATTGGCTGCGGGCCTGCTGGGTGTCTTCGCGCTGACTGCATGGCAGTTCCCGGACCGGCCCTGGGTGGCGCAGCCGGCCGGGCTGCCCGATGCGCCGCGGCTGGAGCTGAGCCAGGAGACCTTCGAGGCGCAGCAGGCGGCCTGGCAGCGTGCCGTCGACGGCTTGGCCGCGCAGCGCGAGGACGTGGTCGACGTGTACGGCCTGGTGTTCGCGCCCTATGCCGGGGAAGACGTGTTCCTGCGCGAGAGCGGCATGGTCGCCAGCCTGCTGGCCGAGCGTTTCGATGCCCGGGGGCGGGTGCTGCACCTGGTGAACCACGCGACCACGGCGACCACCCATCCCTGGGCCACGCCGCTGAACCTGCGGCGGGCCGTGCAGGCCCTGGCCGCGCGCATGGATACCGGGCGCGACCTGCTGGTGGTCTATCTCACCTCGCATGGCGCCAGCGACCACCGGCTGGCGGCTTCGCACTGGCCGCTGGCGGTCCAGCCCCTGAGTCCGGGCGAGCTGCGCGACGCGCTGGACCAGGCCGGCATCCGCCACCGGGTGATCGCGGTCTCGGCCTGCTATTCGGGCGGCTGGATCGGCCCACTGGCCGGCGAGCGCAGCCTGGTCATGACCGCGGCCGACGCCATGCACACCTCGTACGGCTGCGGGCGCCTGTCGGAGCTGACCTTCTTCGGGCGCGCGGTGTTCGACGAGCAACTGCGGCGCACCCACTCGTTCGAAGCGGCGTTCGGGCAGGCGGTGCCGTTGATCCGCGAGCGGGAGGTGCAGGCCGGCAAGCCGGACGGTTTCTCCAACCCGCAGATCAGCGTAGGGGAGGGCTTGCGCCCGCTGTTGGGTGAACTCGAGCAGCGGCTGCGGCCCCGGGACTGAGGCCGGGCCGCCTGGTGCCGTTCAGCTCGGGACGTGCAGGCCCGGTGCGATCATGGAGGGCGTTGGCGGCGCGACGCGGCGGCCCCTGCCGCGCAGCAAACCGACGCCGACGTTCAGGCGCGCCCACAGGCCGAGCTGGCTGGTCGAGTGGAACATGGTGAAGCGGGGCAGGGCCTGCGGGGTGTCCAGGCGGCTGGCTCGGCGCTCCTCGGTGGTGGTGGCAGTGACGTAGCCCGCTTCCCGCACCATGTCCAGGTGCTGTGCGTCATGGCCGCCGTAGGGGTAGCAGAAATGGCGGATCTCGGTCTCGAGCAGCTTCTCCAGGTCCTGGCGGCTGCCGGTGATCTCCTGGCGCGCGGTGGCGTCGTCGCTGCGCGAGAGGTTGACGTGGTTGCGGGTGTGCGAGCCGACCTCCTGGCCGCTGGCGATCCAGGCCTTGAGCTGGCGCGCGTCCATCAGCGGCTGCTCGGCGATGCCGTGCTCCAGGTCCCACACGTTGCTGCCGCCGACCTGCCCGCTGACCATGTAGCAGGTGGACGAGAAGCCGTAGTAGCGCAGCACCGGCAGCGCCTGCTCGAAAGTGTTGCGGTAGCCGTCGTCGATCGTGATGCCCGCCACCTTGCCGGTCTTCTCGCCGCGCAGGTAGGGCTCGAGCTCGCGCATGGACAGGCCCTTGTAGCACAGGGCATGCAGCAGGCTCATCTGCCGCGCGAATTTCTCCGGCGAGGTCACGAACGTGCGGTACGGTACGTCCGACCCCGGGACGAGCCCCAGCTGGTGGTAGGTGAAGATGGGGATGGGGCGGACCGGGCCCGCTTGAACATTGCGCTCTCGAATCATGGGAACTCTTTCGCCTCTGGGTTCATTGAGAAGCCATGGTCCTGCGGCACCATGGAAGAGCTTGTAGGTAAAAATCGATTTTTTTTGTAAGTAGCTGGTTTTGCGCCACTCGACGGTTCACGGATGAGCACCTCAGCCAGCTCGTGTGTTGCAACATCGCCGCATGGAGACGACTGCAAGCGCCCTGGGCGCCGTCCCGGTGCAAGCCGGTGGAGCCAGCGCCTGGCTGCTGGCGGCCGGCGCCATGCCATGGCCGCAGCTGCAGTCGCGCGCCTGGAAGCTGCTCGACGCTGCGGAGCGTGAACGCGCCGCGCGCCTGCGGTTGCAGGCCGACCGCCATGCCTACGTGATGGCCCACGCGCTGCGTCGGCTGGTGCTGGGGCAGGCGCTGCAGACGGACCCGGCCGCCCTGGTGTTCGCACAGGATGCTCATGGCCGGCCCCACCTGGCCGGCGCGGCCGGCGCACCCTTCTTCAGCTTGTCGCACACGCGCGAAGCTGTCGCATTCGCCCTGGCCAACCAACCGATAGGCATCGATATCGAATCCGAGAAAATCGTGAATTTCGATTTTGCGCTGTTGAAAAGTTTCGTGGAACGGCCCCCGACTGCCTCTGGTGAACCGCCCGGGGACTTTGCAACTTGCTGGACCTCGATGGAAGCATTCTGGAAAGCCAAGGGCACGGGGCTGGTGGACGGGCAGCCCCTGCTGCAGCTGGTGCGCGAGGGGAGCGATCTGCTGTCGGCCCGTCTGCGCGATGCGGCGGGCCGCTGGATCGAACAGGCCCGCATCCACCTGCTGCGAAAGATCCCCGGTTGCGTGGGCGCCATGGCTGTGTTGCATGAATGCGGCTCATCGTAGGTGCTGCAGGCGAATGGAACATGGTCCATTCGGGCCATTCTTGAAGCAAATCCTTTGCAAGCTGTAAAAATCGTCTCACGCGTTTTGACCGTCGCCCTACCATGAGCTATCGGTTGTTTTCAAGGCCTCCATGTCCATGTCCAGTACTGCAGTTTTCGTCGGCGACGGCAGTCTTCTCGTCCAGTGCGCGGAAGCGTTCCGCTCGGCCGGGCACCGCATCGTCGCGGTCCTCACGGACGACGCCGGCATACGGCAGTGGGCTGACGGCCTGGGCCTGCCGACGCTGTCGTCGCAAGCCGGTGGCGATCTGCCCGAAGGCGAGTTCGACTACCTGTTCAGCGTCGCCAACCTGCGCGTGCTGCCCCCGTCGCTGCTGGCGCGTGCGCGCAAGCTGGCATTGAACTTCCATGACGGCCCGCTGCCGCGCTACGCCGGGCTGAACGCCACCGCCTGGGCCCTGATGGCCGGCGAGAAGGAGCATGGGATCACCTGGCACGAGATGACGGCTGCGGTGGATGCCGGACGGATCGCGCGGCAGTCGCTGTTCACGGTGGCGCCGCAGGACACCTCGCTGAGCCTCAACGCGCGCTGCTACGAGGCCGGGCTGGCCGCATTCCAGGACATCGTGGCCGACATCGGCCGTGGCG
Organism: Ramlibacter tataouinensis TTB310; assembly: GCF_000215705.1. Classification (NCBI taxonomy): domain Bacteria; kingdom Pseudomonadati; phylum Pseudomonadota; class Betaproteobacteria; order Burkholderiales; family Comamonadaceae; genus Ramlibacter; species Ramlibacter tataouinensis. The sequence goes on along the minus strand of NC_015677.1, from coordinate 3,248,445 downwards.
GCGTGCCGCTGGCGCCGCAATCCGGGGAGCGCAGCTGGTTCGGGCGCCATCGCCGCCCCGAGGCCCTGGCCACGCTGGACCTGGAACGTGCGGCCGAGCAGCTGGCGGCGCTGGTGCGCGGCCTGGATTTCGGCCATTCGCCCAACCCGCTGGCGCGACCCAAGCTCTACCTGGGCGACCGGCTGGTGCTGGTGCGCACGGCGCAAGTGGTGGCGCCGGTCTCCACCGCCCCCGCGGGAGTCGTGCTGGGCGTGGACGGCGACGGGCTGCGCGTGGCCACCGGCCGCGGCGAGCTGCTGCTGGGCGGCTGCCTGGACCCGGCCGGCGGCGCCGCCCTGCGCGACGTGCGGGTGGGGATGCGCCTGCCGACGCTGCCCGCTACCGTGCGCAAGCTGCTCTCCGCCTGCGCCGAGCGCATCGCCCGCGCCGAAGCGTTCTGGACCCCGGCCCTGGCCGCGCCCGCCGCGCCGCAGTTGCCCTATCCGCGGCTGGCGGCCGCTTCGGCGGCGGTCCCGCCCGCGGTGCCGCTGCAGCTGGCCCTGCCGGCCGCGGTGGCGCTGGCGGGTTTCGCCGCCTGGTTATCGGCCCTGACCGGACAGGAACGCGTGTCCCTCTGGTATGGCGACGAGATCCTGCGGCGCCAGGCCGAGCCGCTGGGCCTGTGGCTGGCAGCGGGCGGGCCGCTGGACGTGGCGACGCCGGCCGCCGCGCAGGTTCCTGGCCAGGTGGCACAGGCCGAGGCCATGATCGCCAAGGCCCGCGAGGCCGGGCCGGCGACGCGCGACCTGCCCCTGCGGCTGGGCGGCGCTGACCCGGCCGCCCACCCGTGCGCGAAGTACGGTCTGTGCCTGAACGGCATGCCGGCGCCGGCCGGGTTGGAGCTGGTGCTGCAGGCCGATGATCAAGGCCTGTGGCTGCGGGCAGACGCCGCGGTGTTCGCGCCCGAGACGGCGCGGCTGATGGCCGGCCACCTGGCCGCCTACCTGCGTGCCTTCTCGCAGGCCACCGGCCCCCTGGCCCAGGTCAGCCTGGTGCCGCAGGCCGAAGCCGCCCAGCTGGCCCGGCTGAACGCGACCATGGTGTCCTTCGATGCGCAGGGCGGCGTGCCGGCCGCCATCGGCGCCTGGTCGCGCGCCCATCCCGAGGCCGAGGCGCTGCGCCACCATGACAGCCGCCTCAGCCACCACGAGCTGCAGGCGCGCTCCGACGCCCTGGCCCGCGTGCTGCGGCAGCGCGGCGTGCGTCCCGGCGACGTGGTCGGCCTGTGCCTGCCGCGCACGCCCGAGCTGGTGCTGGCCGTGCTGGCCATCCACAAGGCCGGCGCCGCCTACCTGCCGCTGGACCCCGAGTACCCGCGCGACCGCCTGAGCTTCATGGCCGAGGACTCCGGCGCGCCGCTGATCGTCTGCAGCCGGCACACGCGCGGCGTGCTCGACATCGATGCCGCCAAGGCATTCATCCTGGAGGAGGCCCCGGCCGACCAGGGAACCGGCGAGCCGCTGCCCGGCGCCCAGGCCGATGCCGCGGCCTACGTGATCTACACCTCCGGCTCCACCGGCCGGCCCAAGGGCGTGGTGGTCACGCACCGCAACGTGATGAACTTCTTCGCCGGCATGGACGAGCGCGTCCCTCATGAGCCGGGAGGCCGCTGGCTGGCGGTGACCAGCCTGTCCTTCGACATCTCGGTGCTGGAGCTGCTGTGGACGCTGTCGCGCGGCTTCACCGTGGTGCTGCACTCCCGCCATGCGCCGGCGGCGCCAGCCGAGGCGGGAGGGCAGGGCCCCGAGTTCAGCCTGTTCTACTTCGCCAGCGAGGAGTCGGCCGGCGGCGCCGACCGCTACCGCCTGCTCATGGAGGGCGCGCAGTTCGCCGACCGCGAGGGCTTCGCCGCGGTCTGGACGCCCGAGCGCCACTTCCATGCCTTCGGCGGCCTCTATCCCAACCCGGCCGTCGCCAGCGCCGCCATCGCGGCCGTGACCCGGCGCGTGCAGATCCGCGCCGGCAGCTGCGTGCTGCCGCTGCACCACCCCGTGCGGGTGGCCGAGGACTGGGCGCTGGTGGACAACCTGTCGCAGGGCCGGGTCGGCATCTCGTTCGCCGCCGGCTGGCAGCCCAACGACTTCGTGCTCGCGCCGCAGGCCTTCGCCGACCGCAAGGAGCGCATGCTGGCCCACATCGAGACCGTGCGCCGCCTGTGGCGCGGCGAGACCCTGGCCTTCCCGGGACCGCAGGGCAAGGACGTGTCCATCCGCACCCTGCCGCGGCCGGTGCAGCGCGAGCTGCCGGTGTGGCTGACGGCGGCCGGCAACCCGGAGACCTTCGAGCAGGCCGGCGCCAGGGGCTGCCACCTGCTGACCCACCTGCTGGGCCAGAGCATCGAGGACGTGGCCCAGAAGATCACGCTGTACCGCGCCGCCTGGCGCAAGGCCGGCCACCCCGGCAATGGCCAGGTCACGATCATGATGCACACCTTCGTGGGCCCCGACGAGGAGGCGGTGCTGGCCGTCGCGCGCGAGCCCATGAAGTCCTACCTGCGCAGCTCGGTGGACCTGATCCGCCAGGCCGCCTGGTCCTTCCCCACCTTCGTGCAGCGCGGCGCGGCCAACGGCAAGAGCCCGCTGGAGGTGATGGAGTCCGAGCCGCTGTCGGCGCAGGACATGGACGCCCTGCTGGACCACGCGTTCTCGCGCTACTGGAAGACCAGCTCCCTGATCGGCGCGCCCGAGCGCTGCCTGGCGATGGTGGACAGGCTGCGCGAGGCCGGCGTGGACGAGATCGCCTGCCTGATCGACTTCGGCATCCCGAACGAGACGGTGCTGGAGCACCTGCACGACCTCAAGCGGCTGATGGACGCCTCGCGCCAGCGCCGCCAGCCGGCCGCCCCGGTGTCGGTGGCCGGCGACCTGCTGCGCCACGAGGTGACCCACCTGCAGTGCACGCCGTCCATGGCCACCATGCTGACGGCCGATGCCCAGGGCCGCGAGGCGCTGTCCCGGCTGTCGGCGCTGCTGGTGGGCGGCGAGGCGCTGCCGCTCAAGCTGGCGCGCGAGCTGCGGGCCCTGCTGCCCGGCCGCTTCGTCAACATGTACGGGCCGACCGAGACCACGGTCTGGTCCACCACCTGCGACCTGGACCAGCTCGGCGACTTCGTGCCGCTGGGCCAGCCCATCGCCAACACCCAGCTGTCCATCCGCACCGCCCGGGGCCAGGAGTGCCCGGCGCTGGTGCCCGGCGAGCTGCTGATCGGCGGCGAGGGAGTGACCCGCGGCTACCTGGGCCGGCCCGAGCTGAACGCCGAGCGCTTCACCCCGGATGCGGCGCAGCCCGGCAGCCGCTTCTACCGCACCGGCGACCTGGTGCGCCGCCATCCGGATGGGCGCATCGAGTTCCTGGGCCGCATCGACCACCAGGTCAAGATCCGCGGCCACCGCATCGAGCTGGGCGAGATCGAGAACGCGCTGATGCGCCAGCCCGGCGTGCAGCAGGCCGTGGTGCTGGCCCGGCAGGACAGCGTGGGCGAGAGTTTCCTGCTGGGCTATGTGGTGCCCAAGGCGGGCGCCACCCCCGAAGCCGAGGCCCTGCGGCGCAATCTGGCGCAGGAGCTGCCGGAGATCATGGTGCCCAAGGCGGTGCTGGTGATGGCGGCCTTCCCGCTCACGCCCAATGGCAAGGTGGACCGCAACGCGCTGGCCCAGTCCAAGCCGGTCGCAGCCGCCAAGCCGCCGGCGCCGCCCTCCAGCCAGCTGGAGCAGACCATCTCCGCCATCTGGGCCGAGGTGCTGGGCCTGTCCGAGGTGGGCACCCAGGACAACTTCTTCGACCTGGGCGGCCATTCGCTGCTGGTGGTGCAGGTGCAGCGGCGGCTGCGCGAGGCGACCGGGCAGGAGGTGTCCATCACCGACATGTTCCGCCTGCCCACGGTGGCGGCGATCGCCGCCCACCTGGCGGGACGCGGCAACGCCACCGCCGTGTCCGACGGCCTGAGCCGCGCCCAGGCCCGGCGTGCCATGCGATCGCGCAGCGGCGCCCAGCAGACCCCGGTTTCCTGATGAGGAACGCACGCCCATGAGCACATCCTCCAACGCCTACGAAGTCCCGCCCGGCAGCATCGCCATCGTCGGCCTGGCGGGCCGCTTCCCCGGCTCGCGCTCGGCGGCCGAGCTGTGGCGGCTGCTGCGCGAGGGCCGCGAGGCCACCCAGTGGCTGTCCGACGACGAGCTGCGCGCCGCCGGCGTCAGCGACGCCGAGCTGGACGACCCGAACTACGTGCGCGCCAGCCTGGTGCTGCCCGACATGGAGATGTTCGACGCCGAGTTCTTCGGCTTCTCCAAGCGCGACGCCGCCGTGCTCGACCCCCAGCACCGCCACTTCCTGGAATGCGCCTGGGAAGCGCTGGAGGATGCCGGCCACCCGCCGGAGAAGTTCGGCGGCGCCATCGGCGTGTTCGGCGGCTGCGGCATGCAGTCCTACCTGCCCTACAACCTGCTGTCCAACCCGCAGCTGGTCAAGTCCATGGGCCTGTTCCTGCTGCGCCACACCGGCAACGACAAGGATTTCCTGACCACGCGCGTGTCCTACCTGCTCAACCTCAAGGGTCCGAGCGTGGGCATCCAGACGGCCTGCTCGACCTCGCTGGTGGCGGTGCACACGGCGGCGCAGAGCCTGCTGTCCGGCGAGTGCGACATGGCCCTGGCCGGCGGCGCCAGCATCGAGCTGCCGCACCGGCGCGGCTACCACTTCGCCGAGGGCGAGATCCTGGCGCCCGACGGCCATTGCCGCGCCTTCGACGACGAGGCGGCCGGCACCATCTTCGGCAGCGGCGCCGGCATCGTGGTGCTGCGCCGGCTGGAGGACGCGCTGCGCGACGGCGACCACATCTACGCCGTGATCCGCGGCTCGGCGGTCAACAACGACGGCAGCGGCAAGGCCGGCTACCTGGCGCCCAGCGTGGATGGCCAGGCCGCCGCCGCGGCCGAGGCCCTGGCGGTGGCGGGCGTGGAGCCGTCCAGCGTGTCGTACATCGAGGCCCATGGCACCGGCACGCCGGTGGGCGACCCGATCGAGGTCGCGGCGCTGACCCAGGCCTATGGCGACGCCGGCCCGGGCGGGCGCGGCATCGGCTCGCTCAAGACCAACATCGGCCACCTGGACACCGCTGCCGGCGTGGCCTCGCTGATCAAGGTCTGCCAGGCGCTGCGCCACGGGCTGCTGCCGCCCACCCTGAACTTCCGCAAGCCCAACAGCCGCTTCGACGCGCGCATGCCCTTCCGCGTGCTGGACAAGGCGCTGCCCTGGCAGCGCTCGCAGGCGCCGCGCCGCGCCGCCGTCAACTCGCTGGGCGTGGGCGGCACCAACGCACACGTGATCGTGGAAGAGCCGCCGCTGCCAGCCGTCGCCGAGCCGGCGCTGCCCTGGCAGGTGCTGACGCTGTCGGCGCGTTCGCCCGGCTCGCTGGAGGCGCTGCAGGCCAAGTGGCGCGACTTCCTGGCCGAGCCGCCGCCCGAGTTCGACCTGGCGGCCGCGGCCTTCACCACCCAGGAAGGCCGCCGCGCCTTCAGCCACCGCTGCGCCGTGGTCGCGCGTGACCTCGACGGCCTGCGGGCCGCCTTCGAGTCGCAGGGCCAGGCGCGCTCGGTGACCGGCCTGGCCGGCAAGGACGCGCCGCCGGTGGTGATGATGTTCCCCGGCGGAGGCGCCCACTTCCCCGGCGCCGGGCGCGACCTGCTGGCGCTGCCGGCGTTCCGTGCCGCCGTGGACGAGTGCTTCGCCGCCATGCCGCCCGAGGCGCCGGCCGACCTGCGGCGCATCATGTTCGAGTGCGGCCCGCGCGACGCCGCCGCGGCGGCGCTGCTGGAGCGGCCGCGTTACGCGATGCCGGCGCTGTTCACGCTGGAGTACTCGCTGGCCTGCCTGTGGCGCAGCTGGGGCGTGCAGCCGGCGGCCCTGATCGGCCACAGCGCCGGCGAATACGCCGCGGCCTGCCTGGCCGGCGTGATGTCGGTGGCCGACGCGCTGGCCATCGTCATGCTGCGCGGCGAGCTGTTCGAGCAGGCGCCGCCCGGCGGCATGCTGTCCGTGGACCTGCCGGAGCAGGAGCTGCGGCCGCTGGCCGAGCGCTTCGGCGTGGACATCGCCGCCGTCAACGCGCCCGACCTGTGCATCGCCTCCGGCGCGCGCGAGCCGCTGGCGCGGCTGGAGCAGGAACTGGCCGCGCGCGGCCTGGAGGCTCGCCGCCTGCGCATCGACGTGGCGGCGCATTCGCGCCAGCTCGACGGCGTGATCGAGCACTTCCGCGAGCGCGTGCAGCGCATCCGCTTCCAGCCGGCGCAGATGGGCTTCGCCTCGACCCTGACCGGCGCCTGGAGCGATGGCACCGAGCTGGCCGACCCCGGCTACTGGGTGCGCCACCTGCGCCAGCCGGTGCGCTTCGCCCAGGCGCTGGGCGAGCTGCTGCAGCGCCTGCCGGGCGCGGTGCTGCTGGAGGTCGGGCCCGGCCAGGGCCTGTGCTCCCTGGCCCGCCACAACGGCGCCGGAGCCGGCCGCGCCATCGCGGGCTCCACCGGCAAGCCGCAGGAACCCGGCGGCGACGTGCCGGTGATGCTGGCCTCGGCGGGCGCGCTGTGGACCCGCGGCGTGGCGCTGGACTGGGCCGCCGTGCGCGGTTCGCAGCGCCCGCGCCGCATCCCGCTGCCCACCTACGCCTTCGACCACCAGCGCCACTGGATCGAGCCCGGCACGGGGGCCGTGGAAGCGGCTGCCCCGGCACGGCCCGAGCATGCCCTGCAGCGGCTGGCCTCGCACGACGACTGGTTCCAGGTGCCGCAGTGGCGCGAAGTGCCGCTGCCGGCCGCCGCGGCGCCGGCAGCCGGCCGCTGGCTGGTGGTCGGCGGCCCGCAGCCGCTGGCCCAGGCCCTGCTCGCCAGGCTGGCCGCGGCCGGCGCATCGGCGGTGTGGGCGCGCCATGGCAACGCTTTCCAGCGCGAGGACGCCGCACGCTACGTGCTGGCAGTGCAGGAGCCGCGCGATTTCACCCGCCTGCTCGGCCATCTGGAGCAGGAGGGCGGGCTGCCCGAGCGCATCGTCCACCTGGGACCGCTGGACAGCACCGCGGCCGCCGGCCCGGCGGGCCGCGCCGGCGCCTTCGACAGCCTGGTCCACCTGGCCCAGGCGCTGCAGGGCCTGGACGTCTCCCATCCCATCCGCCTGACGGTGGCCACCGCCGGCAGCCAGGCGCCCGAAGGCGGCTCCGTGCGCCGGCCGCAGCAGGCCCTGGCCCTGGGGCCGTGCCGGGTCATCCCGCGCGAGTTGCCCAACGTGCAGGCCCGGCTGGTGGACCTGGATCCCGACGACACGCGCTGGTCCGAGCTGGCCGCGCTGCTGGTGGCCGAGGCGCAGGCCGAGGAGGGCGGCGACCTGGTGGCCTGGCGGGCCGGCCAGCGCCGGCGCCTGGACTGGGGCCGCGCGCCCAGGCCCGGCGCGGACGCGCCCAGCCGGCTGCGCAGCGGCGGCGTCTACCTGATCACCGGCGGCCTGGGCGGCATCGCGCTGGAGCTGGCGGCCTGGCTGGCGTCCCAGTGCAAGGCGCGCCTGGCGCTGGTGGGCCGGCGCCCGCTGCCGGCCAAGGTGCACTGGCGCTCGGTGGCCGGCCGCGCCGACGACTCGGCCGAGACCCTGCTGGTGCGCCGCCTGGTGGCGCTGGAGGAGGCCGGCGCCGAGGTCGCCGTGTACTCCGCCGACGTGACCGACAAGCGCCGCATGGCGCAGGTCATCGCCGACTGCCGGGTGCGCTTCGGCGCGCTGCACGGCATCTTCCATGCTGCCGGCGAGCTGCAGGACGGCCCCCTCGCCGGCAAGACCGCCGAGGGCATGCAGCGCGTGCTGGGAGCCAAGGCGGTGGGCGCGCAGGTGCTGCACGAGCTGCTGCCCCCGGGCGAGCTGGAGCTGTTCGCGCTGTTCTCCTCCACCAGCGTGGAGCTGGGGCCGCCGGGGCAGATCGACTACGTGGCGGCCAACGCCTACCTGGACGCGCTGGCCCAGTCCCGGCCCGACGGGCTGGTGATCCGCTGGGGCGTGTGGGGCGACACCGGCATGGCCGCGCGCGCCTATGGCCGCGCCGGCGCCGCGGCCAGCGCCGGCGGGGTGCTGCATCCGCTGCTCGGCATGCGGCGCGACGCCGAGGGCGCCACGGCCTTCGAGGCGCAGTACGCGCCGTCGCGCATGTGGGTGCTGTCCGAGCACACGGTGGACGGCCGGCCGGTGCTGCCGGGCACCGCCTACGTGGAGATCGCCAGCGCCGCGATGGCCGTGCTGCACCCCGGCGCGGGCGTCGAGATCCGGTCGCTGTCCTTCGAAGAGCCCATGCTGTTCGAACGCGACGCGCCGCGGCGGGTGAGCGTCACGCTGCGCCCCGCCGCGGCCGGCAGCACCGACTACTCCTTCCTGGTGCGCAGCCGCGGCGACGGCGAGGAGCGCTGGCGCGAGCATGCCCGCGCCACGGTGGGCCTGTTCAACGGCCGGCTCGCCGCCGGCCCGGCGGCGGCCGGCGGCTCCTGGCGGCCGGGACGGCCGCCCCAGACGGGCAGCCTGGTGTTCGGTCCGCGCTGGGAGAACCTGGCGCGCATGCGGCTGGACGGCCGGCGCGCCGTGGCGGAGATGGAGCTGCCCGACCGCTTCGCCGGCGACCTGGCCGCCTACCACTGCCATCCCGCGCTGCTGGACATGGCCGCCACTTTCGGCCTGCACCTGCTGGACGAGGCCGAGCGCGGCCGCTGCCTGTTCGTGCCCATGTCGGTGGAGCGCATCCGCCTGGCCGCGCCGCTGCCGGCGCGCTTCACCAGCCGGGTGGAGCTGCGCGGCCAGCCGCAGGCGCGCTTCGCCGGCTTCGACGTCAGCCTGCATGGCCCCGAGGGCGAGCCGCTGGCCACCTTCGAGGGCTTCTCGCTGCGCGGCGTGGAGTCGGACGCGGTGTCGCGGCGCGAGCCCGCGCGCGCCAGGCGCGAGGGCGGCCTGACCGAGACGCTGCTGGCCCACGGCATCCTGGCGCAGGACGCGCCGGCGTTGTTCGAGCGCCTGTTCGCCGATGGCCTGCGCAGCGTGATGGTGTCCTCGGTGGCGCTGCCGGCGGTGCGCCGGGCCATGGCGGCGGCGGTGCCGGCGCGCCCGGCGCCCGCGCCGCGCGCGTCCGGCCCGGTGTCCGGCGCGTCCGCGCCGCAACTCAACCCGGTGGAGGCGTCCATCGCCGAGACCTGGCGCGAGCTGCTGGGCGTGGACGAGGTGACCCGCGAGGACGACTTTTTCGCCCTGGGCGGGCATTCGCTGGCGGCGGTGCGGCTGTTCGCCCGCATCCGCAAGCAGTTCTCGGTGGATTTGCCGCTGGCCACGCTGTTCGAGGCGCCGACGCTGGGGCGGCTGGCGGCCCTGGTGGCGCAGCATGGCGGCATCGCCATGGCGCCCGCGGCCAGCGAGGCGCCGGCCGCACCGGCCAAGGCGCCGGCCACCGTGGTGCCGCTGGGCAAGCGCGCCTGGTCGCCGCTGGTGGAGATCTGCCGCGGCCAGCCCGGCCGGCGTCCGCTGTTCTGCGTGCACGGCGCGGGCGGCAACGTGCTGAACTTCAAGGTCATCTCCGACCGCCTGGGCCCGGAGCAGCCGTTCTACGGCCTGCAGGCCCAGGGCGTGGACGGCCGGCTGCTGCCGCTGTCCACCGTCGAGGAGATGGCCGCGCAGTACGTGCAGGCGGTGCGCACCGTGGACCCGCAAGGGCCGTACCGGCTGGCCGGCTACTCGGCCGGCGGGGTGATCGCGCTGGAGATGGCGCAGATGCTGCGCAAGGACGGCGCCCAGGTGGAGCTGCTGGCGATGATCGACACGCTGTCGCCCACCGCCGCGCGCAAGCCGGTGCCGCTGCTGCGCAAGCTGTGGCTGATGCGGCACTGGTCGCTGCCCTTCCTGCTGGCCTGGCCGGAGCGCCGCCGCGAAAGCAAGCGCAAGGAGGCCACCTACGCGGTGGCGCTGGAGAAGCTGGCCCGTGGCGAGCCCCTGCCGCCGGAGCTGGTGGACTTCCACCTGTTCCGCAACTTCGTGGCGGCCCAGGCGCGCTACCAGCCCGGGCCTTACGAGGGATCGCTGGCCCTGTTCAAGGCCACGGAAAGCGACACCCAGTACCTGCAGGCCGGCATGCGGCTGGGCTGGGAGGAGTACGTGCGCGGCGACATCCGCATCGTGCAGATCGCCGGCTCGCACTTCTCGGTCATGAACGAGCCGGGCGTGTCGCAGCTGATCGACGGCTTGCGCCAGGAACTGGCCGCCGCGGACGGCGCGGCCGGCCCGCAGCAGCCGTCCGGGAAGGAGGCCGGCACCGGCCCCGGTGGTTTGACGCGGCTGCAGGTCAGCTGAGCCGCCGGCGCAAGGGCCCGCACTCCGGCGGGCCGGGGGTTTTGGGGTAAGGTCCCGCCGATGAACACATCGGCGAGCCTCCCCGCGCGTCCCCTCTCGGCCTGGCAGCTCGGCTGGCGCACGCTGTGGCGCGACCTGCGCGCCGGCGAACTGCGGCTGGTCATCGTGGCCGTGACCCTGGCCGTGGCGGCGCTGACCGCGGTGGGCTTCTTCGCCGACCGGCTCAAGGGCGGCCTGTCGCGCGACGCGCGCCAGCTGCTGGGCGGCGACGCGGTGGTCTCCAGCGACAACCCTGCGCCGCCGGCCTTCGCGGCGCGCGCCCGCGAGCTGGGGCTGCAGGCCGTGACCACGCTGGGCTTCCCGACCATGGCGCGCGCGCCCGACGAGCAGGGCGGCGCCGCCCGGCTGGTGGCCCTGAAGGCGGTGGAGCCGGGCTACCCGCTGCGCGGGACGCTGCAGGTCCAGGCTGCGCAGGACGCGCCGGCCGCCGCCACGCGCGACATCCCCGCGCCGGGCGAGGCCTGGGTCGATGCCGGCCTGCTGGGGGCCCTGGCGCTGCGGGTGGGCGATCCGCTGCTGCTGGGCGATGCGCAGCTGCGCATCGCCCGCATCATCGCCATCGAGCCGGACCGCGGCGCCGGCTTCATGAACTTCGCCCCGCGCGTCATGCTCAACGAGGCCGACCTGCCGGCCACCCGGCTGGTGCAGCCGGCCAGCCGCCTGAACTACCGCTTCGCGGTGGCCGGGCGCGACGCCGACGTGCGGCGCTTCGTGCAATGGGCCGAGCAGGAAGCCGCCAAGCCCGAGGTGCGCGGCCTGCGCATCGAATCGCTGGACAGCGGCCGGCCGGAGATGCGCCAGACGCTGGACCGCGCCGAGAAATTCCTGAACCTGGTGGCCTTGCTGGCCGCCCTGCTCAGCGCGGTGGCGGTGGCGCTGGCCGCGCGCGGCTTCGCCGCCAGCCACCTGGACGACTGCGCGATGCTGCGCGTGCTGGGCCAGAGCCAGCGCACCATCGCCACCAGCTACGCGATGGAATTCGCCGTGGTCGGCCTGGGCGCCAGCGCGCTGGGCGTGGCCATCGGCTACGCCGTGCACTTCGTGTTCGTGCTGCTGCTGGGCAGCCTGGTCGAGGCCAGCCTGCCGGCGCCGGGCCTGTGGCCGGTGGCGTTCGGCCTGGGCATGGGCCTGACGCTGCTGTTCGCCTTCGGCCTGCCGCCGGTGCTGCAGCTGGCCCAGGTGCCGCCTCTGCGCGTGATCCGGCGCGACGTGGGCGGGCTCAAGCCGGCATCGGCCGCCGTGCTCACGGTGGGCGTGATCGGTTTTGCCGTCCTGCTGCTGGCCGCCAGCAGCGACCTCAAGCTGGGCGGCATCGCGGTGGGCGGTTTCGCCGGGGCGGTGCTGGTGTTCGCCGGCCTGAGCTGGGTGGCGGTCAAACTGCTGCGGCGCCTGGTCAACGAGCAGACGGCGCCGCGCTGGCTGGTGCTGGCCACGCGCCAGATCTCCGCGCGCCCGGCCTATGCCGTGGTGCAGGTGAGCGCGCTGGCCGTCGGCCTGCTGGCCCTGGTGCTGCTGGTGCTGCTGCGCACCGACCTGATCGCCAGCTGGCGCCAGGCCACGCCGCCGGATGCGCCCAACCGCTTCGTCATCAACGTCATGCCCGAGCAGGAGCAGGACTTCCAGAAGACCCTGCAGGCGGCGGGCGTGAAGCGCTACGACTGGTACCCCATGATCCGCGGCCGGCTGGTGGCGGTGAACGGCCGGCCGGTCTCGCCCGACGACTACACCGAGGACCGGGCCAAGCGCCTGGTCGACCGCGAGTTCAACCTGTCGCACGTCGCGCAGCCGCCGCCGCACAACGAGGTCGTGGCCGGGCAGTGGCGGCCCGAGGAGGCCGGCGCGCTCAGCGTGGAGGAGGGCATCGCGCAGACCCTGGGCCTGCAGCTGGGCGACGTGCTGCGCTTCGACATCGGCGGCGTGCAGAACGAGGCCAGGATCACCTCGCTGCGCCAGGTGGACTGGGGCTCGATGCGGGCCAACTTCTTCGTGATCTACCCGGTCAGCCGCATGCCCGATGTGCCGTCCACCTACATGGGCGCGTTCCGCGCGCCCGACAGCGCCGGCTTCGACAACCGGCTGGTGCGGCAGTTTCCCAACATCACCAGCGTGGACATGACCAGCACCATCAACCAGGTGCAGGGCGTGCTGGACAAGGTGATCCGCGCTGTGGAGTTCCTGTTCGGCTTCACCCTGGCGGCCGGCGTGGTGGTGCTGTTCGCCGCCGTGACCGCCACGCGCGAGGAGCGGGCGCGCGAGTTCGCCATCATGCGGGCCGTGGGCGCGCAGGCCAGCCTGCTGCGCCAGGTCCAGCGCGCTGAGCTCGCCGGCGTGGGCCTGCTGGCGGGTTTCCTGGCCAGCATGGTGGCCTCGGTGGTGGGCTGGGGACTGGCGCGCTACGCCTTCGACTTCCAGTGGACCGCCTCGCCCCTGGTGCCCCTGCTGGGGGCGCTGGCCGGCGCCGTGCTCGCGCTGGCGGCGGGCTGGTGGGGCATGCGCGAGGTCCTGACGCGCCCGGTGGTCGAGACGCTGCGGCGCGCGGCGCAGTAGCCGCTGCCGGCGCCGCGGAGCGGGCATGCCGGTTGCCGATGGGGCCTCATGACTGATCCCTTGCTATGTACTTTCACCCGCTTCGAGGACGCCGCCGAGGCCCAGGCCGAGCTGGTCCGCGGCGGCATCCCGCCCGAGGCCATCCAGTTGCGCGTGCTCAACGACGAGGCCGGGCCGACCGAGGGGAACTTCTGGATCGGCAACGGCCGCACGCTGCACGGCGGCCCGCCCCAAGGCCCGCTGACCGGGCCGGAAGTGCCCTATGAACAGAACTTCGCCAACGCCGTCTGGCACGGCAGCCACCTGCTGGTGGTGATGCTCGCCGACGAGGCGCAGCGCGCGCACGCCGCAGCCACGCTGGCCCGCCACGACGGACTGGACGTCGACGCCGCCACCCATTCAACCGACAACAGGTAAACCATGCCCAACCCCACCGACAACCTCATGGCCGCCCACCGCGCGCTGCTGGAGAGCTCGCAGACCATCGGCCTCAAGAGTTTCGAGGCGGCGACCCGCCTGCTCGAGCTGCAGACCCAGGCCGCGCAGGGCCTGTTCGGCGCCAACGGCGGCGCCGGCGGGGCGCCCGCCCAGCCGGGCACGCCCGACCCCAGGCAGATGATGCGCGGCGCGGCCGAGTACACGCAGCGCGCCACGCAGCTCATGCTGGAGACCCAGACCGAGATGATGCGCCTGCTGCAGACCCAGGCCAGCCAGCTGCAGGCGCTGGTCAGCGAACTGGTGTCGTCCGGGATGCAAAACGCCGCCGCGATGCGGCCGGCCATGGAATCCGCCGCCTCGGCCATGACCCGGAGCGTGGCCAACGGCGCCGCCGCCGCCATGCCCGCGGCCGCCGATGGCGGCGCGGGCCGGCGAGCGGCCCCGCGCGCCGCCGACGGCGCCTGAGCAATGCAGGCACCGACGCGGACGGCGACGGTGCTGCTGCAGGCCCGGCCCCGGGCCACGGCGGCCCGCCTGGCGCCCGGCCTGTACCGCATCGACACCGCCGCGGGGGCGGGCCCGGACCACCGGCCGGCCTGGCTGCGCATGCCGGCAGGGCAGGACGGCCGCGCGCCGTCCGCCCTGGCCGTCATGCTGCACGGCTCGGGCGGCGAGCCGGAGCAGGGACTGGCCCTGCTCGAGCCCTATGCCTCCCGGGCCGGCCTGCCGGTGCTGGCGCCCGCGTCGGACAGCTACACCTGGGACGCGGTGCTGGGCCGCGCCGGTCCCGATGCCGCCCACATCGACGAGGCGCTGGGCTGGGTGTTCCAGCGCCATGCGTTCGACGCCGCCCGCATCCACGTGGGCGGTTTCTCCGACGGCGCCTCCTGCGCGCTGGCGCTGGGCCTGGGCAACGGCGGGCTGTTCCGGCGGGTGCTGGCGCTGTCGCCTGGCTTCGTGCCGCCCACCGCGCCGCAAGGCGAGCCGGAAGTCCTGGTCTCGCACGGCACCGCCGACCGGGTCCTGCCCATCGCCCGCTGCAGCCGCGTGATCGTGCCCAGCCTGCGCCGCGCGGGCTATGCGGTGGACTACCGCGAGTTCGACGGCGGCCACGAGATCCCCGCCGGCATCGCCGAGGCGGCGGTGCAGTGGCTGCTGCGCTGACGGGGCATGGGGCCTGCCCGACAATCGGGCCATGCAGATTCAGGAGAAACCGCCCTTCGACACCCCGTTCGAGTGGATCGGCGGGGAAGACAAGGTCCGCGCGCTGGTCGAGCGCTTCTACGACCTGATGGACCTGGAGCCCGGCTATGCGGCGCTGCGGGCGGCGCACGGCAGCGAGCTGGGCAACGCACGCCAGCGCCTGCACTGGTTCCTGTGCGGCTGGCTGGGCGGGCCGCAGCACTACACCGAGCGCTTCGGCCATCCGCGGCTGCGCATGCGGCACATGCCGTTCACCATCGGCATCAAGGAGCGCGACCAGTGGCTGGCCTGCATGGACCAGGCCATGGGCGAGACCGGCGTGCCCGAGGCGCTGCGCTCCCGGCTGCGTGACTCGTTCTTCCAGACCGCCGACTGGATGCGCAACCGAAACGGTTGAGCTAAAGCCGGCACCAACCCATAATGCGCCCGTCTCAACGAGGAGGGACGCGATGGCAACGACGTGGTGGGTGCTGGCCGCGCTGGGCGTGGCTCTGGTCTGGGCGGTCTGGGTGTTCAACGGCCTGGTGCAGCGGCGCAACCGCATCGCCAACGCCTTCGGCCAGATCGACGTGCAGCTCAAGCGGCGCCACGACCTGGTGCCCAACCTGGTGGAAGTGGCCAAGCGCTACCTGGCGCACGAGGCGGCCACGCTGGAGGCGGTGACCCGGGCCCGCGGCGCCGCCGTCAGCGCCGCCGGCAGCGTGCGCCAGCAGCCGGCCGACGCGCAGGCGCTGGCCCAGCTGGCCGTGGCCGAGGCCGCGCTGGCCGGCAGCCTGGGGCGGCTGATGGTGGTGGCCGAGGCCTACCCCGA
This sequence comes from Ramlibacter tataouinensis TTB310, assembly GCF_000215705.1. NCBI lineage: Bacteria > Pseudomonadati > Pseudomonadota > Betaproteobacteria > Burkholderiales > Comamonadaceae > Ramlibacter > Ramlibacter tataouinensis. Next base: position 3,232,994 of record NC_015677.1, on the reverse strand, counting down.
GCTCAAGGCCGACGCCACCATGCGCTCGCTGGGCGAGGAGCTCACCAGCACCGAGAACCGCATCGGCTTCGCGCGCCAGGCCTACAACGACGAGGCGCTGGCGTACAACGACGCGGCTGCCCGCTTCCCCGACCTGGTGGTGGCCCGCCTGCTGGGCTTCCTGCCGGCCACCATGCTGCAGGCCACGCAGAGCGAGGCGGAACGCCAGGCGCCGCGCGTGGCGTTCTGAGCCGCGCCGCCAGCCTTCCTCCATGCGCATCTTCGAGCACCAGGACGCGGCGCGTTCGCGCACGCTGCGCCTGGTGCTGCTGTTCATCCTGGCCGTGGCCGCCACCGCCGCGGCCGTGCACGCGGCGTTGTGGCTGTGCTGGCAGCTGCTGGACGCGCTGCTGCCCCTGGAGCTGGGGCTGCCGCACCGCTTCCTGGCGGTGAACATCGGCGTGACCCTGCTGCTGGTGCTGGGCGGCTGGTGGATCGAGACCTCCAACCTGGCCCTGCCCGGCGGCACCGAGCGGCTGCTGCGCCGCATCGGCGCGCGCGAGGCGCGGCCCGGCAGCTCGGCCGCCGAGCAGCGGCTGTGCAACATCGTGGAGGAGGTCTGCATCGCCGCCCACATGCCGTGCCCCGAGGTGATGGTGCTGCCGCGGGTGCAGGCGATCAACGCCCTGGCCGCCGGCCTGGACCCGGCCGCATCGGTGGTCGTGGTGACCCAGGGCGCGCTGGACTGGCTCACGCGCGACGAGCTGCAGGGCCTGGTGGCGCACGAGTGCAGCCACATCCACGAAGGTGACACCCGGCTGAACACGCAGCTGGCCGGCATGGTGACCGGGCTGGAGCTGGTCTGGCGGTTCGGCGACCAGGTGCGCGAGCGCGGCGGCCTGGCGGTGCTGTTCGGCAGCGCGATCATGGCCATGGGCTCGTTCGGCTGGTGGGCCGGCCGCGCGCTGCAGGCCGCCGTGGCGCGCCAGCGCGAGCTGCTGGCCGACGCCCGCGCCGTGCAGTGGACCCGCAGCCGCGACGGCCTGGGCGGCGTGCTGCGCAAGGCGCTGACGCAGCAGCAGCAATCGGCTGCCGGCGCGGCCGGTACCGACCCGGCCTGGAAGCCGGTGCTGCAGCACCTGCTGCTGGTGAGCGGCGCGGCCGAGCGCGGCGGCTGGCTGGCTGCCCATCCGCCGCTGGCGCTGCGCATCCAGCGGCTCTATGGGCGGGCCATGCCCGCGCTGCCGCTCCAGGCCGACGGGGCCGCCACCCAACCCGCCGACCTCACCCCGGCGACGGCCTGAGCAGCACCACCAACGCCCCGGCGCCGCCCTCGTCGCCGCGGGCCTGCACGAAGGCCAGCACCTCGTTCTTCTGGACCAGCCAGCTCTGCACCTTGCCCTTGAGCACGGGCGTCTTGCCGGGCGAGCCCAGGCCCTTGCCGTGCACCACCCGCACGCAGCGGATGCCCTCGCGCCACGCCACGCGGATGAACTCGGCCAGCGCCTCGCGCGCATCCTCGCGTCGCAGGCCGTGCAGGTCGATCTCGCGCTGGATGCTCCAGTGGCCGCGGCGCAGCTTGCGCGTGACGTCCGTGCCCACGCCGGGCCGGCGGAAGCTCAACGCGTCGTCCACGTCCAGCAGCGTGCCGGCGTCGAACTCGTCGCTGATGGCCTCGCGCAGCACGCGCTGGTCGTCCAGCTGCTGCTGCACGGGGATGGGGGGCGGCGGCTCCGGCACCAGCACCACCCGGCCATGATGGCGCGGCAGCGGCTGCACCGCGCCGGCGGCGCGCACGAACAGGTTCTTCTCGGCCTGGGCCTTGCGCTCGGCCTCCCGGCGCGCGGCCTCCTGCTCGGCGCGCAGCTGTTGCTGCTCGGCCAGCTTGCGCTGGATGGCCTGCAGGTCCTGGAGCGACTTGGCTTTCATGGCCGGCCTCAGAGCAATCCGCGCTCCGCCATCGACAGCGCACCGCCCGGCGCCACGATCACGTGGTCGAGCACGCGCACGTCCACCAGCCCCAGCGCGGCGCGCAGCGTCTGCGTCAGGGTCTCGTCGGCGCGCGAGGGCTGCACCGTGCCGCTGGGGTGGTTGTGCGCCAGCACCACGGCGGCGGCCTCGTGCTGCAGGGCGCGCACCACCACCTCGCGCGGGTAGACGCTGGTCTGCGTCAGCGTGCCGCGGAACAGCTCTTCCATCGCGATCAGCCGGTTCTGCGCGTCCAGGAACAGCACGGCGAACACCTCGTGGCCCTTGTGCGCCAGGTGCAGCTGCAGGTAGTGCTTGACGGCGCCGGGCGAGCTGAAGACCTCGCGCTCGCGCAGCTGCTCGGCCATGGCCCGGCGCGCCAGCTCCAGCACCGCCACCAGCTCGGCCCGCTTGGCCGGCCCGCCCAGGCCCTTGATGCGCTTGAGGTCCTCCGGCTGCGCGTGCAGCAGCCCGGCCAGGCCGCCGAAGGCGTCCAGCAGCGCCTGCGCCAGCGCGAACACGCCCTGGCCGGCCAGCCCGGTGCGCAGCAGCACCGCCAGCAGCTCGGTGTCGGACAGCGCGGGCGCGCCCCGGGCCAGCAGCTTCTCGCGCGGCTGGGCTTCGGTGGGCAGGTCCTTCAGGGGCATGGGTGCAAGCAAGGAGCGGCGGGCGGGGCGCCCACCTAGAATCGGGACCAGTTTATCGGGACGTCCATGGCCACTTCCGCCGCCCCCGCCGCCGCCCCGTGCGTGGCGCCGGGCTCCTTCCTCACGCTGCACTACCGCCTGGCCGGCCCGGCGGGCGACATCATCAACACCTTCGGCGGCAAGCCGGCCACGCTGACGCTGGGCTCGGGCGAGCTGTCGCCCGCGGTCGAGCAGCGCCTGCTGGGCCTGCCCGAGGGCACGCACACGCGCTTCGAGCTGGCCGCCGGCGAGGCCTTCGGCGACCGCAACCCCGAGATGCTGCAATGGGTGGCGCGCAGCCTGCTCAATCAGATGGGCGACCCCGACGAGCGCTACGCCGTGGGCGACGTGGTCCAGTTCCCCACGCCCGACGGCCTGGGCTCGTACGCCGGCGCGGTGCGCCAGGTCGGGCGCGACGGCGAGGGCGACGCGGTGCTGTTCGACTTCAACCACCCGTTGGCCGGCCAGCCGGTGAGCTTCGAAGTGCAGCTGATCGGGGTGCTATGAGCCAACCGTCCGAGATCCTGCTGGCCGAGCCGCGCGGCTTCTGCGCGGGCGTCGACCGCGCCATCGAGATCGTCGAGCGCGCTCTGGAGAAATTCGGCGCGCCCATCTACGTACGTCACGAGATCGTGCACAACACCTTCGTGGTCAACGACCTCAAGGCCAAGGGCGCCATCTTCATCGAGGACCTGGCCGACGTGCCGCCCGGCGCCACCCTGGTGTTCTCGGCCCACGGCGTGAGCAAGGCGGTGCAGGCCGAGGCGCAGGCGCGCGGCTTCGAGGTGTTCGACGCCACCTGCCCGCTGGTGACCAAGGTGCACGTCGAAGTCGCCAAGCTGGCCCGGGAAGGCTACGAGTTCATCATGATCGGCCACAAGGGCCATCCCGAGGTGGAGGGCACCATGGGCCAGCTCGACCGCGGCATCCACCTGGTGGAGGACGTGGCCGACGTGGCGCGCGTGCAGCCGGCCCAGACCGGGCGGCTGGCCGTGGTGACGCAGACCACGCTGTCGGTGGACGACGCGGCCGAGATCATGGCGGCGGTGCGCGCGCGCTTCCCGCAGGTGCGCGAGCCCAAGCAGCAGGACATCTGCTACGCCACCCAGAACCGCCAGGACGCGGTGAAGGTGATGTCGCGCCAGGTCGACGTGGTGGTCGTGGTGGGCAGCCCTACCAGCTCCAACAGCAACCGGCTGGCCGAGCTGGCGCGCAAGCTGGGCGTGGACGCCCACATGGTGGACAACGCCTCCGAGCTGCAGCCGCAGTGGCTGGCCGGCAAGGGCCGGGTCGGTCTGACCGCCGGCGCCTCCGCGCCCGAGGTGCTGGTGCAGGAGGTGATCGAGCGCATCCGTTCCCTGGGCGCGGTCTCGGTGCGGCGCATGGACGGCATCCAGGAGACGGTGAAATTCCCGCTGCCCAAGGGGCTGAAGCTGCCGGACGCCCCCCATGCGCGCTGACATCGCGGCCGCCCGCGCCCGCTTCGACGCGGGCCACCGGCACTTCCTGCTGGAGACCCCGCTGTGGCAGCTGCCCGGCGCGGCGCTGGGCGTGGCCTGCGACCGGGTCTGGCTCAAGCTCGAGCACCTGCAGGTGGGCGGCAGCTTCAAGGCCCGCGGCATGCTCAACCGGCTGCTGGCCAACGAGATCCCGGCCAGCGGCGTGATCGTGGCGTCCGGCGGCAATGCCGGCATCGCCACCGCCGCGGCGGCCCGCGCGCTGGGCGTGCACTGCGAAGTCTTCGTGCCCACCATTTCCAGCCCGGCCAAGCAGGCCAAGCTGCGCGAGCTGGGCGCGCAGGTGGTGGTCACCGGCGCCGTGTACGCCGAGGCGCTGGAGGCCTGCCTGGCGCGCCAGCGCGAGACCGGCGCCCTGATGACCCATGCCTACGACCAGCCCGAGGTGGCGGCCGGCGCCGGCACGCTGGCCCAGGAGATCGAGGCCCAGGGCGGCGGCGTGCCCGACAGCGTGCTGGTCAGCGTGGGCGGCGGCGGGCTGATCGCCGGCATCGCCGGCTGGTTCGAGGACCGCGCCCGCGTGGTGGCGCTGGAGCCCGAGCTTGCGCCGACCCTGCACCGCGCCCGCGCCGCCGGCGCGCCGGTGGACGTGGCCGTCTCCGGCATCGCCGCCGACTCGCTGGGCGCCAAGCGCATCGGCGCCATCGCCTGGCAGGTGACGCAGCGCCATGTGAAGGACGCGCTGCTGCTGCCCGACGCCGCCATCCGCGAGGCGCAGCTGTGGCTGTGGCAGCAGATGAAGCTGGCGGTGGAGCCCGCCGCCGCGCTGGGCCTGGCCGCGCTGCGCACCGGCGCCTACGTGCCGCGCCGCGACGAGAAGGTCTGCCTGGTGGTCTGCGGCGCCAACCTCGACCCGGCCACGCTGGCGTGACGGGCGAGCAGGGCACCACCCTCACGCTCGACGAGCGCGCCGCGCGCCGGCTGCTGCTGGCGCAGGCGGTGGAGATCGCCGACACCGACGGCAAGCTGCTGGGTGGCAGCGAGCGCGAGCAGATCGACCAGGCCGCGCTGGAGGCCACGCGCGACCCGGCGCGCCGCCAGGGCCCGGAGCCCGGCCTGTACCTGGGCGAGCGCGCGCGCCGCCTGCTGGCCGCGGTGGAGAACCGCCAGCCGCGCATCGCGGCCCTGCAGCACGGCGAGCCCTGGCAGACGCTGCTGGCCTGGGGCCTGCCGGCGCTGGCGCTGCTGCTGGGCGCCAGCCTGGAGCGCATCGACAACCCGCGGCAGGTCAACATGCTGTCGCCGCCGCTGCTGGCCTTCCTGTTCTGGAACCTGCTGGTCTACCTGGGCCTGCTGCTCGCGCCGTTGCTGCCGCGGCCGGCGCGGGGCCGCGGCCTGGCCGCGCTGCTGCGCGGCTGGCTGGCGAATGCGCCGGGGCTGGAGGGCGCCTCCGCGCCGCTGCGCGGGCGGCTGCGCGCCGACGTGGCGGCGCAGTACCGCCTGCGCTGGTGGCGCGTGGCCGGCGCGCTGGAGGGCTGGCGCATCCAGCAGGTGCTGCATGCCTCGGCCGCCGCCTGGGGCGTGGGCGTGGCCCTGTCCATGGTGCTGGGCGGGCTGGTGCGCGAGTACCGCGTAGGCTGGGAGAGCACGCTGCTGGACCTGCCCCAGGTCCATGCCTTCCTGCGGGTGCTGTTCGCGCCGGTGGTGGCGCTGCTGCCGCTGGAGCCCTTCAGCCTGGCGGACCTGGAGCGCATGCATTTCCGCTCCGGCGTCGAGGTGCCGCGCGAGGAGGCCCGGCGCTGGCTGGGGCTGTACCTGGGCCTGCTGGGCCTGCTGGTGGTGCTGCCGCGCGGCCTGCTGGCCCTGTACGCGGCGGTGCGCCGGCGCTGGCTGGGGCGCGCCATTCGCATCGACCTGCGCGAGCCTTATTTTGCCGAGACCCTGGCCCGCGTCAGCCCGGCGCGGGTGGTGGCGGGCCTGGCGCTGCCCGACCCCGACGCCGCCCAGGTGCTGCTGCGCCTGTTGCGCCAGGCCAGCTCGCGGCCGGGCAGCCCGCCGCCGGGCGCGGGCCTGCCCTGGACCGTGCTGGAGACGGCACGGGGCGATGAGCTGTGCATGGTCGAGCTGGCGGCGCGCGAGGCGGCCGCGGCCGAGCAGGTGTCGGCGGCGCGCAGTTGGCTGTCGCTGCCGCGCTGGACCCGGCGCGGTGCCGCAGCGCCGCCGCCGGCGGATGCGCCGGAACGCCTGCCCGACGACGTCGACCTGGTGCTGGTGGCGGCCAGCCACCCGGCGGAGCTGGAAGCCGCGGCCCCCCTGCTGCGCCGGCTGGGCCGGCCGCTGCTGGTGCTGACCGCCGGCGACACGGCTGAGGCGCATGCGCTGCGCGCGGCCGCCGAGCGCGAGCGCCTGGAGGCCGAGGTGCTGCCGCTGGACCGCTGCGGGCGCTGCTGGGTGCAGGAGGCGGCGCTGCGCGAGGCCGTGCTGCGCCGCCTGCCGCGGCACAAGGCGGCCGGCGCGGTGCGGCTGATGCAGTGCTGGCGCGAACGGCACCGCCAGCGCCAGGACGAATCCCTGCGGCTGCTGGCCGAGCCGCTGCTGCTGGCCGCGCGCGAGTCGCAGCCGCTGCCCGGCGGACCGCTGTCGCTGCGCCGGGTGGTCGATCCGGCCGAGCGCGAGGCCGGCCAGCAGGCGCGCGAGGCCGCCATGGCGGCGCTGCTGCAGCGCATCGGCCAGGCCCAGGCGCAGGCCTTTGCCGAGCTATTGCGCCTGCACGGCCTGGAGATGGCCGGCCCGGGCGGCAGCGCCACGCCGGCCCTGCCGGGCGGCGAGGCCTTCCGGGTCCAGCAGTCGGTGCATGCGCCCCAGGCCGGCCTGGCCGGCGCGGCCAGCGGCGCGGCCGCCGGCGCCACGGTGGACCTGATGACCGGTGGCCTGACCCTGGGCGCGGCCGCGGCGCTGGGCGCGCTGATCGGCGGCGGCGCGGCGCTGGCGGCCGCCACCTGGAAGAACCGCTCCGCGCCCGGCACCGAGGCGGCGGTGCGCCTCAGCGACGAGATGCTGCAGGCCCTGGCGCAGGGCGCCCTGCTGCAGTACCTGATGGCCATCCACCACGGCCGCTACTCGGGGGCCGAGCCGTTGGAGGCCCCGGTGATGTGGCGCACCGAGGTGGCCGCCGTCGTGGAGGAGGCACGCGCGCAGCTGACCGCGCTCTGGACCCAGGCCCGCCAGGCGCGCGACGGCCTGGACCTGCGGCCCGGCATGGTGCAGCAGCTCACGCTGCTGGCCGACCGCGTGCTGGCGCGCTTGTACGGCGCGCGCGAGGCCTGAATCCTGCTTCAGCGGGGATGGAGGTTCAGGAACCTGAGGCCGCGGGGGCCATGCCGGTCCGGCACGCCATCGTTGTTGCGGTCGCGGTCGACGCGATTGGGGATGCCGTCGCCATCGCGGTCGCGATCGCGGTGGTTGGGGATGCCGTCGCGGTCCCGGTCGCGGTAGCCCCGTCCACCGCCGTGGGGGTGGGAATGCGGGCGGCTGGGGTAGTAGCCGTAGTAGCCGGGGCCGGGATGGGCGTAGCCCGAATGCGGGTAGGGAACCGTCCACCCCGGGTAGGCCGTGGCGGCGGGGTACACCGGGCCACCGTAAGCGGCGCCTTCGTAATACGGAGGAGGGGCGTAGACCGCGCAGCCTGACAGCACGGCCACAGCGCCCAGGGCGGCAAGCAATCGCATGAGGGTCTCCTTGGGGCTGGCGCCCGTCACCCCTGCATTGGGCCCGAGCCGCCACCCCGGCGGGTGTCGCCGGGGTATGCGGCTGTTACCGGCTGTGCCGGCGGGACGGTGCGGCGCCTTCAGGGGCGCTTGGCGTCGTCGCGGGGGCGCATGTCCTCGCGCGCCTCTTTCACGTCGTCCTTCACGTCGCCCCAGGTCTTCTGGACCTTGCCGCCCTGCTCGCGGGCATGGCCCTTGGCCTCCTGCTCGGGGCTGTTGACGGCCTTGCCCGCCTGCTCCTGCAGCTCGCCGGCGGCTTCCTTGACGCGGCCCTTGATCTGATCCTTGTTCATGGTGAACTCCTTTCAATCAATCAATCGAGAACTTCAAGATAGGCCGGCTACCGGCCTGCTCATGCAGGCGCCCCGCCCGCAAACCTGTGCGCCCAGGCCTACGGCCGCGCAAGAACACGCGGGCCGCGCCCCTAGAATCGCCCGATGCTCGACATCGCATTGCTACGCAAGGACCTGGATTCGGTGGTCCGGCGGCTGTCCACGCGCAAGACGCCGCAGCCCTACCTGGACGTGGAGGCGTTCCGCGCGCTGGAGAGCGAGCGCAAGACCATCCAGACCCGCACCGAGGAGCTGCAGGCGCAGCGCAACCAGCTGTCCAAGCAGATCGGCCAGCTCAAGGCCAAGGGCGAATCCACCGACGCGGTGATGGCGCAGGTGGCCGCGATCAAGGCCGAACTGGACCGCTCGGCCGCGCGGCTGGAGCAAATCCAGCCCGAGCTGCAGGCCCTGCTGCTGGCCGTGCCCAACCTGCCGCACGAGAGCGTGCCGCTGGGCGCCGACGAGCACGGCAACGTGAAGGTGCGCGAGTGGGGCACGCCGCGCGCGTTCGACTTCCCCGTGCGCGATCACGTGGACATCGGCGAGCCCCTGGGCCTGGACTTCGGCGCCGGCGTCAAGCTGGCGGGCGCGCGCTTCTCGGTGATGAAGGGGCCCATCGCCCGGCTGCACCGCGCGCTGGCGCAGTTCATGCTGGACGTGCAGACGCAGCAGCACGGCTACACCGAGTGCTACACCCCCTACATCGTCAACGCCGAAACGCTGCGCGGCACCGGCCAGCTGCCCAAGTTCGAGGCCGACCTGTTCGCCGCCAAGAAGGGCGGCCAGGAAGGCGAGGCCGCCTCGGAGGACGGCGCGCTCTACCTCATCCCCACCAGCGAGGTGACCTTGACCAACCTGGTGCGCGACGAGGTGCTGGCCGAGGCCCAGCTGCCTATCAGGCTCACGGCGCACACGCCGTGCTTCCGCTCCGAGGCGGGCAGCGCCGGGCGCGACACCCGCGGCATGATCCGCCAGCACCAGTTCGACAAGGTGGAGATGGTGCAGATCGTGCACCCCGAGCGCAGCCACGAGGCGCTGGAAGAGATGACCGGCCATGCCGAGGCCGTGCTGCAGCAGCTGGGCTTGCCGTACCGCGTGATGCTGCTGTGCACCGGCGACATGGGCTTCGGCGCGGCCAAGACCTACGACCTGGAGGTCTGGGTGCCGGCGCAGGGCACCTACCGCGAGATCAGCTCGGTCAGCAACTGCGAGGCCTTCCAGGCGCGGCGGCTGCAGGCGCGCTACAAAACCGCCCAGGGCGGCAAGAACGAGCTCGTCCACACGCTCAACGGCTCCGGCCTGGCCGTGGGCCGCACCCTGGTGGCGGTGCTGGAGAACTACCAGAATGCCGACGGCTCGGTCACAGTGCCCGAGGTGTTGCGGCCCTATTTGGGCGGGGCGACCGTGCTGCGCGCGGGCTGAGTCGGGTTAGAATCTGCGGCTTCGCACCACGCGAACCGGCAAGAAACAGGAGCGGTGGCAGAGTGGTCGAATGCGCCGGACTCGAAATCCGGTATACGGTTTCACCGTATCGAGGGTTCGAATCCCTCCTGCTCCGCCAAGGACCTGTCCACACAGGTCCAACGAAGTCCTCCAAAGCAGCAAAAAGCCTTGATTCATCAAGGCTTTTTGTCTTCTGAGGTCCAGGATCGTCCACTGCGACGCCGACGTCGCGGGCTGCGGCCCTGGGCTAGGGTGCCGGCTTGAGGGCCATGTTGCAGGTCCATCAATGGTGGCTCAGCCCGCTCTGAGCGCGGCACAGGCCGGTCTGGTGCTGCTCCTGCAGCGCCATGCCTACCTGAAGGACGTCATGCAGCGGCTGCCAACGCAGCCGGCAAGCCGCATCGGCGAGTTGCTCCCGCACCGCTGGCAGCCGCTACTGGCTTAGGCAACCTCTCTGATCCCGTCAAGATGGACCCCCGCCACTTACTGCTTACCGTGCCACTCGCCGCGCCCTTGGTAGGTAGGGCCTACAAGTTTGAGTGGCACGTTCTCTCTGCAGATGGTCACATGACTAAGGGGACTACGTTTCCCGACCGCTTACTTTACGCCTGACACGGACACTACTCTGCTGCGATGCGCCGCGATGGTGCTGACAGCGAAGACGCCAGTAAGACTTGCTTATAGGCCGCTGACTGGCAGCGAAGCCCTAAATGACGTGCCGCGTTGCTCAGACGAGGCGGCGGTGATGGTGCCGCCGTAGGCCTTCGCCACCTGGGAGCCCCAGCAGCGAAGTCAGCCGGTCGGACATCGCGCGGGCGACGCGGTCGACGACACCGGACGGTGGGTAGTTGCCGATCAGGCGCACAGGCTTGCTGGGGTAGCGGTCTGCCGCTGTCCCGCGGTGGCCGCCAGCCCTAAGAGCACAGCCGCGATTCGGTGGCGCAAGCGAGGGAAAGCTCTCATGGTGGTCTCCTAGCAGTTGTAGGCTCACGATAGCACAATGATTCATGAAGCGTGATTCTTAGAATCTACAACTTGCAGATCGCGAATGTTATGTACCATGGTTTTCATCCCCAAGCAACATGGAATCGACATGCGAAAGCCGAAAGTGGTAGTGACTAACCCCGCATTCCCCGAAACGCTGGAGCTGCTGGCGTCACATTGCGAGGTGGTTTCCAATCCCGGTCCGGGGCCACTGGCGCGGCCGGAGTTGCTGGCGCTTTGCCTGGATGCACAGGCAATCGTCGCGTTCATGCCGGACCGCATCGACGACGACTTCCTCCGTGAATGCCCGTCGCTCCGGATCGTCGGCTGCGCCTTGAAGGGCTTCGACAACTTCGATGTGGCGGCGTGCACGCGTCGCAAGATCTGGATCACAGCCGTACCAGACCTGCTCACGGAACCCACGGCAGAGCTTGCATTGGGACTCATGATCTCGCTCGGGCGGCACATCCTGGGTGCCGACGCGCATTTGCGCAGCGGCGGCTTCCAAGGCTGGCGCCCAACGTTCTATGGCCGCTCGATCGACGGCAGTGCCGTCGGAATCCTGGGTGGCGGGGCGGTGGGCGCCGCGATCGCGCGCAAGCTCTCGGGATTCCAATGCCGCACGCTGGTATATGACCCCGATCCGGTTCGCCAGCTGCCGTCCACCGCACGCTGGGCGACGGCTGGCGAGGTACTCTCGCAGTCGGATTTTCTGGTTAGCGCGCTGCCGCTCGTGCCAGGGACGCTTCACTACTTGGACGAGCAGCGCCTCGCACACGTGAAACGAGGGTGCCTTCTCGTCAATCCATCGCGCGGCTCCGTCGTCCACGAAGAGGCCGTGGTACGTGCGTTGAAGTCGGGGCAACTCGGCGGCTACGCTGCGGACGTTTTCGAGTTCGAGGACTGGGCCCGCAGTGACCGGCCGCTGGAAGTCCACCCCGAGCTGATCGCCATGGCAGACAAGACAGTGCTCACGACGCACATCGGCTCGGCTGTGACCGAGGTTCGCAGGAAGATCGAACGCGATGCTGCCCTCAACGTCCTGGAGGCGCTGCGCGGTGAACGCCCGCACGGCGCCATCAATCAAGTGGGCTGAGGTACTGGATATATATGGACCGCCCGACTCGAGATGACGCACCGCTGGCCGGCGTCAAGGTCGTGGAGTTTTGCTCCGTCGCGGCAGGCCCTTTCTGCAGCATGCTGCTGGCCGACATGGGCGCCGACGTGATCAAGGTCGAGCCGCACGAAGGGGACGCGCTGCGTCAGTGGCCACCCCTTACGGAGGGATATAGCGAGAACTTCGCTTCGTCGAACCGGAACAAGCGTTCCATAGTGCTGGATGAGCGCCCCGATCTGGTTTATTGCTCCATCTCGGCTTTCGGGCAGACGGGGCCTAGGGCGACCGAGGGCGGCTTCAACCTGACGATCCAGGCTGCCAGCGGGCTGATGAGCGTCACGGGCGAACCCGGCGGCGCGCCCGTCAAATGCGGTGTACCCGTTGCCGATTTCGCTTCAGGACTGTATGGCGCGTTATCGATCGCAACCCTGCTGGCGCGCGCGCGCACGGGCGGCCCGGGCGGCCACCTCGACATCCCGATGTTCGGTTGTACGCTGGGCATCGCGGCTCTTCAGGTAAGCGAGTTTTTCGGAACGGGCCGCAGCCGGGCAAGCTCGGTTCAGCGCATCCGCGCAATGCACCTTACCGCGCGTTCGAGGCGGCGGACGGCCATTTCACAATCGCCGCTGGCAACCAGAAGCTGTGGCTGGCCGTCTGCGAGGTGGTAGACCTGCCCGAGTTGGCCCAAGACCCGCGATTTGCAACTACCAGGGATCGCGCGGCGCACCAGGAGGAACTCAAGTCCCTGCTGGAAGAGCGCTTCAAGGTGCGACCGACAGAGCACTGGATCGCTGCATTCGCGCGCGCGGGCGTGCCGCACGCGCGCATTAACGACTATGCCGCGGCGTTGTCGGACCCGCAGGTGGCCCACATGGATTGGCTGCAAGCCATCACCTTGCCCAGTGGACACGCCACACGGACGTTCGCGTCGCCGGTGCGCCTCGACGGCCGTGGATTCGCCATCTGTCACCGCCTACCGGCCCTGGGCGAGCATTCCGCCGAGATCCGGCGGGAGCTCGAGCAGCCCGTCCATTAGAAATCGACGACCATGCCGTCCCGTGCCGTTTCGTAAGACAGGGTTGGGACCCGCTCGAGCATGTCGTCGCTCATATGCGTGAGCACCAGACGCTTGGGTCGAATGGCAGGAAGATGTTCCTCCAGGGTGGCGAGGTCTAGGTGCAGCTTGACCTTCTTGTCGTAGAAGTAGGCTTCAGCCACGAAAAGATCGACTCCGCTCGCCGCGGCGACCAGCGCGTCTGTCCACTCGGTGTCTCCCGTGTAGGCTACAGACCGCCCCTCAGCCTCGAGCCGATAGGAAAAGAACGGTCCGCCGGGGTTTCCATGGTGGGCCTGGAAGGGGCGCACGACCACTCCGGCGACCTCCACGACTTCACCCGGTGCGACCTCGATCAGGGACAGTTCGAACTTCGGCTGGGTCTTGGAGGAGCCCGGGAACGCAGTCTCCATGACGCGCTCGTACCAGCCGCGCAGCCCGGCCGGCCCGACGATAACCAGCGGCTCCGTGCGCCTGGAGAAGAACTGCGCGTCCAGCATGAAGAAGGGAATGCCGCCGAAGTGGTCCGCGTGAAAGTGCGTGATAAACACGGCCTGGATCTGATTGAGCGCCACTTGCTGCGCCTTCAATCCCACAAGAGAGGACGCGCCGCAGTCGATGAGGAAGTTGGCTCTCTCGCCGGTGACGTGGAAGCAGGTGTTGAGGCGGCCGCCGCTGCCGAAGGCGTCGCCGCTGCCGATGAATTTGAGCTGCATGGTTTTCCTTTGCACTGTTGCGCTCAGAGTTCGATTTCGAGCCCGTCCTCGGCGACCTCGTGCTGCACGTCCTTCACCCGCTCCAGCATGTCATCGTTGAGGTGAGTCAGCAGCAGCCGCTTGGGCGCGATGTCCGCCAGGCGCGCGAGGACCACCTCATAGCTCAGGTGCTTATTGATGGGTTTGGAGAAGAAATAGGCCTCACAAACGAACAGGTCCGCGCCACGGCCGGCGGCGATCAAGTTATCCACCCAAGAGGTGTCGCCTGTATAGCTGACTGTCCGGCCGCCGAACTCAACCCGGAGTGCGAAGGGCGGGGCGCCGCATGCGTGTTCCACCAGAAAAGGCGTGACTGCTACTGGACCGAGTTCGCGCCGCACTCCAGCCTCCAGCTCGACGATCTCCAGGCCGAAGTCCGGCTTGGGCTCCCACCCGCCCGGAAAGAACGCTTCCATCGAAACCCTCAGTCGCTTCTTCAACCCGGGCGGGCCGGCAACTGTGAGCTTGCGACTACGGCGGCGGATCAGAGTGGCCTCCCGCAGCAGGAACACCAAACCGCCGAAATGGTCACCGTGCAAGTGCGTGATCAAGATGGTCCCGATGGCGTCCGGGTTCTGGCCGGCGCGCTTGAGGGCAATCAGCGAACTGGCGCCGCAATCGATCAGGACCTGTTCGCCGCCGTACGTCAGCATGAAGCAGGTGTTGAATCGCCCGCCGCTGCCAAAAGCGTCCCCGCATCCGATGACCTTGAATCTCATGTGCGCTCCTTCCTGCTGCGCGGACGATAACAGATGATGCCGGTTTCGAAAACTGTTAATTCGTCGACTTGTGAATCGCGAAGTTCAGGTAATATCCCTTCAGCGGGATTGGCAACCGGGGAGCCTCCAATGCTGAACATCGAACAGATCAATACCTTTGTCGCCGTTGTTGACGCAAATAGCTTCCTGGGCGCGGCCGAGCGCCTGGGCCTAGCGCCACCCACGGTGAGCCAGCACATCCGAAAGCTGGAAGAAGCATTGGGTAAGCAGCTCCTCCAACGAAGCCGCAGCGAATGCAAGCTCACCGTCGAGGGCGAGCGGTTCCTGCCGCACGCGCGCGCCTTGCTCGCTCTTGAGAGCCGGGCTCGCGGTGCCTTGTCCACCCAGACACTCAACATCGCCGCCAGCAGCAACATCGGCGCCTACCACCTGCCCGGGCTGCTGAAACGCTTCGCTGACCTGTTTTCCCCTGAGGAGCGGCCCGCCGTCGAAGTGAGCGTCGGCCGCAACTCGGAAGTTCAGGAGCAGGTCCGCACCGGGATGGCCCAGATCGGGTTGGTGGAGTGGGTGCAGCCTCGCCCTGGCCTGAGCTCCTTCAAGTGGGGCAGCGAGAAGATGGTGGTCATCGTTCCTCCCGGTCACCCGTGGGAGCGCAAGCGCGAGGTCAGTCCTGAGCAGCTGTTTCGGACCCCCATGGTCGCCGGCGAGCCTGGGACGGGCACCGCCACCTTGTTGCGGGACCTGTTCGGTTCATTGGTGGGAGACCTGGCGACCACGATGAGCCTAGGTAGCACCGAAGCAGTCAAACGGGCTGTGATGGCGGGCCTGGGTGTTTCGCTGGTCATGGAGTCGGCCGTCCGCCTCGAGACGGAGCAAGGCTGGTTGGTTGCGCTGCCGTTGGGCGGCGCCAAGGTGGAGAAGACTTTGCATGCCATGGTGCCCGACGACACACTTGGCCTCGATATGCCGCGCGCGTTCCTGCAGGGCGCGCTGAAAGTAGCCGCTCTGTCGTGATGAACGCTAGCTCACGGGTGGCTCTCTTTGACCTGGATGACACGCTGTACGACGACCAGTTCCATCGCCGCGCCGGGCTGCGTTCGCTCCAGTCGGAAATGCCTCTCCTGCTGTCCCAGACGCTGAGCGCGCTAGAACGGCGGCATGAGCTTCATTTGCGGACCACGTACCACGCAATGCTTCGCGGCGAGCTCGATCTGCACCAAGCCCGGGCGACGAGGATGCGCCGCCTCCTCGCAGATTTCGGCATCGACGCGGAACATCAGCAGCTCGAGCGCTGCGAACGTGCCTACCGTGATGGGTATGGGAAGCCGCAGCATGTAGTGCCCGGCGCCCCCGAACTGCTGTGTGCAATGAGGGACTTGCGGCTTTCGCGTGGCCGTACTCACGAATGGTGAGACAGACGGGAAGCTAGCCAAGTTGCGAGCCTCGGGGTTGGGAGACCTTGTCCCTATTTGCTCGGTGAAGGCGAAGGCCAGCAGCAGGCCGACGGCGAAGGCCACCATGCGGTCGGCAAAGCGCGGCAGCCAGGTCAGGGCCACTGTCGCGGCGAGCAGCACCGACAGCAGGCCGCTGAGCAGCGTGGCGGCGAGGGTGGAGGCAAGGATCATCGTCAAAAAAGAAGGTAGCGCCGCGGCTCGGCTCGTGGCTAGAATTGCAACCGTGTTGCGAAAGTTAGTGTAGTGCAACTGCGTTGCGTTATTGGCTTTCGCCTGCTCGCCTCCGATGCCCATGCCTTTCACACCGCAAACCGATGCCCTGATCGACGAGGCCCTGGCCTCGGCCGGGCTGCGCCGTACGGCGGCGACGCTCGCGCTCGCGCGGCTGTTCACGCAGGGTGACGACCCGGTGTTGTCGCACGCCGAAGTGCAGGACGCATTGGCCGGGGAGGGCGCGGCGGTCGACCGCGTCACGGTGTACCGCCTGCTCGACCGCTTCGTCGCCGCCGGCCTGCTGCGCCGTGCCGTGGATGCGCAGCGCGTCTCCCGCTTTTCGCTGGCCGTGACGGCGCCCGAGGGGGAAGCCGTGCCGCGCTTCGAGTGCGACGACTGCCACCGGCAGTTCCGCCTGGACGATGGCGCCGACAAGCTGGGCGCCGCGGCACGGCAGGTGCTCAAGGCGCTGGAGGCCGCCGGCCACGAAGGGCATTCCGTCGAGGTGGCAGTGCATGGGCGCTGCGCAGGCTGTGCCACGGAAGCGCAGCCCCGGGGCAGTCGATGATGGGTCTTGATCCAAATCAACCTCCAGCCCGCAACGGTGCTTGGGGAGCAGCTATCGAAAGCGGAGCGGCTTGATGCTCCGCCAGATCCTGCGTGACCCCGTGTCGCCGCTGCGCTGCACCGGCGTTGTGGCACTGGTGCTGGCCTTGCTGCTGGCGCAGTCGCTGGGCCTGGTGCACCGGGTGCTGCATGCGCCCGCCCTGGGAGCGGGCCCTGCGGCGGCGCTGGCGCATGCCCATGCGCCTGACCACGAGGTAGCGGACGCCCATGGCGAGGACGCGTACGCCCACGCAATCGGGTGGCTGGCCGAACTGATGGCGTCGCATGAGGAGAGCGGCGATTGCCGTCTCTTCGACCAGCAGAGCCACGGCGACGTGGTACTCCATCTCGCCGTGCTGGGCGATTCGGCGCCCGCCGCTCCCGCCCCGCTCGCAAAACCGGCTCTCGCCGTCCCGGCCACGCCTGCTGCGCCCTTCCACGCGCGCGGCCCGCCTCCGCTCCTCTAGCACCCCGCGCGTTCGCGCTCCGCCGCACCAGCCGGCCGTCCCAATGACGCGGGCGGATGGCTGCTGCCGATCCGTTCCGCCTTTCCGTCCACCAGGAGCTCCCATGCTTCAAGCCCTCGGCCTGACCAAGCGCTACGGCGCGCAGACCGCGCTGGACCACCTCGACCTGGACATCCAGCCCGGCGAAATCTATTGCCTGCTGGGCGCCAACGGCGCCGGCAAGACCACCACCATCAACCTGTTCCTCAACTTCATCGCGCCGGACGAGGGCGAGGTGCGGATCAACGGCGTGGACGTGACCCGCCACCCCGTGACCACCAAGCAGCACGTGGCCTACATCCCCGAGCAGGTGATGCTGTACGGCGTGCTCTCCGGCCTGGAGAACCTGCGCTACTTCTCGGCACTGGCGCTGGGCAAACCGCTGCCGCGCGAGCGGCTGCTGCAGCTGATAAAGGAGGTGGGCCTGGACGCCCAGGCCGCCGACAAGCGCGTGTCGCAGTACTCCAAGGGCATGCGCCAGAAGATCTGGATCGCGGTCGCCCTGGCCAAGCAGGCCCGGGCCCTGCTGCTGGACGAGCCCACCTCGGGCCTGGACCCGCAGGCCGCCAGCGAGTTCTCGGCGCTGCTGAGGAAGGCCGCCGACAGCGGTGTGGCGGTGCTGACCACCACGCACGACCTGTTCCATGCCAAGCACACGGCCACCCGCGTGGGGATCATGAAGCGCGGCCGCCTGGTGGACAGCCTGGACAGCGCGCGCATCAGCGACACCGACCTGCAGGCGCTCTACCTGCAGCACATGAGGAGCTGACCATGGCGCTGCTGATCGCAAGCAAGGACATCCTGGAGCGCTGGCGCGACGGCCGCCTGGCCTGGGCCGGCGGGCTGGTGCTGCTACTGGTGCTCACGGCGCTGGCCGTGGGCTACGCGCGCCAGAGCGAGGTGCGCGCCGAGCAGGCGGTGGCCAGCCGGCTGGACTACCAGGACTGGCTGCGGCAGGACCGCCGCCACCCGCACGACGCCGCCCACCAGGGCCTGCACGCCTTCCGGCCCGAGCCGGCGCTGGCCATCGTGGACCCGGGCATCAACCCCTACATCGGCGGCACGCTGTGGCTGCAGGCGCACCGCCAGGCCGAGGTGAAGTTCCGCCCGGCGCAGGACGCCACCGGCCTGCAGCGCTTCGGCGACCTGTCGCCGGCCTGGGTGCTGCAGATCCTGGGGCCGCTGCTGGTCATCGTGCTGGGCTTCAACGCGCTGGCCGGCGAGCGCGAGCAGGGCATCCTGCGCCAGACGCTGAGCCTGGGCGTCTCGCCCTGGCGGCTGCTGGCGGGCAAGGCGCTGGCGCTGGCCGGCAGCCTGGCGCTGCTGCTGGTGCCGGCGGCGCTGGCCGCGGCGGCCGCGGTGGCCTGGGGCGCCGAAGCGGGTGAACGGCTGGATGCCCTGGCCCGCTTCGCCGCACTCTCGCTGGGCTACGCCCTGTACCTGGGCGCTTTCGTGTTCCTGGTGCTGGGCGTGTCGGCGTTGGCGTCCAGCTCGCGCATCGCCATCACGGTGCTGCTGGGGCTGTGGATCGGCGCGGTGGTGATCGCGCCGCGCGTGCTGTCCGAGGTCTCGCGCCTGGCCTACCCCAGCCCGACCAAGCTGGAGTTCCAGAAGGAGCTGGGCGCCAACCTGAAGGCCACCTCGGACAAGGTGTGGCAGCAGGCCTTCGGCACCACCGAGCGCTGGGGCCGCGACGTGCCGCTGTCCCAGTGGGGCCTGGCGCTGCAGATCGACGACCAGTCGGCCTATGGCGTCTACGACCGGCACTACGGCCGGCTGTGGGACACCTACGAGCAGCAGCAGCGCGTGCAGGAGTGGAGCGGCTTGCTGCTGCCGCTGCTGGCCGTGCGGGCGTACTCGATGGGGCTGGCCGGAACGGACTTCGGCCACCACCGCGACTTCACCAACGCCGCCGAGCGGCACCGCCGCCTGATCCAGGACGTGATGAGCACGGACCTGGTGGCCCATGCCGACCCGCTGGGCGACCAGCACTTCGCCTACCAGGCCGGCCCCGATCTGTGGGCCAAGGTGCCGCCGTTCCACTACCACGCGCCGCCGGCCGGCTGGGCGCTGGCGCGCCACGCGCACACGCTGGCCGTCCTGGCCGCCAACCTGCTGCTGGCCCTCGGTTTCGCCTTGTGGGCGGTGCGGCGCCAGCGCGCGATCTGAAGGAGCAACGCACATGACGAAGTTCGATGCCGCGCGCTTGCGCCTGGTGATGGCGCAGGAACTGCGCCTGCTGCTGGCCGAACGCAGCCTGTGGCTGGCCGGCGGGCTGTTCCTGCTCTTGATCGGCTATGCCCTCTACAACGGCCTGCACCAGACGGCGCTGCGCGACCGCGCGCAGGCGGCCATCGTGGCCGACGACGCCCAGACCCGCGCCGGGCAGCTGGCCTTCCTGCGCCGCATCCTGGCGGGGCAGGACAAGCCGGCGCCGTTCCAGAACCCGGCCGACCCGGCGCGCATGGCCAGCGGCTACGGCGCGCAGCACGCGCTCATGCCCAGCGCGCCGCTCACGCCGGTGGCGCTGGGGCAGACCGACCTGTTCCCCGGGCAGTTCAAGGTCACGCACCAGAGCAAGATCCACTTCATCCACAACAACGACATCGAGAACCCCTGGCACCTGCTGTCCGGGCACTTCGACCTGGCGTTCGTCATCGTCTACCTGCTGCCGCTGCTGATCTTCGCGCTCAGCTACAACCTGCTGTCGGCCGAGCGCGAGAGCGGCACGCTCCGGCTGCTGCTGTCGCAGCCGCTGGCGCTGGGCACGCTGGTGGCGGGCAAGATCGCGGTGCGCGCCGGCGTGCTGCTCGGCCTGGCGGTGGGCGTGCCGGTGGCGGTGCTGCTGCTGGCGCGCCCGCAGGCGCTGGCGGCCGGCGAGGCCACGCTGTGGTGGGCGCTGCTGGTGGGCGCCTACGCGCTGTTCTGGTTCGCGCTGGTCGTGGCGGTCAACGCCTTCGGCCGCGCTTCGGCCACCAACGCCATGGTGCTGGTCATCGCCTGGGTGGTGCTGGTGCTGATCGCGCCGGTGCTGCTGAACCTGGTAGTCACCACGGTCAGCCCCGCACCCTCGCGCACCGAGCTGGCCACGCGCACCCGGCTGGTGACGGTGGAGGCCATGAACCGCTACAGCAAGCTGCTGGCGGCCGACTACCGCTACATGGCCGAGCCCGACGTGCTGGTGCCCAGGAACGGCCGCATCGAGATGAGCGGCCGCTCCCTGGCCAGCTGGCGCATCCAGAAGCAGGTGGACCAGGAAATCCAGCCCGAGCTGGACCGCTTCGACGCGCAACAGGCCCGCCAGCAGCAACTGGTGGCGCGCTACAGCTTCGTCTCGCCGGCCGCCCTGGCCTACGAGTCGATGACGGCGCTGGCCGGTACCGGCGCGCGGCGCTACGGCCACTTCATGCAGCAGATCAATGGCTACCACGCGGCCTGGCGCGGCTTCTTCACGCCGCGCATCGACGGCGGCATCGCGCTGGCCGAGGCCGATTTTGCGTCCATCCCGCGCTTTGTCTGGCAGGAAGAGAGCAACGCGCTGCTGCGCGTACAGGCGGCGCGCTCGCTCGCGCTGCTGCTGCTGCCCTGCGCCTTTCTGCTGGGCCTGGCGCTCTGGCGCCTGCGGCGCTACAGCGTGGTCTGAACCCGAACGCAACCGATTGGAGAAGAAATGAACACCAACATCAACACCAAGTTCAAGACCACCCTGCTCGCGCAGGCCGCTGCACTGGCCACTTGCGGCGCTGCCTGGGCTCAGCCGGCGAGCGAGGCGCAGCTGCGCGCCGTGGAGGTGCAGGGCAGCCGCGACGGCAGCACGCTGCAGCTGGCTACGCCGAGCAACACCGCGTCGCGCCTGGGCCTGACGCTGCGCGAGACGCCAGCCTCGGTGGAGATCCTGTCGCAGGACGTGATCCAGCAGCGCGGCGCGCGCACGTTCTCCGAGGCGCTGCGCGGTGCGGCCGGCGTCACCGGCGGCGGGGCGCCGGCCTCGCCCACCACCGTGCAGACGCGGGGTTTTTCCAACATCACCTACCTGTACGACGGCATGCGCTCCTCCGGCGCCGGCTTCGTCAACCGGGTGCAGGACACCTGGAACTACGAGCGCATCGAGATCCTCAAGGGTCCGGCTTCCGTGCTGTACGGCGATGGCGCCATCGGCGGCGTGATCAACTTCATCACCAAGCGGCCGGACCGTGAGAACCCCAGCCGCGAGGCGTTGGTCAGCTACGGCAGCTACGGCTCCTACCGCGCGGCGGCCGGCCTGGGCGGCGCGCTGGGCGAGGCGGGCGCCTACCGCATCGACTACAGCCGCAACGACACGCGCGTGGGCACCATCGCCAACAACGGCGAGAAGATCGATCACCTGACCACCGGCCTGGCGTTCGACCTGGGCCGCGCCCTGCGGCTGGATCTGTCGTTCGACTACCTGCGCGACGACAACCAGGCCTACTACGGTACGCCGCTGGTGCCGGCCTCGTTCGCCACGCAGCCGACCGGCGTGGTGAGCACGCCCGACGGCCGCGTGATCGATCGCCGGCTCGTCGGCCTGAACTACAACATCGCGGACCAGGACAACTCGTCCGACACCTACTGGTTCCGCGGCCGCCTGACCTGGCGGCCGACGTCGCAGTGGACGGTGCGCAACGAGCTCTCGGCCAACAAGGCCGACCGCGTGTTCCTCAGCTCCGAAAGCGCGGTGTTCGTGGCGCCCGGCCGCATCAACCGCGACCAGACCCTGATCACGCACGACCAGAACTACGTCTTCAACCGCCTGGATGCCAGCCACGACGGCAAGCTGGCCGGCCTGCGCAACCGCTTCACCATCGGCAGCGAGCTGAGCAAGACCGGCTTCGATAGCCAGCGGCGTTTTTCCAACGGCTCACCTGCGACCGTGGCGACGTTGCAGGTGGATGCGCTCAACCCCGAGGTGGGCGTGTTCAACCGCGACCCGGCGCTCACCACGGGTGCCGGCAACCGCACCGACGTGACCTCCGACACCCAGGTGGCGTCGGCCTTCGTGGAAGACGCGCTCTCCGTCACCGACGCCCTCACCCTCGTCGGCGGGCTGCGGCACGACCGCATCGAGGTGGAGCGCAGCATTCGCGACCTGAACACCGGCAACTTCACGCAGTTCGACCAGCGCTACAGCGCCAATGCGGTGCGCCTCGGCGCGGTTTACGACATCACCAAGTCGTCCACCGTCTACGCTCAGTACACCAATGCCACGGTGCCGGTGAGCGCGCTGTTCCTGCTGTCTGCCGCGAACGCGGCCTTCCCGCTGTCGCGCGGCAAGCAGGTCGAGGTCGGCTTCAAGCAGAGCCTGCCTGAGGCCCGGCTGGAGTGGACGGCGGCCGTCTACCGCATCGAGCTGGACGACGTGCTCTCGCGCGACGCGGCCAACCCGAACGTGACGGTCAACAACGGCCAGCAGTCCTCGCGCGGCATCGAGCTGGCGGCCGCCTGGCGCGCCACGCGGCAGCTCACGCTGTCGGGCAACTACGCGGCGCTGGACGCGCGGTTCGACAGCCTGGTGGAGGCCGGCGGCGTCTCGCGCGTGGGCAACACGCCGGCCAACGTGCCCGAGCGCGTGGCCAACGTCTTCGCCACCTACCGGCTGGCTGACGTGCCGGTGGAGTTCTTCCTGGGCGTCAACCGCACCAGCCACATGTACACCGACACGGCCAACACCATCCGCATCAACGGCTACACCGTGGCCGACGCGGCGGTGAGCTGGTGGCTCAAGCCGGCGCTGCTCAGCTTCCGCGTGCGCAACCTCACCGACAAGCTGTACGCCAACTACGCCGGCCGCGCCACCAGCCAGGTGCTGATCGCGCCGGGGCGGACGTTCGAGGTGGCGGCGAAGTTCGACTTCTGACGGCCGCGGCGGCTGCGCAGTCAGACCGGTGCAGTCAGACCGGTTCGCCCGGCCTGGTGTTCCGCGCCGCGATGAGCGAGGCGACCAGCTCCTTGACGAGGCGGGACTTCTGGGTGTCCGGGCGGAAGATCAGCAATGTCCTGAAGTGCACGTCGGCCTGGAACGGGCGGAAGACCACGCCCCGGGTTGCCGCATCGTTGGCGAACGGGTTCGTCAAGCCCACGCCGATGCCGCGCTGGACCAGCGCTGTCACCGTGGCGGAGTTGGGCGTTTCCACCACCACGGTGGGCCGCACGCCCGCTGCCTCCAGCACCTGGTTCAGGCGGCGGCGCACCGTGTCCTCGGGTGACAGGGCGATGAACCGCTCTCTGTCCAGGTCCGCGGGCCGGATGGTGCGCCGCTCGGCCAGGCGGTGTCCTGCCGGGATGGCGCACACCTCTGATCGCGGACACCTTGATGCACGGCGATCACCTAGCCGTTGCCTGCCAGCCGCAGCGCCGCACTATCGCCCCCGATATCGTCAGGGCGTCCTACCGGCCCCCGAAGCCCGGTCGTGCAGCCGAAACCGCTCCCGCAGAAACGCGAGCACGTCTGCCTCGGCCTCTCTGATGATGCTGAAATGATCGGCACCGGGGTAGCGCTTGTAGGTCACAGTTGCACCGGTGGACTGAAGCTTCGCGACGAATTTCGCGGTCAGTGGCTCGAGCACGAACGGGTCGGCCGTTCCCTGAACGATCAATGTCGGCCGACTCAAGGTGAACCCTGGGTTGGCCGCTGGATCGTTGACCGCAAGGAATGCGCTCATGCGGGGATGCGCGGCCCAACCGGGTTTGAGGCCGGCAAAGGCGGCTCCTTTCGCCTTGATCGCGCTGTCGAGGAGGGCTATGGCCTTGACGGAGCATCGCGAGCGGAACGCTGGCAGAACACGCTTCAAGTCGCCGCCCATGATCGCGCCCGGATCGAAGTCGGGTGATTGCACCATCAGCCCGACCGTCATCAGCGCACCTTGAAACTGCTCCATCATTCGTGCGTTCTCGAGGGTGGTCTTCTCAGTCGCCGTTCTCGCCGTCGTGCTGAAGCTTGCGGCGGTTGCGGCGATCGACGTGTAGGGCACGGACGCCACGGTACCGACCAAGGCCAGCTCGGGTGCTTCATGGGCATGCGCTTCGACGCCCAGCACCGCGTGCCCTCCGTCGGAGTGGCCAACCACCGCATAGCGACCCGACAGGGTCGGTTCAGCTTGCCGCGCCGCGCGCACGCCCGCGATCAGCGATCGGGCAAGGCTCGCTTCGCTGTAGTACGGATACGGCACGCTCGCGCTCGCGCCCAGACCTTCAAAGTCGGGCGCCACAACGGCGTGACCCGCTTGCACCAGACTGCCGATCTGGAAGGTGTAGTCGCTTTTGAAGCCGTCGCGTGTCAGCCCTCCGTCGAGCTCCGGGCTCAGGCTGGGAGCGCAGGTCTTCTGCCCGGGGGTGGTCGTACCATGCGCCCAGGCAACGATCGGCCAGCCGCCTGGCGGCGGTGTGCCGGGAGGCACGAACAGCAGGGTCGTGGCACGCGTCGCCTCGCCGCGGATGCTCGGCATGGTGTGAACGAGCAGCGTGGCCTTTGCGCTGATATCCGGGGGGAGGGGATGCTTTGTTGACGAGATCAGCAAGGTAGCGCCTGGCGCAGCAGCCTCGACGGGCGCGGCCAAGCTCGCGGTTGCGATCCCGAGCGCCAGACATGCGGCTTGCAAGGCACGCAGCATCAATGCGCCGATCAGAGAACCCCACCCGTTGCCTGCTGGCGGATCGTCACGAGCTTCCAGACTCCTGATTGAGCTGCTGACTTGCGCACCGGCAATGATCACCGCTGCATCTTGGGCTTGCTTTGACATCTGACAACACTCCGTGATTTGGAGCGGTTCATAGTATCTTTCGGATATCTAAGGTCAATCACGCACCTGAAGTCGCCTAGAGATACACGAGGAAACCACGCATGCCTGAATCGCCGAAGCAAGCGCTGATCGACGAGTTCGCCGCGCGCGTCATCCTGGATCAGATAGCGGACAAGTGGTCCGTCATGATCCTCACGGTGCTGTGCACGGAGCCGTCGCGGTTCAATGCCGTTAAGCGACGCCTGGGCAGCATCACTCAAAAGGCCCTGACCCAGGCATTGCGGCGCTTGGAACGCAATGGCCTCATCGCGCGTCGCGTGATCACGTCCTCGCCGATCGCAGTCGAATACTCGATCACGCCACTGGGCCGAACGCTCAAGGACCCGGTGTTTGCGTTGTGCGCCTGGACACTCGCACATGAGGGCGAGGTCGAACGCGCGCAGCAAGAATTTGACACGCGCGACCAATGCGCCGACGGACACGGTCACAACGAGGCTTCGCGCATAGTTCGGCATGCGCCGTTCCGCGGACAAGATCGAGAAAGGCATCTCGTCAGCGATGAAGCAGATGACGGATAGAGGCTGGCGGGAGGCCGGCTGTTCCAAGGCGGGCATAGCGTCTATCCACAAACCAGCGCGCCGCTCGCGTGCTGCGGCTTCAAGTCGCCGTAGCTCCGGATTCTGGACATACCTCGGGCGTGACCAAGCCCAACCCGAGCGAACGATTTCGGCTCATGCGTTCGCGCCCTCGCACTCGACGTGCGCGGCATCTCGTCGCCACCCAGCGCTGCCGCCAACGCGAACCGTGGCTAACTTGCTGAAGCGCAGAGCATCGACCACCCGGCCAAGCTCGACGGTAGGACGCGGCAAGGCTCAAGAGAAGTAGCCGCTTGCTTGCATGTCGTCTAGCAGGCCGATCTGCTGTGGCTGCCATCCCAAAGAAGCACGCGTCTGAGCGCTGGAAGTGGAGTTATCAATGCCCACAAACAGCGCCATCCAACCGAAGTGTGCCGCCGCCTCGTCCGCCGACATGCTGCGTGCGGGAATACCAAGTCCTGTGCCGATCGCCTCAGCGATCGAGCGCATGGGGACGCCTTCCTCGCCGACGCCGTGCAAGCGGGCACCGGGCGGTGCCTTTTCGAGTGCCAGGCGGAATAAGCGCGCTGCATCCAGCCGGTGAACAGCGGGCCAGCGGTTGTCGCCGTCGCCGACGTAGGCGGCAACGCCAGTGCGCCGAGCGACATCGATCAACGCCGGCACAAAGCCATGATCACCCCTGTCGTGGACCGACGGCGGCAGGCGCACGATGCTGACCCGAACGCCTCGGTCGGCAGCAGCCAGCACCACTTCCGATGCCGCGCGGATGCTGCCCAGCCCGTCGGGCGCTGGCGAATCTGCTTCCGTGCCGATGCGCCCCGGTGCGAGCACTGCGGTCCCCGAAGTGGCGACCAGGGGCTTGTTCGTCCCTTCGAGCGCGTCCGCCATGGCTTTCAATGCTCGCTGATCGGTCCGCGCATTGGCCTCGTATTGAGCAAAGTCATGGATGAACGCGGTGTGGATCACGCCATCGCAAGCGCGAGCACCTGCAGCCAGACTGTCAAGGTCTGCCAACTCGCCCCGATGCGCTTCCACGCCCATCCGCGTCAACGTCTTGTCTGCAGCGTCACTACGAGCCAAGCCGACAACTCGGTGCCCAGCCGTCAGCAACTCCCGCACGACGGCCCCGCCTATGAAGCCGGTGGCTCCGGTGACAAAGATCTTCATAATGATTCCTGGATAAAGTAGGAATCCATGGTTGCCCTAAATTCAGTGCCTGAAAAGTCGACGGCGCATACCGGTATGGCGGGTAACACGATGCGGAGCCCGGTTCTTGCACTTGGGGGGTTCCTGCGTGATCGGCGGGCGCGCCTGCGTCCACCGCCCGGAACCGACAGCCGCCGTCGAACGCCCGGACTCAGGCGTGAAGAAGTCGCCATGCGCGCGAATGTCAGTGTCATCTGGTACACATGGCTCGAGCAGGGTCGGGGTGGATCGCCCTCAGAGGAGGTTCTCGAACGCCTTGCCCAGGCGCTCGAGTTGGACGCGGCCGGACGTGAGGTTCTTTTTCTCCTGGCACAGCACCGGCCACCCCCGATCAAGCCAGCGCCATCAGCGGCTGTCACACCATCCCTGCAGCGGGTGTTGGACGCCTTGACGACAAGCCCGACCATTGTGAAAAGTCCGAACTGGGACATCGTGGGCTGGAACGCCGCCGCGGTCGCTGTGCTTGCCGACTACCCGTCCTTGCCGGCGGGTGGACGCAACGTTCTCCGGCGCCTCTTCAGTGAGGACGCGGTTCGCGCCTCGCTGCCAGACTGGGAGGCGGATGCGCGCTTCGCGCTGGCCGTGTTTCGCGTCGACGCCGCGCGCGCTGGTGACTGCCCCGAGGCCGTCGCGCTAGCCGACGAACTCCAGGAAACCAGCGCTGACTTTCGCCGGCTTTGGGCCGAGAACGAAATGCGCAGCAACGGAAGCGGTATAAAGCGAATCCAGCATCCAGTGGTCGGCGCCCTGGCGCTCGAGTACTCGGCATTTGCCGTTGCCGGCGCAGAAGGGCTGACGATGATTGTCTTCACTCCGAAGTCAGGGGCCGACGCGAAGGCCATCGAGTCACTACTCTCCGATCAGCCTCGATTGGCCTGACGGCTGCGATACGGGCATTTCACCTGAGCGGAAGGCGATATGCGGCTTGGCGGTTCGAGAAGAACGGCCAGTGGCTGGAGGTTCAGGTCGTCGGTGATCGTGAATCCGACGATGCGGCCATCGCGCACCAGTGAGCCCTTGCCGGCGCTGGACTTCTCTACAAAGCCGCAGCACGCGTGCGGCGCTTGGTGGACTTTCTGGCTACCCGCTTCAAGGCGCTCGGTCAGGCGGTTTCGGCTGCTCCCAGCAGTCCTGCTTGAGCGCGAGAAGCGTCAAGCGTTCGCCGGTGATTCACCGGACAAATACAGAGATAGACAGGCTATTTGTTGGAGCGATTGAGGGGGCCGCACAGAATGGCCGTCTCGGGCGTACTCCAGGAAAAGCACCATGCACAGGTTCATCTGCTCCTCGTTGCTGACGTTCTGCTGGACCGCTCCGCTCCAGGCGACATCGGGCCAAGTGCCTGCGTGAACAAAGGCATTGCCATGAAATCCAGGACCGGAAGCTTGCCCGGCCGCGCCGGCGCCGTGGGCGCGCGCGCGCGGCCCGGCGGGTCGGACACGACAGGCCCGGCGGGCTCGCTGCGCCTGCTGAGGCTCGCGCCTTTGTTCGTCGCCGCGGCGCTGGTCGCCTGTACCGACCAGCCAACGGG
Source organism: Ramlibacter tataouinensis TTB310 (assembly GCF_000215705.1). Lineage (NCBI taxonomy): Bacteria > Pseudomonadati > Pseudomonadota > Betaproteobacteria > Burkholderiales > Comamonadaceae > Ramlibacter > Ramlibacter tataouinensis. The sequence continues at coordinate 3,204,864 of NC_015677.1, read as the reverse complement.
TACCGGGGCCGCCCAGCGGCCCACTGTCGCGGTGGCGCCTCTGCTGGCCCAGCGGATCACGCCGATGGGCGAATTCAACGGGCGCGTCGAGGCTTCCGCCAGCGTGGACCTGCGGCCGCGCGTGTCCGGCTACATCGAGCAGGTGCGCTACACCGAGGGAGCCGAGGTGGAGAAAGGGCAAGTGCTGTTCACGATCGACGACCGCGGTTACCGCGCCGGACTGTCCAGTGCCACGGCGGGCCTTGCGAGCGCCAGGGCAGGTCGAGTTGGCACGCCGCGAGGCCGCCCGGTCGCAGGTGCTGGCCGAGCAGCGGGCCATCGCCGCCGAGGAGTTGGAGCAACGGCGCGCGGCCCTGGAGCGGGCGCAAGCACAGGTGCAGTCGGCGCAGGCCGCCGTCGATCGTGCAAGCCTCGCTGGAGTGGACCCAGGTGCGCGCGCCGGTGGCCGGGCGAACGGGACGTGCCCGCGTCACGGCCGGCAACCTGGTGACTGCGGGTGATGGTGCCAGCATCCTGACCACGCTGGTGTCAGTGGACCAGGTGCACGTCTATTTCGATGCCGACGAAGCGACCTACCTGCGCTTCTTGAACGTGCAGCGAAAAGGAGTACTGTACTGCCGGTGCGCGTCGGTCTGGTGGGCGAAACCGGTCATCCGCACGCCGGCCGGGTGGACTTTTTCGACAACCGCGTGACTCGCAGCACGGGCACGATCAGCTTGCGCGCGGTCGTCCGTAACAGCGAGCGGCGGTTGACGCCTGGTCTCTTCGCCCGGGTCCAGCTGCCCGTTGACGAGCCCTCCGATGCCCTGCTGATCGACGAGAACGCGGTGCTGACCGACCAGGACCGCAAGTATGTGTACGTGGTCGACGCGGACGGGAACGCCCAGCGCCGCGAGGTGCAACTCGGCGGTACGTCGGAGCGACTGCGTGTCGTGCGTAGCGGCGTCGCGGCCGGCGATCGCCTGGTCGTGGAGGGGATGCGCCGCATCCTGCGCTCCGGCATGCCAGTGACGGCGCAGGCCGCGGGCTTGACCTCACCGACTGCCGCCGCAACAAACCCGGACGTTTCGCCGCAGGCCCGATGAACATCTCCAACTTTTTCATCGACCGGCCGATCTTTGCCGCCGTCCTCTCGATCGTCATCTTCGCTGCCGGCCTGGTCGTGCTGCCCTTGCTGCCGATCGCCGAGTATCCAGACGTGGTGCCGCCTTCCGTGGTGGTGCGCGCGGCCTCCCCCGGCGCCAATCCGAAGGTCATCGCCGAGACCTTGGCCACGCCGCTGGAAGAGGCCATCAGCGGTGTCGAGGGAATGATTTACATGCGCTCGGTGGCCAGCTCCAGCGGGGTGCTCGCGACCACCGTGACCTTCCTCGCGGGTACCCAACCCCGATGAAGCCGTCGTGCGGGTGCAAAACGGGGTTGCCCAGGCTCTGCCTCGCCTGCCGGAGGACGTGCGGCGGCAAGGGACCGGCAGCGACGGGGGGGGCGTCCGCCTCGCCGACGTCGCCCGGCTGGAGCTGGGCGCCAGGTTGCGTCGATGCAGGGTCGCTAGCGCGCATGCCTCAGCTTAGGCGACAGCACGCCAGGCAGAAGACAGTCGCCTCCCTTCTGGATTGCTGCGGAAATTTCACCGACGCATCCAAGGCTCTGTGCCTAGTCATCGCTGGGAGCGACTCCTAACATGCATCCGTCACAACACGGAGGCCTTTCATGCTGTCCAGAAGATCTGCATTTGCAGCTTGCAGTTGCTCCGTCTTGGCGCTTGGTGTGTCCGCCTGCTCGGTCCACGCCCAAAGCGCGATCAGTGTCGGAGGCGTTGGGGCTGGGTCTGGCCGCCGGCACGAGGATGCGCGACCCGGACGTTCCAGCGCCAGCGGTGAGCGCCGCGACGGAGCCGGTCTGCCCGATGTGCACCACATTGGACTCGTCGTAGCGAACCGTGATCGAGCGTTGGCTAATGTCGAAGGCGCATTCGGCTTCGGTCGTGCGTACAAGTTCGACGCCAACTTCCCAACAGCAAGAGTGTCCAGCGGAGTGACTGGTTTCGACCTGCGCATAGGGTTCGTCTGGATGGGAAATACGCTGCTGGAGTTCCTCGAGCCCGTCGACGAACGATCGCCGCATGCAACCTGGCTGCGCGATCGTGGGGAGGGCATGCACCACCTCGGCTATCTGGTCAGGTCGATCGATTATGAGCTGGACGCCATCGGTGCTGCCCGGGGCGGTGGACGCCCTCCGCTTCTCGTCCAGGGGTCTGGCAGTGAACAGGTTCGCTGGGTCTACCTGGAAGGTGAGGTGGTGGCCAAGGTCTCGCAACCCCGACGTGCCAACGTTGCGGCATGGGAATTGACGGCGCGACAGTCTCGATTCACAGCGCATCCAGCAACTGCGTCAAGAGTTCGTTCAGGCCGTTCGACCGACCGGCGCGTGCGAGCGCCAAAGCCGCTAGAGCCGGCGGCGCCCAGCGGTTGATCGAAGAGCGCCGACCCTGCCACGGCAGGTAACCTGCCCCAACCTTCCAAAGATCGGGAGCGGTTCCTGACGCAGTGCAGCGGCCGGCGCCAATGCTGATCAGTGGGGCCGATCAGAATCCGGTGGTGTAGGTCTCTCCAAACTCTTCCTTGAGTGCGTCTGCATCTTGCCGCAGCTTGGTGCGATCGCTAATGCTGCTTGGCGCGATAGCTTGTGCGCGGTATTCCCTGGACATCTTCTCTTTGATCCTTTCGGCAAGCGTGCGCAGCTTACTTGGCGTTGCGCCTGACGTGCTCGCTGCATTCTCGAACAAACTTTTGACCTCATCAAAATGAGGAAGCTTCACATTTGGAACATTGTGCAGCCCAACGCGATTTAGATTCCGGTCGAGCACACCGGGTCGTTTATCCGCTGCCAGAAAGCCGCCGAGCATATCCTCGTTCTTCAGAACCTTTTTGGCAAATTCCCGAACGGATTCGTACTGGCGCGTCGACTCTTTGCTAGCCAGTCGAATGTTGATCGGTGTGTCTGGCTGAGGTGAAGAAAGCATGCTAACCATCTGGTCAATCGCCGTAAATACGGTCTTGTAGTAGCGCCGATTGATCTGCAGCTCGGGTGAGTCGATCATCGCTTTTTCAACTTCCACGATTTGCTTCGATTCAGCGCTCATCTCGCCGCCGAACAACAGCGCCACAGACTGATCGACGTAGGTGCGCGTATCGCCTACAGCCTCTAGCGTCTTTCTCATGTTCAACCCATTCATCTTTTCTTCAATTTTTGAGAAACGGTCCTTCACGTAGGCGTCAACGTCTTTGCGCAGGCTCTCCTCATCGCGCGCATTGCCAATGACGGTGAATGGCATTGTCGCCGGATCCTTTTCCTTCAAGTATTCCGCGTTCTTCTGCTGCTCGTTGTGACCGATGATTGGCAGAGCTAGCAGGCCGGACTTGGAATCCCCAGCCTTATGTAAATAGGCGAACTCTCCATTCGTACCAGCGCCACTGGTGGTGATGCCATCACCATCCGCAAGGTACGACAGCTTCATGCCATCACCTTTCCTCAGAGTGTCGAAGCCGCAAAGCACAAACAGCGTGTTCCTATAAGCATCATCGGCCAAGTCGCCCCGTGCGATCTGCTTCTGAATTTCGGCGCCCACCAAGGTCTGGTTACCATGAGCATAGACGTACATCACATTCTTTACTTGATCTGCGCTCTTGATAGAAGGATGCTTCAAGACGCCTGTGGCCGGTTTGACCGCGCCCATACCGCTGCGGTTGTCCCACACCGACTGCGGGTCGGCAATGTTTCCGTGTTCCAGCAACTCTTGCGCGACGAGGCGCATAGCCTCCTTCTTCGTGGTATCGGCAGTGATGCCCAAGCTCTTGGCGATATCAGAGAGGGCAATCAGCGTGTTTTTGTCGCCCAAGCCAATGTGCGAAATTTTCGCACCACGGCTACTCAGGACTTTAGCCAACAGCGCGTTTTTATCAACGACGTCTTTGCTGACTTCGCCTTCCAAAAGAATCGCGTGGTTCTGTTGGTCAACCGCATTGTTAGGGCTCACACCTGCATTGAGCATGCCTTTAAGCAGGTCGTGATCCATGTCGGTAAACACTTTTACACGTTCACCCATCGCCTTCTCACCAATGAGTTCTTTGAGCGTCAAGCCCAGATGCTTGCCCGAGATGCTATTCGGGTTGTCAAAGTCCGAAGCTTCGCCATAGATGCGTGCCTGCTCGATGTGGGAAATGTCAGCAGTAGGACGGGCCGCATGTTTCGCAAATCGGTCAATGATCTTGGCGTCGTCAGAAGCACCTGACGGTTTCAGGTAGCCCATCACTGACTTGTCAGCTTGCACCAACAGAACCTCAATACCTTGAGCCTTTGCATGTGCCGCAATCTTGTCGAGTTGCTGCTTACTGCGCGGTTTGCCTTCCCAGATCTGTGGCACGTTGAAGATGAGCGTACTTCCCGGCTTTACATGGCCCTTGTCGATAGACGCTTGGATCACGTCCAGGCAGCGGGCAGTGTGGCCGCCGCCAGTGGGCGAATAGCCGCAGGCTAAGATAACAGTGTCTTTCGCGGTAGCCGAGTGCTTTAATGCTTTACGCACGTGCTCAGCGCTCGGACCGGTGTCATCAATGCTGCTTCGATTGGACGCGGCTCCGATGCTGGTGCGATTGGCGCGGGAAACACTCGGGTTGCGACGCACGGCGCGGTCTTCACCTGTCGTCAGAAATTTGCCGGACGAAGTTGGTTGGCTAGGTTCTCCAGACTTTTGCGCGAAGTCTTGAGATGCAACCTGAGAAGCCTTGCCGGCAGTAATCTTTGGATCGGTCATTTCGGATTCCTCAGCAAAAAAGGATTAGGGTCAATTCCCCGGAGCACTGTGCCTAGATCAAACTTCCAGGGCGCACGGTCCCGCGAAGATGAGCAAGAGAATCCGAACGTCAGAATCGATCAGGAGCCCTTTACGCGGCGAGCCCGTAGCGCCATGCCGCTGTTGCTGTTGCTGTGGATCAGGCTTAGTGTGTTCCCGGATCTTCGGTAGGTAGGTAGGGTCTGCGGCCGCGGAGGATGGACGTCTGCACAGCGATCAACCCGAATTACTTCCGCAGTGAGGTTGCAGCGGACGCGCCAACAGCGCACCTGCCACTCATAAGTCCCTGGACAGTGAAGGCGTCTGCGCTTCCGCTGGCACACTGTCTTAGACTTGTTAGTCGCCGAGCTTTGCGAGGACTGCCGTGATTACGCAGCGCACTGCAGGAGCCCTGAGCTGCTGGGTGAGTGTTGTCCGTTGCATGCCGGCGCGCGGGCTTTTGCCACTACGTGCATACCTGCCGTTATCCGCCGGAGAGCCTCGGCCACCGCATCGCCACCACTTGGGCGCCCTCGACAGCTGTTTACTGATCGAGGTCGCCTAAGTTCCGCAGCACCAGTCAGGTTCGCACTGCGGGCATGAAGTCCTCGTCCCGGGCTGCGACCAACAAGGCTGGCAGCCGGTCGCCAGAGGCGTAGGCCTGTTTACCAAGCTTCATGCCAAAGTCGATCCAGGTGTTGTTCGTGCGGCCACCGCTTTCGAAAGCGTAGGCAGCGGTATCCAGCCAATTGCCTAGATCGTTCAGCAAGTGGCTGTCTTCGCCTTGCAGACGCTGGATCTCGGCACTTGCCGCCGGACGCAGGTTGCGCGTTTCCGAACGCGGCAAACCGATGCCGCGCAGAGTGTTTTTCACTTCCTCGTAGTCGGTGCGCATGTCGCTGACGATCGGGTTCATGGTGGTAACGATGCCGAACAGTTGCTCGCCACCTCGAGGGACTTTAGCCACAGCTTGCTCAAAGCGCTGCAGCTTAGCTTCTGCTTCTTCCTGAGCAAGCGGCGTGGGTGCTAGGTCGACCAAACGTTGCAGCCAAGAAGCGCGAATTTCCGGTGTTCTGAGGGCTGATAGCAACTCATCCGGACGCTTGCGCCCCATGATGAGCTGGGAGGGGAATGCGCTGAAGCTGCCATCGTCATTACGTGCCAGACGCGCGATTGCTGAGCCGCCGCTTAGCTGAGTTTCCACCGACACGCCGGCCAACGGGGTGACTGCGAGCATGCCAGCCACGTCGTCGCCCTTGATAGGCGCTTGCGGCGTGGCGATGGGCACACCCAGCCCGGCTGTTGCGGTCAGCGCGCTGCCCCGCACGGATGTATTTACGTCGCCAGCCACAGCTTGTGTCTTGCGGTCGACCTTGCTTGTGCCGTAAGTTAGTGCCACATAAGCTGACGCCCCGATAGTCGTTCCTGACCCCGTGTTTGCGCGCGCGGTCGCACCGGCGGAGGCGCTAGCGAACTTGGAACTGGCGTCGTCGTTGACCCAGCTAGCGCCAACATGCGGGTCGTCACCGAACCGATCGCTGAAGCGCTCCCAAATCTCACTTTGGTCCCCGGGCACAGTGCCTCCCTCGGCCGGGCGCGCTTGGCGGAACATGAAGTCCACCAGGCCCATACTTTTCTGCTCCCAGCCAGGAGTGCCGATGCGCACCGTCAGGCTCAAGCCTTCGGCCGGTGACCAGCTCTTTCCTGCGCTAAAGCCAGCGAATACCGCTGCTACGCCCATCGGCAACGCGTAACCGATGGCGCCGCCCAGACCTCCCGCGATGGTCGTCGAGCTTTCGGTGCCAATGAACATGCGTGAACCGGTCAGGGTGTCGCCTACGGTGATCTTGGCCTTCTTGCCGTGCTCGGCACGCATGGTCGGCAGAACGGCCGGCCCACCGTAGCCAAGTGCCGACAAGGCATTCATCGCCACAATCGGCGTGATATTGATACCGCCGCCGCCGCCGCTAGCGAAATTGGTTATCGACTCGTCCTTGCCACCCGATACAGCTTTTAAGACCCGCTCGGCATCCTCGCTGGTAGGACCCATCCGCGGTGCGCTGGTGAAGCCACGAATCAAATCGGAGAACTTGAATAATGGGATTCCCGGCTCGGCTCCCTTGGCGATCGCCCGGGCCTCGCCTAGCAGCACTGGCGTCATATGTAGCAGCTGGTGCTGGACGCGCTGACGTTCTACAGGGTCGGCATCGTTGTCACCCCGCAGTTGCTGGCTGCGACGGCGCATCTCAAGCAGCTGTGTCATGTCAACTGGGTTCTCGAGCGGGAACTCGGCACGCAAATCCTCGCTTAGCTCTTCCAGCGAACTTAGGCGCAACCGGAGCTTGTTCAGGTGTGTTGCCGACTTCGTTGCGAAGAAGCCACCTTCGTCCTCCATAACCTCACGCTGAAGCTTGCCGGGGGTGGCGAAGTCGCGAAGGTGTGCCAATACCATTTCGGGCTGAAACGGGGCCGCCCCTTGAAGCGCTTCATGCAGCTTTTGAGCATGTGCAAGAACGGCCTGTTCGGGCACGGCAACATCGTCGCGCTTCAGGTACGCGAAAACGTCGAGCATTGCGGCATTAGCCAATTGCTTGTTCAGTTCGCCAGCATTGCCCAGCACTTCGGGTTTAGCGAGGCGTGCATCTAAGTGATCCCGCATCGGGCTGATGGAATCGGTAACCACCTCCCGAAAGGCTTGGGCCTCGGCGAGCAGGGTCCACATCTTGGCTCCCAATGAGCCGTAACGTGCTTCCGTCAGTGGGTCTCGATGCTTACCCACTGCTTGAGGAAACAGCATGCCCAGTTCTTTGAGCAGGTTAGTCATGGTGCGCGGGCCATGGTCGGCTCGGTCGACGTAAGTCTTGAACTTGTACATTCGCCCAACGGCCCGGTTGAAGTCGGTACCCTTTCCGCTCTCGGTCAAGTTCATCTTGCGCCAAGCGACGTACGCAGCCTTATGAGGTGCCACGTCCGCCTCAGATTCGCGGCCTTCGCTCTTAGCGTGGGCGTAGATAAGTGCTTTCGACAACAGCTGCGGCTTCACATCGTCGTCGCTGCCGATGCGGTGACTGAGTCTTCGACGTTCGCTCTCTCGGCTCACGGCGGCGACCACGTCGACGACAGAGCCGGCATCACCAGCGGGCAGCACTCCGGTAACTTCCATTGCCGAGCAGATTTTCAAGGCATCGCGAAGTCCATCGCGTCTAGTCGGCTCCTGCACACCCATCATGTGGCCGAGAGTGGCCGCGCCAGTGGCAGTTTCCGCCAGGACGCGCTGCATGCGGAACACCTGCGATGAACCCTGGCCCGCCGCGATCTGATCAAGTATTGCGTTCGCATCGTTGAAGTTGCGATCACACACCGTGTGTAGAGCGAGACCTAGAAGCAGCTGAGGTTTGAACGGCGCGCGTTCGCTAGCTGTGTTTTGGGGGACCGCATCAACGATGCGATCAACCAGGGCGGCCGTGGCTTGGCTCTGTCCGAAGTGTTCCGCCAATCCATTCCGCAATCCTGGCTCTGTAGCCATGGCGGGGGCACTATGCGGGTTGGTTGAAGGCACGGCGGCAAACTTGATACCGGAAACTCCCTCAAGCGCAGCTTGCTTCTTACGGTTGATTTTCCAATGCGTTGTCTTCGAAAGCGGGCCAGTTCCAGAAAGGTCCGCGTCAGCACGAGGATTGCCGGCGACGTCGGGCTTTGACGAGCCGGTAGTCTTGCTGAGGTTAAGGCCGGCCGAGGCTAGGCCCACGTTCACGCGGCTAACTCCAGCGCGGCCCGTACCCTTGCTTGTGCGAACTGGTGCATCAAACGCCGACATGCCGCGGCGCGTGTCCGCATGTTGGATGTTCTCTCGCTCGGGTACCGTCGGAAGGTTGCTGCCGTCATGTGGCTGGATTTCGGGCGAACGGGGAGGGCTCCCTGCCGCCCTTGTTGGATGGGTCATGTCATGCTCGCGTCTCGGCATGTCCGTACCGTGCGGGCGAACCCGACGCGGGCTCGCATCAATGAATGTGAACCTGCGTTGCGGCTATAACGTGCAGCCCTCCGAAGTCGGGTTCACATGCGCGAAAAAATCAAGGCGTGCGCGGCAGCAACGGCTCGTTCATCTTGCACGAAGGTCAAGATGCACAAAATGTGCGCGTTGCAGGTGGTTGGCATAGATGCTTGAATCTAGTTCATTGAACATGTGTCATAAGGTCCCAGCCTTTCTGTTGCCGAGCCTGCTCCAACGTTGCAGGGGCTGGGGGCCCTTGTGGGACCACTCCGAAGCAAGACTAGGCTTGCTCCAGGTAACGGCCTTGGTTGGCGATTACTTGATGCTCTGCTTACGGCAGTCGCCTCTCGAATCGTCGACTTCAACGTTCATGCGCCGTCGAAACCGGTCGGCCCCATCAGGCTGCAAACGACACGCATTTGCACTCTGGTGGAGCCGGGGGGAATCGAACCCCCGTCCGACACATTGCGGCATTAGTCTTCAGAGATCCTCACAAAATGCACGAGTCTCACACGATCATTTCAACTGCAGGACGACGAATCCTTGTTGATTGAGCATCGCTGATGCAATGCTCAATCACAGTGTGACCTGCCACAAGACTCGCAGAACGGACAAAGCGAAGAATGAAGTCGGAAACCGACGCAAAAACCTACGTCACTCTACGGCCGCTTACCTCGATCCAGTCGAGCACGTGCTAAGCCGGGCTACAGCAGGAGCCATTTGCCGAGGTAAGCCGCTGGACGCGGTCGGCGTTAGCGCGTCAGCCGTGACGGTTCAATGAGATCGGACCGGACGGCGTCCTTGTGCGTTGCTGCTAGCAACAACGCTCCGTGTAGTGCGTCGCCCTGTGCGGGGACAAGTAGCGTACTGTATGGCGCGCTCAAGTAGGGCTTAATCGGCTCTGCCAGCCCCCCCATGAGGCAAACGCACTGGGCGCCTAGGGCTTTCAGCCGCTCTAGCATTTTTTCGGCCGAGCGCGCGCTGTCGCGCACCAGCTCGAGCGCGACGGGGTCTAACTGCTTCGCACGCTCGAAGACCAGGGGTGCAAACTCTGCCCAATTCTTGGGCTGAGCGCTTGTTGCCCACTCCAGCATGGCAGAACGGTCGTGTGCGAAACGGTTGATTACGGTCTCCGTCAACCCTGAGCTGGGCTCAATCCCTTCAAGGGCGCTGAAGGCTCGACGTACCGTCTCACGTCCGAGGATTGCGCCCGAGCCTGCGTCGGAAAGCGCAAAGCCCCAGCCGCCAACCGTGATGAAGCGGCCGCCCTCGTGGAGCACACCTTGACTGCCGGTCCCTAAGATCAGGATGGCTCCGGCTTGGCCGTTGTGGGCGCCAAGGCAAGCCACCTCTGCATCTGACCGAATAACGGCTGCTCCGAATGGCAGTGAGAGTTGCGCGAATGCCTGCCGAAGCTTCGCGACGTTCCCTGCAGCGAGGCCAAGACCAGCACAGGTACGCGCCAATGCCGAGCTCGGCAGGTTCGCTGCACCGAGCGCTTGGGTTACCGCGTTCAACACTGAGTGCAGTGTCGAATCCAGCCCCAGCGCTAAATTAGCAGGCCCGGCGTAGCCTTCGCCAAGAACGTTACCAGAGCGATCGGTGAGGCGTACACGGCAACCCGTGCCCCCGCCATCCACACCTAATCTGTATTCCAGTTGCATAGCACGCACATTGGATGCACCAGAGGTCCAAACATGTTGTGCTGAGCGCGCGATCGCTGATACGGATGTGGCGTTAGCCAGGGCGGATCGGGCAGAACGCCATTTTTGTATCAGTCTCCGCTCGGCAAAGACAACCGCCTTGACGGCATGGCTGCCACACTGCCGTTGCGTTCAGATGACGCAGAGGTTTCAGTCAGATGACGTGCTACGACATCAAACGAAAGTGGAGACATGAGCAAACACAAGCTTTCCTTAAAGATTCTGGGTCTGCTGACGGCGGGCCTAAGCGTTACGGCGGGCGCTGCGCCCGTGACCTTGACCATCGAAAGTTGGCGCAATGACGACTTGGCGATCTGGCGTGACCAGATCATTCCCGCGTTTGAGAAGCAGCATCCTGACATCAAGGTTCGCTTTGCGCCCACAGCACCAACGGAGTACAACGCCGCGCTGAACTCCAAGCTTGATGCCGGAACTGCTGGAGATCTCATCACCTGCCGGCCTTTTGACGCCTCCCTGGAGCTTTATAAGAGCGGGCGTTTGGCCGCGCTCAACGAACTCAAGGGCATGGAGAACTTCGCGCCGGTGGCTAAAGCCGCATGGAGCACTGACGACAGCAAGGTCACCTTTTGCGTGCCAATCGCTTCAGTTATCCACGGGTTCATCTACAACCGCGATGCATTCGCCAAAGCTGGGGTGAGTCCGCCGACAACGGAAGGCGAGTTCTTCGATGTGCTTTCGAAGCTCAAAGGTAAGCTAAGGCTCGTTCCATTAGCCATGGGCACGAAGGATGGTTGGGAAACCGCATCCATGGGTTACCAGAACATCGCGCCGAACTACTATAAGGGTGAAGAAGGACGTCGGGCGTTGCTAGCGGGCAAGGCGAAGCTGACCGATCCGCAGTTTGTGGAGCCTTTCCGGTTGCTGGCCAAGTGGAAACCTTACCTGGCAACCGGGTTCGAGGCGCAGACTTACCCTGACAGCCAGAACCTGTTCACGCTCGGGAGGGCGGCTGTGTATCCAGCCGGTTCCTGGGAGATAGCCAGCTTCAACAAGCAGGCTAAGTTCCCGATGGGAGCATTTCCGCCACCCGTCGCCAAGGCCGGCGATAAGTGTTTCATTTCCGACCATCCGGACCTCGGCCTTGGCTTAAATACAAAGTCACCTCATGCCGCGCAGGCAAAGGTCTTTCTTGAATGGGTGGCTTCCAAGGAATTTGCGGCTTTGTACTCTAATGCGCTCCCGGGTTTCTTCAGCTTGAACAAAGCTCCCGTGGAATTGCGTGATCCGCTGGCGAAGGAATTTCTTACCTGGAGGAGTAAGTGTGAATCCACTATCCGCCCGACCTATCAAATCCTTTCTAGAGGCACACCCAATCTGGAGAATGAATTCTGGGTTGTGGGTGCGGGCGTCATCAATGGCACCTTAACGCCAGAAGCTGCCGCTCAGCGGCTTCAGAAGGGCCTCAGCAGCTGGTACAAGCCAGCTCAGTAATAAACAACACGAACGAGAGCATGGCTACCGCCATTCTTCAGCCGGTGGGCAATGGGCAGGCCCAAGCCTCACAGTCCACCCGCCCGGTTCGCTGGCACATTGCCATATTCCTAGCGCCGGCGCTGACAATCTATACATTGCTGATGGCCTTGCCGTTGGCTGAGACATTCCGGCTGGCGTTCTTCCGTGGCGCGGCGCACGATCGGGAATACGCCGGTTTAGCGAATTTTCGTGTGTTGATCTTAGACGAGCGGTGGGCGGCGCAGTTCTGGAACGCCTTGGCCAACAGCATATGGTTCTTTTCCATACACCTACTGGTGATGATTCCGCTAGCCGTGCTTCTGGCAGCACTGCTTTCCGTGCGGGGTTTGCGCGCCGCCGGCCTTTACCGCACCGCCATCTTCATGCCGACCATGCTGTCATTCGTGATCATCGGTTTCGTCTGGAAATTGATCTTGTCACCGTTGTGGGGCGTTGCGCCAACACTGCTGGCGGCCGTGGGTCTTGAGTCTTTGTTCCAGCCTTGGCTCGGTAAGGAGCAATACGCGTTGACGGCATTAGGTTTCATTTCCGTTTGGCAATACGTCGGCATCCCTATGGTGCTGAGCTATGCGGCTATGCTGGCCATTCCTGCCGAGGTACTCGAGGCGGCAGAGGTAGATGGCATCACCGGCCTCGCGCAGTTCTTTCGAATTCGCCTGCCGCTGCTATGGCCGACAATCGGCGTCATCACAATCCTTACCTTTGTGTCTAATTTCAACTCTTTCGAGCTGGTTTATACAGCTCAGGGAGTTCTCGCGGGACCAAATTTTTCGAGCGATATTCTTGGAACTCTGTTGTACCGGACGCTATTTGGCGCCCAGCTCCAATTAGGAGATCCACACATGGGTGCAACTGTAGCCACCATGATGTTCCTTATTGTTCTGATGGTGGTTTGCGGCTTCCTGTTCTTCGTCCAACGCAAGCTGGTGCGATACCAGTTCTAAGCGGTCATGTCTGCTGCAAGAGACAACTTTTCGGGCAACCACTTTGTGGCACATGCCATCTTGGCATTCTTTTCTGTGCTGGCCCTGGCGCCAATCGCGATCATCGTGATGAACGCGTTCAAGTCGCGTGATGCAATCTTCGGTGCACCTCTGGAGCCGCCGACAACGGGAACATTCGACCTCATCGGGTTCCGGACGGTCTTCGCCAACGGCAACTTTGATGCCTATTTCATGAACAGCTTTAGTGTCACTCTCGTTGCGCTTGGAGGCACGATACTGTTTGGCTCTATGGCTGCGTTCGCGCTGTCCGAGTACAAGTTCAAACTCAATAGCCTTACTGCCTTGTTCTTCACCATGGGCATCATGGTGCCAATCCGCTTAGGAACGCCGGGGATCCTTGAGCTAATGGTGGCGAGTGGATTGGTGAATACACGCACGGCGCTCGTCTTGGTTTATATCGCTCAGGGTCTCCCAATGGCCATTTTCATCTTGGCCGAGTACATGCGAACTGTCTCGGACGATTTGAAGAACGCGGGCAGGGTGGACGGCTTATCGGAGTACGTCATCTTTTTCTGGCTGGTGCTGCCCCTGCTGCGTCCAGCGATGGTGAGCGTGGCAGTGTTTACGATGATTCCGATGTGGAACGATCTCTGGTTTCCGCTAATTTTGGCGCCGGGCGAGGACACTAAAACCTTAACCTTGGGTGCCCAAGCCTTCATCGGTCAGGACGTCACCGACTGGAACTCCGTGCTAGCCGCACTGACGCTGAGCATTCTTCCGGTGCTTGCGCTTTACCTCGTATTTTCGAAGGGGCTGATCCGAGGCATCACCTCTGGCGCCATCAAGTAAAAATGAATAGAAGTCAAACCACTCCGGCGCTCAAAGTCGCCGTCATCGGCTTGGGGCAAATGGGGCGTTCCCACGCGGTGGCCTACCATAGTCTGCCCGACTACCAAGTGATCGGATTGCACAACCGTGGCCAAGTCGAATTGCCCGCGGAACTTGCAAGGTACCCGAGGGTTGAAAGCTTTGAGGCCGCATTGGCCTTACGGCCGGATGTGATATCCATCAATACGTACACGGACACCCATGCGGAACTCGCCATCCGTGCCTTGGAGTCGGGCGCCCATGTGTTCGTAGAAAAGCCCCTGGCGCTTACTGTGAGTTCCGCGCGGGAGGTAGTCGAAGTGGCGCGACGCACAGGCAGAAAGCTGGTGATCGGCTATATCCTGCGGCATCACCCATCCTGGACTGAGCTTATTCGCGCGGCGCGCCGCCTGGGCCCACCGTACGTGATGCGCATGAACTTAAATCAGCCTTCCTCGGGAGAAGCGTGGGAGATCCACAAGCGACTGCTTCAAGCAACGCCTCCAATCGTGGATTGCGGCGTTCATTACGTCGATGTCATGTGCCAGATTACAGATGCGCGCCCGGTGCAGGTGCGCGGTATGGGCGTGCGGCTGGCTAATGACATCGCGCCAGAGCAGGTTAATTACGGCCATTTGCAAGTGCTGTTCGATGACGGATCAGTCGGGTGGTACGAAGCTGGATGGGGGCCAATGATGTCCGGCACGGCGGCCATGATCAAGGACGTGATCAGCCCAAGCGGAGCGGTGTCACTGGTGATGAGCGAATCGGCCGACTCGACAGATATCGAGAACCACACCAAAGCAGGCCAACTTAGGTTGCGCACGCCCCAGGGCGAGTCTGTCTTGCCCATTACAGAACAGGTTGATCACCAGTCGCTGTGTGATCGAGAGCAGGTCTTCTTGGCCAGCGCGATCCGAGACGATTGGGATTTAACGGCACACCACGAGGATGCCATTCGCTCGCTTGAGATCGTACTGGCCGCGCAGCGCAGCATGCGCGAGCGCTGCGCCGTCGACCTGTAGGAAAACAATCATGCATGCTCTAGATATTGAGAACGTTGGAAAGAAGTACGGCGAGTATCAGGTGCTTGACCAGGTCAATCTCCAAGTTGCTCAAGGCGAGTTCTTGGTGATAGTGGGACCTTCAGGCTGCGGTAAGTCGACCTTGCTACGCATCATCGCCGGCCTAGACGAACACAGCGCGGGCCACTTGCGAATCGATGGAAGGCTGATGGATGGAGTTCCGCCTGCCAAACGCGGCATCGCTATGGTTTTCCAGAGCTATGCCCTTTACCCTCATCTCAGCGTGGCAGACAATATGAGTCTTGCGCTCAAGCAGGAGCGGGTGCCGCGCGAAGAGATTCAACGTCGCGTCCGGGCTGCTGCCGAGACGCTGGCTTTGGAGCCGCTGCTTACGCGTCGGCCGGCGCAGCTGTCCGGTGGACAGCGGCAGCGGGTGGCGATCGGCCGCGCCATCGTGCGCCAGCCGAAGCTGTTCCTATTTGATGAACCGCTCTCTAACCTCGATGCAGCGTTGCGCGTTAACACGCGGCTAGAGCTTGCACAACTCCATCGCACGCTCGGCGCGACCATCATCTACGTGACCCATGATCAAGTCGAAGCAATGACGCTAGCCAATCGCATCGTCGTTATGGAAGGTGGAAGCGTCGGACAGGTTGGTACTCCGGCACAGCTCTACAACGAGCCGGCTAACCTGTTTGTAGCGGGTTTTATCGGCTCACCAAAAATGAATTTCATCACCGAGGATGCGGCAGCCCCTCTTGGTGCCGCCACCGTCGGGGTGCGTCCCGAACACCTGCGCTTGACTCAAGAGCGGCCACGCTGGAGCGGGACGGTTCAGCACGTGGAGTACCTCGGGGCAGACTGCCACATCATCGTCGCCATAAAAGATATCGGGAAGTTAACTGTCCGTACGGCTGGTGAAGCAGCGCCCGCGGTCGGCGATACCGTAGGCGTGACTCCGCTACCGGGCAAGCTGTTGCGCTTCGACGCGGCCGGGCAGCGGCTGCCGTCAAGCATTGCCAGCGAGGTAATGCCGCTGCGTGCCCACGCCTGACGGGTTGTCCATGAACCAGCACAACCGTGAGCACGGTTGCGTGCTCACCCCGAGCGGATGGGTGCGCGGCGCCATCAATTTTGACGACCGAGTTTCTGAGGTGGTCGGCGACGCCGTCATCCGTCCTGCCAAAGACGATGTGGTAGTGCTGCCGGGCTTTGTCGATCTGCATGTCCACGGCGGGGCAGGAGCCGATGTGATGGACGGTCCCGGAGCGATCGAACGCATCTGCAAACTGCATGCTCGGCATGGAACGACTTCGCTACTAGCTACAACGGTGGCGGCATCTCCCGAGTTGCTTCTACAAACCTTCGAAGCGTTGCGTGGCGCGCTAGACCGACGGCCTATAGCCGCGGCCCGGCTCCTTGGCGTGCACCTAGAGGGTCCTTACCTGAATCCGAAGCGTCTCGGTGCGCAGCCTGACTGCGTGCGCGTCGGTAACATCGACGAGGTGCGAGATCTGCACGCGCGGGCACCCATCCGAGTATTGACGCTTGCGCCTGAGGTGGCGGGAAACATCGCGTTCGTCCGCCAACTCAAGGCGATGGGCATCGTGGTCCAGTGTGGCCACACCGAAGGAACCTATGAAGAGGGCGTCGCGGCCATGATGGCTG
This sequence comes from Ramlibacter tataouinensis TTB310, assembly GCF_000215705.1. Taxonomy (NCBI): domain Bacteria; kingdom Pseudomonadati; phylum Pseudomonadota; class Betaproteobacteria; order Burkholderiales; family Comamonadaceae; genus Ramlibacter; species Ramlibacter tataouinensis. The sequence continues at coordinate 3,188,338 of NC_015677.1, read as the reverse complement.
GCGCCGGTGGTTTCACGCACTTGTTCAATGCGATGAGTCCGCTTCACCACCGCGCGCCCGGAATGGTGGGCGCAGCCTTGGCGCACGCCGAATATGCGGAGCTGATCCCGGACTTGCTGCATGTGCATCCCGGCGCCATGCGCGTAGCGTTGAGGGCCATCCCGCACTTGTATTGCGTAACCGACGCAACGGCAGCTGCTGGTATGCCCGACGGTGATTATCAGCTGGGCGGCCAACCGGTCACGAAGTGCATGGGAGGTGTTCGACTTGCGGATGGAACGCTTGCCGGTAGTTCGTTGACCATGGATCAGGCGTTAAGGAACCTTGTCGAGATCGGGCTTGATCTTGATGCCGCGGCCCGATGCCTCTCCACGCATCCGGCGGACTACATAGGCGAGCGCGAGCGTGGCCGATTGTGTGCTGGGGTTTGGGCCGACATGGTGGTACTTACGCCCGGGCTCCAAGTGAACAAGGTTTACATTGAGGGGGAATGCATTGAGCTCACGGATGCTTGACGAGGCGCGGTCTACCCCTGAGCGGGTTGGCCATCAGCTAGGGAGGGACGAAGGGCTTTACCAAGCGCTGGGTGCCCGGTTGCGGGAGCGGCCGCCGCGCGGCGCGCTAACTGTGGCGCGCGGCAGTTCGGACCATGCCGCAGCTTTTTTCTCTTATCTAAGTGCGGTCCGTGGAGGCCACTTGGTCACATCTTTGCCGATGTCATTGATCACCCTGCACCGGGCGCCCTTGCGCGGACAGGAACTTCTGACGGTGGCAGTGTCGCAGTCAGGTGGCAGCCCGGACCTGCGCGCATCCCTGCAACTCTTTGGAGAGCAGGGCGGATTGACCGTTGCTGCCGTCAATGACACCGCTTCGCCCCTTGCGCAAACGGCGCAGTGGGTGCTGCCGTTGCATGCTCAAGTCGAGGACAGTGTGGCGGCAACTAAGAGCTTCATCTGCAGCTTAACTGCACTGGCGAGGTTGGCGGGGCAGTGGTGCAACGATGGGGAACTACTCGCCTCACTGACTGCTATTCCGGCTTGCTTGCAGGCTGCATGTGCTGAGGACTGGAGCGCGGCAATTGGGAGCCTTGTAGGCGCCGAGCGCATCTTGGTTATTGGTCGGGGCACCGGCATGGCCGTTGCGTTAGAGGCAGCCCTGAAATTCAAGGAGACCTGTGGTATTCAGGCTGAGGCTTTCACCAGTGCGGAGGTCCGCCACGGTCCGATGGCGCTGGTGAACCGCGGCTATCCCGTGCTGGTGTTTGCGCCACGTGGCCCGGCCCAAGCGGATCTTTTGTCATTGGCTTACGAGTTACGGCAACGCGCCGCTTGCGTGCTGCTGGCTGCTCCGGCCGATGTTCGCGAGCGTGAACTTACGCTTGTGACGACCGGATTGCCTGAGTTGGATCCTTTGGCGGCCATCCAGAGCTTCTATCTCATGGTGGAGATGTTGGCGCGTGCGCGCAAGTGCGACCCTGACCGCCCACGTCATTTGCAGAAAATAACTGCTACCTTATGAATACCGCTCGCTGCAATGGTTCTTCGCACAGGTAAACCGGGCCAGGCTCAGGCACGTAGGACAATGTACACACTGGAACTTAGTCGTTCCACTCTGGAAGGCAACATTTGCGGAAATCTAGCCCACCTCACGCCATTCTGCGCTTACCAATGAGCGCGGCTGCGGCCTTGTCAAGTGCGGATCGTTCCTGGCAAACGAGCGCCGAAACTCCCGCGGTGTTAGACCCTTCACCGAGAGGAACTGCCGGTTGAAGTGCGATAGGTTTGCATATCCCACTTCGTCTGCAATAACCGAGATCGGCTTTTCTGTAGACGTAAGAAGTGCGCACGCCTTACCAATGCGTAGCTGCGCAATGTATTCACCTACCGTCACGCGTGTGTGGCGCTTAAACAGCCTGTGTAGGCCCGAGACGCTCAAAGCAACCAACTCGGCAAGCTCCGGTACCGCGATCTCACGCTGGTAGTTCTTGTGAATGTACTCCAGGGTGCAGTCGATTCGCGGGCGCCCGGCTGGGCCGGACTGCAACTGCTCGACGCGTGGCGCGCACAAAACCCTGTAATCGCGGTCGTCAGCCAGCAGCGAAAGAATCTCTATGAACCGGGTTAGCTGGAGCGTTGGTGTCAAGGCGTGTGCGCCAGCGACGCGCGTGCGGACAATTTTCGACACCGCCGGTGAAAACACCACACCACGGTTGGCATCTTTTTGCATAGTACGAATGGCAGCCAACTCACGAAAGTGATCGCACAAAGAAGTCAGCCAATCAGCGCGGATCCAGAAGACATGCGCCACGTGCGGCTTTGCTCGGTCGATTCGATCTTGCGACATCCACGTGTGAGGCAGATTTGAGCCCACAAGAGTCACATCCCCATCCTCATAAGGCTCGATGCTGTCGCCGACGTACCGCTGACCGATGCTGTTTTCCGTGATGGTAAGTTCCAACTCGGGATGATAGTGCCAAGGGCGATTGAACAAGATGCAGTCGTCGAGCCGACGGTAGAAATACCGCCAAGAAGCGTCCTCCGGAACGAGCAGACTTTCGAGTAGTGCCTTCATCAGCAAGAAACGTCGTGGTTACTGCAAGGTGCCTCGTAAAGGTAGCCTGTCGTGGAGCCGCCGGCAATCCGTGCGTTCCCCTAACGTGCCTGTCACCAGTCTCGCATCGATTCTGGCCCCGATATGCTCCCGATCAAGTGCACATTACTCATACTTCTTGACACAAATGGGGAGCTGAGGGATGAGTATCGGAGCCTTGACCGAACGGTTAGATATCGGAAAAGCCGGAGGCATCGTCACCTGCCGTTCGCTTAACGGCTCCCTTAGTCTTATCAAACGGAGCAGTTGATTATCGACTTCTTAGCAGGAAGAAGCTGGATCCCGCAAGGTAGCTAACAGGAGTTCGCTGAGATCGTCGCATGGTGCGCCCTCTACCTCGAAGGCACGCAACCGCCAAGTAGGATCCTTGAGGGCGTGCAGCGTGAAGGCAAGCAGGGCGCCCACCAGGGGTTGGCGCGGCGCCCGCCGGTCAGCGGACTCGAGCACGTCCCGTGCCGACACGAGGTCTTTCGCGAGCAGGTGCCGCTGCGCCAGTGCGATCGACAGTTCCGGCAGGTGAGGGCGGGCGGCCTGCAAGGCCTGCAGGGACACCAGCACGTCATCCGAGGCCGTGTCCTGCGGCGCGACCGACAACACGCCAACCAGCGCGTCGAACACCTCGTCCGGCAGCGAAGGCGCATCGGAGGGCAGGGGGGGCGTGTCGAAGGTCTGCATGGCCGTCAAGCAACGGGCTGTTGCTGCTGCGAGTGATCCACTTGGTGGGCGTGGTACTCGTTCATCGCGCGGCCGCTGGCGGCGTCGGTGAGTCCAGTCTGATCCGCCGTGTTGCTGGCCACCGACACCCCAAGCGAGAAGCCGGCAGCCTTACCAGCGCGTTGGGCGACCACATCGTTGCGGATGGCGGTGCCTTCCACAATCTCCCGCTGGCCCCAGGTCTTGCCGCCTTGCGTGGCGGCGGTCTTGGCGCCTTCTTTGGCGGCGACTTCGCCGCCTTCCTTGGCCGACACCTTGGCGCTCTCGGTGACCAGCTTGCCGGCGCCGGGAACGACCAGGCTGGCAGCCGTGGTCGCTACGCCGATGCCTGCCATCATCGCCGCGTTCTTGGTGTCCTTGCCCTGCAGTGCAGCTGCGCCGATCGAGGCGGCGCCGGACGCTGCGGAAGTTGCCAACGCCGCGGGCGCGGCAATCAGGCCCAGGCCCGGCACCTTGGCTAGCACGGCCAGCACCGACGAAACGGCACCCATGATGATCGAATACGCCTTCAGGAAGAAGGTGGCGATGTCGCGCAGTTGCCCGCCTTTCTTCTTCTTGGCGTCGGGCTGGTTGTACAGGCCGTCGGACATGTCCTGGGCCGCCTGGGCCGAGCGCGCGGCTGCCGGGTCCGCCGTTCTCGTGGCCTGGCCAGTGCTGTCGGACTTCTCTGCCTGGGCCGCTTTCCCGGCAGCCGCCGCTTCCTCCGCGGTCAGCACTTCCTGCGGCGGCGCGATGCTCTTGTTGCGCTGCTGCATGAAGCGCTCGAAGTCACCGCCACCAATGCTGCGGTCGTCCGCCGCATGGAGGATGTTGCCGCCATGGCCGTGCTTGCCGTTGTCGAGCATGGTGTAGAGCAGCGAGCCGCGCTTGTCCAGCAGCATCTCGGCCGCCTCGCGCACCTCCGGCTTGCCCGCCGGGTCTCCGGCAATCTTCTTGAGCTTCGAGTCGTTGAGGTTGCTGCCGCCGAAGAAGACGTCGCGGTTCTCGCCCATCACCTTCAGCGTCTTGTCCTCATCGGCCGTCAGCTCGATCGACTTGGAGACATGGTTGCACAGGCCGTCCTTGCGGATTGGCTCGTCCGGGCCCTTCCTGTCCATGTCCTTCTGCCATGCGTCGGGGTTGTCGACGTAGAACTTGGCCGCGGCCACCAGCTGCGGCGGCGCCTTGCCCTGTTCGGCCGTGCCGTCGACGATCTTCTGCAGGTTCTCGCGCGACACGTGCTTGGGCAGGTAGTCGGAGTATCGGAACAGCTCGCGCTTGGCGTCGTTGCTGGTGATCGGCCGCGGCACCGCGTTCGGGTCCTTGTTGTCCGACGGGATGTAGGTTTCCTCGAAGTCCTCGGCCTTCTGTTCCGCGAAAGCCTTGTTCGCGTTGTTGGACTGCAGGATGTTGATGTCCTTGGCGCTGATCTTGCCGTCCGTCTTGCCGGTCTTGGCCTTGTCTAGCGCCTCCATCATCTGCGGATCGGCCTTCAGGTCCTTCAGGGCCCGCACCAGGTCCGGCGGCGTTTTCTCGTCCTCGATCAGCTTGTCGATGCCCTTGCCGTCCACCGCCTTCTTGAACTTGTCCTCGTGCCGGCCGAGGACGGCGATGGTTTCCATGCGCTTGTGCTCGACGGCAGGGTCCAGCAGGGCGCCTTGCTGGCCTAGCATCGGGCAGCCTTCCTGGCCCTCACCGTGGCTCTGCCAGCCGCTGCGCAGGTCGCTGCTGCTGAACGCGGAGTTGCAGAGCTGGCGCACGAGTTCCACGAACAGGGCGAAGTCGAAGCCGCCACCGCGCGGGCAGGCTTGGTCGACGCCTTGCGTGCCGTCCAGGGGCGCGGCGCCCGCCTTCTCGAGCGCCGGGCTGTTGCCCGCCGCTGTGGCCAATTTCGGCTTTGCCAGCGTGCCCCCAGCCAGCGCCGCGGCGGACTGCTTGGCGAATCCGCCTTCGGCGCCGACACCGGCACCGGCGCAGGCGCTCAATCCAGCCTTGGTGCCCGTGGCCTGGCCACCGCTCTTCAGCATGTGCAACATCGCGGCCCAGATGGCGGCGGCAAGCACCGCTGGCAGCGGCGAGCACTGCGCGTGGCACATGGCGGCGGTGGGCTTGATGGTCGCCGCGGCAGCCGCTGGAAAGGAAGCCGATTGCTCGGTGCGTTGAAGAGGCATGTTCATGGAAGGGTCCGTGAGGAGGGCGGATGAGGCGCCGCCGGGTCGCGACGGCTTCAAGGTAGGGGGCGGCGGGCGCCACGCGCGGCGTGGCCGCGAAGCGGTGCCAGGTCCGACGAAGGCGAGGGCGCTCGCCATCAGACGCCCAACAGCCGTTGGCGCGAATGCCGGTTGTCGATTTCCAGCGCGTCGATGTCGAGGACGGTCAGGTTCGTGACACCCGAACCGACAATGACCTTTACCTTGCCGGGCTGCAGGTCGTTGTGCCGGCTCCGCTCGTATTGGAGGTAGGCCCTTAGGTCGAACTGCGCATCGGGGATGCCGTTGTTCTTCTGATAGGCCTTCACCTCTTTTCGCGAGACTTTCAGATCGATGCCCCGGTCCGCGCCGTCCCGCACGCTGAGGGAGACGATGTCCGGGCCGGCCTTGGCCTTGAGTGAGGGCTCGGCGATCCAAGCCTTGAGGATGCTGCCGAGTTTCTCCCTGATCGAGAACCCGCCTGGCGTGTGCTGCATGCCGGCTTCCGGCTGCGCGGCTGGATGGCTTGCGACAGCCAACGGGTTGCGCTCAGGCGGAGGCGGGTTGCCGGCCATGGCGTCCTCATGGGTGGGCGGCTGAGCGACGGGCGCGAGGTGCGCGTTCGCGAGGAGGGGCGCGTCGCAGGACGGCGGCAGATCGTCGGCGACGTTCTCCTCGTAGGTCGGCGGCTGTGCATGCACCGCGAGCCGCGCGTTCGACGGGTGGCGCGCGTCGTCGGGCCTTACCCACATGCCGTCGTCCTGCATGCCCGGCAAGGCGTCGGGCTTGACTCTCTCGGGCGACACCGGCAGGTGGTCCGGCCGGCGTTTGGTGGCATTCAAGCGGCGCAGGCCCATCCCGGAGCGCTCGCTGAGCATCCCAGCATCCATTTGCGCCTCCTTGCTCATGCGCGCGGTCGTCACAGGCAGGCTGCCGTTCCTCGGTCCCAGAGACGTGTTCGACGACGGCTTTTCCTTCCTGGCCGACGGGCCGTCGCTAAGCCGCTGGAGTAGTTTTCCGGAAAGCTCCCCCCCGACCTTGGTCGCCAGCTCGCCTAGCGCGTCATGAACCTTCGGGTTGCTCGCGATTTGCATCGCTTTGTCGGCGAGAAGTTTCTGAATGGCCATGGTGTATCCCGGGTGTGAAGAGTGGCGAAAGTGCGCGCGATACCGTCACGCCGCACCGCGACGAATACCAAAAAGCTAGCGCCGTCCCGCCGGGCCTGCCCGCGCATCGCCGAAGCGGTATGTTGCGATGCGAAGGCGCCACCGCTTGCTTCCGGAGCGTCGGCCGGCCGCCGCTTTCTTTTCGCGCGCGCGTCGCGCGCTTCGCGTCCTTGCGCGTCACCAGCCGGCCGCACCCCTAGCCTGCGCGCAGTCCCATACGACGCAGGAGACGAAAGCAATGGTTTGGAACGACGGCTACGTGGTCGAAGAGGCCTACACCAGCGGCTTCTTCCGCAAGCAAAGCCCGGTGCACCTGAGCGTGGCGTGCGCGCTCGCCGGCTTCGAGCCGGTCGACACGCGCAAGCCCTTCACCTACCTGGAGCTGGGGTCGGGGAAAGGCTTCACCGCCAATGTGCTCGCAGCGGCCAACCCGCACGCGCAGTTTTTCGCCGCCGACTTCATGCCGGGGCACATCGCCACAGCCGGCGAGCTCGCGCAGGCGGCGCAACTGGACAACGTGACGCACCTGGAGAAAAGCTTCGAGCAGCTCGCGGCGGGCGAGGGCGACCTGCCGCCGCTGGATTTCATCACCCTGCACGGCGTGTACTCCTGGATCAACCCGGAAAACCGCCGCCATATCGTCGATCTCATCGCACGCCGGCTCAAGCCGGGTGGCATCGTCTATGTGAGCTACAACGCCTTGCCGGGCTGGTCGGCGGCAGCGCCGCTGCAACGGCTGGTGCTCGAGCACGCGCGCGCCGTGCCGGGCCGCCTGGAGGCGCAGGTGCGCGACGCCAAGACGCTGATCGACCGGCTGGTCCAGGCCAAGGCCGGCTACTTCACGGCCAACGAGAACGGCATCCTGCGAAGCCGACTCGATTCCTGGGCCAAGGACAAGCCCATGTACTTGGCGCACGAATATATGAACCAGTCGTGGCAGGCGCTGTACCACGCCGACGTGGTGCGCGACTTCGCAGCGGCCAAGCTCGACTTCGCCACCTCCGCCGAGCTGTGCCTGAACGTCGACCCGCAGCAGCTGCCCGTGGAGCAGCGCCGGATCGTCGAGGCGGTGGACGACCCGGTGCTGCGCGAGACGGTGCTCGACTACCTGCAGAACACGGCCTTTCGCAGCGACATCTTCATCCGCGGCGCGCGTCGCATGGCCCCGGTGCGCCGCCGCACCTGGTGGGAACAGATCGGCCTGGCACTGACCGTGCCGCGCCGCTGCGCCACGCTGGGCCAGCCGGCCGAGCCGGGCGGCGAAGGCCGGGCCTTCGCCAGCCCCGTGCTCGATGTGCTGGAGGACGGGCCGCGGTCGGTGCAGGAACTGGCCGGTCGACAGGGCTGCGACCCCGCGGCCATCGCCAACCTGATGTCGCTGCTGGTGTGGCACGACCAGGGCGCACCTTTCATCGTGGGCACGCAGGCATCGCCCAAAGCGGCTTCGCTGCGGCTCAACGCCGTGGTCGCCGCCCAGGCGGTGGCCGACGACAACTACCAGGCGCTGGCCTCGCCGCTGCTGGGTTCCGGCGTCAGCGCCAGCGCGCTGCAGCGGCTGGTGTACCACGCGCTGCGCGGGAAGCCGCAGCCGCTGGACCGGCAGGCGCTCACGCACTGGATCTGGCAGGTGCTCACCGACCAAGGGCCGCCCATCGTGCTGGCGCACGAGCCCCTGCCTGGCAAGGAGAGCGAGCTGGAGGAAATCCGCCGCGTGGTGGACGGCATCCTGGCCATGCGCGCCCCGATCTGGCACCAGCTTCACATGATCTGAAGAAGGCCTGCTGCCGTGTTCGGGTTAATGGCGGCCCCTTCGCTCGCCCGGTCTTGGGCCCGCGCGCGAAACCTTAACTTAGAAGCCATGCCAATCGTGAACCGCGATCGCAAGGCCGGTCCTCCCACCGTGACGCCGCGCGCCATGCGATACGCAAGACTGATATGCGTCGCCCTGGTGATGGCGGTGTGCGGCGCGCAGGCCGGCCTGCCGGACAAGCGCTTCGTCTACCGTGCCGATGGCAAGCGGCTGACCGAGGTGCTGCAGGACTTCGCGGCGGCGCAGTCGATCTCCGTCGTCATCGACGCCGGCATTGAGGGCACCGTCAACGGCCAGTTCGACGCCAGGCCGGAGGATTTCATGCGGACTATCGGCAAAAGCTACGGGGTCATCTGGTACTTCGACGGCATGGCGCTGTTCGTATATCCCTCGCGGATGATCCAGAGCCGCCTGTTCCGCCTACGAGGCTACTCGCGTAACAAGGTGCAGAGGATGCTCGCTTCGATGGGACTCGGAGACCCGCGCTATCCGCTGCGCTTCAACGACGCGGAGCAAACCCTCCTCGCCTACGGACCGCCACGCCACATCGAGCTGGTGCAGACGGTGATCGACACACTGGACGGCAGCGCCCGCGACCGTGTCGGATCCTCCATTCGCGTCTTTCCGTTGGTCAATACGGTAGCGGCTGACCGGATCTCCGGCAACGTGCGGGTGCCGGGGCTCGCGAGCACCTTGAACAACCTTTTCACGCGCGGCTCACGCGCCGCCGGCGGTGCCCCGGAAGCCAACCTGATGACGGGCGCCGACACGCCCGCCAACGGAAACCCGAACAAGCGCCGCGCCCAGGAACTGGCGTACGGCGCCCGTGCCGGCGACCCGGAGAGTGGCCCGGCGCGCAAGGACGGCGTGCGCGACCCGGCCGGCCGCCTGGTGGTTCCGGAGGCGGGCGTCGAGACGGCCCGCGACGACACGCCCTTCTTCCAGGCCGACGAAGCGTCCAATGCGATCATCGTGCGCGGCGTGCCCGAGCGGATGGCGCAGTACCAGACGCTGATCCGCCAGCTGGACGTCGCCCAGCCCCAGGTGGAGATCGAGGCCACCATCATCGATGTTAGCACCGAGTCGTTCGACTCCTTGGGTATCGAGTGGGACTACTCGCGCGTTGGCAAGGGCGGCATCTTCGTGTCGCCCGGAAGTCCCAACACGGGTTCGGGCGGGGGTTCTTCCCCCACGCTGTTCTCCCCGAACGTCACCACGCTGGTCGCGGATGCCGGCCGCTCGCTGCTTGCGCGCATCCGGGCGCTGGAAGGCAACGGTCGGGCGCGCATCGTCTCGCGGCCGAAGGTGCTGGGCATGGCCAATCGCACGGCCAGCATGGTTGACAGGCGCCTGGCTTCGGTGCGGGTGGCGGGGAACCTCGATGCCAACTTGTTCACCGTGGAGGCCGGCACCACGCTTCAGGTCATGCCGCAGATCGTCACCGGCGTGGACCGCAAGGAGTTGCGCTTGTCCTTGTTCATCGAGGACGGCGCATTCGAAGGTAAGGCCGTCGACGCCATTCCCATCATCAAAAGGACCGAGATCCGTACCGAAGCGGCGCTGCTCGAAGGCGAAAGCCTGTTGATCGGCGGCATTTCGGTCGACTCCGACATCGGCGGGCGCAGCGGCCTGCCGGGCCTGTCACGCGTTCCTCTCGTGGGCGGCCTGTTCCGCCACGACGAATCTGGCAAGGTCCGCCGCGAGCGGCTCTTTCTGATCACGCCGAAAGTGGTCGGCCTGCAGGCGGCGCCGGTCGCCGTGCCATCGTCCCGAGGTGAAGTGCCCCTTTCCGGACCGCCGCGCCCGCAGACGATTTCACCCGCCACTCCGCCGGCATCCCCGCCAGCCACTCCCCCGGCCGCTGCGCCCGGGGCGCCGCGGACACCCGGACTGCCACTTCAGATGCCATGAAACGCCTTCGCATCCTCACCGGCAAACACGTCGGTGCCCACCTAGATTTGACCTCCGGAACATACCTTGTCGGAGCAGAGCATGAGTGCGACATCGCGATCACGGACTGGACCTTCGCTCCGTTGGAGCTGGTGGTCTCGGACGGTGCCGTCAGGTGCCGCTGGCGGCAGGCCGGCAATGCGGCACGCGTCGAACCCGGGCACGCCGGCGTCGATCTCAGCGCGGTGCTGGAGGATTTCAAGCCGCGCGAGTTCGACGGCATCGTCCTGTGCACAGGGTCGGTCGACGCCGAATGGCCGAACGACCTCGAACTGCTGTCGCTGGTGTTCGCGCGGACCCGGCGGCGATGGGCCGGCCAGGCCTGGCAGCGTGTCCCGCGCCGCCTCGTGCCGCTCGGCCTGGCGGCTGCCGTGCTGACCGCCATGGTGACCGCCTGGCCTTTGCTGCTCGAGCCGGCGCCGGCGCCGGCGTCGTCGTCGAGGCCGACCATTGAGGAGGCGCGTGCCCGGGTGCAGCGCGCCCTCGCGACTACCGCCGGCGGCCGCCTGGTTGCAAGCATCGAGCGCCGCACCATCCACGTGACGGGTATGGCCGAAGACGCGCGGGAGGCTATGGCCAGCCGCGCCGCGCTCAATGCGCATCGCGGGCCGTATCCGGCTGTGCCGCGCTTCACGGTGGCCACCGACATCGCCGAGGCCATCCGCGGCACTTCTGGGCTGACGAACGCGAGCGTTCGCCATGTGGGCGATGGCGTGTTCGACGTCGTCGCCGATGTGACGGACGAGCGTGCCGCGCGTGCTGCGCTCGACCGCATGGGCGCCGACCTGGCGCCCACGGTCAAGCGAATCACTGCCAGGCTCGAGCGGATTTACCCGAGTGACCCGCTGGGGCCGGTCCTGTCGCGCTCGCAGCAGGACGGGCTGACGGTGGTGCAGACGCGTGACGGCGTGAAGCACCTGGTCATCCAGTCTCCGCGCGCGGTTGCACCGCCGCCCGTTTCCGTGTCCGCAGCCGCGCCCCGGTCCCGACCGGTCCGGTCGCCGGCCCAAGTCACCGCCACCGCCACTTCACCAAAAGGACTCACGCCATGAGCATCGACACCCTCAATCCGCCGTCCAGCCTGCTCGACGACTTCAAGGACCTGCAGATGACCATCCTGGACGACAAGGATGGAGAGAAGACGCGCAAGCTGGTCGATTACTTCCGCCAGGCAGAGATCAAGAGCCGCGAGATGCAACTGCGCACGCTGGACTACGAGCGGAAGCAGTTCGCGCAGATGCTCAGCGACGCCTTCGCTTCGTCGTCGCGCATCCTGATGAAGGCCTGGCAGAAGGCCCACGGGTCGGAGCTCCACGTCTGAGGCACGCAGGGTTTGCCGCAGGGATTCAACATGATCGTTCTAGGAAGCTTCAACATGCCGACCGTCCCGGCGCCTGCGATATGCGCCCAGCACGGACAGGCCGTTTCGCCGCTGCAGCAGGTGGAGTTCATTCGCAAGCTCGCGGCCACCATGATGGTGGGACAGATGAACCGTGACATGGACGGCGAGGTCGAACGCGTCTTCCGCGCCTTGTCCAAGATGATCGGCGACGGGCGGCACCTGCGGATCAGCCTCGCTATGGCCAGCGCCATCGGCGGAAATGCGCAACCCGCCCGGGACCTGCTCGCCGAGGGCATGGACGGCTGGCCTGACGCCGACGCGGCCAAGGTGTCGGTGGCCATGGCGCTGAAGATCAGCGGCGACCCCCAATGGATCGACGTGTGCGAGCGCACGCTGGCCGCCAGCAACGACAACGATGCGCGGCTGTACGCACACCAGCTGCTCGCGCAGTCCGGCAAGTCTTAGGCGCTTTCCGCGGCCGGTGCCTCTGGCACGCCTTTCTATCGAGCGTGCAACCGATGGCTGCGTTTTTGTGAATCAACTGAAAGGAAACCATCATGGCTGGATCTGGCATGGGCCAACTTGCGGACCCGTCAACCAACTCAATCGCCAACTCCGGAAGCGGCGCCTTGAACACGAGCGCCACGTCGAACGCGGCGACTCAGGCCGGAGAAAGCATGGCCAACACGCAAATCGGCAATTCGGACGCCATGTCCAAGGCCAACGAAGCGATGAACACGCAGGCCATGCTGAACAACGCACGCAAGGCCGCGTCCGAGCTACTCAAAGGCTCCATTTGAGTAGCGTGATTCTTCACTCACCTCATGCATCGGCAAGGAGATCATCATGAACATGAAAGTAGATTGCGCAGGCGGCGGCACGCTGCAGCAGCTGGACAACGTCGAGGCGCAGGCCAACATCGGCCAGGCGCTGGAGAAGATCAAGAGCGGCGACATGGAAGGCGCCAAGGCTGAATTGCGGCAGGCGATCGACGCCTTGAAGAACGCCGGCGCGGACGCGCCAGGTCAGAAGCTCGACATGGAGGAGCTGCTCAGACAGCTGCGCGAGATCCTCGAGCAGGGCAAGAAGCAGTCGGCGGAGAGCCCGGCCAATCAGGCGGGCCAGGGTGGCCAGAAGAACAACATGGATCCGCAGCTATTGCAGCTGATCGTACAGCTGCTGCAGCAGATGGGCGCACCGGAAGCCAAGTCGGCCTGACCAGCGGCATCTCGCCGCGGCCGGTGGCCACCGGCCGTGGCGCTTTGAAGCCGCAACTTCCCACCTGCTTGTGCGTCCAGCCGATTGCAACGGAGACCGACATGACTTCAGCTCACATTGACAAACCCCTCGTGGACGCGCTGGCCGCCGTCTTCTACGTCGGCAGCGACCTCGAGGAAGACGCGCAGACGCTGGTCGTGTTGCGCGCCATCCGTCGGTTGCGCCCCCATGCGCCCACGCTGGCCGTCGTCGAGGCCCAGCAATTGGTGGAGAACGGCGACCTGCAGGGCGCGCGCCTGCTGCTCGAGGAGGCCGACGCATGCAGCCCCGGGACGCCCGTCGTCAAGGCGATGTTCGCGCTGGTGCTGCAGCAGCAGCGCAACGGCCTGTGGCAGGCCTACGCCCAGGAAGCGCGCAACCTGCCGCCCGATCCCAAGGCGCTGTCCATCCTCGACTACCTGGACCGCATCGCGCGCGGCGATCCTTTCGAGGAAACCGAAACCGAGGAGTCGCAGGCCGCTGCCGGCGCCACGCTGGGCGCCGTGGCGCACCGGTACGTGGGCGTTGTCTGCTGAGCGCTGGAAGCATTCCATGAGTTCCGTCGATCCCATCGCCGCGCTCGCGGCTGCCTCGCCAACGGCGCCGGTGAGCCCCTCGGTCCAGGCGGTGCAACTCGCCGCGCAGGCAGGCAACGGCCCCAACCCGTCGATGGAGGAGCTGACGCAGCGCTTCAAGGCGCTGATGGACGCGCCGCATCCCGTCGAGCGGCCGCCGTCGGGTCCCCAGGACAGCATGCTCACGCACATGCTGGCCAACGGCGAGGAGTTCCTGCGGCAAACCCACGAGAAGGTCGCCGAGCTGCGCGCTCAGTCGCCGTACATGACGCCCGCGGAGTTCATCTCCGCTTCGATCGAGGTGAGCGAGGCGGCGTCAATCGGGCACTTCCGCCTGCAGGCGGCCACATCGATCGCTTCCGGCACCAACAAGAGCATGCAGTCGCTCCTCAAGAACCAGTGACGCTGGCCGCACTTGCACCGCGCGGGGATCCCATGCTTTCCAACCCAGCCATCCGGCTTGCCTTCTCGTTGCGTCCGCTGCTGTGGCTTTGCCTGGCCTTCGCGCTGGCGGGCTGCAAGCAGGACCTCTACTCCAAGTTGGTGGAGTCGGATGCCAACGACATGCTCGCCGTGCTTCTCGAGGCGAACATCGATGCCAGCAAGGCTTCGCCGGACGGCAAGACTTGGACCGTCTCGGTGGAGTCGGACGACATGGGAGCGGCGCTGCAGGTTCTGCGGTCCAACGGCTTGCCGGCCCGGGCTCACACCAGCCTGGGCGATGTCTTTAAGAAGGACGGGCTGATCTCCACGCCCACCGAGGAGCGCGTGCGGTTCATCCACGGCGTTTCGCAGGAGCTGGCGGCCACGCTGTCGGCCATCGACGGCGTGATCACCGCACGCGTGCACGTGGTACTGCCCAACAACGATCCGCTGGCCGAGAATGTGAAGCCGTCGAGCGCTTCGGTGTTCATCAAGCACCGGCCCGAGGCGAATGTGGCCACCCTCACGCCGGTGGTCAGGAACCTAGTGATGCGCAGCGTCGAAGGCCTGTCCTACGACAACGTCAACGTGACGGTCGTAGCCGCCTCGCCCTTCGAACTGCCCGAAAGGCTGACCGCCGCCCGCAAGCCGGCCGTCTCGCTGCCGGTGATGGCCATGCTGGGCCTGCTGGCCTGCCTGCTGGGCGTCCTGGGCGTCGCGCTGCTGCGGCCTCAGTGGCTGCCCGCACCCGTGCGCGGCCCCGCCGGCAAGCTGCTCGGCCGCGCCGGCGAGCCGGCCCAGGAGCCCTCGGCATGAGCCCACCCGCCGATGCCGTGGGCCCGCTGCGTCGCCTGCTCGCGGCGGTCGACCGCAAAGCGGCCACGCTCGCAGCGGACCTGCATCCCGCGTGGATCGATGCCGCCTGGGCGCGGCTGGGGCCGCGCGCTGGCGACTGGGCGGCGCGTCTGCCGCCACGCCGCCATTCCGCGCTGCTGGCCGATGCCTATGGCCTGGCCTGGCCACCGCTGGAGGCATTTCGCGAGCCCGCTCACCGCCTTGCGCTGCTCGACCGGGATCGACTGTTGCGGGTGCTGGCCGCCTGCGCCCTGGAGGGCCGGCGCGACAGCGTGCGCCGGTCGGTCGGCCGCATGGTGCGCCAGCTGCTGATCGAGGGCATTGGCGAGAGCGCCTACCGGAAGGTGCTCGACAGTCCGGCGCCCGGCGTGCAGGTGTCCGGCCCGCTGGACGCACGCGAGGCGGGCCAGGACCGACTGGCGGAAGAGGGCTTTCGCATTCTGTGCGGCCAAGCGGCGTGGCGCCACCCCACGCTGCTCACGCTGGTGCGGCTCAGCCTGGCGCCATCCGCCTCCGCCGACCAGCCAGCCGATGACCGGCCGTGCGCGCTGGCGACCAACGGCGTCGACGGCACGATCGATCGGTTGCACGAATACTTTCCGGAGCTCGTATGGTTGTTTGGTTCAGATATGGACCGTGCACTGTCGGCGTCGAGGACGGCATCGTCCGCGCCGGCGACTTCGCGGTCCTAACGGCACTGCTTGACGCGGCGCAGGCGCTGCAGACCGAACGCGAGCAGCTGATCGCCGGCGTCGAGCGGGAGATCGCCGAGATGCGTTCCGCGGCCGCCGCGGAAGTCGAGGCCAGCCTCGCGTCGGCGCGCGAGGAGCGGGCGCGCGGCTACGCAGAGGGCAAGGCGCAGGGCTTGGAAGACGCAGCCGCCGCCTGGACTCAGGGCGCCCTGCAGGAGGCAGCCTCGACCCAACGCAGCCTGATGCAGCAAACCAAACGCTTGAGCCACATCGTGTCGCTGGCCTTGGAGCGGCTGGTCGAGCAGGAGGACCGGGTCACACTGTTCAACCGGGCGCTCGGCGCAATCTCCAAGATCGTGCGCGACGTGCCGATGGCGACCCTGCGCGTGAGCCCGTCAGAGCTGGGCAGCGCGCAGTCGGCCGTCAAGGCGTTCGCCCCCTGCGCCGTTGGCCGGCTGCAAATAGAGGTCATGGGCGACTCGGCATTGGGACCGGGCAGCTGCCTGTTCGAGTCCGACCAGGGTGTGATCGACGCCGGCCTCAAAACCCAGCTCGCGGCCATCCAGCGTGCGATGGACCGCGCCGCGCAGCGCCTGGCGATCGAGCAAGCCACGCAGCCGTCCACGGGCGACGTGGCAGGCGCGGCAACCCTGACGCGCGACGACCCGCAGCAGCCGCAGGCGCGGGACGGCGATCACGAGAAGCTGGCCGGCGTGCAGGCCGCCGCCGCGCATGCGCAAGGCGAGGCGCTGGACGCAGCCTGAGCCGCGGCTTCCTGGCGAGCTGGGCTCGCAATCGCGCTCGTGGGTTCGTTCGCCGGCGCATCCGCGCCTCCCGCACGCCGCACAGTCGAGCGCATGCATCCTGTCCGCACCCTTGAGCGCCCGCGAGCGTCGAAAGCTGTATGAGCGACTTGCTGCGCTTTGCCCAGGCCCTGGAGGACGAACTCAAATACGAGTCGGTGCTGGCGCGCACCGGCAAGGTGTTCGAGGTGGTCGGCACCCTGATCCGGGCCGTCGGCCTGGACGTGCGCATCGGCGAGCTTTGCGAGCTGGAGGACATGCGCGGCCGCAAGATCCAGCGCGCCGAGGTGGTGGGCTTCGGCAAGGGCGGGGCTGTGCTGTCGCCGTTTGGCGGGCTCACGGGGGTGAGCGACAGCACGCGCGTCGTGGGCACCGGCAAGCCGCTCACCGTGAAGGTGGGGCCCGGCCTGCTGGGCCGCGTGATCGGCGGCCTGGGCGACCCGATCGACGGCAAGGGCCCGATCGCCGGCTCGGAGGAAAGAATGGTGTTTGCCGACCCGCCCGACCCCATGAGCCGGGCGATGATCGAGCACCCGCTGCCCACGGGCGTGCGCATCATCGATGGCCTGATGACCTTCGGCGAGGGCCAGCGCATGGGCATCTTCGCGCCGGCCGGCGCCGGCAAGAGCACCTTGATGGGCATGCTGGCGCGCGGCGCGCAGTGCGATGTCAGCGTGATCGCCCTCATCGGCGAGCGCGGGCGCGAGGTGCGCGAATTCGTCGAGTTCATCCTGGGCGAAGAGGGCATGGCGCGCTCGGTGGTGGTGTGCGCCACCTCCGACCGCTCGTCGATCGAGCGGGCCAAGGCTGCCTACGTCGCGACGGCGGTGGCGGAGTACTTCCGCGACCACGGGCAGAAGGTGCTGCTGATGATGGATTCGCTGACCCGCTTCGCGCGCGCGCAGCGCGAGATCGGCCTGGCCGCGGGGGAGCCACCCGCGCGGCGCGGATTCCCGCCCTCCGTGTTCGCCGAGCTGCCTCGCCTGCTCGAGCGCACCGGCATGGGTGCGACCGGCTCGATCACCGCGCTCTACACCGTGCTGGTCGAGGACGAGAGCGGCGGCGACCCGATCGCCGAAGAGGTACGAGGTATCCTCGACGGCCACATGATCTTGTCGCGGCGCATCGCGGCCAAGAACCAGTATCCCGCCATCGACGTCCTGGGCAGCCTCAGCCGCGTAATGACGCAGGTGGTGCCCAAGGAGCATGCCGCCATGGCCTCCACCCTGCGCAGCCTGATGGCCAAGTACGACGAGGTCGAGATGCTGCTGCAGGTGGGCGAGTACAAGGCCGGGAACGACCCGCTGGCTGATGCGGCGGTGGAGCGCATCGACCACATCCGCGCCTTCCTGAGCCAGGCCACGACCGACCTCCAGCCCTTCGAGGAAACGCTGGCGCACCTCGGGTCGCTGGTGAATTGACGGCAACCGCATGGCCGATCCGGAGATCCGCAGCCTGCGCACGCTGGCCGAGATGCGGCGCCGACGCGGAAAAGCGCTGGAAAAAGATCTCGCGCAGCAGCGCGCCGAGCTGGAGCGATGCATGGCGGCCTCGGAGGCCGCGCGCACCCAGCGCGACGACTGCATCGCGCGGCACCAGCAGGCGCTCGAAGCGCGCTCGCGCATGCTGGACCACACTTTTACCTCGGCGCACATCCGCACGGCCGACCTCGAGATCGAGACCCGGGTGTCCCACAAGGGGGACGCCGACAAGGCTGTCAGGCGCCTGGAGTCGGTGGCCCAGCGGCAGCAGCAGCTGGTGCTGGCTGCGCAGGCGGCGTGGCGCCGCAACCAGGAGCGCCTGGAACGCTTCGACGCTCAAATCGGCGCGGCACTGAAGGCGAGGCAGGTGCAAGAAGACGAAGCCTCCGACGAGGAGGCCGAGGAGATGGCCACCGTGCGCGTCGGCGGGCGCCGCCGGCAACCCGGGGACCCGGCAGGCCATGTATGAGTTCGACTTGGCGCACATTGGGACTGGCTTCGCCGATATTCTGAAGACTGTTGCGCTGTGCAGCCTGCGCCTGTACGTGATTTTTCTCGTGCTGCCGGCCATGGCGGGCGAGGCCGTCCAAGGCATGGTGCGTACCGGCTTCGTCATTTTGGTGGGCCTGTTCATCGCCGCCGGCATGCCGGCGCAGGACGTGGGCAACCTGCCGGCGTCCAGCTGGCTCACGCTGGCCATCAAGGAGGCCGTGATCGGGCTGGTGCTGGGATTCGCCGTATCCACGGTGTTCTGGGTCGCCGAGTGCGTTGGCGCCCTGGTCGACACCCAGGCCGGCTACAACAACGTGCAGATGACCAACCCACTGAGCGGCCAGCAAAGCACGCCCGTGTCCGACATGCTGCTGCAGCTGGTGATCGCGGTGTTCTTCGCGTTGGGCGGCATGCTGGTGCTGCTGGGCGCTGTGTTCGAATCGTTCAAGGTATGGCCGCTGCTGGCGCCGATGCCGTCGACCGAGGGTTTCTCCGAGGTCTTCTTCCTTCGCGAGGTTGACGGCCTGATGACGGCAACCGTGAAGTTCGCGGCGCCGGTGCTGCTGGTGCTGGTGCTGATCGACCTGGGCTTCGGGCTGGTAACGCGCGCGGCGGACAAGCTGGAGCCGCATTCGCTGGCGCAGCCGGTTAAGGGCGCCGTGGCCATGCTGCTGCTCGCCTTGCTCTGCGGCGTGTTCGTCGCGGAGGCCCGGCAGCACCTGCTGCCGCGCGACCTGCTGCCAAGGCTCGAGAAGCTGCTGCCGCACTGACCACTCGCGGCTGCTCGCGCGCGCTCCCCGGGCCACCCCCGGCCTTCTTCGGAGGGCGAGTTCCACATCTGCTTTCAAAGAGGCTGCGGTCGATTCACGGGGTTGTCACCGACCCGCGCCGCCGTCGTTCGCATCGCACCGGCTTGCCTGCGCGGAACCCGAACCAAAGGCCATCGCGCCGCAGCGCACGCCATCACGGACATGCTTTCCTTTGCAATGGCTGTAGCGAAGCTTGTCTGACGATTCGTGAAAGTGTTGGCGTCGTCCTGCTCCTAACCTGCGTTGTGTCCCGTTCACACCACCCACTATCAAGGAGCGCAAGTGTTTTTCTACATGCTGACTGCCATGACCCGTTCTTCGACCGCGCGGGAGCTGGTGCCCATGGTGCTCGAAGGACGGGCGCAAGCGGCGTCGTCGCTGGCCATGGAGGCCCTGGAAAAGGGCGCGGTGGCCGGCACCGGCACCGCGGCGATGGAGCAGGCCACTCTGGCGGCCGACCTCATGTTGGCGCAGGATTGCGCCGAGGAGGCCGAGGACCTTTATCGCCAGGCGCTCACTGCGGCCGCGGCCGCGCCGCGCGGGCAGGTGCGCGTCGCCTCTTGCCGCAACACCGGGTTCCTGTGCCTGTACCAGCGGCGCTACGGCGCGGCGGTGGCCAGCTTCGCGCGCGTGGTGGAGGATGACGCCGCAACCCTGGCGCAGCGGGTGGAGGCGCTGGCCGGCGCAGCCCTGACCCACCATGCCCTGGGCCGCAGCGACATGGCCGCGGCGGCGATGGACGATGCGTCCGCACGGCTGTCCGCCGCGGGCCCGCACGATGCCGCCGACAACGCCGCGCTGCGGCTGTTCCTGCGCCTGGTGCGGATCGAACTCTCGGTGCAGTACGCAATCCGCACCAACGCCGTCCTGGCCGACCACATCTTCTGGCAGTCCGATTCGGCCTGCACCCGTGCACACCATAGCGACAGCGACCTCGCTTGCGAGCTGCGCGACGGCATGGCGACGGTGGCCGGCCACCCGCTGCTCGCACGGCGATTGCAGTACCTGCTGACCCTGGTGCAAGCGTGCATGGGCCATGCGCGCGCGCTGGCGCCGGCGCACGAGCACCTGTCCTGGCTGCGGCGCATGCACCTGGCCGCGGCGGAGCGCCAGTACCGCATCGAGGGCGCGCTGGCCGCCATCGTGGCGCATGACGCGGAACTCGCGCGCAGCTTGCTGGAGCCGCTGTCTGGCCGCCAGGCGGAAGGCCCCCAGCGCTGGAACTTCGAGCTGTCGTATTGCCGCGCGAAGCTGTGCGAGATGGCGGGCCAGAACGACGAATGCCTGCGCCACTACCAGCGCTACGCCATGGAGTCCGTCATGTGCCTGCGCAACGAGGTGCAGAAGATGCCGGCGGTGAAAGTGCCGAACCCGCGTGCGGGCGAGGCGCGGGACGAGGTCGAGCTGGCGCTGCCGGCCAGGTACCGCCGTGCCTACCGCTACCTGCTCGCGCAGATGGACCGCGCCGACCTGAGCGTGCGCGAGATCGCAGGCCACATCGGCGTCAGCGAGCGGGCCGTGCAGTCGGCGTTCCGATGCTACCTGGGCATGACGCCCATTGAGGTGCTGCGGCGCAGCCGGATCGAGCGCATCCACGACGACCTATTGCAGTCCGAAGGCTGCGGCAGCTCCGTCCTGGAAACGGCGGCGCGCTGGGGCATTCGCAACCGCTCGACCCTGGTGTCGTCCTACCGCAAGCATTTCCGGGAGACGCCGGCCGACACGCTGGCACGCCGCGAGCCAGCGCCGACCCGTACCGCCTGATGGCACCGGACGGCACGCTGCCCGGCGTCTGGGTGGCGTCGGGGCACCTGGCCGCGTGGCTGCGCGCCATCCTGCTGCTCTGGATGGGCGCGTATGCGCCGGCGATCATGTGCGACGGCCTGCGGCTGGCGCCTGCGCGCGAGCAGCGGGCGCCGCCGCGGCTGGCGGTGGCGTCCGATTGCGGTGGCTTGCGGCTGCTGCCGCCGCAGGCGTCCCCAGGCCCCGGGCTTTCGCTGGAGAAGGGCCTGCGCGTCGGAGCGGCCGGCGGGGTGCCGAAGCTGCCACGGATTCCGGGTGAGCTGTCGCGACAGATCGAGGCGGCGGCGGCCGCATTCGGCCACGAAGCGTCGCTGGTGAGGGCCATGGTCCACGTGGAGTCGGCCTTCAATCCCCTGGCGGTTTCGCCGAAGGGCGCCATCGGACTGATGCAGATCATGCCTGCCACGGCGGCTGGCCTCGGTGTCGCGGCTCCGCGCCGGGCGCTGCTCGACCCCGCGACCAACCTGCGCGCCGGCGCGCGCCACTTGCGCCGGCTGCGCGACAAGTTCCCGGACCGCCTGGACTTGGTGCTCGCCGCCTACAACGCCGGCGAAGGCGCGGTGGCCCGCTGGGCGGGCGTGCCACCGTATGCCGAGACCCGAGCCTACGTGCAGTCGGTGCTGGAATGGCGCGGCCGCTACCAGCAAGGCGGGGAGGGCGGCGAACCTGCTTCGCCGGCGGCTGCGTACGCGCGGTCCTGCGGACCAGCGGGAGAGGACTGAGGCTCCCGGCGCGCCTCGCCGTCGCAGCGCCGCACGGAACTTCGCCGCTCCATCGCCGACGTGGCCGCCGCCCGCCGACCATCAAAGCCGATCCACGACGCTATTCCAAGGACGACCTGTGCAACACGTCCACCTCCACATTCTCGGGCTCGGAAGACGCCCGGTCGCCAACGATCCCGCGCCCGGGACGGCGGCGCCGCCGGCCAAAGACCGATCCTTGCCCGGCAGGTGCGCCGGCCTGCCGCCACCGCGCGCGGCCGCGGCCACGCTCACCCCGGCCACGCTCACCCCGGCCACTGCGGCGGATGCGTTCGCGGCGCGGCAGCCCCTGACGGCCAGTCTGGGCAAGCTGGCCTCGATGCGTGACCGGATGGCGACCCCCGCGGCTGAGCCGCGGGTGCTTGCCAGCGTGGACCTCGCGGCGGACCTGCCGACGCGGCATGTCACCGTGCCTCTCATGACTGTCTCGGTGACGTGCGACGACCCGCGGCTGCTGGGCGGCTATGGTGGCAGCCGCGAGGACCTGGTGCTCCAGCGTCTGCAGCTCAAGGCTTTCGAGTCCATCCAGGATGCCTCGCGCGAGGTGAAGAGCGCGATCCGCGAGTTCGACGCCTCCGTGGCGCAGCGCCCGCCGGCGTCGCCGCGCGAGGCGGCGGAGCGGCAGCGCACCTTCGAGTCGGCGTGCCGCGGCATCGCGTCGGCGCAGCAGGCGAAGATCGAGCAAGCCGTCCAGCGCGAGTGGAGCCTGCAGAAGCAGCGCGACCTGGCCCTGCGCGCGAGCAACGCCCGCTTCGGCGTGAGGCTCACGATGCAGGCGGTATCGGTGGCGGCGAACGCGGGCACCGCCGTGCTGCTGCCCAACCCGATCAGCCCGGCCAAGGCCGCCTACTCGCTGGTGCGGATGGCGCAGACGGTCAAGCAGTTCACGAAGGACCGCGAGCAGGCGGCCCAGTCGATCGTGAAAGGCGACGCGGCGTTGGCCAGGCTGCAGGCCGGCGAGGTTAAGGAGGGCGGGGGCGGCCGCGGCTGGCGCACGCGCGCCCGCGAACTCGTGTCGGCCGTGCACATTCCGTTCACGCAGGAGCTGTTTCGCTCGGTGCATCACCAGGAGGAGAAACTGGACGAGTTCCTCGCCAAGTCCGCGCGCGTGGACCGACAGGCGCAACAGATGTACGCGCAGGCGAACGAGCTGATGGAGACGTTGCGGAAACTGCCCGCGCCGCCGCCGGGCCAGCCCGATGCGCATTCGCGGCTGCGCAGCGAGGCGGACGCGCTGCTCGGCGAACTGGGCGAGCTGATGCGGTCCGTCGAGCGCGACAACGCTTTCTATCGGGAATACCAAGGCCGCTGCCGGGCTTACCGCGCTCAGCAGCCAGTGGGTCTGGCGCGACAGGCCGACCAGGTCGACATGGCCGCCATGACGGTGCGCATAGGCCGCTTCGCCGGGAACCTGGCGAAGATCGCGGCCCACCTCGCGCCATGAGCGCCGCTGGCGCGCGGTGGCTTTGGGAAGCGGAACTTCGCATCGGGTGGGCGGCTTATCGGGCCCACACGGTGGACGCGTAATGCGACAACCATCATCCAGGAGCACACCATGGGAAAGTCTTCCGGCATCACCTCCTTGCAGCAGAGCCTGCGCCAAATCGGCAGCGGCTTGAAGGAGACTTTCAACGCCGAAGCCAGGACGATGGGCAGACAGGCACGCAATGCGATGTTGGAGGGCATGTCGAGCACCCGCACGCAGGCCGAAGGTTCGCCCACCAGCTTGCGCAAGACTGCCAGCGAGCTGCGTGCGCGCATGAACCGTCCAACTGCCACGGAGATCACGCCTGAGAACGTGGTGGGTGCGGAGATGCTGGCGCGCGGCTTGAGGCGCACGAGCGAGGCGCTGGGGGACCTGAGTCGCTCGCAGTCCGACAAGGTGCGCGATCGCATGGAATTGCGGGGCGATGCCACCGGCCTGCGAACCCACGTCAAGAAGGGCTTCAAAAACGGCCTCCAGCAGAAGTTCGCGGCGCAGCTCTCGCCGCTCGCGGCCATGGTGGAACAAGGAAACGTTCACGTGCGGCAGAAGCTGCACGAGCATGACGCGATGCGTCTGTCGGGTCATTCGGCGGCCATCCTCTCGTCCGATGACCTGGACGCCTTCAAGTCGGGCCTGAAGGCGCTTCCTGCGCGGATGCAGGCGGGGCCGCTATTCGCCCTGGCGCTCAACAGCATGTCGTATCCGCCCGAGCTGAGGCAGCAGGCGAAAGCGCTCTTCCAAGAACTTCGCAACGACATTCCCGACGACGGCGCCGGCCGCTTGTCGGCGATTGCCAACCAGCCCGCGGACGCGCACGAGGACGCCATCAGCGCCCAGGCCTGGCTGCTCGCGTCGGCCGAGGAGCGAGACCTGGTGGGTCGGGCGCTGGAGCTGCAAGGCCGCGATCGCGGACAGATCGAGTCCCTCGTGGTGCGCTCGAGCGTCACCGACGAACAGGTGGCCTCGAAGGATGTCGCCGTTCTGGCGCGCTCGCTGAGCATCGAAACCGAAGACGGACTGCAGGCCCTGCAGGCCCGCCGCAATCAGCTGCCGGCCGCGGCGGACGGGGCGCCCGCACCCGGGGCGGCGTGAGCGAGGGCCTGCGAGCCTCTTGCGCGTGGGCGCCGGCACTCGGCAAGGTGCCGGCGTGTCGCGCGTGTCATCCGCAGCCTTGCCCCGGATCGGGAAAAGTCACTGACCACCCGGCCCGCGCCGATGCGCGCGGCGTACCCGCCGCGGCGGGTGGATCAAGAACGCGATTGGGAGCCGGCATGCGTGCCGGTCTGGGTCGTTGCGTCACTGGCTTTTGCATCCGTGGACATCTGCTCCAGCCACCGCTGGACAGCGCTGTTCGGCTGCGGTTGCGTGTCGCTGGCTTCTTCAGCGACCGACTTGCCACCATCCGCCTGCCTGAGTGACTGGTCGCCGCCCGCCGTGGGGGCCTCCTGACCGGGCGGGTGATCCAGTTCGGCCTGGCATGCGGCACGGGCCTCGCTCAGGATGTTGAGCACGGCGTCGCTCACGTCGCCGTCGTCCCTGAAGCGGTCTTCGAGCTCCTGCTGCTTCTGCTCGACGGCGCCTTTCAGCGCGGCCGACAAGGGCTGCTGGCCGACGCTGAAAACCTCGCGCCAATGCGCGCCGGGTTCCAGCTCCAGCGCCTTGTAGGCCGCGGCAGCCCTCGGCCCGACGTCGGGGACGGTGGCGTCGTAGGGCGATCGGTCCCGTGCGGTCAGACCGGTCGCGCTGTCCTGCTGCCGTTGCGTATCCAGTGGCATTTCGTGCAGCAGCTGACTCATCTGGCGGTTGCGCTCACGCAGTGTTTGGATGGTATTCATGATGCTGTCATGCACCAGCAGCGCCTCCGGGCTCGGCCCGGCGCGCCTGGCCACGAACGCCCGCATCCGCGACGCCTGCGCCGTGACCGACTCTGTGTGCGCGACGCGGGAGCCTTCGCTTCCGTCACGCGCCTGCGCCTGCAGCGACGCGGCATCGGCTTGCGCTTGCCGCGCAGGAGCCTCCGCCATGGTCGCCCGCTGCACGCCCAAGGTCTGCTTGACCGGTCCGGGGGTCTGAGCCGTGGAGCCGTGGGAGGACTCCCCGCTGCGTGCGCGGCTGGCGGTCTCACGGCTGGCTGTCGAGCCCGCCATGGCGCCAGCCAGACTACGCAGGCCCACTCGCGGTGCCTGCGAGGGCCGCGTGGCGCCGCTGGCCACCGTCGTGGCGGTCCGGGCGAGCAGGCCGATGGCGCTGGACGCCTTCCGCGTCGAGGTGGCACCGCCGACCGCGACCTCGACGGCCTTCAGTTTGGCGTATTCCTTGAGGGCGTAGAAGGTGGCAGGTGGTATCGGCAGCTTGGGCATGGCGGCGTCTCGTCGGGCAGGTGCCATGACTGTGCGCTGGATGCGGGCGCCGGGCGCGCGGCCGCGCGAATACGCGAGCGCGAATGCGAACATGCGTCCTTCACGGCCGGCCATGCAGCGCAGTGCCGGACGCGACATCCTCTGGCGCTGGGTGCGAGTGCGGGCGCCGCCTCCGTCGGAAACGGCACCTGGCCCGCAAACCCTTAGCCGAGCTTTTCGATCGCGTGCGCGATCGAGCGCCAAGTCGGGTTGCTGCTGGTGGCGAGCACGCGCTCGACCGGCACCCGCCAGTCGTCGCTGCCGCCGGCCAGCCGGTCCACCATCGCGAACACCAGCGCCTCGGCGTCGGCCTCGCCGGTCTGGCGGTCGCGTGCGAGTTCGGCTCGCGCGACCGAGGCATCTCCGTTCAACAGCGCTCCGACCGCCAGCAGGACCTGACCTTCCGGGCATCGCCGAGCCAGTGCTCGAACACCGTCGCGATCGGTACCGCCTCGTCCGCGATGCCGAGTTGACAGCCCAGCAGGAGGCATGCCGCCAGCCGCCCGGGCGCACGCGATGGCCATCCATCGCCGGCCGTAGGCTCATCGGGCCGGTGGAGGATTCGCGGGCCGCGCCCGTTCGACGGGCGCATCGCAGCCGGGCGTTGATGCAGGGGTATCGTGCTCATGGGAGCCTCCTGCCGCGAGGGTGGCAGGCGCCCTGCCCGGCAGGTCGAGCGAACGCGAAGTGCGGTCGCGTCCGGCGATTGGCCGGCGCTGCGGGGGAGGCGGGCGGCAGGCCTTCGTCGCTCCATCGGCTGCTTCGCCTCATGCCTGCCGGCCGCACGCAAGTCCCTCAGGATCGGCTCCACCATTCACACCTTCGAGGCCCGCCATGTCCGTCGCCGTTCAAAACCAGCCGACCGTTCCCGACATCACATGCCAGCCGGTGTCGCCGTCGCAGCGCCCGTCCCCCGAGATCGCTCTGGAACTCGTGCTCCAGATGATCAGCATATTGCTGAACGAGATGATGAAGGCCGCGCAGGGCCAGGGCAACATGCGGCAAAACCCGGCCGCTGCACAGAGCCCCGAAGAAGACGTGTTCTCCCGCAACAAGTCGGTGAGGCCGGATGCCGGCACGCCACAAGCCGCTCCGGACACGCCACAAACCCCACCGGTGCAGCCGGGTGGCGGAGCGCCTCAGACGACGACGGGCGACACGCAAGCGACGGCAACGGGCAACGTGTCCGCAGATGTGGGCAAGCCCCCGGCGGGCATGCCGGCCGGGTTGTGGCAACACTGCGTGGAGGCCGGGCAGAAGAGGGGTGAGGACCCCTTCGTCCTCGCTGCGCAGATGGAGAGGGAAAGCAAGTTCGGCAAGGACTTGAGGGGAGACTCCGGCGGTGACGGCCTGATGCAGGTCGAACCTGGCACCCGTGACACCTACGCCGCGAAGTTCCAGGAGAAGATGGGTCACGCCTACGACCATGCCGACGAAAAGGACCAGGTCGCGCTGGCCGCCGTCATCCTGGCCGACAAGGGCGGCGACCTCACCAGCAGGCTCATGAAATACAACGGCGGGGACAACTGGGCGCCCGGCGCGACCGATTCGTATGGCCGCGTGATCGAAGCCGACAAGTACGCTGCCGCCGTCATCGCCAGGGCGGACGAGATGAGGAAGTCGGCCGGCTAGGACAGCGCAACGTACCCGACCGCCGACATGTCCGACGAAAAGACCGAAGAGCCGACAGACCACAAGCTGGAACAGGCGCGCGAGAAAGGCGAGGTGGCCAAGAGCCAGGACGTGGCGGTGGCCGCCTCCATGCTGGGTGTGGTGCTGGCGCTGGTGGCGCTGGGCGATTCGATCTTCGAGCGCGTCCATCTCGTGATGGGCTCCGCGCTCGACTTCGGTGACGGCGACCTGCCGCACTCCGAAATCTTTCGCCGCATGCAGGGGATGGCACTGCAGACGGTGCTGGCGATCCTGCCGCTGTTGGTTGTGGCGGCCGTCTTCGCCGCGCTGGGGCTGATGTCGCACGTCGGCCTGATGGTGGCCATGGAGGCGGTGGCGCCCAAGCCCGAGAAGCTCGACCCGGTGGCCGGCACCAAACGGCTGTTCTCGCTGAAGTCGCTGACGAACTTCCTGATGATGGTGTTCAAGGCGACGGTGATCGGCGTCGCGGCCTGGCAGGTAATTCTGATGCTACTGCCGCTCATCGGCGGCGCGGCTTACCAGTCGGTCGGCGGGATCGGGACCATCGCCTGGCGGGCGCTGATGATGCTGCTGATGATCGCGCTTGGCCTGTTCATCGTGCTCGCGCCGGTGGACTTCGCCTTGCAGAGGTTCCTCTTCATGAAGGACCAGCGCATGTCCAAGGACGAGGTCAAGCGCGAGCACAAGGGTCAGGAGGGCGACCCGCAGCTCAAGGGCCAGCGCAAGCAGCTGATGCGCGAGAACGCCAACGGGCCGCCGCCCAGGAAGGCGGTGGAGGCGGCCAGCGCCGTGATCGTCAACCCGACGCACTACGCCGTCGCCATCCGCTACGTGGCCGAGGAGACGGGGCTGCCCATCGTAGTCGCCAAGGGCATGGATGAGGAGGCGCTGCGCATCCGCCAGGCGGCGCAGGCGCATGGCGTGCCCGTCTTCTCCAACCCGCCGCTGGCGCGGGCGCTGCACAAGGTCGATGTGGGCGGGGTCATCCCCGCCGAGCTGTTCGAGGCGGTGGCCGCCGTGCTGCGCTGGGTCGACCGCCTGGGGCGGCGGCCGCCGGACGCTGCCGCGAAAGGAGGCTGGTGATGGGACGGGCCGCGACGCGCCGCCTGGGCAAGAAGGGCCACGGGGCGGAGATCGGCACGCTCGCCGCGATCGTGGCCATCCTGGCCTTGATCGTGTTTCCCCTGCCCACGCTGGTGATCGACATGCTGCTAGGCGTGAACATCACGGTGAGCGTGCTGCTGTTGGTGGTGGCACTCTACATCCCCAACGCGGTGGCGCTCAGCTCGTTCCCGTCGCTGCTGCTGTTCACCACCCTGTTCCGGCTGGCGCTGAACATCGCGTCCACCAAGCTGATCCTGCTGCACGCCGACGCGGGCCACATCATCGAGGCCTTCGGCAACCTGGTGGTGGGCGGCAACCTGGTGGTGGGGATCGTGGTGTTCCTGATCATCGCCATCGTGCAGTTCATCGTGATTGCCAAAGGATCGGAACGCGTGGCCGAGGTGGGCGCACGCTTCACCCTGGACGCGATGCCGGGCAAGCAGATGAGCATCGACGCCGACCTGCGGGCTGGCCACCTGACCGGCGAGGAGGCTCGCATCAAGCGCGCCCACCTGGCCATGGAGAGCCAGCTGCACGGCGGCATGGATGGCGCGATGAAGTTCGTCAAGGGCGACGCCATCGCCGGCCTGGTGATCACGGCGATCAACCTGCTGGCGGGCATCGTGATCGGCATCACCTACCACGGCATGCCAGCGGCCGAGGCGGCCAACGTGTTCGCCGTGCTGTCGATCGGCGACGCCATGGTGTCGCAGATCCCGTCGTTGCTGATCTGTGTGGCCGCGGGCGTGATCATCACCCGCGTGGCCGACGACAACAAGCGGCCCAAGCCGCTGAGCACCGAGATCGCGCAGCAGATGATGGCGAACCCGAGCGCGCTGTACCTGGCCGCGGCGCTGCTGTGCGGCTTCGCGATCGTGCCCGGCTTTCCCTGGTTCGTGTTCATCGGCCTGGCCGTGCTGCTGGTGGTGGTGGCCCGCAAGCTGCAGAGCGGGCGCGTCGGCGACCCGGAGGCCAGCCCCCTCAAGGGCCTGCAGCGCGAGGGCGCCAGGGGCGAGGCGCCGGGCGGCATCGAGGACAAGCCGACCGCCTTCAGCTCCCCGCTGGCGGTGACCTTGTCGGCGCAGCTGGCCAGGTCGCTCAACGCCGAGCTGCTGGGGGCGGCCTTCGAGAAGGAGCGCAGCTCGCTGCAGGAGCGGCTGGGCTTGCCGTTTCCCGGCATCCGGCTCTGGCAGCAGGCCACGCTGGACGAGAACGCCTACGAGATCCTGGTGCACGACGTGCCGGCGAGCGCGGGCGTGCTGCAGCCGGGGCGGCAACAGGTGCTGCAGCCGCCGCCCGAGCTGCAGCCGCGCTGCGAGGCGGGCGGGCCCGCCGGTGGCGAGGCCAAGAGCTGGTGGGCCGACTCGGCGGGCCTGGGCCCCGCCGAGGGGTTGGCCATGCTGTCCCACGAGCAGGCGGTGGCCCGCCACGCGGTGATGGTGCTGCACGACCTGGCGCACCTGTTCCTCGGCATCCAGGAGGTGCAGTGGGTGCTGGAGCGCGTGGGCCAGGACTACCCGGGCCTGGTGGCCGAGGCGCAGAAGGTGGTGCCGCTACAGCGCATCTCGGAGGTGCTGCGGCGGCTGCTGGAGGAGCAGCTGCCGATCCGCAACATGCGCGCCATCTGCGAGAGCCTGATCCTCTGGGGGCCGAAGGAGAAGGACATCCTCATGCTGACCGAGTATGTGCGTGGCGACCTCGGCCGCTACCTCACGCACCGCGCCACCGGCGGCACCGGCGCCCTGGCCGCGGTGCTGCTCGACCCCTCGGTCGAGAAGATGATCCGCGAGGCCATCAAGCCCACACCGGCGGGCAACTACCTCGCGCTGCCGCCAGACACCATGGTGGCCATCGCCCAGGACATCCGCCACCTGGCCGGCGAACGGCCACGGGCGGGCCTGGCGGTGGTCACGTCCATGGACATCCGGCGCTACGTGCGCCGCATCGTGGAGGTCGACATGAAGTGGCTGTCGGTGTATTCGTTCCAGGAGCTGGGGCCGCAGGTGAAGCTCGAGCCGATCGGACGCGTGTCGCTGTGAGCACGGGGCCGCTTCGGGTGGCGGCGCGATGAGCAGGCCCCGGCCGGTGCCGCCGTTGTCCACCGCCCGCGACCCGCGTCCCGCCGGGCGCGCATTGCCGCCGCCAGGCATGCAGCAGGTGCTGTTCTCCGAGCTGCTGAGGCAGCGCAGGCCGGCGCCAGCGGCGCAGGCCGACGCCACAACGGGCCAGGTAGGCGAGGCCGCGCAGGAGCCGCCGCCCACGAACGCCGAACCGGCACCGCAACGGGAGCGGCCGCCGGCCGGCCGTGCACCCGCCCGAAGCCGGCCGCACGACGACCCGCCGCCGGCCCCGGAGCCGGCCGCCGCCGTGCAGGACGCGGCGCTGCACCCGGACGAGCCCTGGCGCCGGATGGCGCGCGACGTGGCTGCCACCATCGCCGCGTTCTGCAACGAGCCGGCGGTGGCCAATTCCGAGGGCTGGCAGGTGCAGATGGAGCTGCGGCCGGACGTGGTGGCCGACACGACCCTGTGCGTGACGCTTTCGCCGCACTGGCTGACGCTTCGCTTCCATGCGCGGGATGCGTCCGCGCACGACCTATTGTTCCGTGGCCAGCAGGAGCTGGCCGACATCCTGAAAGCCTTGCTGGTGCGCAACCGGGACGTCGCCATCAGCTTCGAACCGAAATGAACACCGCCAGCGCGATTTCCGAACCCACCCTCGCTGCCGTCTTGCCACGTGTCGAGCGCGGCGTCGCGGCGGCGTCCCGGGTCCTGCACGACGCCCGGCTGCGCGCCGGCTGGCGCCGGGTGCTGGACGGGCTGGAATTCGTGCCGCTGCAGGGCCGGCCAGCGGACGCGGTGCGGCGGGTGTCCTTCCAGACGCCCCACGGCCCGGCGGCCGCCTTCTTCAGCGCGCCCGGCTTCCCGTCCATCGACGTGGGCGCCTCGCATGCTGACGCGATGCCGGCGCCGCTGCGGCAGCTCGCGGCCGAGGCGCTGATGCAGCCGGTGCTGGAGGCGCTCGGCGCGGTGGGCCTGGCCGACGTCACTGTCACGGGACTGGCCACGCTGGAGGGCCGTTTCGACGAGGTGCCCGCCGCGGGCTGGGTCCGGTTGCTGCGCCAGGGCGAGCCGGTGGCCAGCATCGCGCTCACGCAGGTGCCCGAGGCCGTGCTGCGCGGCATCGTGCGCCGCCACCTGACGCGGCAGGCGACCGCGGGCCGGGCCCGGTCGCTGGCGATGCGGGGGCAGGTGACGCTCACCACGCGCGGCGTGCGGCGCAGCGTGCTGGCGTCGCTGCTGCCGGGCGACGTGCTGCTGCTGGCATCAGGCGCCGAGCAGCAGCGTGTCGACTGCTGCGTGAGCTTCGGTGCCCGCAGCGCCAGCCGCTGGCGCGCGGCCGTGACGCTGGACGAGACATCCCTGACGATCAAAGGAGCTGGACGCATGATCAACGAGGACAACGACGCGGCGCCGGCGCGCAATGCCGCCAAGGCACCACACGACATCGAGGTGCCCGTGCGATTCGAGATAGAAACGGCGCCGGTGTCCCTGGCGGACATCGAGGCCATGGCCAACGGCTACGTGATCGAGCTGGCTACGCCGCTGGCGAACGCCAGGATCAGGCTGGTCGCCTGCGGCCGCGTGATCGGCTCGGCCGAACTGGTGGCCGTCGGCGACCGCCTAGGCGCGCGCATCAGCCACATGGCGGCCGAAGATGCACACCGACACGTCGATTGAAGTCGTCCCGCTGCTGGCGATCATCTTCGCGATCGGCTTTCTGCCGTTCGTCGCGATGATGGTCACCTCGTACACCAAGATCGTCGTTGTGCTCGGCCTGGTGCGCAACGCGCTGGGCGTCCAGCAGGTGCCGCCGAACATGATGCTCAACGGCATCGCGATCATCATCTCGGTGTATATCGTCGCGCCGCTATTCATGGACTCGTTCGAGGCGCTTAACAAGCCCGCGGTCGCCGAGGGCGGCGGCGCGCGGCAGGTCGCGTCGGTGGTGGAGGCGGCGCGCGAGCCGGTGCGCCGCTTCCTGGACAAGCATGCGCACGCGCGGGAGAAGGCGTTTTTCCTGAAGTCGGTGTCCGCCATCTGGACCCCCGAGCGGGCCAAAACCGTCA
Organism: Ramlibacter tataouinensis TTB310; assembly: GCF_000215705.1. NCBI lineage: Bacteria > Pseudomonadati > Pseudomonadota > Betaproteobacteria > Burkholderiales > Comamonadaceae > Ramlibacter > Ramlibacter tataouinensis. The sequence continues at coordinate 3,155,856 of NC_015677.1, read as the reverse complement.
GGCCCGACGACCTCATCATCCTGGCCCCGGCGTTCACGCTGTCGGAGCTCACGGAAGCGTTCAAGATCGGGTTCCTGATCTATCTCGCCTTCGTCGTGGTGGACCTGGTCGTGGCCAACGTGCTGCTGGCGCTCGGCTTGTCGCAGGTGACGCCCACGCAGATCGCGATCCCCTTCAAGCTGCTGCTGTTCGTGGTGATGGACGGATGGTCCGTGCTGCTGCACGGCCTGGTCATGACGTACCGATAAAGGGTGAAGAAATGGGAACCGAGAACATCACGCGCGTCACGTCGGATGCATTGCTGCTGTGCCTGGTGGTGTCGCTGCCGGCCGTGCTGGTGGCGGCCACGGTGGGCCTGCTGGTCGCTTTCGTGCAGGCCGTCACCTCACTGCAGGAGCAGGCGATCTCCCAGGCCGCCAAGATGATCTCCGTGGCCGTCGTCCTGCTGCTGGCGGCACCCTGGGGGGCGCGCCTGGTGCTGGAGTTCGCCAATGCGATGATGCGCATGGCCATGAGCTGACGGCGGCGGCGGCCACCATGAGCAGTCCCACGTACCCGGCCCGCGCCGTCTCGCACGCCAGCGCCCACCCGCATGCGCAGCCGGGCCACACGCAGCAGCCGCCGCGCCCGGGTGAGCAGGCGGCGCAGTACAAGGGCGCGATGATCCGCACGTCGCTGGCGATGGGCAAGCCGAGCGGCATGGCGCGCGCGATGATGGGCAAGCTCAAGTCCGCGCCCAAGCCGCCCTCGCTGCCCGACGTGCGCGTGCATGCGGCGGCCGGAGAGTCGGTGCAAGTGGCCGCGGTCGATGACGAATGGGACGATGGGCGGCGTCTGCGGTTTGCCGGTTCCGGTGGCGATGGCGGCGGCGGGGTGGGCGGCTTCGGCGGCGGCACGCAGGGCGGCGGCGGTGGCGGCGCGTCCGGCCAGGGCGACAAGGACAGTCCGCCCGAGGGCGACGACGGTGCCGGGACGCCGGTGGGTCGCCGGCGGGCTCGGCTGCGCGCGATCGGGCAGGCAGGCGCCTTGGGCGGCGGTCGCAGCCGCAGGATCTACGCGATGGCCGCGCTGCATGCGTCCTGGGCCGATGTCGCCATGGACGAGGGCGGCTTGCCGGCGTTGCGCAGCGCCTTGGTGGACCGCCTGATGCTGGCGGCCAGGGGGTCGGACCGCATCGAGTGGCGCAAGGACTGGATGGGCGACGTGGCCGCGGCCTATGCCGCCCGCTATGACCGGCGCCAACCGTTGGGCCTCGCCGGCGACCAGGCGTGGCCGAGCGCGGCTGCGCTCCTCATCGAGCGCAGCAAGGCCCTTCCCGCTGTCCGCCTGCCGCCCCATCGCGCGCGCGAGACCATGTTCTGCCTTCTCTGGCTCGTGGTGCACGGGCTGGCGCGCCCGCGCACGCCGAGCCAGGTGCGCGCCATGATGGTCCGGCTGGCGGTGCTGGTCCGCGTCTCGGAGGGCGGCGGCTACCCGCGACCCGCCACGAAGCTGGAGAACGACGAGGACCCGACGTGAGTTTCGAACGATACCAGCAGCTGGTGACCGAGTTGTGCAACACCACCGAGCTCGGCGACCCGACGGTGGTGCTGGAGACCAAGACCTTGGAGGTGGAGGGCTTCACCGTGCTGCTCGACCATTTCGAGGACGATGCGGACGCCATGTACATGCAGTTCGACTACGGTATCGTGACGGCCGGGCGCACGCTGCGCATCTTCCGCATGATGCTGGAGTCGAATCTGCTGGTCTACGCCCAGGACCAGGCGCAGCTCGGCGTTAATCCCGACACGGGGGGCGTGCTCCTGATCCTGCGCGTGCCCATGGGCGAAGACATCACGGGCACCTGGTTCGCCGACACGCTGGTGCACTACGCCGAGCACGGCCGCTACTGGCGCGACAACATGAGCAACTCCATCGACGACATGTTCGAGGGGATCGCGTCCGGCGAGTACGCGTGGCTGCGCGCTTGAATGTTCAACCTAAACCTGTTTTAAGGGCGCCCACACACGTGGCGAACGCGCAGGCACGACGGTATGAAGGAATCATACGATGACCAACAACACGATCGGGCCAACTGCATCGAACGCTGGCCTTCCTACGCCCACGCAGTTGCCTGAGCCCGGGCAGCAACAGACGGTTGCGCAACCGCGATCGCGTGCTGCCGGCAGCCCGCTACCGCTGGAACGCAACGCGGGCTCTGCGCCGTTGGGCAGGCGCATGAGCCTGTCGTGCCTTCCCCGAATGGCTCAGCAGGCGCAGTCCGAGCCGTCGGATAGCGCGGCTGGAGATTTGGTAGCCAGCCGCGCGCAAATTATCAATGCCGCTATCGCAATGGCCCGATCCGAAGCCGACTTTGCTGCCGTAGATCGTCAGGCGCGGCGCTTGCCGGCAGCGGAACTTGCCCAAGCCGGCTGTGCACTCGCCGACCGATTCTTGGCGGAGGTGCAGGCCAGGTGCCGACTGCGTGAGAAGCTACCCGAAGGCGACTACGCCAAGCCCCTGGGCGAGGACGTCTTCCGAATCTCGGACGCCGTGTGCAAATATCTGGCTGACCTGCCGCGCAGCGCCGACCACCATGATGCATTCGCGCGGATGACCGAGTCGATCCTTTCAAGCCAGTCCAGCATGGTGGAACACACCAACCAGTACTTGGTGGTCGGCAGCAGCGCCGCCAGGAACGCGGAGCACGCAAGACTACGCGATACGGCCCAAGTTGACCACGTCTCCAGGCGCCTGCTAGATATCACGAAGGCAATGAAGACGCGCGGCATCGTTCATGACCCAGCCGCGATGAGGTATGCGATCGACTGCTTTCTCGGGCCCAAGAGCACCGTCTTCTCGGCGCAAACCGCCATCTCCGAGTTGCCCCAGCTTGCGCTCGACCTGTCGACGCCTCAGGGAGATGACCAGGCTGTGGAGATGATGACTCAATTGGCTGAAGGTGCGATGAGGAATGCAGGTGTGACGCTTTTGCAGAGTGACCCTGGTTGGGCGAGCTATCTGAAAACAGACCGCATCGACATCGTGTTGGAGAGAAAGAACATCGACATCAACGCTCCGGCGAACGAAGGGCTGAAAAACGCATTGGCGCACCTGGAGCGGGCGGGCCAGGGTTCGGCAATGGTGTGAGTCGGCGCGGGTCGATGGCCAGCGCTCAGTGCTTCTGCCCGAAGCGGTTGTGCGACAGCTTGCGGTAACCGCTGGGCGTGATGCCTTTGATCTCCATGAACCGCCGGTTGAAGTTCGACACGTTGTTGAACCCCGCTTCGTAGCAGACGCGGCTGATGGTGTGGTCCGACTCCATCAGCAGCTTGCACGCGTAGTTGACGCGTATGCGGTTGACGAAGTCCGTCAGCGTGCCGCCGGTGGACCGGCGGAAAAGGCGGGCGAACTGTTGATGGCCCATGCCAAGGCTGGATGCCATCTCTTGCATTGACACGGGCTTGGCCAAGTCGCCTAAGACGCGGTGCATCACGGCGTCGATCAGGTCGAACTGCACGTTCTCGTCGGGCGTGAGGACGTGCGCGTGGGACAGCAGGCGGTAGTCTTTGCAGCGGACCAGGTCCGTCATGTACTGGCAGAAGGCGGTAAGGCGCGCCAGCCCCTTGGCGCCTTTCACATGATGCCAGTGCGCCTGGGCGGCGTCCGCCAGGCCGAAAAACTCGATGCCGTGGCGGGCCCGCTCGAGCAGCGGGAGAACCTCGGCCATTTCCGGCAGGGCCTTCATTGCCGCTTCGATGGGGGCGTGCGGGAACTGGATGCCCAGGTCACGGACCTTCAATCCCTCGGCGGGCAGTTCGTAGGAAATCCAATTGTGGGGCAGCCGCGGGCCGGTGAGGACCAAGTGGCCCGGTTCGAAGTCGCCGATGTAGTCGCCGACGAATGCCCGCCCCGCCGAGGCGATGATCAGGTGCAATTCGTACTCGTCATGGCAGTGCCATCGCGCCAGCGGGCTGGGAAAGCCATGCGCAACGCAGTGGATCACCGTCGACTCGTCGGGCGCTTCGTACCCGAGGGATGGATCCCGCGAGAACGGGTGCTCGAACTCGGGATGCTTCAAGCGGGGAAGATGGACGTGTTCTGTCATGGCGTTATCTCTGCTCCCTGAGTCTGTGACCCCGACCTCCGGGGGCGGCCTTGGGTGTGACGACGAATAGTCCACCACCTTCGGGGTACGCCGGTGTATCCGGGTGTTTTCGAGGCCCATGGGTCGGATGGAGTGCTCTGCCGCATGCCTGCTACCACGGGTTCGCCCGTCCTCAACGTGCTTCGCGTCCGAGGCGGCCCGGACGCAGGGGGCGGCGGAGAATGGCTCGATCGCTGAACCACCTGTGGAGTTGCACGATGAAGGATGCGTTGGTGATTGGCGGCGGCCCCGCGGGCGCGGCGTGCGCGCTCTGGTTGCACCAGCTCGGTATGGCGACCATGCTCATCGAGGGCGGAGCCGCCATCGGCGGACTGCAGCAGCGCAGTCCGTACATGAATCGCTGGATTCCCGGCCTGGTGGGCAAGACGGGCCAGGAGGTGGCGCGGCAACTGCATATGCACCTGCGCCAGGAGCAGGTGGAATGTCTGTTGAACTACCACGTCGTGTCGGTTCGGCGGAGGCATGCCGCGGCGCCCTGGGAGGTGTCCAACGGCTCGGACGTCCACCGGGCGCGCTACATCGTCATAGCGACGGGAACCCGGCCGCGGACGGGTGGATTCGCCGAGTCCGAGTGTGTGGGTATCGGACCGGGCACATCGATCGAGAAGATCCCGGTGCAGGGCAAGCGCATGGCGGTTCTCGGCGGCGGTGATGCCGCTTTCGAGCAAGCGGAGTTCGCCCTGCGGCGTGGCGCCCGTTGTGTGGACCTCTACTGCAGGAGAGCTCCCCGCGCGCGTCCGGCCCTGCGGCAGCGCCTGCAAGGCCTGGCCGCCCATGTCCATGCCGGGCCCTTCCATGCCGACCAAAAGACGATGCGGGTTAACGACCAGCAGTACGACGTTTTTAGCGTGCAATACGGTTACGAAGCCTGCATCCCTGTGTACCTGGAGCTGCCCCGCAAGGACGGCTATCTCGAAGTCGATCAGTCCGGGGCGATTCCCGGCGTTCCCGGGTTGTTCGCGGCAGGCAGCGTCACCAACTTTTTGCACCCTTGTGTGACGACGGCGGCGGCGCATGGCATCCAGGTGGCTAAGGTCATCGAGAACCAGCATTGCCAGCACGGCGCGCAAGCAGCTCGGAGCGCCGACAGGCCACAGCAGCTGCATCCGCTCGGGTTCCTGGCCGTTTCGGGAATTTGAGCCGCGCGGCCGGTCGTCCGCCGTCTACATGCGCTCCGAAGGCGAGCGGCTGGCGTCAGACGGGGCCGTGCCGGCGGTCCGAGTCCGACGCCCTTGGTCTTCGGCCGTCACGTGCAGCACATAACCCCGCCCATACGAGCTGCTTAGTACCAGCCGTGGCGCAACCCGGCGCAATTTGCGACGGAGCTGGTACATCTGCTGCTCGATAGCGTGGCTTGTAACCGACTCGACAATCCCGCTGCTGTGCGCCAAATCGACGCGTGGAATGGTCGCTCCAGGATTGTTGAAGAACAGCGCGAGCAGGGCAGCCTCACGCGAGGTTAGCGGCACCGAGGACTTCTCCAGCCTGAGCGTGTGGGTCGGTATGTCGAGTAGATAAGGCCCACAGCTTATAGTTCGCTGGCCGTTAAAGAGCTTGTGCTGCCGTCGGAGTGCTGCCGCCAAGCGTGATCGGACTATGTCCACCTCCAAAGGGTGACAAAGGTAATCGTCCGCCCCGGCTTCCAAGGCGCAAACAGCCAGCTCACGGCCCCTACCCACGACCAGCAACCACGTCATCGGCAGCAGCTGCGACCGCACCTTCTCCAGCCGCGCACGCCACTGGTCGTCCCGGTCGCCGATCACGAAGACAATCGCGTCAAAGTGATGGCGATAAAGCGCTCTCGAAAGCAGCTCCCAATCTTCGAATTTGGCGGGAGCCACACCGGCCTGGCGCAAAACCGATTCGGTATCGAATGCGTTGCCGCCGAATGCATCAAGAAGTCCAACGGAAACCATAAGTAAGCATTCAAGTCAACCTAAAACCCATCAATTACGGCGGTTGATAATCGCCACGTTTGCGCACTTGTCGCCGCACACCTGTCATCCTCGAGGTGTTCAACTTGGAAGGTGATCGGACGCGACATTGGTTCTGACCTGCCAACAGTTCACTCTCTTCACAAGCTTGAACTGAAGGTCAGATTAGCCCCGCTGTGACCAGTGATTGATACGCTAGAACCTCGAAACTGATATTCCGGAGCCGTAGTTGTCGTTGGATTTGTATCTGGACATAACCGGCTCGGGGTTGCGCCGCTCGTCAGCCATACATCTCATTGCCGGCCTTTAAGAAAGTCCTAACTCAGTTCTTCAGAACACATGGTGGTGATGTCTAATCGGTAATGCTGTGGGAGTGGAGCTGGACTGGCGCGCAGCCCATGTGTTCGATGCCGATGGCCAGTCCCTCGCGGCTGTACCCGGTCCTGCTGCGTAGCCCTCCCTAGCCATGCCGAATGAAGTATTGACGATGCTGCACCTCGGCCTGGGCTCGTTCCATCGGGCGCACCAGGCCGTGTACCTGCATCAGCTGATGGCACGTGGTGACCGGCGCTGGGCCCTGGCCGGCGGCAATCTGCGGCCGGACATGGCGCACACCATCGACGCGCTGCGTGCGCAGCAGGGGCACTACACGCTGGAGACGGTCACGCCCGAGGGCGAACGCGAGTACCTGCTGGTGGAATCGATCCGCACCATCGTTCCCTGGGAGCCTGGGCTCACCAGGCTGGTCGAGCTGGGCGCGCAGCCTGGCACCCGCATCATCTCCTGCACCGTCACGGAGGCCGGCTACTACTTAGATCCTTCGCTGTCCTTGGACCGAGTGCATGCCGAGATCGCGGCCGACATCCAGGCCCTGCGGCAGGGCCGGGCCGGCAGCACCATCTACGGCGCGCTGGCCGCCATCCTGCGTGCGCGCATGCGGTGCGGGGCGGGCCCCGTCACCCTGCTCAACTGCGACAACCTACGGCACAACGGCGACCGGCTGCTCGCCGGCCTGACCGCGTTTCTGCAGGAGGTCGGCGACCCGGCCCTCACCCGCTGGGTGGAGGCAAACACCAGCACGCCCAATGCCATGGTGGACCGCATCACGCCCCGGCCGACGGCCGAAGTGGTGGAGCGGGTGCGCGCCGCCACAGGCCGGCACGATCCTGCCGCCCTCATGGCCGAAAGCTTCATCCAGTGGGTGATCGAGGACCGGTTCACGAATGGCCGGCCCGAGTGGGAGGCCGTCAGCGTGGAGATGGTGGATTCGGTCGATGCGCACGAGGAAGCCAAGATCCGGCTGCTCAACGGCACGCACAGCTGCATCGCCTGGGCCGGCACGCTCGCGGGCACGCGCTACATCCATGAGGGAGTGGCCGATGCGCGCATCCGGCGCATGGCGCACGACTACGCCACGCAGAATGTGATCCCGGTGCTCAGCCCCAGCCCCATCGACCTGGGCGCCTACCGTGACACGGTGCTGCACCGCTTCGCCAATGCGGCCTTGCAAGACACCAACCAGCGCGTGGCGATGGACGGGTATTCCAAGCTGCCGGGCTTCATTGTGCCGACCATCGCACAACGCCTGGCTCGTAACGACGACATCGAGGCGGTGGCCCTGCTGCCAGCCTTGTTCCTGGCCTGCCTGCATCGCTGGCACGCCGGCACGCTGCCCTACGAGTACCAGGACCAGGCCATGGACCCGGCAGCGGCCCATGCGATCTGCGCCGCGCCCGATCCGGTAGCCGCGTTCGCCGCCGACCGCGTGCTGTGGGGCGAGCTGGCCGGACATTCGGCATTGCAGCAGGCGCTGCGGCGGGCCGCGGCGCGGGTGGACGCTTTCGCCCGGGGGCCCGGCGCGGCCCGGGGTGGACGCTGAGGCCACGGCGCGCTAAGGGGCTATGGGCTGATCCAACTCAGCTTCGCGGATGCCGAGTACGCCGGCATGAGGAAGAAGACACGGCGGGAAGTCTTCCTGGAGGAAATGGAGCAGGGCGATGCTGCGGGTGCACCTGATGCAGAACTGGTTTGCGCTGTTCAGACCTCCCTAAGGTCCAGGGATGGACATCCGCGTCGAATACCAGGCATCAGCCTCCGGCGAACCCGAGCCCGGGATCGTCTGGTTCGGCAACCGGCGCGTAGAGGTGCGTTCCATCGTGGACCGGTGGTACGGCTCGCACCATCGCTGGTGGAAGATCGAGACTGATGACGGCCTGTATGTCCTGCGGCGGGACGAAGCCAGTGGTGACTGGACCCTGGCGGCGGTCACCAGGGAGTAGGCGAAGCGCTTGCGCCCCGCTCCTACAGACGGCGGCGCTTGCCGTCGTCCACTATCAGTTCCTGACCTGTTCCATGAGCGATCGCGATGTCCGATGACGTGACCAACCTGGCCCGACGGGATTCGCAGCGCATTCCCCTGGACGACGAGCAGGAAGTGCAGAGCTGGGCCCGCCGCCTGAACACCAGTCCCGAGCGTCTGCGGCAGGCTGTGCAGGCCGTCGGCAACCAGGTCCACGAGGTCCGCGTCCACCTGGGGCAGACATCGCCCACCGGTGATCTGCCGAAGGCGGCGCAGGGCACCGCCGATTGAAGCTCAGCCGGTCATGGCGACCGGTGCAGCCTCGGCGCGGAGAGCGCCTGCAGGCTTTCAGTGACCGCGGCATCGACCTCGCTCCACCTTCCCGTCAGCCCAGCAGCGGTGAGCGCCTTCTCCAGGGCCCGCAGGTCACGCACGCTGGGCGCCACCTTGATCTGGGCGATGGCGGCCGCCGGGTTGCCGGCGCGCAGCAGCGCCAGGATCTTGTCAGGCCAGGAGGAAGAGGAAGGGCGTGCCACGATGGACGTTGGTGGAGAGGTTGTCGGCGCATTGTCCGCCGAGCGCTCTGGCGATCGTCAGAAGCCTCGTTCCACGGACAGGTGCAGCGCCTTGGCGCTCTTGGGCGGCAGCACGGCCGACAGGCGCATGCTGGTGTCGTCCAGGCCGATGCCGCCCAGGCCGATGCGCACCGAAGGCACGATGCCCAGCGTGAGGATGCTTTCCTGCTCGTAGGTGGTTCTGGTGCGGATGCAATAGCCCGACGGGCTGTCGCACTGGATGGTGTCTTTGGTGACCACTTTGGTGAACTTCGCGTAGCCGGTGAACACGCCGATCATCAGGGCGAAGCGGTCCTTGTCGTCGGCGATGGACCAGCCCGCATAGACGGTCTGGTTGCGCAGGCTGTTGCGGTAGGTGCCGGCGATGAAACCGCTGTCCCAGCGCGCATAGGCGCCCGGGTTGTCGTTGTTCCACCGGTGGTTGTCCCGGTCGTGCACGCTGACCAGGTGCAGGCCGGCGGTGGTGGGCTTGGGGATGCCGTCGGCGCTCGCGCTGACGGCGGCCAGCAGCGCCAGCAGGATGACTGCGTGTTTCATGCGGCACCTCCGGCCGGCCTTGACGCTATCGTTGTTCATTGCCCCTCTCTCAATTCCCAGATCGGCCTACTCAAGCATCATTCTGAGCTGCGCCTCAGCGCAGCAGACCTATCCCCGCGTGCTTCTGGAAATCGGCGTGGACCACGGCGGGCGCCTGCTGGACAAGCTGGGGCAGGGCCGCTACGACCTGGCACTGATGCCGGGCCCCGTTTGGGGCTGGCTGTTCAACGAGGTTCCTCTGCGCACCCTGGACCGCTGCTGGATGGCCAGCCCTGAACTGGGAGTGCCGCGGCGGACGCTCACGGTCCAGGAGCTCTCGTCCTACCGGTCGTCTCGCAGTACCCCGACACGATCCCGCTGGGCTCGTAGCAAGTTCTCATCGTTCCGTGCGAATTGCTAGTATCGCGCGATGCGGCGATCGAACTCTTCTCTTTCCGCAACAGCAGCCGAGCCTTCAGCCGATGTAGTCACTTCGTCACTCAGCTTCTTCCTCCTGGGTGCCACGGGCCGTACGGGCTTGCCCTTTCTGTCGCAGGCGCTTGCCCGTGGTCACTTCGTGACCATCTACGTTCGCGGCGTATTGAAATTGCCTGCGTCTGTTATCTCGCATCCGTACCTGCGTGTTTTTACAGGCGAGCTACACGAAGCGGAAAAGATAGAGCTGGCGATAAGGACTGCGAAACCAGACGTGGTGTATGTCATGCTGGCGTCGGAGACCAAGCCACATACGGCCGTTTCCACAGGTACGCACAACACGCTGCTGGCCCTGAGGAAGTTGAAGGCCGTCGCTGCGGTAGATCCAAGGCCTACGCCATTCATCAGCATCGCCGCCTGGGGGCTGGGCCCGACGGGGGCATACATGACCAACTTCTTTGCGCGCATGTTCGTCAGTGTCGCTACGGTGTTGTTCTGGTCGAAGCCCTTGGCTGATTTTGAGAAGCAGTTGGCAGAGGTAGGAGACGCGAAGGACAAGGGGCTCATCCGGCCGACTCTCATCTTGCCCGCATTGCTCAACGATGGAAGGAAGACGAATACTTATTGGTCGGGCGAGGCAAGCATCATGAAGGAGGCCATGGGCGTGACGAATTTTGTGAGCAGGGCCTCCATGGCCGATCTCTGTCTGAAACTGGGAGAGAGGGTGGCGTCGGGCGAGGAGGTGCCGCAATGGGTCGGTATCACAAACTCTTAGGGAAGCGGCTCGCGGACGCTTCCTTTACGACTTGCACTTCAGTCGCCTGACCGAAGCGCCGGACGAGTCAACGTACAGCCGGTAAGTGCTCGGATGCACCCGCTCGCCCCCTGCTGAACACACTCGCGGGGCCGGCGACCCACTCGCCTGCGCGCCGTCGAACACGACCAAGACGACGTCCTTGGCAGGAATCGCGGCTTTATCGACATTGTGCGAGGAGTCGGCCATTCGTACGCTTGCCGGCATGAGGTCGTACCCATTTTTCACTGCACTTCGCCTGCTGATCCTGGCGGGCTTGATGGCCTTGAGCGGCTGTGACGGCGGCGTCCGGGTCCCTGCGGACCTGCCGGATGCCACGGCCGTGGCTCGGCAAGGGCAGGCGTTCCTGGAGGCCATGAAGCCCCGACGTCCGGGCAAGCCTGTCATTGCAGTGCTGGCCTACAACGAGAGCACGGAGACCACGGACTTCCTCTTGTCGCACGCGGTGCTGCAGCGATCCGGGGTGGCCCAGGTCGAGGCTGTCGCGCCGAGGAAAGGTCCGGTCGCGCTGTATCCCGCCTTGCAGATCGAAGTGGCGCAGGACCTGGGCAGCTTCGACCGGGCGCACCCGGGGGGAGCCGACTACGTGATCGTGCCGGCGTTGGACGATGCCGACGACCCCGCCATCAGCCGGTGGCTGCAGCAGCAGACGGCCAAAGGGGCCCGCATCGTCAGCGTTTGCGCGGGCGCGCTGATCGTCGGCCGGGCCGGCCTGCTCGATGGCCGGCGCTTCGTCACGCACTGGCACTTCCGCAAGGACGTGCTCCGCCGGCATCCGACCGCCACCTACGTACCGCACCAACGCTACACGGTGGACGGCAACATCGCCACGACGACGGGCATCACCGCGTCGATGCCCGCGATGCTAGCGCTGGTCGAAGCGGTCGGGGGCCGCGCGCGGGCGCAGGAACTGGCGGCCGAGCTCGGCGTGGCTTCCTGGACACCTGCGCACGACAGTTCCGCCTTCGGCGTGGACGCCAGACGGGCAGTGCACTACCTCCTCGCCAAGGCGGCGTTCTGGCGTGACGAGCATTGGGAGCTGGATGCGCGCGACGGCCTTGACGACATCGCAGTGGCCCTCACGGCCGATGCCTGGTCGCGCACTGGACACGTGCGCGTGACGGCGAGCGGCGCCAGGCCCGTGACGCTGAAAAGCGGTTTGCGCCTGCTCACCGAACGTGCCGAGGCCAGTCAAGGTCGTCTGCCCCTCACGCCGGGCTTGAATCCCAGCCAGCAGCTCGACCAGACCTTGTGCGAGATCGCCAACCGCTTCGGGCAGGCGCGTAGTGAGTGGGTGATGATGGAGCTGGAGTATCCCGGCCGGCTGCAATGCAGCCGCTGACATGCCGGCCCAAGGACCGAAGCGAGAGGTCGCCACTGGAAGGAGAGAGCAATGAGCACAGGTTGGGAAAGGGTCATCTGCGACTTGACGATCTCGGCCGACGGGTACTCGGCCGGGCCCAACCAGACTGAGGAGCGCCCGTTTGGCGAAGACGGCGGCGACGGCTGGGGGAACAAGCTGCACGCATGGATGTTCGAGACGCCAGAGGAGAACCGGGCCGAAGTTGACCAGATCATGGCGGCCAAAGCATTCATCATGGGCCGCAACATGTTTGGCCCGGTGCGTGGCGCGTGGGATCGGCAGTGGAACGGCTGGTGGGGCGACGATCCGCCCTTCCATGCGCCGGTGTTCGTTCTCACCCACCACGCGCGCGAGCCTCAGCGCATGCGGGGCGGCACCACGTACCACTTCGTCACCGACGGGATCCAGTCGGCACTGGCACGTGCACGCGCGGTCGCCGCCGACGGCGATATCGCTGTCCTCGGCGGCGCGACCACCATCAACCAGTACCTGGCCGGCCGTTTGGTCGACGAGTTGCGGCTGCACCTCGCGCCGCTCACGCTTGGCGCGGGCACGCGGTTGTTCGAGGGCGTCCCGCCACTGAATCTCGAGCAGGTGAAGTCGCGCGCGGCTCGCCTGGTCACGCACGTGACCTACCGCATGCCGTCCTGAGCTGGCTCGGCTTCAATACCATCGAGCGTCAATCCGATGGCCTTCCGATCGGGATCAGACGCGAAGTTGCTTCGACGCGCGGTAATCCTTCAGCGTCTTGCCGTGCTGGCGGGCAAAGGCTCGCTGGAGGGCGTCCACCGATCCGAAACCACTCAGTTCGGCAATTCGATCCTGCGGCCAGCGGGTTCGGACAAGAAGATCGGCAGCTTGAGCGACGCGCGCCCGCTCCACAAACCGGGCGGGAGTGCAACCTGTCTCGGCAGCGAATGCGCGGGCGAACTGTCGCGCACTCATGTTCGCCCGCTGCGCCAGAAGTTCAACGGTGAGTTGCTCGTGCAGGTGCGTGCTCATCCAGGCGATCAGTTCACGCAGGGGATTCCTGGCGCCCGTTTGCACCTGCAGAGCCTGACTCAGCTGCGGCTGGTGGCTGCCGCGCAGCATGGGCAGCGCAAGCGTGCGAGCGATGGCCATCGAAACAGACTGCCCGAGGTCATCCTCCACCAACGCAAGCGCCAATTCCAGGCTGGTCGTGACTCCCGCCGAGGTCCAGACCTGGCCATCGCGCACATAGATCCGGTCACGCAGCACGCGCACGGCCGGTCGAACCGACTGCAGAAGGTCCAGTGCGCTCCAATGGGTGGTCGCTTCCCGGCCATCCAGCAGACCTGCCGCGGCCAACGCGAATGCGCCAGAGCAAACGCTGGCGATCCGTCGGGTGCCGGGTGCCACCCTGGCGAGCCACTCGGCAACGCTGCCGTCTCGGAGCAGGGCGCGCAAAGGAGCCTCATCACCGCCGGCGACGATCAGGGTGTCGAGCGTAGCCGGCACCGCCTCGAATGAATGCGTTGCGCGGATCCACAGGCCGGAGTTCGTCTGCACGTCGCCACCCTTCGGACTGGCGAAGCACAGGCGGTACGTGCCTGCATGCAGTTGCTCAGCTTTGGTGAAGACGCTTGCAGGGGCAGCGATGTCAACAGCCTCGGCCCCCTCGAACACCACGATCACGATGTTTTTGGCAGGAACCGCGGCTCTTTCGACATGGCGGTGTCCGTCAGGCATTCCTAAGCTCCGTCGCATGCGATGTGACCAATCCTTCCTCATCAAGACCGCCACGGTATCCGATGAAGCTCAAACCATTGCTGTCGTGGTACTGGCGTTCAGCGCAGACCCCGCGGCGCGTTGGGCATGGCCTGATCCAGATCAGTACCTCAGGCATTTCCCGAGCTTCGTCAGGGTATTCGGGGGCAACGCGTTTGCCCACGATAGCGCCTACTACGTGGACGGCTATGCCGGGGCGGCGCTGTGGCTGCCGCCAGGGGTCAGCCCTGACGAGGACGCGCTGATCGCACTGTTGCAACGCACCGGGTCCGCGCAGGTGCAAAAGGACGGCGCCGCGGTCTTCGAACAGATGGGGCGCTACCACCCGCGGGAGCCGCATTGGTATCTGCCGTTCATTGGAGTCGATCCGTTTCACCAGGGCAAAGGATACGGCGCCGCGTTGATGCAGCATGCCCTCATGCCGTGCGACCGCGACCACGCGCTGGCGTATCTTGAATCCTCCAATCCAGAGAACATTCCGCTCTATCAACGGCACGGGTTCGAGTTGCTGGGCACCATTCAGGTGGGGACATCGCCGCCTATCTTTCCGATGCTCCGCACACCACGGCGCTGAGATCGTTCGAAGCCGCACTCTCAGGCCCGCAGCGTCCTGCGAGCCAGCCGGCGCTGACCCAGGGCATCGCGAAGCTCGAGCGGCGACTCTCGATGCCGCAGGTGCACGCCTTTCTGGCGTTGGTGGAGGCGGGCAGCTTCAGCGCGGCGGGCGTGGCGACGGGCCTGTCGCCGGCGTCGATCCACCGCGCGGTTCGCTCGCTCGAGGAGGCCGTGGGCCAGCCGTTGGTGGAGCGGCACGGGAGGGCGGTGGCGGTCAACGCGAAAGGGCGCCGCTTCGCACGCAGCGGGCGGCTCGCGCTCGCGGAAATCGAAGCGGCGTTCTCGGAGCTGGGCCTGCAGCGCGGCGAACCCATGATCGTCGTCGAAACCACGCTGCTGGTCCGCGCAAAACTCAGCCGCACATGTCAGGTGCCCGCACGCCCTGGGCCCCCGAAGAAGACTGCTCCGGGAGCCCTGTCATACCAGGTCTCCACGGCGGGTCTCCCTCTCCTGATCCCGCCTAGTACTAACCCTGTACTGGTTTCTGCCCCCACCCCCGCCCCTAGAATGCGCGCACAACAGGAGCAGCGGAGACAAACCCTTGGTCGAAAGCTCGCAGCGGACCGTGGCGCTGTATCGGACGATGGCCCGCATCCGGGCCTTCGAGAACGCAGCGGAGATCGCCAGCCAGGGCGGGGTCAGCGCCTACGGCAGCTCGGCGGGCGCCGGCGCCCGGGTCCGCGGCCCGCTCCACCTGTCCACGGGCCAGGAGGCGGTGCCCGCCGGCGTCTGTGCCCACCTGCGTACCGACGACTACCTGACCTCCACCCACCGCGGCCACGGCCACACGCTGGCCAAGGGCGCCGACCTGGCGCGCATGATGGCCGAGCTGTTCGGCAAGGCCAGCGGGTCCAACGCCGGCAAGGGCGGCTCCATGCACATCGCCGATTTCTCGGTGGGCATGCTGGGCGCCAACGGCGTGGTGGCGGCGGGCCTGCCCATCGCGGTGGGCGCGGCCCATGCGCAGAAGCTGCAGGGGCGCGACGCGATCACCGCCTGCTTCTTCGGCGACGGCGCCATCAACCGCGGGCCCTTCCTGGAGTCGCTCAACTGGGCGCAGGTGTACGGCCTGCCCCTGCTGTTCGTGTGCGAGGACAACCGCTGGAGCGCCACCACGGCCAGCGGCCCGATGACGGCCGGGGAGGGCGCCTCGGCCCGCGCCGACAGCCTGGGCATCGCCGGCGAGCAGGTGGACGGCAACGACGTGCTCGCGGTTGACGAGGCGGCCGGCCGCCTGGTGCGGGAGGTCCGGGCCCGGCGGCAACCGCGGCTGCTGCACGCCATCACCTACCGCGTGAAGGGCCACGTGTCCGTCGACGCCGCGGCCTACCGCGACCCGCGCGAGCTGCAGCAGGCGCTGCAGGCCGACCCCCTCGCCCGCGCCCGCAGCCGCTTCCTGGCGCAGGGCGGCGACGCGGCCGTGCTGGACGCGATCGACCGCGAGGCGCAAGAGGAGGTGGCCCGGGCGCTGGCGGCGGCCGACGCCGCGCCCTGGCCGGCGCCGGAGGCCGCGTTCACCGACGTGCAGACCACGGGGGCCGGGCTGTGGCGGTGATGAGCTACGCGCAGGCGGCGGCGCTGGCGCTCGCGCACGCCATGGAAGCCGACCCCCGCGTCGTGGTGCTGGGCGAGGACATCGGCCGCGGTGGCATCTTCGGCCAGTACCAGGGCCTGCAGCAGCGCTTCGGTACGGACCGGGTGATCGACACGCCGATCAGCGAGGCCACCATCCTGGGCGCCGGGGTCGGCATGGCCCTGGCCGGCCTGCGGCCGGTGGTCGAGATGCGCGTCGTCGACTTCGCCCTGTGTGCCATGGACGAGATCGTCAACCAGGCGGCCAAGAACCGCTTCATGTTCGGCGGCCAGGGCCGGGTGCCGCTGGTGATGCGCATGCCGGTGGGCATCTGGGATTCGTCGGCCGCGCAGCACTCGCAGTCGCTGGAGAGCTGGTTCGCCCACGTGCCGGGGCTGGTGGTGGTCTGCCCCGCCACCCCGCAGGACAACTACTCGCTGCTGCGCGCGGCGCTGGACTGCGGCGACCCGGTGGTCTACCTGGAGCACAAGACCCTGTGGGGGCTGCAGGGCGAGGTCGACGTGCAGGCCCGCGAGCAGCTGGGCAGCGCGCGCACGGTGCGCCCGGGCCGGCACCTCACTCTCGTCAGCTGGAGCCGCCAGGTCCATGCCTGCGCCCAGGCCTGCGAGGCGCTCGCCGCCCAGGGCATAGCCGCGGAGCTGATCGACCTGCGCAGCATCTGGCCCTGGGACCGGGCCGCGGTGCTGGCGTCCTGCGCGCGGACCGGCCACCTGCTGGTGGTCCACGAGGCGGTGCAGGCGGCCGGCTTCGGCGCCGAGATCGCCGCCGCCGCGGCCGAGGCGACCGGCTGCCGCGTCAGGCGCCTGGGCGCGCCGCGCATCCCGGTGGGCTACTCGCCCGTGCTGGAGGCGCAGGCGCGCATCCAGGCCGCCGACATCGCAGCCGCCGCACGAGGCATGCTGGAGCAGACGCGATGACGCAGAACCGGGAGACGGGCACCCCGCAGGCGGATCAGCTGCAAACGGGCGACGAGCCGGACGAGGCCACGGTCGTCCCGCTGAAGATCGAGGACTGGCTGACGGTGGTGGTGATGGCCCTGCTGGCGCTGATCACCTTCGCCAACGTGCTGGTGCGCTACTTCACCAGCCAGTCCTTCGCCTGGACCGAGGAGATCTCGGTCTTCCTCATGATCGTGCTGACCCTGGTCGCGGGCTCCGCGGCGGTGGCGCGCAACCGGCAGATCCGCATCGAGTACTTCTCGGACAACGGCCCCGCCTGGCGTCAGCGCGCGCTGGCGCGCTTCGGCGCCCTGACGGTGTTCGTGCTGTTCGCGCTGATCGCCGTGCTGAGCGCGCGGGTGGTGTGGGACGACATCCGCTTCGGCGAGACCTCGCCCGGCATCGGCGTGCCCCAGTGGTGGTACACGGTGTGGCTGCCCGTCATGTCGGTGGCGATCGCCTTGCGGGCCCTGGGCCTGTTCATCCGCCGGGGTCGCCGGCCGTGATCGCGACCCTGCTGTTCGCCGCCTTCCTCGGGCTGCTGTTCATCGGCGTGCCCATCGGCGCGGCGCTCGGCCTGGCCGGGGCGGTGTGCATCGCGCTGGCCAATGCCGACGTGCAGTGGTGGGGGCTGCTGGCCGTGCCGCAGAACTTCTACGCCGGGCTGGCCAAGTACCCGCTGCTGGCGGTGCCCATGTTCGTGCTGGTCGGCTCCATTTTCGACCGCTCGGGCGTCGCCTCGCGCCTGGTGAATTTCGCCGTGTCCATCGTCGGCCGCGGCCCGGGCATGCTGCCGCTGGTGGCCATCGCGGTCGCGATGTTCCTGGGCGGCATCTCGGGCTCCGGCCCGGCCAACGCGGCCGCGGTGGGCGCCGTGATGATCGCGGCCATGAGCCGGGCGGGCTACCCGCCGGCCTACTCGGCCAGCGTGGTGGGCGCGGCCGCCGCCACCGACATCCTGATCCCGCCGTCCATCGCCTTCATCATCTACTCGGTGCTGGTGCCCGGCGCCTCGGTGCCGGCGCTGTTCGCGGCGGGCATGGTGCCCGGCGTGATGGCCGGGCTGGCGCTGATGGTCCCCGCGGTGTGGCTGGCCCGCCGCCACGGCATGGGCGCGCAGGAGGCCGGCATGCCGCGGCCGCCCTTCTGGCGCAGCCTGCGCGAGGCGGCCTGGGGCCTGTTCGCGCCGGTGCTGATCCTGGGCGGCATGCGCGCCGGCTGGTTCACGCCGACCGAGGCCGCCGTGGTGGCGGTGTTCTACGGCCTGTTCGTGGGGATGGCGGTGCACCGGACCATCAAGGTGCGCGACCTGTTCGTCATCCTGCGCGAGTCGGGCGAGCTGTCGGCCGTGATCCTGCTGGTGGTGTCGCTGGCCGGCATCTTCGCGTACTCGCTGTCCACCCTGGGCGTGATCGACCCGGTGACGCGCGCCATCGTCGGCTCCGGCCTGGGCGAGTACGGCGTGCTGGCGCTGCTCATCCTGATGCTGGTCACCTTCGGCATGTTCCTGGACGGCGTGTCGATCTTCCTCATCTTCGTGCCGCTGCTGCTGCCCATCATGCGCCACTACCAGTGGGACCCGGTCTGGTTCGGCGTCATCCTCACCCTCAAGGTGGCGCTCGGCCAGTTCACCCCGCCGCTGGCCGTGAACCTGATGGTCTCGTGCCGCATCGCCAAGGTGCCGATGGAATCCACCGTCCGCTGGGTCGGCTGGATGCTGGTCTCGATGGCGCTGGTGATGGCGGCCGTGATCGCCTTCCCCCAGACGGCGCTGTGGCTGCCGCGCACCCTGGGCTACTGATTTCCCACCCCTGTTATCCGTGAACGCAACCCTAGGAGACACACCATGACATTCCGTCGAACCCTGCTGGGCCTGGCCCTCGCCGCCACCGCCGTTGCCGGCGCCACCTTCGGCACCGGCGCCATCGCCCAGGCCGCCTACAAGCCCGAGTACAAGGTCTCGCTGGTGCTGGGGCCGCCCACGCCCTGGGGCATGGCCGGCCAGATCTGGGCCGACCTGGTGAAGGAGCGCACCCAAGGGCGCATCAACATGAAGCTCTACCCCGGCGTGTCGCTGGTGCAGGGCGACCAGACCCGGGAGTTCAGCTCGCTGCGCCAGGGCGTGATCGACATGGCGGTCGGCTCCACCATCAACTGGTCGCCGCAGATCAAGGAGCTGAACCTGTTCTCCATGCCCTTCCTGATGCCCGACTACGCGGCGGTCGACGCGCTCACGCAGGGCGAGGTCGGCAAGCGCATGTTCGAGATCGTGGACCGGGCCGGCGCGGTGCCGCTGGCCTGGGGCGAGAACGGCTTCCGCGAGCTCACCAACAGCAAGAAGCCGATCAAGTCGCCGCAGGACCTCAAGGGGATGAAGATCCGCGTGGTCGGCTCGCCTTTGTTCTCCGACACGTTCAACGCGCTGGGCGCCAACCCGACCCAGATGAGCTGGGCCGATGCGCAGCCGGCGCTGTCCAGCGGCGCGGTGGACGGCCAGGAGAACCCGATGTTCCTGTTCACCGTGCTGAAGATGCACACCGTGGGCCAGAAGTTCGTGACCACCTGGGGCTACGTGGCCGACCCGCTGATCTTCGTGGTGAACAAGGACGTGTGGGCGTCCTGGACGCTGGCCGACCAGGCCATCGTGCGGCAGGCGGCGGTGGACGCCGGCAAGCAGGAGATCGCGCTGGCCCGCAAGGGCCTGGTGGAGGCCGACAAGCCGCTGCTGAAGGAAGTGGCCGCCATGGGCGTGACCGTGACCAGCCTGACGCCGGCCGAGCGCGAGGCCTTCGTCAAGGCCACCCGGCCGGTCTACGACAAGTGGAAGAACACCGTGGGCGCCGACCTGGTGAACACGGCCGAGAAGGCGATCGCGGCGCGCAAGAAGTAATTCCTGCCCTCAGGCGGCCAGCCCTGCCTCTTGCAGCACTGGCCTCCATTGGTCCTTCACCAGTTTCTGGAATCCCTGCGGCGTCGGGTGCAGTTCATTGGCCCAGTGCTCCGGCGCCAGGGTGCCTCGCGAGTCCACCAGCCTGAAGTGCTCCGGATCGCTCTCGCAGATGGATTCGAGCACCTCGGCGAACCGGTCGATGAGCAGTTTCACGCATTCCTGCTGCAGGTGCGGCTTCACCTTGGCATCGTCCAGGGCGGGCTTGAGCCAGCTGTCGCCGAAGACGCCCCGGCCATTGGGGATGGCGTAGTCGTACGTGTGCATCACGACGACGCAGTCGCTGCGGGTGCTGGCGTGGATCAGGCCGACGAGCCGCCGGTAATGGTCGTCCACGGCGGCGAAGAATTCATCGAGCCCCGGCTTCGCCGCGAAGCAGGCCTGCGGGTCATCCTCCTGGGAGCAGTCGCTCTTGAGCAGGGGGCGCAGGTCGGCGAAGCCGGCGAAGTCGTTGCCGCCGCCGCTGATGAAGACCGCCTTGAGCTTGTTGCGGTAGCCTTTGAGCGCCTCGCGCACCTGCCGGGCGTACTTGCCGTCGATGTAGTCGTAGGCTTCCGCGCCGTTCATGCCGATGGCGAAGATGAAGTGGTCCTTGCTTTTCACCGCCTGCCCGAGGTAGTTGATCAGGCTGCCGCCATAGAAGGGATACCAGAACCAGGAATCGCCGATCGCCAGGATCGTCGGCGCCCGCGATTCCGTTTCGTTCATCAGACGCTCGTCCCAGAAGTAGTTCACGCTCATGGTCGTCTCCTTGGAAGTACGCCGGCGGTGCGGCGATGGGGCGCCAAGTTGACACCTTTTTGCGGGGCGACGGCAAGTGTCGTTGCTGGACCGTGTGAGTTCTTCGGCCAAAACTTTGAGCTGAACAGTAATCTTGATGTGGCGATGCCGAGCTGGAGCTGTACTTGATTTTTAGGACTTCATCGCCTAACAACGGGTCAGGACAACCTGCTGGAGGAGCCAATGCCAGAAATGCCAACTGCTCCGGCGCCCGCAGTGCAGCGGCGTCGTGCCGGGCGGGACAGCTCCCACCCGACCTTCCTTGAGCAACGGTTCTTCGTTGTTGGCGTGGTCTGGCTCTTGTTTACCTTGGCTTCGGCCGGGTACATCATGTTCGGTCCCCCGCTGTGTTCGCCCCTGAAGATCACGACCTTCACCACCATACTTTCCCTCGCGGCCGGCTTCTTTGCGTGGACCTTTGCGGGGTCCATCCATGCCCGCTCAAGGAACCTGGTTCCCGGCGTGATCATCGTGGCCACCGGCGGCTTCGCGGTCTTTCTGGTTTTGCAGCTGAAGTTGGATCCAGACAAGATGGCTCTCGATCCGGAGTGTCACCATCCGCGCCCGAGGGACAGTGCGAGCCAGTACTTCAACGAGATCGCGGTCCACACATCGAATGTCGTCAAGGACCTGACGGAGGCCAAGCACAATCCGGCGCTGAATCGGCAAGTCTATGAGCAGGCGCTGACGCTCAATGCCAAGATCCGCCCATTTCCCAAGGAGCACTTGAGTGAGCTCCAAAGAGCGGTCCTGGCCCTGTACGGCGCACAAACCGCCGCTGCCTTGGCGATCGCCATGGAGCCCATTGCGGCAAATGCGCGGGACGCAAGAGCATTCGCCAAGGAGGCGGTTGCCTACGCGAAGGTTTCCAACGACACGCTCGCATCGTTGATGTCCAGAGGCGATGTAGCGGGCCAGGCGGCCATCGATTACGTTTCCACCTACAAAACGCAGGACAAGGCCAGGTACATGGAGGGTCTGGCGAAGATCCTGGAGGCTCAGTGGGCGCAGCTTGCAGGGGCTAAGCCCGAGTACTCGGACGCCGATATCGCCGCGGCGTTTTCAGGCTTGAAGTCTCAGTTCCTGCGCGACATATCCGCTTCGACCGACGGTCCCATCAAGTGGTACTGCGGCAGCAGCAAGAGCAAGGAGAGGGCACCATGCGACGCACTCTGATCGGCCTCTTGGGCGGCGCGGTCTTCAGAGCCGCCGCTTGGATCCTGCTCGTCACTGCGGCCACGACAGGCGCGCAAGCCAGTCCAGGCTCGTTGTCTGCGGGCAGTACACAGCCTGTGCCGAAGCAGTCGGCGGCCGTGCCCGGCGGCAACTCGTTCCCCGGCGTCGACCCGCCACCGCCACCAACTTATCCAGGAGTTCCGCCCGCTCCAGTTCCGCCACCCAAGGCCCTTGAGCATCTCAAGCCCCAAAAGGACACCGCGCAGCAGCTCATCATCGACTCGCAAAAATACCCCAGCGTTCCCCCGCCCCCACCACCGCCGTTTCCGCCATCAACGGGAAATCGGATCCAGGATGAGAGCGACGCAACACGCATCGACGCGAGGCCGGGGGTGTCGAACGTCCGTATTCTTCGCCAGCAGTTGGGTGGCGCCGGCCGTTGAAGAGGCCGCTGGTGCTGACCGGCGGTTGAGACTCCGCGGTACTCGTACTTAGACGGTATCGCGGATCGACCGCAGCAGCGCCTGCAGCCCGTCGATATCGGCCGGCTTGACCAGGTGGTGGTCGAACCCGGCGTCCTGCGCCCGCCGCCGGTCGCTGTCCTGCCCCCAGCCCGTCAGCGCCACCAGCGTGGCCGGGCTGTCCGGAAAGCCGGCCCGGATGGCCTGGGCCACCTCGTAGCCGTTCATCTCCGGCATGCCGATGTCCAGCAGCACGACGCGCGGCTGGAAATCGGCGAAGACCTGCAGCGCCTCGCGCCCGCCGCGGGCGATGCGCACGTCGGCGCCCAGGTAGCCGAGGATTTCGCCCAGGCTGTCGCCCGCGTCGTGGTTGTCGTCCACCACCAGCACCGTGATGCGGTCCAGGTCCTGCGGGCCGGAAGCCGCCGGCCCGGGCGCGGCGTGCCGCTCGTGCTGCGCCAGCGGCAGGCGCAGCACGAACTCGCTGCCCTTGCCCAGTCCTTCGCTGTAGCCCTCGAGCGTGCCGCCGTGCATCTGCGCCAGCCGGCGCGACAGGGCCAGCCCGATGCCCAGCCCGCCCTGGGGCCGGCCGCTGTCGCGGTGCCCCCGGCTGAACATCTCGAACATGCGCGGCAGCGCCTCGGGCTCGATGCCCAGGCCGGTGTCGCGCAGGCTGACCACCGCGTGGCCATCCTCGGCCCAGCTGCGCACCGTGATGTGCCCGCCTTCATGGCTGTACTTGGCCGCGTTGTTCAGCAGGTTGGCCACGATCTGCGCCAGCCGGACGGGATCGCCTTCCACCCAGAGCGGGGCCGCCGCGAGCTCGAGCGCCAGCCGGTGCCCGGCCGCCTGGATCAGGGGTTCGCTGGTTTCCAAGGCGTTGTGGACGATGGTGGAGACCTCCACCGGCTCCTTGCGCAGCGACAGCGCGCCGCGGCTGATGCGCGAGATCTCCAGCAGGTCGTCGACCAGGCGCACCATGTGGTTGAGCTGGCGCTCCATGATCACCTGGATGCGCTCGGTCTTGGGGTTGGCGCCGTCGACGCGCCGCAGCAGGGCCAGCGAGTTGCGCAGGGGCGCCAGCGGGTTCCTCAGCTCGTGGGACAGCGTCGCCAGGAACTCGTCCTTGGCCCGGTCCGACTCGGCCAGGCGGGCCGCCTGCTCACGCAAGGCCTGCTCGGCGGCCTGGCGGTCGGTGACGTCGCGCGTGGTGCCGGCGATGGCCACCACCTCGCCGCCGGGCCCCAGCACCGGCGCGAAGATGTAGTCGTAGACCCGCGTGCCGTTGGTGCCGGTGAAAGGGATCTCGCCGCGCACCGGCGCGCGGGTGCGGATCACCTCGTCGATCTCGGCGTCGTGCCTGTCCGCGTGCCACTGCTCGTAGCCCAGGTCCATCCAGCGCTTGCCGCGCACGTCGTCCACGCCCCAGACCTTGAGCAGCGCCTCGTTGGCGTAGATGGCGCGGTGGTCCAGGTCGAACACGTAGACGAAGTCCGGCGTGCTGTTCAGCGCGGTCTCGTAGATGCGCCGCTGGGTCTCGGACGCGGCGATCAGCCGCTCCCGCTCGGCCTGCAGCCGCTTGGGCTCGGTGGCGTCGCGGAAGTACACCGAGATGCCCTCGTGGGCGGGGAAGGTGGTCACCTCGTACCAGCGGTCGTGCCCGGCATAGAAGGCGGTGAAGCTGGACATCTCCCGCTCGTGCATGGTGCGGCGGTACATCCGCTCGAAGATCGTCCCTTCCAGCCCCGGGTACTCGGTCCACAGGGTCCTGCCCTCCAGCGAGCCGCGCTCGCGCCCCAGGATCCGGTGGGCTTCGCGGTTCACGTAGTCGAACCGCCATTTCCGGTCCAGCGTGAAGAAGCCCTCGGTGATGCTCTCCAGGATCGCCACCGCGTCGCGCTTGGCCTTGGCCGAGGCCTCCTCGATGCGGTGCAGGATGTACTGGACCTCGCCGTCCTCCGACAAGACGGGCGCGTTGATCACGGTCCAGAAGCGCTCCTCGAACTCGCCGCCGGCCGCGGCCGGCCGGCGCACGTCGTATCTCTGCGTGGGCATGGCGTCGGTCTGGCGCGTGGCCAGGACCTTCTCGAACGAGGCCCGGAGGTTCTGCGTCGAACGGGCGTCCACGGTGGCCGGGTTGTCCGGGAACACCTCGAAGACCGGCCGGCCGAAGATGCCGCGGTCGGTGTGGGTGGCCCGCAGGTACTCTTCGCTGGCGCCCACGATGCAGAACCCTTCGTCGGGACGGACGACGAGCAACAGGTCGGGCGCGTTCTTGACGAACCGTTGGATCTGCTCGGTGTTCATCAGGGTGTCGTCTGGCTCGGCCGCAGGCCGCTCCATGCTGTTCGGATGCAGCCCCGTGGTGGCTGCGGTGGAAGGTGGTCGGCGATTCTAGATTTGCTGCCGCGGACGCGAGGCCCAGCCGTGAGCAGTGGCCGGCCCAAAAGAAAATTTTCCACACCATGACCGCAGAGCCAGGGTCGGGCGCCCTCAAGCGCCCGAAAGCAGGCGGTCTGCCAGCACCTGGAGGTCCGCAACGTGCAGCGTCGGCTCGGGCGCCAGGGGAAACTTCTGCTGCTCCTGGCGTGCGATGAAGGCGGTGCGCATGCCCGCCCAGGCCGCCCCGGCCACATCCCAGCCGTGGACCGTCGAACAGCAGGACGCGAGGACGGTTGCCTTCGGTGTTCATCGCGGTTTCCAAGGTTGGTCGGGCGCCGGCTGGCGGCGTGGTCGGCTTCGACTTCATGGTGCGTCCATCATCCCTTCCACGATCTCGCCCCATGTAAGCGCAGGTTGGCAGCCCGGGGGGCGCAGGTATTGCTCAGCGCAGCCTGGCGGCCGAGTCACCAGGCCGGGCAGAATCCTGCGCATGCTTGCGCGTGCTCCGGCCTGGACCTGCCGCCTGGGGGCGATCTGCTGCTGCTGGCTGCTCGGCAGCCCGCTCGCGGCGGCGTCCTCGTTCACCGCGATACAGGTCGCAGGTGGCGACGAGGCTCGGGCGAACTGCACCGGGTCCCCGGTGGCCGCTGCGGCGGCTGCGGGACAGCAGCCGACCTTCAGCGAGTTGCTGCCCGGCAGCCTGCCGGTGGCAGGCAAGCGCGACATCGCCTGGATCTGGCTTGGCTCATCCACACAGCGGTATACGCACGCGGCGCTGGGCAGCGGCACCCACGCAGCGAGCCTGCATGCGATCACCCGCGGTCAGAACGGGCGCGAGCTTGTCCTGGAGCTGCCGCCGGAGCGCGTGATCGAGGACCGGCTGCCGCGCCTCGCCGACCTGGACGGCGACGGGCAGGATGAGGCGATCGTCGTGGAGTCGCACGCGAGCCGTGGCGCGGCGCTCGTGGTGTACGCCATTGACCGCAGCGGCAGCCAGCAGCGCTGGCTCGAGCGTGCCCGCAGCGAGCCCGTCGGTGCCATGCGCTGGCTCAACCCGGTGGGCGTTGCCGATTTCGACGGCGACGGGCATTCCGAAATCGCTAGTGTTTCGACGCCGCACATCGGAGGCGTGCTCACGCTGTACCGCTACGCGCCGCCGCACTTGCGTACCGTCGCCCGCATGGGCGGGGTCTCCAACCACCGCATGGGCTCGCCCGAGCAGCGCCTGT
The DNA here is from genome assembly GCF_000215705.1 of Ramlibacter tataouinensis TTB310. Lineage (NCBI taxonomy): Bacteria > Pseudomonadati > Pseudomonadota > Betaproteobacteria > Burkholderiales > Comamonadaceae > Ramlibacter > Ramlibacter tataouinensis. Next base: position 3,129,902 of record NC_015677.1, on the reverse strand, counting down.
CGGCGATCGTCCGCGGCCCGCGCGGGCCGCTCGTGGTGGTGCCGGACCAGGCGTTTGCACGCCTGCTGCTGCTGCAGTGGCGGGCCGGCCAAGGCTGGCGCGAGGCAGCCGCCCCGGTAGGCCTGCCCGCCCCGGTGGAGCGGATGCGCGAGCGCGGCGAGGCTGTCTGTGTCGAGCTGCGCGGCGGTGCATGGCTGAGGATCAACGCCCGTTAGTCCAGGCCGCGTCGCCGCGCAATCAGCCCGTGGCCACGCCTTTGCGCGGGTGCTCGCGGAAAAAGCGCAGCATCTCGGCAGTGGCGTCCGGTCCTTCAGGGTCGGTGTAGCTGCCGCGCTTGCTGCCGCCCGACCAGGCATGGGGCGCGCCGTGCACCAGCCAGTGCTCGGCGACCACCGCGCCCGTGGCGTCCCGCTGCACCTGCCGCGTGGCGCGCCGCCGGCCGGCGGGCCGCAGTTCCTCCGGCTCGGCGGTGGTGCCGCCCACGGGCCCGGCCGCGGCCATGACCTGCCGGCCGTTGACCGGGTGCACCGTCGCGTCGGCATCGCCGTGGAAGACGATGGTCGGCACCGGGACGGCGCGGGCAGGCCGCTGCGCGCCCTTTTTCATCGCCTCGAAGGCCGACGGCACGTCGTGTGCCGCCCCGGCCGCCAGCCCCGAATGCACGCCGGCGGCGGCAAAAATTTCCGGGTAGGCCGCTGCCACGATGGCGGCCATCGCGCCGCCGGCCGACAGGCCCGCCACGTACACCCGGTCCGGATCGATCGGATAACGGGCCATGAGCCCGCGCACCATGCCGGCCAGCAGTTCGGGCTCGCCGCGCCCGCGCCCCTGGTGGTTGGGCTTGAACCAGTTCCAGCAGCGCTGCGGGTTGGCGCGCTGCGCCTGGGCGGGGTATAGGACGAAAAAGCCCTCGGCCTGCGCCAGTTCGTTCATGCGCGTGCCCGCGGCGAAGTCGTCCGGGTCCTGGGTGCAGCCGTGCAGCATGACCACCAGGGGCAGGGGCCCGCTGCCGGCGCCGGCCGGGATGAACAGCTTGTAGTCGCGGCCGGCCAGGCCGGCGCCGCCGTGGTGGCCCGCGACGAAGGCCTCTTGCCCGGGCACGGCGGTTGCCGGGTCGCGCGTGCGCGGCGCCGTCGGCGCGGCGGCGGGGCCGCGCCCGGGCGGCTGCCCGACGTCGGGCACCTCGCGGGCCTCCACGTCGATAACCTCGCCGCCAGGTTCGGACCCGGCGGGGCCGCCCAGGGCGCGCTGGATCGCTTGGGTGGCCGCCTGCAGGTCACCGCGGCGGGTGAGGTGCGTGGCTGTCTGGAGAAGGCGCTGGAGATCGGGATGCATGGTTCTTTCTGGAAAAGGCAGGCCGCGCCGGAGCAAGCGGACGAGCAACGCAGTTGGGCCCGGCGGCGGCCCGCGCAAGGCACACAGAGGAAACAGTCGGTGTGGCTCGGCGGGAGAGACAAAAAAAGTTACCGCAGCAAGGTCTGTACACTTTTGGCAAGGACATAGAAAAAACGTGGACCCAGGAAATCCCCGTGCGGACGCGGTAGAACGCGCCTTCGACACGTGGCGCGAGCGCCGCCGCGCCCTGCAGGCGCACAGCCTGCGTCTGGAAGACGCCTTGCAGCTTCACAAGGAAGGCCGCGGGCCCTTGCCGGCCGCGCTGATCGACGAGGTGCATGCGCTGCGGCTGCACTGCGACCTGCTGCTGGACAAGTACGTGCGAGCCGCCAGGGAGACCGATCCCGCGGCGGCGGCGCAGGCCCCGGACCCTGCCGGCAACACGCCGGTCTTCGGCAAGAGCGGGCGGGGCGCGGCCAGCGTGGTGGCCCACATGCAGGCCCAGGCCATCCAGCGCTCGACGGGGGCTTCGTCCAGCCGGCTGCCCGAGCAGCTGCTGCAGGAGGCGCTCGAGGACCTGGCGGGCGCGCTGGAGTCCGAATGGGTCAAGTGGATGGCGGTGAACAGCCGGTCACCCGGATCCGCGCTGTTCGACGCGGAGCTGACGGCCGAGTACCACCGGGCCATGGTCCGCGTCGAAGCCGCCAAGGACAAGGTCGAGCTCCTGAAGAAGGGCGGCCACGGGATCCCCGTGCGCCCGGGCGCATTGGACCGGCCCCAGGGTCGGCCTTAAGGTCGCAAGCGGTCGGCTTCCGCCCGCACCGCATCGCCGTGCTGGTCCAGCGCCGGGGCGGCGAAGGGCTGGCTGCCGGGCGTGCGGCCGAAGCGCCAGGCGCGCGTGAAGCCGCGGTAGCGGCCCACCACCGGATGCTCGAACGCGCCGACCAGGCCTTCGGCCCGCACCTGCGGGAAATCGAACATGTCCTCGATGGACCGCGCCGCGGCGCAGGGCACTTCCTCGCCGAACAGGGCCTCCCACGCGAGCGCCGTGCGCGCGGCCAGCGCGGCGTGCAGCCGCGGGACGATCTCCTGCTGGTGCCGTGCCCGCTTGCGCACGCTGTCGTAGCGTTCGGTGAGCAGCTCGTGCAGGCCCGTCTTCTCGCACAGCGCCTGCCAGAAGTGCGGCGTGTTGGCGGAGATGTAGAGGTAGCCTTCGCCGGTCGGGTGGATGCCGGTGATGCCGCCCGAGCGCATGTCGCGCCCCACTTCGCGCGGCTCGCCCTCGCTCCACACCATGCGCGCGGACTGCATCGCCAGCGCGGAGCGCAGCAGCGACACGCCGACGTACTGGCCCTCGCCGCTCTTCTCGCGTTCGTACAGGGCGGAGGAAACGCCGCCGGCCACCAGCGCCGCCGCGTAGTAGTCCACCACGGATCCATACAGGATCTCCGGCGGGCCGCCCTGCGGACCCTGCAGGGTGCACATCCCGGTCATCGTCTGCAGCACCTGGTCGAAGCCGGCCTTGTCCTTCAGCGGCCCGGCCTCGCCGTAGCCCGTCACGGCGCAGTAGACCAGGCGCGGGTTGATCGGCCGCAGCTGTTCGTACGCGATGCCCAGCCGCGGCGGCACGCTGGGGCGGAAGTTGTGCACCAGCACGTCGGCGCTGCGCACCAGGGCCAGCAGCCGCTGCAGGTCCTGCGCGTCCTTCAGGTCCAGCACCACGCCGAGCTTGCCGCGGTTGACGCCCAGGAAGGCGCGGCTTTCCGCCTCCAGGGTGGACGGGTACTTGCGCAGGTTGTCGCCGGCGGGCGGCTCGACCTTGATCACCTCGGCGCCCTGGTCCGCCAGCAGCGTGCAGCCGTAGGGGCCGGCGATGTAGGCGCTGAGGTCGAGGACGCGGACGCCGCTGAGCGGTCCTGCTTCGCGTGCGGTCATGGTGGGGACTCCGGGTCGGCTCAGGCGTCGGGCAGCAGGCGCAGGCGGCGGGCGGTGGCGACGATCGCCTGCGCGCGCTGCAGGAAGGGGCGGTCGATCATGCGGCCGTCCACCAGCCAGGCGCCCAGGCCGCGCGCCTGCGCCTCGTCCGCCGCCGCGCTCACCTTCAGGGCGTGCGCGATCTCGGCGTCGGTCGGCCGGAACGCGGCGTTCGCCAGCGGCACCTGGCTCGGGTGGATGCAGGTCTTGCCGGCAAAGCCCAGGCGGCGGGCCAGCTGCGCCTCCGCCAGGTAGCCTTCGGTGTCGCGCACGTCGGCATAGGCGCCGTCGAAGGCCGGGACCCCGGCTTCGCCGGCGGCCAGGCGGACCGCGAGCAGGACATGCTGCACCGCGGCGCGTTCCTGGCGGTCGATGCCGAGCGGCTCGAACAGGTCGCCCAGTCCGACCTGCAGGCCCATGACACGCGGGTCCGCCGAGGCGATGGCCGCCGCCTCGCGCAGGGCGCGCGAGGTCTCGATGTTGAGCAGCAGCCCCACCGGATCGGTGACGCCGTTGGCGCGTTCGGCCCGCGCGATCGCCTCGCTGGCCGCACGCACCTCCTGCGGGCTCTGCGGCTTGGGCAGGTTCAGCACGTGCAGCCCGGGCTGCACGACCGCCGCGAGGTCCGCTTCGAAATGCGGCGTGTCCATCGCGTTGACGCGGACGATGACCTGCCTGCCGCCGGTCGCCGGCCGTGTGCGCAGCCACGCGGCCACGCCCTCGCGTGCCTGCACCTTGCGGGATTCGGGCACGGCGTCCTCGAGGTCGATGGAGACGGCATCGGCCTCGCCGGCCAGGGCCTTGGCGAACAGTTCCGGCCGCGAGCCGGGAACGAAGAGCTTGCTTCTCATGGATGCCGGGTCGTCTGGTGTGGCGGCAAGGATAGCGGTGTTCTCACCGGGCACGACGCGGCCCTGGCGCACCTGCTCGAGCCGCGTGATCCCCAGCAGGGCCATGTTGCGATGGATCTCCTGCTGCAAGGTGGCGATGGCATGCCGCACGCCCGCCTCGCCGGCGACGGCGGCCGCGTAGATGAAAGGGCGGCCGACGAAGACGAAGCCCGCTCCGAGCGCGATGGCCTTGAGGACATCGTTGCCGCGGCGGATGCCGCCGTCCATCATCACCGGGGTGTCGGGCACGGCCTCCACCACCGCGGGCAGCACGCGCAGCGGCGACACCGCGCCGTCGAGCTGGCGGCCGCCATGGTTGGAGACGATGATGCCTTCGGCGCCGCAGTCGCGCGCCAGCCGCGCGTCGTCGGCGTTCATGATCCCCTTGACCACCAGCCGGCCCTTCCACAGCGTGCGGATCAGGCGCAGGTGTTCCCAGCCCAGGTGGTCCCGGGCGCCGAAGTCGCGAACCGCATGGCGGGCGAGGATGGGCGCGCCGCGCGTGGCCTGCGAATTCTCGAAGTGCGGCATGCCATGGCGCAGCAGCGTGCGCAGCGCGGTGCCGACCAGCCAGCGCGGATGCGTCAGGCCCTGCCAGGCGAGCGCCGCGCTCGGGCGCAGCGGGCTGGAGAAACCCACGCGCACATGGTTCTCGCGGTTGCCGGACACGGCGGTGCCGGCCGTGATCACCAGGGTGCCGTACCCGGCACGCGCGACGCGCTCGATCAACGCCTCGATGCGTTGCGGCTCGCCGGGGACGTAGGCCTGGAACCAGGCGTCGCGGTTGGCCTGCCGCACTTCCTCCAGGGCGATCAGGCCGGTGCCGCTGCACAGCATGGGGATGTTGGCCGCCGCCGCCGCCCGCGCCAGCACGATGTCGCCGCGGTAGGCGCTGAGCGCGCACATGCCCATGGGCGCGATGCCGAACGGCGCCGACCAGCTGTGTCCGAGCAGCGACGTCGCCTGCGTGCGCTGCGCCACGCCCTGCAGCACGCGCGTGACGAAGCCGTATTCGCCGAACGCGGCACGGTTGCCGTGCAGGGAGGCGTCGGTCTCGCAGCCGCCGGACACGTAGCCGAAGATCGGCCTGGGCAGCACGCGCCGGGCCGCCGCCTCGAAATCCTCCAGCGACAGGATGCCGCGCAGCCGGTTCGTCACGGCCGGCGCGCTCACTCGGGCTTGATGTCGGCGGCCCCGGCCACCTGCTTCCAGCGGTCGATCTCGGCGGCGATGAACGCCTCGAACTGGGCCGGCTTCATGGGGGCGGGCTCGGCGCCTTCCTTCAGGAAGAACTCCTTCATCTCGCCGGACAGCACGATCTTGCTGATCTCGGCATTCAGCCGGTCCACCACCGGCTGCGGCGTCCCCGCGGGGGCGAGCACGCCCCACCACAGCTCGCTGGCGCTGCCCTTGTAGCCGGACTGCTCCAGCGCCGGCAGCTCGGGCGCCACCGGCGAGCGCGTGGCGGTGGTCACCGCCAGCGCCCGCACGCGGCCGCTGCGCACCTGCGACAGGATGGAGGGCGCGCTCGCCACCAGCACCTGGATCTGGCCGCCGATCAGGTCGTTGGTGGCCGGCCCCATGCCCTTGTACGGCACGTGGGTCATGCGGATGCCGGCCGCGCCGGAGAACAGCTCGGTGGCGAAGTGGTTGATGCTGCCGGCGCCGGAAGTGCCGTAGTTCAGCTTACCGGGGCTGGCCTTGGCGGCGGCCACCAGCTCGGCGATGGTCTTGTAGGGCGAGTCGGCGGGCACGGTGACCAGCAGCGGTCCCTTGGCCAGCAGCGCCACCGGCTTGAAGCTCTTGACCGCGTCGTACTGCAGGTTGGTGCGGATCGCCGCGCCGGTGGTGAAGGTGGACGACAGCACCACCAGGCTGTAGCCGTCCGGCGGCGCCTTGGCCACGAAGGTGTTGGCGAGCACGCCGCCGCCGGCCGGCTTGTTCTCCACCAGCACCGGCTGGCCCAGCGCGTCCTGCAGCCGCTTGCCGATGGCGCGGGCGAAGGTGTCGTTGGATCCTCCGGGCGCGCTGCCCACCACCAGCGTGATGGGCTTGGCCGGCCAGGCCGGCGCCTGGGCCGACGACGCGAAGGGCAGGGCGATGGCGAGCGCCAGCACGGCGCGGCGGGGGAGGTTGTTCATGCCTTGTCTCCTGTGTGTGGTTCCGGGGTGCCTACTCTATGCGGATGTCGGCTTCGCGGATCAGGGCGCTCCACTTCGCATGCTCGGCCCGGATGTGCGCGGCGAACTGCTGCGCAAGCGCGGAAAGTCCTTCTTTTCGGCGGCTGGCTGAGCAGGACAGGTCCGGTTTGATCGAAAAACCTGATCAACTTCCGTCCAGATAACTCGCCTTCCCCTGCTCGGAGCAGCGCTAAATTGGCCGGACTTTCTTTTCCGAGCCTCAGGGCTTTCGATGTACGTCCTCAATCCCCTTCCGCCTGCCGTAGACCCCCAGCTGCTGGAGCTGCTGGTGCAGGCCGAGCCCGCGGTGATCGGCCACTTCCGCTACACGGGCTTCATGAGCCCGGAGATCCGGGCCCATTTCCAGGATCGCCGCGTGGCCGGCACCGCCCTCACCATCCGCATGCCGGGCATGGACGGCGCGATGGTGCACTACGCCGTGGGCCAGGCGCGGCCCGGCGACTTCATCGTGATCGACCGCTGCGGCGACATGTCCATCGCCTCGCTCGGCGGCGCGGTCGCCTATGCGGCGCGCGCCGCGGGAGTCGCGGGCATCGTGGTGGACGGGCTGGTGACCGACCTCGGCGAGCTGCGCCAGTATGGCGTGCCGGTCTGGTCCCGCGGTACCTCCTGCGTCACGGTCAAGACCCTGGGGCTGGGCGGCGAGTTCGGCATCCCCGTCACCTGCGGCGGCGTGGCCGTGAACCCGGGCGACGCCATCCTGGCCGACGAGAACGGCGTGCTGGTGATGCCGCCCTCCGACATCGAGTATTCGGCGCACCGCGCGCTGCAGATGATGAGGGACGAGAAGCACACCCTGGCCCGCATCGACGCCGGCGAGAAGTACCCCGACATCATGGGGACCACGAAGGTGATCCTCGAAACCATCGAGAAGCAGAAACAGGCGGCCAGGACCTGACTGCCGTGCCTTCCCCATCCCTGAACCACTAGGAGACATCCATGATCGATTGCGTGCGTCGCAGCCTCCTCCTGCTCGCGCTCCTCGCCGCCGGGGGCGCGTCCGCCCAGGCCTACCCGACGGGGCCCCTCAAGATCATCGTGCCCTTCCCGGCCGGCGGCAGCGTGGACATGGTGGCGCGCGCTGTCGCCAAGCGCCTCACGGAGTCGCTCGGCCAGCCGGTGGTGGTCGACAACCGTGCCGGCGCGTCCGGCAACATCGGCGCGGAGATCGCCGCCAAGTCGCCGGCCGACGGCCACACGCTGTTCGTCTCGAGCTCGGGCGTGCTGGCGGCCAACATGCACCTGTACAAGAAGACCGGCTTCGATCCCTTCAAGGACTTCGCGCCGGTGATCCGCCTGGTGAACCAGCCCAACATCCTGCTGGTCCATCCCTCGCTGCCGGCCAAGAGCGTGCAGGAACTGGTCGCGCTGGCCAAGGCGCAGCCGAACAAGATCACCATGGGCAACGCCGGCATCGGCACCGGGCAGGACATCGCCGCGCGCCAGTTCGCCACGGCGACGGGCGTCAACGTGCTGCACGTGCCCTACAAGGGCGGCGCCCCGGCTCTGAACGACCTGCTGGGCGGCCAGATCCAGACCATGTTCGAGACCTCGCCGACGGCGTTGCCCTACGCCAGGGAAAAGGACGGCAAACTGCGCGCCTTGGCGATCACCAGCGCCAAGCGGTCGCCCCTGCTCCCCGACCTGCCGACCGTGGCTGAGGCCGGGGTCCCGGGCTACGAATCGATCACCTGGATCGGCCTGGTCGTGCCGGCGGGCACGCCCAAGCCCGCTGTCGACCGCCTCAACGCGGAGCTGAACAAGGGGCTGAAGGCTGACATGGGCAAGCAGTTCGCCGACATCAGTCTCGACCCGATCGGCGGCACGCCGCAGGAGATGGCGGAGATGATCCGCAAGGACTCCGCCGAGTACGGCCGCATCCTCAAGGCCGCCGGCGTCGAACCGCAGTAACCTGGCTACGAGGCCGTGGCGGCTTCCGGCTCCGCGATGCGCGTGAAGAAGCGCACCTTCTCCAGCACCGAGCGCGCGATCTCCACCACCGCCGCCACGCTGCGCCCGCCCGAGTCCTTCAGGTACGAGGCGTAGTAGGGCGCCAGCGGGATGTGCGGCCGGGCCTGCAGGATGCGCAGTTCGCCGGTGGCCAGGTGCTCGCGCACCAAGGGTACCGGCAGGACGGCGATCGCATGGCCGGCGCGCACCAGCTGCAGCATCAGCTGCAGCGAATTGCATGAGTTCACGCCGTCGAACTCCTGGCCGCCGCTTTGCAGCCACTTGCGCACCAGGCTGTTCAGCGTCGACGGCGGCGAGTTGGTGACGATCGGCAGGCCGGTCGCCAGCGAGGGGATGAACTCGCCTTCGGGGATCTGCATCGCGCGCGCGGCCACCCATTGGAATTCCTCCCAGCCGAGCATCTCGTCGATGACATGCGAGGCCGCGCCGGGGTTGGTATGCAGCGCGATGTCCAATTCCCGCTTGCGCAATTTTTCGATCAGCACCGCGCCCACGTCGATGCTGAGTTCCACGATCAGTTTCGGGTGGCGCAGCTTCAACTGGCTCAACACCTCGGTCAGCGCCAGCATCGCCGTGGATTCGTCCGAACCCAGCCGCAGCACGCCCTCCAGCGGCGGCACCGCTCCGCCCAGCCGCGCGAAATCCTGCGCGGCGTTGAGCACGCGCTCTGCATGTGCCAGCGCGTTGCGGCCGGCCGGGGTGAGCTGCACGCGCTGGTTCTTGCGCGAGAACAGCTCCATGTTCAGCGCGCCTTCCAGCTCCTTGACCCGGGAGGACAGGGCGGGCTGGCTGAAGTTCAGGTGGTCCGCCGCGGCGTGGATGCTCCCGAGCTTGGCCGTCCAGTAGAACGCCTCGATCTGGCGGAGGGTGATGCGCATGATCGGCAAATGTTATCAACCCCGCCTCAAATAAATGATTTTGCCCGGGTGGATGCCGGCGATAAATTGCCCGCCATGGCACAACAAGACTTGACCCAGCTGCCCGCGCACCAGCTTTCGCAGCAACTGATGTCCTGCCGGCTCTCGCCCGTCGAGCTCACGGAGGCCTATCTGGCCCGCATCCATGCGCAAGATCCCAAGCTGCATGCCTACGTCGAGGTGTATGCGGACGAAGCCCGGCTGGCGGCGCGCGGCGCCGAGGCGGCGATCCGCTCGGGCCACGCGATCGGCCCGCTGCACGGCATCCCCATCGCGCTGAAGGACCTGGTCGAGCTCGAGGGCAAGATGGTGACGGGCGGCAGCGAGGTGTGGAAGACGAGACGGGCGACGCGTACCGCCACGCTGGCGCAAAAGCTGATAGCGCAAGGCATGATCGTGCTCGGCAAGACCCACACCGTGGAATTCGCGATGGGCGGCTGGGGCACCAACTCGCTGCGCGGCACGCCGTGGAATCCCTGGGACATGGCACGGGCGCGCACGCCGGGCGGCTCCAGCAGCGGATCGGCGGTGGCCGTCGCCGCCGGGCTGGCGCCCTGGGCGGTCGGCACCGACACCGGCGGTTCCGTGCGCATGCCGGCGTCGTGGTGCGGCATCACCGGCCTGAAGACCACGATAGGCCGCGTGAGCACGCATGGCGTGCTGCCCCTGAGCCCGACCCTCGACACGCCCGGCCCGATGGCGCGCTCGGTCGAGGACGCGGCCCTGTTGTACATGGCCATGCAGGGGCCGGACCGGCAGGACCCGCTCACGCTGGGCCTGCCTTTCACCGACCCCATGCCGACCCTCAAGCGCGGCGTGCGCGGGATGCGCCTGGCGCGAATGCCCGAAGTGGAGCGCCAGTTCGCGTCGGCCGACGTGCTCGCCGCGTACGACCGCTCGCTGCAGGACCTGGAACGCCTGGGCGCCGAGATCGTGCCGGTCGACCTGCCTTTCCTGTTCGCCGACGTCGCCGCCTTCAACCTGCGGATCATGGCCGCCGAGAGCTATGCGCTGTACCACGAGCTGATCGACGACGAGAGCGCCCCCCTGGATCCGCACGTGCGGCCGCGCATCGCGGCGGGCCGCAACATCAGCGCGCAGTCTTACATCGAGGCGCTGCAGGTGCGGCAGGAGATGAAGCGCAAGTTCGAGTCGGCGCTCGAGGGCATCGACGCGCTGCTGACGCCGACCACGATGACAACGGCGCTGCCGCTGGAGGAGGTGGACCAGACCAAGGCGCCGGCGCACTTCACCCGCTTCGGCAACTTCCTCGACCTGTGCGGGCTGGCGCTGCCCAACGGCAGCGCGCCCGATGGCCTGCCCACGTCACTGCAGGTCGTGTGCCGCGCCTACGACGAGGCGACGGCGCTGCGCATAGGCTGGGCCTACCAGGACGCCACCGACTGGCATCTTCGCCGGCCGCGGTAGGCTTTACACGCTCCTGCTACCGGGCCGGCCCGACCACCACCTCCGCCCCGGCCGGCAGGCGCGCCTGGTGCAGGTTGGACACCACGACCTTCAGCAGCCGCTCGGCATTGGACGAGAGCGAGCGCAGGCGCCGGGTGATCAGGCAGATCTCGCGCGACAGCGGCGGGTCCACCAGTTCGCGAAAGACCAGTTCCGGGAACTCCGTTTCGCGGAACGCCATCGCCGGCACGACGGAGTACCGCGAGCCGGCGCCCAGCAGGGTGAACAGCGAGGTGGTGCTGCTCACCTCGTCGTGCGCCTGGCGCAGCACCGGCCAGTGCGCCGCGTGCCGCCGCAGGAAGTGGCCGATGCCGGTGTCCGCGCTGAAGGACACGTAGCCCGCCGCGGGGAGGTCCGCCCAGCGCAGCGGCGCCTGCAGCGCGGCCACCGGCAGGTCCCTGCGGCAGACCACGCCGTAGCGGTCGTTCACCAGCGGCACGTACTGCAGGCTCTCGGAAGGCTGGTAGCTGCTCTCGATGCCGAAGTCCACCTCGCCTTCGATCACCAGGCGTTCCACCTCCCTCGCAGCCGCGTCGCGCAAGGTGATGCTGATGTCGGGATAGCCGAGGCGGAACTCCTCCAGCGAGCGCGCGAGGAAGTGCCGGATCACGGAGGCGGCCGCGGCGATGCGGATCTGGCCGCTGCGCCCGCTGGACAGCGCCATCAGGTCGCCCACGGCGTTGTCGAAGCTGTGCAGCACGCGCAAGGCCTCGGGCAGGAACTGTTCGGCCTGGCGCGTCAGGCTGACGCGGCGCGTGGACCGGTCGAACATCCTCTGGCCGACCGCCTCCTCGAACTGCTGGATCACCGCCGTCAGCGCCGACTGGGTGACGCACAGGCGGGCCGCCGCCAGCGTGAACGAGCCCGTCTCGGCCACCGCCGCAAACGAGCGCAGATGCTTGAGGGTCACTCGATCGGTCATGCGCCCCGGTCCCGGCCACGGGCAGTTATCGCGGAACGCGAATAATAGGTCGGAATTTCTGGTTTGTAGAGAGATAGAAGGCCTCGCAGAATCGTCGCGGCTCGTGGCACCCGCCCGAACGCTCCCCACCCGAACGAGGCCCCACCGTGAAAACCCTCCTGCGCAACGCCCTCGCGGCGTTCGGTGTCTTCGCCAGCATGCTCCCGGCGTCGGCCGCGGCCCCGAACGGCGAAGCCGATGCCTACCCGAACAAGCCCGTGCGCATCATCGTGCCCTTCGCGGCCGGGGGTTCCACCGACGTGGTGGCCCGCCTGCTGGCGGACAAGCTGGCGGTGGAGCTGAAGCAGCCCTTCGTGGTCGACAACCGGGGCGGCGCCGGCGGCAACATCGGCGCCGATGCCGTGGCCAAGGCACCGGCCGACGGCTACACGCTGCTCATGGGCACGACCGGCGTGCTGGCCATCAACGGCCACCTCTACAAGAACATGAGCTACGACGCGGCCAGGGACTTCGCGCCGGTGAGCTACACCTCGCTGATCACCAACATCCTGGTGGTGCCGCCCACGGTGCCGGCCCGCAGCGTCGCGGAGCTGGTCGCCCTGGCCAAGGGCAAGCCCGGCACGCTCAGCTTCGCCTCCTCGGGCGCGGGCAGTTCCACCCACCTCTCGGCCGAGCTGTTCAAGGCCATGGCGGGCGTGGACATCATGCACGTGCCGTACAAGGGCAGCTCGCAGGCGCTCACGGACGTCATGGCCGGCCAGGTCACCATGCTGTTCGACAACGCGCCGTCGTCCATGGGCTTCGTGCAGCAGGGCAAGCTGCGCGCGCTCGCGGTCACCAGCACCAAGCGCCTGCCGTCGCTGCCCGACGTGCCCACGCTGGACGAGGCCGGCATCAAGGGCTACGAGTCCCTGTCCTGGAGCGGCATCGTCGCGCCGGCCGCCACCCCGCCGGTCATCGTCGCCAAGCTCAACGGCGCGATCGACCGGGTGCTGAAGATGGACGAGGTGCGCCAGAAGTTCGCGGCCATGGGCGTCGAACCCGTGGGCGGCCCGCCGGAAGCGTTCACGCGGCACATGCGCGCGGAGAACGAGAAGTGGGGCAAGCTCATCAAGACGGCCGGCATCGCGCTGAACTGAGCCGGCGCGCCGACTCCCTCATGACAAGCCGTCCCGCAACGATGGCGGAGAAGCTGCTGTCGCGTGCCGCCGGCCGGCCGGTGCGCGCTGGCGAGGTGGTGGTGTGCGAGGTCGACGCGGCCATGGGCACGGACGGCTCGGTCCCGATGGCGCTGGACTACCTGCGCCAGATCTCGGACGGCCCCTTGCCGGCCCCGGCCCGCCGGGAGAAGCTGTTCTTCGCCATGGACCACTATGGCGGCCTGTCGGGCGAGCGCGCCCTGGCCTTGCAGCAGACCGCGCGCGGCTACGCCCGCCTGCACGGCATCGCGCTGTTCGAGGTGGGCGAGGGCATCGGCCACCAGCTGATGATCGAGCGCGGGCACGTCCTGCCCGGCCGGCTCGTCGTGGCGGCGGATTCCCATGCGGTCTCGTACGGCGCCCTCAATGCCTTCGGCACCGGCATCGGCTCGTCCGATTTCGCCGGCGTGCTGGCCTGCGGCCAGGTCTGGCTGAAGGTGCCCGCGTCCCTGCGCGTCGAGCTGACCGGGCAGCTGCGCGCCGGCGTTTCGGCCAAGGACGTCGCGCTCACGCTCGCACGGCGGCTCGGCGCCGACGGGGCGGGCTATCTCGCGCTGGAGTTCGGCGGTCCCGGACTGGCGCACCTGGACATGGACGACCGCATCCTCCTGGCCAACATGTCGGTGGAGATGGGCGCCAAGGCGGGGCTGTTCCCCTTCGACGCCTGCACCCGGGCCTTCCTCGCGCAGCGCACGGCGGACGATTTCCAGCCGGTGGCGGCGGACGAGGGCGCCGGCTACAGCGGCACCCTGGCGCTGGACCTGGGCGACGTGGTGCCCCAGGTCGCGCTGCCGCACCGGGTGGACAACGTGCAGGACTTGGCTGGCACCGCCGAAGTCCCCGTCGACCTGGTCTACCTGGGCACCTGCACCGGCGGGCGGGCCAAGGACTACCGCGAGGCGCTGGACGTGCTGCGCGCCGGCGGCGGCGTCGCGCCCGGCGTGACGCTGGTGGTGACGCCGGCGTCCGAGAGCATCCGGGCCGAGCTGGAACAGCAGGGACTGCTGGAGGAGTTCCGCGCCTTCGGCGCCACCGTGCAGGCGCCCGGCTGCGGCGCCTGTTGCGGCACCTGCGGCAGCGCACCCGCCGGCGGCGTGCGGGTGGTCTCCACCGCCAACCGCAACTTCAAGGGCCGCATGGGCAACGCGCAGGCGGAGATCTTCCTGGCCTCGCCGCGGTCGTGCGCGCAGGCGGCGGTGCGCGGGACGCTGGGTGCGGGGGAGGCGGCATGAACCCGGGCCGCGCCCGCGTGCTCGGCGACGACGTCAACACCGACTACATCATCTCCTCGCGCCGCAAGAAGGACAGCCTGGACCCGCAGGTCCTGCGCCACTATCTGCTGGAGGATCTGGCGCCCGCGTTCGCCGCCAGCGTGCAGCCGGGGGACATCCTGGTGGCGGGCCGCAATTTCGGCTGCGGCTCCGCGATGGAGGTCGCGGTCACGGTGGTTCGCGGCGCGGGCATCCAGGCCGTGGTCGCCCGCAGCTTCGCCCGCACCTACTGGCGCAACGCGGTCAACAACGGCCTGCTCGCGCTGACCGCCGACACCCATGGGATCGCCGAAGGCGCCCGGCTCGACATCGAGGTGGACGGGCAGGGCGCCAGGATCCGGGTGGACGGCGGCCGCATCATCGAAGCCGAGCCCCTGCCCGAGTTCGTTCTGGCCATGCGCGAGGCCGGGGGGCTGCTGCCCTACCTGCGCGCGCATGGCCGCCTCATGTGACTGGAGAACCATGACCCGCATCGCCGCCCGACTCAACCGGATCAAACCCTCGCCCAGCTCGATGGCGGGCCAGCGCGCGCGCGAGCTGCGGGCGCAGGGCCGCGACATCGTGGGCCTGACCGCCGGCGAGCCGGACTTCGACACGCCGCCCAACGTGTGCGAGGCCGCCGCGCGGGCCATGGCCTCCTCCAGGACCAAGTACACCGACGTCGGCGGCACGCCCGAGCTCAAGGAAGCCATCGCAGGGAAGTTCCGGCGCGACAACGGCCTGGCCTACCGGCCGCAGGAGATCGTCGCCGGCACCGGGGGCAAGCAGATCGTCTTCAATGCGCTCATGTGCACGGTGGAGGCCGGCGACGAAGTGATCGTGCCCACGCCGTACTGGGTGTCCTACCCGGACATCGTGCTGCTGGCCGACGGCAAGCCGGTGTTCGTGGACTGCCCGCCCGGCAACGGCTTCAAGCTGCGGCCCGAGGACCTGGAGGCGGCCATCACGCCGCGCACCAAGTGGCTGGTGCTCAATGCCCCCAACAATCCCAGCGGCGCCACCTACACGCTCGAGGAGCTGCAGGGCCTGGCGAAGGTGCTGCTGCGGCACCCCCACGTCTGGGTGCTCACCGACGACATCTACGAGCACGTGCTGTACGACGGCCGGCGCTTCGCCACCATAGCGCAGGCCGAGCCGGCGCTGAAGGAGCGCACGCTCACCGTCAACGGCGTCTCCAAGTCCTACGCCATGACCGGCTGGCGGCTGGGGTACGGCGCCGGCCCGGCCGAGCTGATCAAGGCGATGGTGAAGCTGCAGTCGCAAAGCACGAGCAACCCCTCGTCCATCACCCAGGCGGCCACCGTCGAGGCCCTCACCGGCCCGCAGGGCTTCATGGAGGAGCGCAAGCGCATCTTCCAGCAGCGGCGCGACTTCATGGTGGAGGCGCTGAACCGGCTGCCTGGCATCGAATGCCACGCGCCGGAGGGTGCCTTCTACCTGTTCCCCTCGTGCCGCCAGCTGATCGGGCGCCGCACGCCTGCCGGGCAGGCGCTGCGCAGCGACGAGGATTTCGTGCTGCACCTGCTGGACGCGCACAACCTCGCCGTGCTGCAGGGCGGCGCCTATGGCGTGTCGCCGTTCTTCCGCATCTCGTTCGCGGCCTCCCAGGCGAAGCTGGAGGAAGGACTGGCCCGGCTGCGCTCGGCCTGCCTGGCGCTTGCAGAGGCCCCGGCAACCTGATGGTGCACAGGGCGTAGAACGACCCGGCGCTCAGGGCGAAGGCCTGAGGATCGGGGCCGGGCTGGCTGCCGCCAGCGCCACACCGCCATGGAGCCGCCCGGTGACAGACTCGCGCACGTTGGCAGGCGCGCTCTCCAGGAGAGCCGGCCATGCCGCCTGTGCCTTCCTTACCGTGTCCCGGCACATGCGCATCAGGTGTGCGGGTCGGGAGAGTCCGGCGCTGTGGATCAGCGTTTCCAGGTCGTTCCAGGTGAAGGCGCGAAGCGTCCTGTCGATGGTGCGATTGACCCCGTAGGTCCTTTCGTCCTCGCCGGCGAAAAAGGCGCTGACGCAGACCGGGTCATAGAGCGGCGCGAGCTGCGGCTCATGCCCGTCCGGGTACATGAGCGACCAGTTCTTCAGGTGCGCGTCGGTGTTGCCTATCAGGATGAAGGCCACGAAGCGCGCCAGGAACTCGCGCACGTCCCGTGCCGGACGCGTGGAGAGCGCGTTCAGGGTGGCCAGCATCCTCGTGTAGTCCTGCGCGATGCCCTTGCCGTACTTGTGGCGGGGCGGATACCCCAGCACCTGGGCGAACTCCTCCATGTGCACGCGACGGCCGTCCTTGCGGTCGAACCGCTTGACCGCGAGGATCTGGTCGAAGGGCACCTGCTCGGGCAGTTCGGCATCCGCCTTGCCGATGACCTTTGCCTCGGCGCAGTCGAGCCCGAGCGCCGCGCACAGCTGGTAGCCGGCGAATTCGTTGGCGACCAGGTCGGGGTGCCGGATGGACGGCAGCTTCAGGATGTAGTGGCCGGCTTCCCCATGCCGCTTGACCACGTAGCGCCGCCCCTCCTGGATCGCGGAAAACTTGGTCACCACCCCGGGCAAGGCCGCGGCGTCTTCCACCGGCTCCTCCACGAACCCCGGCTCCAGGACGTCCAGCCCCAGCGAGGTGTGCCAGTGGCGGACCACCTGCGGTATGTCCTCGCCTCGCGCCGTGGGCTCGGCTTCCACCGCGCCCATCAGGTCATGGCCGGCGGCCGCCAGCAGCTCGAACTCGTCGTCGGGTGAGCAGCCCCGTTCCTTCGCGAGGCGGTCGCGGTTGTGGGCTTCGGGCAGCAGGTTCTGGAAGAAATGCGGCCAGCGTCCGTCGTTGCGGACCAGGCGTTCGTCGCGCCCGGCGCGCAGGATCTTCTGCGTGGCCGCCTCGTCCTCGCCGCGGTAGTTCAGCGAGAGGGTGAGCCGGTTCGTGTCGGCGATGTAGGCCTCGTCGAAGGAGACGCGCAGGATGTCGCCGTACTGGGACAGGTAGCCGATGCCTTGCTTGCCGCCGTCGGGCGCATGCAGGGACAGCCTGAGGTAACGGATCGAGGTGCTCACCAGGCGGGGGTGTCACCCCCGGCGGGGCGCACGGACCGGGAGCAGGTCGACGATGGACTTGGGCGCGCCCACGCCCGGGGGCTGGGCGACCAGCTTGCCTCCCGAGCGCACGAAGTTCTCCACCTCGGGACGAAGCGCCTTGGGAACCAGGATGATCTCCATGCCCAGGGCCCGGGCCAGCTCTTCAACGGTCGAGAGCCGGGGGTCCAGCCCTGCTTCGACCCTGCCCACGGTCATCCGATTCACGCCGGAACGCTCGGCCAGCTCAGCCTGCGTGAGCTGGGCTGCCTTTCGGGTGCTCTCCAGCTGTTGAACAATGCTCGTTGAATGTAGCATTTGGCCTCCGATGCAGCACAGAATATCGCGTACTCTGAAGAGAGTCAAAGAAATGCTAAATGGATTCAGCTTTCATGCTGGAATGCCATTTAAATTATCTCAGCCGTTTGCTGCTTCCTTGTTCGCGCGCTTGCCGGTCTAAATTCGCGAGAACCAATCGCTTCTGGTTGTCTGACGTGCCTAGCACACCCGAGCCGGGCGCCTGTCCACGTCCACCGTGGAGAAGCTTGGGGACAAGCTTGTGGAGTCCGGCCAGAAACGGCGCCACTGCTGGCTTTGCGGGGCGTGCTGCTTTGTTGAGCAGCTGCTTGCGGAAGATGGAGGTCGTGCCTGCCGCGTCGCGTGACCGCTACAAGGCCAGGACGAACCTCACTGCAACGCGCGGGTATCCTCACCGTGATGGACGATGCCAACCAGATCGAAGTGCCGCCTTCCTTTGTGGCCCTGTTCACCACGGGTGCGGGCACGCGGCTGACGCACCCCATGGGCGCGGTGCGCGAGCGCTATGAGCTGTGCGAGGACCTTGCGCAGGCGCTCACCGAGCAGGCCTCGGCCGCGCTGTCCGCATCGGGGGGCGATGAACAAGCGGTGCTGGAGAAGATCCAGCGGGCGCTCCAGGCAGAGGGCTCTGCCGTTTCTCCGGTGGAGGCGAGCTGGGTGGGGAGGCGCCTGGCCGAGCTGCTGGGGTGGGAGGCTCCTGGACGGGACTGAAGCCAGGCGTTTACCGTGCCATCGCGGAGGAGGCGTACGCCGACACAGCGGGCTGACGCGAGGCTCGCTGCGTAAGCGGCGGCTGTCGCGGCGACCACGGCCGCGTCGCTGCCGCGCCAGTCCATAATCGATCGGCGGCCTCCGGGGGGTCGCTTCCGTCTACCGACGACGGAGCGTAAGACTTTCAATTCTCATCGAGCAAGCTGGCGTAAGGTGGAGTGACGATGTCGATCGAGCAGGTGCAGGTACTGGCGGTCCCGACCGTGACCAGGCTGGGTCCCGAGACGGTGGGCTCCGTCCTGGTCGGCGGCTCGCATGCGGCGATATTCACGACCTACCTCACGCTCAAGGCCGGTGCCCGCGCTGCCATCCAGCACGACGCGGCATTCGGCCGTGACCGGGCGGGGATCGCCGGCCTGGCCTGGGCCGAGCAGTTCGGGTTCGCGATGGCCGCGGTAGACGCCCGTACCGCCCGCATCGGGGACGGTGCCGACATGCTGGAGCGCGGGACGATCAGCGCCGTCAACCGGCACGCGGCCGCCTACAAGGTGGAGCCCGGCATGTCCTGCGGCGAGGCAGCCGACCTGCTGCGGGCGGCCGCGGAACCGAGCACCCGTCCCGCCTCCATGCTGGAGACCAGGTCCGAGGCCACCGTGCCGGGCACCAGCCGGGTGGTCGTGATGGTGGACTCGGTCGCGCTGGCGCGCGAGAGCGATGTGGGCGGCATCGTGTCGACCGGCTCACATGGCGGCACGCCGTCCGACGGCTACGCGGCAAAGGTGGGCATGCAGCTGGTGCTGTTCAACGACGCAGGCTTCGGCGCGGATGACGCCGGGATCGCCTCCCTGCCGATCCTCGAGCGCAAAGGGATTGCGGCCGCCACCGTGAGTGCCTTCACGGCACGCATCGGGGATGGCCGCTCCACCTACGCGGACGGCATCATCTCGGCCGCCAATGCCAGGGCCCTGGCACTGGGCGCAATTGTCGGCGCGGCCGCCAAGGACTTCGTTGCCGCCATGGCCCGAGGCTAGCGGTATCCCCTCCCGCTATCGACCCCGCAGGCGATGTGAGGCGGGGGCGCTTGTCGCAGAAACGCGCGCCACGTCCGCTTCCGGCCAAGAGCAGACGCCAGAATCCCTCCCATGCCCCGCCGCGCCGGCCATCACCACGTCTACGTCGTCGAGCTGTCATCCAAGGCCTGGGACGTGCCGCGCTTCCGCCAGGCCAACCCCGGCTACCGGGAGGGGATGCCGCTGGTCTACGTCGGCATGACGGGGCTGGACCCCGACCTGCGTTTCGACCGGCACAAGGCCGGCATCCAGGCGAACCGCTTCGCGCGCGATTTCGGCTTGCGCCTGCGGCCCGAGCTGTACGAGCGCTACAACCCCATGCCCTACGAGCAGGCCCGCGCGATGGAGGTCGAGTTGGGCATCCTGCTGCGCAAGCAGGGGTACGGCGTGTGGCAGGCGTGATCCGGGCCCGCCGGCCCTTGCCGGTGGCAGAATCCCCCCGGCAATGAACAACGGCTGGGCGCCCCTGTCGATCACGCTGGCGATCCAGTCCATGGTGGCGATGGCCTTGCTCGCGGTGCCCGCGATCGCGCCCCGGGTCGCCGGCGCCGCCGGCGTATCGCCCGCCTACATCGGCCTCTACATCGCGGTCGCGTACGCCGGCGCCATGGTGGCCAGCCTGGCGTCCGGCGCCGCGGTCGCGCGCTATGGCCCGATCCGGGTCAGCCAGCTGGGCCTGCTGCTCTGCGCCGTGGGCCTGGTCCTGTGCACGGTCCCGACCGTCCCGACACTCGCCCTCGGGGCCTTGCTGGTGGGCCTGGGCTACGGGCCCGTGACCCCGGCGAGCTCGCACCTGCTGGCCCGCACCACGCCGGCGCACCGCATGTCCCTGGTCTTTTCCGTCAAGCAGACCGGCGTGCCGCTGGGGGGCGCCCTGGCCGGCGCCATCGTGCCCGGCCTGCAGCTGCTGGCAGGCTGGCAGCCGGCCTTGTTGGCGGTGGCGGCCGCCAACCTGCTGTGTGCCTGGGTGGCCCAGCGGCTGCGCGCCGAGTTCGACGCCGACCGCGACCCGTCGCGTGCCCTGGGCCTGGGCAACTTCCTGGAGCCGGTCCGGCTGGTCCTGTCCGATCCGCGCCTGCGCATGCTGGCGGGCTGCTCCTTCATCTTCTCGATCGCGCAGCTCTCGCTCACCACCTACCTGGTGACCTACCTCACCGACAGCCTGGCCTACGGCCTGGTGGCCGCCGGCTTCGTGCTGTCGGTCTCCCAGATCGGCGCGGTGCTCGGGCGGGTGCTGTGGGGCTATGTGGCCGACCGCTGGATGGGAGCGCGCCGCATGCTGGCGGCCCTGGCCGCAGTCATGGCGATGGCGGCAGCGGCCACGTCCGCGCTGAGCCAGCCGGTGGCCGACCTGGTCGTGATCTCGGTGCTGTTCGTGTTCGGCGCCTCGGCCATCGGCTGGAACGGCGTCTACCTGGCCGAGGTCGCCCGGCAGGCGCCCGCCGGCAAGGCCGGCATGGCCACCGGCGGCACGCTGGCCATCACCTTCCTGGGCGTGGTGCTGGGCCCGCCGCTGTTCGGCGCCGTGTCCGGGCTGGCCGGCAGCTACCGGGCGGGTTTCGCCGCGCTGGCGGTGCCGCTCACGCTGTGCGCCCTGACGCTGGGGCTGCGCAGCGGAAAGCTGCGCTAGCTGATCGTTTCTCCCCCTCCCTCCGGCACCGCCCTGGCGGCGCTTGGAGGGTGGCAGCTGGAATGCCGGGTCAGCGCTCGGAGGTCGATCCGGGCCGTTCGCGCTTCAGTTCCGCGGCGCCGGCATGCGCGTGGAACTCGCGCTCCGTCATCACGTACACGGCCACGCGCGGATAGCTGCCCTTCATCTGGGCTTCGACAATGAACTGATCCGTGGACCCGGGCCGTGCACCCTTGACCCACCACCGTTGCCCGGTTCGATCCACGAAGCTCTCGCCAATCATTTGCGCCACTGGAAGCTGATCTTTGCTCATGCCCGGAAAGGTATTCAGCAACTGCGGATGAGGGTGTAGGGTTGCTTCCGGTCGAAAAGTAGGCGCATTCCTACATCACTCGAAATGCGAGGTCGAAGCCTGTGGCCGTGGGCTTGGCAACCGTCGCCGCCGACCGCCGGATCTGCCGCCGTCCTACACCCAACCTGCCCCTACAGGCTGAGAGTGATGCTATCGAAAGGAGAGCGTCATGTCCGATGACAGGAGCAAGTCCCAAGGCCAGGACCGCGAGCGCATCAACGTCCACCAGGACTATGAAGTGCAGGACTGGTCCCGCAGCCTGGGCGTCACACCCGAGAAGTTGAGGGAAGCCGTGGCGGCCGTCGGCGACCGGGCCGACAAGGTCCGCGAGTACCTGATCCAGGGCCAGGGGGCAGGCTACCAATGAATAAGGCAACCTGATCAGCACGGTCGGCCGCCCGGAACGGCTCGGCCAGGGTAACGGGCTAACGCTGACTCCCGCAGGGGTGCATCGGTGGCTAAGCTGGGCCCATGTCAGCTTCCATCAAGCCCATGCTCACGGCTGTCGCCTTCCAGATGGCGGCGGCGCTGGAGAGTTACCAGGCCGAGTTCGACGGCATGGTCCAGTCCTGGCATGACCCGGGACGCTACGCCGCCGTGAACCGCCGCCTGGAGGATATCCGCATGTACCGGGGCGCGCTGCCCCAGCTGTCCGTCGACGTGGTCGAAGTGCTGATCGCCCATGTGGAGCTGATGCATTCGCTGTGGGACGCCACGGTGCGGCCTTCGCGCGAGGCGATGGAGCGGGTGGAGCAGTTGCGCGGACAGCTGCACCGTCGGGTCGAGACCATGCGCGCCAAGTGCTTGCGCCTGTGCGGGCCGGCCTGATGGTCCGGCGCTGTCTCCACCGGACCTGCACGCGCAGCCCTGGATCTCACTGCAGCTTGGCGTCGCCGAACGGCTGGTCGTCCGGCGGCGCCTCGCTGCCCACCCGGAAGCTTTCGCTGGCCCAGGCGCCCAGGTCCAGTGCCTTGCAGCGTTCGCAGCAGAAGGGCCGGTACGGATTGGACGGCGCGTACACGCTCTCGCCGCCGCAGCCGGGGCAGGGCACGAGGCGGGGCTTGGGATCGGGTGCTTTGGCGGGCACGGGCGGCCTCAGGAACACAGGGTAAGTTCGAACGCAGCGTTCTCGCTGCTGGGTTGCATGCGGTCGGCGGATTCCTGCCGCATCAGTCGTACCGACACCATCAGGCGATTGCCGCTGATTTCCGGCACCAGGCCGAGTTGCGGGTCGATGCGCAGGCGCAGCAGCTGGAACGTACGGCCCTGCGGCAGCATCTGCTGCAGCTGGCCGTGGGGCGCCATGACCTTCTGCGGCGCTCCCGAGTCGCGCAGCAGCTTCAGCAGCAGATGCACCGATTCGGCCAGCAAGGACAGTGTCGATGCCCAGCGCTTGAGGTCGGTCTGCCGGCGTTCCGCGTCCAGGTGCTGCCATGCGTAGTAGCCCGGCAGGTCGAATTCGCAGGTGCCGCCCGGGATGCCGACGCGGCTGCGGATGCTCATGAGCCACTCGTTTTCCGTGAGCGACTGGCCAGCCTTGCCCGGCTGGCTGTTGAGCGCGCTGAAGCATCGGTCCAGCTGTGCCACCACCTCGTCCAGCACCGATTCGGCGATGGCCGGGTTGCCGCGATAACCGTTGAGCGCAGACTTCTGCTTCTCCAGGTCCTTCATCACGTCGGACTTGAGGTCGGCGCGTGCCGCCACGTCCATCACTTCGAAGAGGGTGGCCAGCGCGTAGTGGTGATCGATCGGGTGTTCACGCGGAACCAAGTGGCCGAGCCGGCGGAACAGGTGCTCGAGGCGGAGGTAGGTGCGGATGCGCTCGTTGAACGGGTACTCGTAGAGGATCACGGCGCGCCATCATAGCCCGAAGGTGCGCGCGACCTCCTCGACCTCGG
The DNA here is from genome assembly GCF_000215705.1 of Ramlibacter tataouinensis TTB310. Classification (NCBI taxonomy): domain Bacteria; kingdom Pseudomonadati; phylum Pseudomonadota; class Betaproteobacteria; order Burkholderiales; family Comamonadaceae; genus Ramlibacter; species Ramlibacter tataouinensis. Next base: position 3,106,716 of record NC_015677.1, on the reverse strand, counting down.
CCTGCAACTGCGGCAGCTGCAACCCCTCGTTGCAAATCACGATGTCGGCCGCCGCGAGGCGCAGGGCGCGCGGCGCCTGCGCGGCGATGATGGCACGCACCTCGTCGGGCTGCAGCCCGCTGCGGGCCGTCACCCGCTGTACCTGGGTCTCGGCGCGGCAGTCGACCACCAGCACGCGATGGACACGGCTGCGCCAGCGTCCGGACTCCACCAGCAGGGGGATGTCGAACACCAGGCAGCGCGCGCCGCTGCTTTCGGCAGCCAGGGCCTGGCGTTCGCTCTCCTGCCCGACCAGCGGATGGATGATCTCCTCGAGCTGCTTGCGCGCGGCCGGGTGGGCGTAGGCGTGCTCACGCATGCGCGCCCGGTCCATGCCGCCGTCGCCAGCGATGAACGGCGGGCCGAAGCGCTGCCGGATCAGGGGGATGGCCGCGCCGCCGGGGGCGGTGACGCCGCGCGAGATCGCGTCGGCGTCGATGCTGGCGGCGCCCAGGCCCGCCAGCATCTGCAGCACCGTGCTCTTGCCGCTGCCGATGCCGCCCGTCAGGCCGATGCGCAGCATGGCCGGTGCGGGGTCACAGGCCGATGGCCTGCAGGATGGCGGCCGGGCCGAACACCATGGCCGTGAGGCCGGCGCCTGCCAGGAACGGGCCGAAAGGCACGTAGCCGCCTTCGCGCAGTCCGCTGGAGAGCTTGAGCGCGATGCCCACCACAGCGCCGATGACCGAGGCCATCAGGATCATGGGCACCAGCGCCTGCCAGCCGAACCAGGCGCCCAACGCGGCGAACAGCTTGAAATCGCCGAAGCCCATGCCTTCCTTGCCGGTCAGCAGCTTGAAGCCCTGGTACACCAGCCACAACGACAGGTAGCCGCCTACCGCGCCCCACAGCGCGTCGATGAGCGGCACGCCGCTCCAGCGCAGTGCCGCGGCAATCAGTCCGGCCCACAGCAGCGGCAAGGTGAGGTCGTCGGGCAGCAAGGTGGTGTCCCAGTCGATCAGCGCCAGCGCGAGCAAGGCGGCGGCGAAGCCGCTCCAGGCCAGGCCGCTGGCCGTCGCGCCCCAGCGCCACACGGCATAGCCGAACAGCGCCGCGGTCGCGAGTTCCACCAAGGGGTAGCGCAGGCTGATGGGCGCCCGGCAGGCCGAGCATTTGCCGCGCAGCGCCAGCCAGCTCAGGACCGGGATGTTCTCCCACCAGCGGATCGCATGGCCGCAGTGGGGACAACGCGAGCGCGGACGCATGAGATCCAAAGGCTCGGTGGCGGACACCGGCTGGCCGTTGAGCTCGGCGCATTCGGCCGCCCACTGGCGTTCCATTATCCTGGGCAGCCGGTGGATCACCACGTTGAGGAAGCTGCCGACGAGCAGGCCCAGCAGAGCCGCGAGCCCGGCATCGATGCCCGGGGACACCAGCATCAGACCACCTGGCCCAGCTTGAAGATCGGCAGGTACATGGCGACCACGATGCCGCCGATCAGGCCACCGAGGAAGACGATGATCATGGGCTCCATCAGGCTGGACAGGCCGGCCACCATGTCGTCGACCTCGGCCTCGTAGAAGTCGGCTGCCTTGCCCAGCATGTGGTCGATCGAGCCGGACTCCTCGCCGATGGCGGTCATCTGCAGCACCATGCTGGGGAAGACGTTGGCGTTGGTCATGGCCGCCGTCAGGCTGGTGCCGGTGGAGACCTCCTGCTGGATCTTCTCGGTGGCCAGCTGGTAGACCGAGTTGCCCGAGGCTCCGCCCACCGAGTCGAGGGCCTCCACCAATGGCACGCCGGCCGCGAACATCGTCGCCAGGGTGCGGGTCCAGCGGGCGATGACCGACTTGTAGACCAAGTCGCCAAACACCGGCACCTTGAGCATCAGCCGGTCCATGAACATCTGGACCTTCTCGCTGCGCTTCCAGGCCTGCATGAAGAAATAGAGGCTGCCGCCGATGCCGCCGAAGATCAGCCACCACCACTTGACGAAGATCTCGCTCATGGCGATGACGAACAGGGTGGGCGCCGGCAGGTCCGCGCCGAAAGAACTGAACACCTCCTTGAACGCCGGGATCACGAAGATCATGATGACCGCCACCACGACGAAGGCCACCACCACCACGGAGATGGGGTACATCAGCGCCGACTTGATTTTGGACTTGATGGCCTCGGTCTTCTCCATGTAGACCGCCAGTCGGTCCAGCAGCGCCTCCAGGATACCGGCCGCCTCGCCGGCCTCGACCAGGTTGCAGTACAGGTTGTCGAAGTACAGCGGGAACTTGCGGAAGGCGGCGGACAGCGAAGTGCCGGTCTCCACGTCGGTGCGGATGTCGTTGAGCAGCTTGGTGACGCTGGCGTTGGCGTTGCCGCGGCCCACGATGTCGAAGGACTGCAGCAGCGGCACGCCCGCCTTCATCATGGTGGCCAGCTGGCGCGTGAAGATGGCGATGTCCTTGGGCTTGATCTTCTGGCCCGAGCGCATCTTGCGCTTCCTGATCTTGAGCGGAGTGACGCCCTGGCGGCGCAGCGACGCCTGGACCTGGTTCTCGCCGGCGGCCCGCGTCTCGCCGCGGACCTGCTTGCCGTTGCGGTCGCGGCCCTCCCACTCGAAGACGAACTCGGTGATCTTGGTTGCGGTAGCCGTCGCCATGTCGGGATACTCCTGTCAGCGTCCTGCTTGTCGTTGTTTATGCGTTGGTGCAGCCGAGCACTTCTTCCAGCGAGGTGACGCCCAGCTTGACCTTGTGCAGCCCGGACTGGCGCAGGCTCCGGACGCCTTCGCTCTCGGCCTGCTGCGCGATCTCGAGCGAGCTGCCGTCGCGCAGGATGATGCGCTGGATCTCTTCGCTGATGGGCATCACCTGGTAGATGCCGACCCGCCCCTTGTAGCCGTTGTTGCACGCCGAGCAGCCCACCGGGCGGTAGGGCGTCCAGGTGCCGTCGACTTCCTCTTCCTTGTAGCCGGCGTCCAGCAGGGTCTCGTGCGGGATGTCCGCCGGCGCCTTGCAGCTGGCACAGAGGCGGCGCGCCAGGCGCTGCGCCGTGATCAGGATGACGCTGGAGGCGATGTTGAACGGCGCGATGCCCATGTTGCGCATCCGCGTGAGCGTGGTGGGCGCGTCGTTGGTGTGCAGCGTGGACAGCACCAGGTGGCCGGTCTGCGCCGCCTTGATGGCGATGTCGGCCGTCTCCAGGTCGCGGATCTCGCCCACCATGATGACGTCGGGGTCCTGGCGCAGGAAGGACTTGAGCGCGGCGGCGAAGGTCAGGCCCGCCTTCTCGTTGACGTTTACCTGGTTCACGCCCGGCATGTTGATTTCGGACGGGTCCTCGGCCGTGGAGATGTTGACGCCGGGCTTGTTCAGCAGGTTCAGGCAGGTGTAGAGCGACACCGTCTTGCCCGAGCCGGTGGGGCCGGTGACCAGCACCATGCCGTACGGGCGCTGCACGGCCTCGAGCAGCCGCTCCTTCTCCTGAGGCTCGTAGCCCAGCGCCTCGATGCCCAGCCTGGCGCTGCTCGGGTCCAGGATACGGATCACGATCTTCTCGCCGAACAGCGTGGGCAGCGTGCTGACGCGGAAGTCGATCACCCGGTCGGGTCCGACCTTGAGCTTCATCCGCCCGTCCTGCGGCACCCGCTTCTCGGAGATGTCCATGCGCGAGATGACCTTGATGCGCGAGGCCAGCTTGTCCTTGATGGCCACCGGGGGCGAGGAAATCTCGCGCAGCTCGCCGTCTACCCGGAAGCGCACGCGGTAGTTGTGCTCGTACGGCTCGAAGTGCAGGTCCGAGGCCCGCATGGTGAACGCGTCTAGCAGCATCTTGTGCAGGAACTTGACGACCGGGGCGTCCTCGACCTCGGCGGCGCCCGCCTTCTCCTCGTCGTCGGCGGCGCTGCTTTCCATCGACGATTCGTCGAAGTCGAAGTCGTCACCGACGATGCTCTCCATCGTTTCGCTGGCGGTGGTGGCGTTGGCCTCCACCATCTTGGTGAGCTTGTCGTACTCGGCGATGACCCAGTCCACGCCCATCTGCGTGGCGAACTTGATCTTCTCGGCCGCCTGCTGGTCCGACGGGTCGGCGGTGGCGACGATGAGCCGGTTGTTGCGCTTGCTCAGCACCACCACCCGGAAGGCCTGGCAGGTCTTGCTGTCCAGCAGGTTGCGGGGCAGGCGCTTGATGTCGATGGCGTCCAGGTCCAGCATCGGCGCGCCGAAAGCCGCCGACATGGTGTGGGCCAGGTCGAAGGGGGAGACAGCGCCGGAGCCGGTGAGCTCGGCGGTGAAGCTGCTGCGGTTGGCCTGCGCCTTGCGCCACAGGTCCTCGGCCGATTTCTGGCTGAGCTTGCGGGCCGAGACCAGCGCACGTGCGATGCCGGGCAGGGCCACGGAAGCGGCTTCGGGGGCGACGGGATCGACGGCGGCCATGGGCAAACTCAGGGCGCCGGATGCGGCGCTCGGCGATTTGTAAACAAGTGGCCCATCATCGCCGAAAGGCTGAGCACTTGTAAATCTGCGCGGCTGTAATGGCCGGCCCGCAGTTGGTTAGAACCGACGCGATGCCGAAAACTGGTCGGGGTGAGAGGATTCGAACCTCCGGCCTCTACGTCCCGAACGTAGCGCTCTACCAGGCTAAGCTACACCCCGATGGTCTTGGTGCGACGGGCGACCCATGGTCAAACGACCATCAGTGCCGTCGTTCAAGCAGTGAAGACGCCAATTGTAGCAAACCCGCCGTGTGCTCATTGCGGGGCAGCAGATCGCAGCAGGCGATCGCGCGGCGCGCCTCGGCCGCCGCCGCCTCGCGCGTGACCTCCAGGGCACCGGTCTGGCGCACGATGTCGACGATGGCGTCGAGTTCGTCGGCAGCCCCTTGCTCGATGGCATGCCGGACCAGCTCGCGCTGCGGGGCCGAGCCCCGCTGCATGGCCGCGATCAGCGGCAGGGTGGCCTTGCCTTCGCGCAGGTCGTCCCCGAGGTTCTTGCCCATCTCCTGGGTATTGCCGTCGTAGTCCAGCAGATCGTCGATCACCTGGAAGGCCGTGCCGAGCGCCTGGCCGTACTCGGCGCAGGCCTGTTCCACCGGCGACGCGCTGCCGGAGAGCACGGCGCCCAGGCGGCTGCTGGCCTCGAACAGCTTGGCGGTCTTGGAGCGAATGACGCGCAGGTAGCCGGCCTCGTCCAGCGAGGCGTCATGCGTGTTCATCAACTGCAGCACCTCGCCCTCGGCGATGACGTTGGTGGCCTCCGCCAGGATCTCCATCACCCGCATGTCATTGGCTTGGAGCATCATCTGGAAGGCGCGCGAGTAGAGGAAGTCGCCCACCAGCACGCTGGCCGGGTTGCCGAAGCTCTGGTTGGCCGTGGCGCGGCCGCGGCGCAACGTGGACTCGTCCACCACGTCGTCGTGCAGCAGCGTGGCGGTGTGGATGAACTCGACCACGGCGGCCAGGTTGAAGCGCTGGGGTCCGCGGTAGCCCAGGGCGCCGCACACCAGCAGCAGCAGGGCCGGGCGCAGCCGCTTGCCGCCGGCGGAGATGAGGTAGCGCGACACCTCGCCGACCAGCGGAACACCCGAATCCAGGCGCTGCGCGATGACGGCATCGACCTCGCGCATGTCATCGGCGATGAGAGCAAGTGCGGAGGTGGTGCTGGCGGCGGAGTCGGTCAAGGCGGGCAGGGGGAGTGGCCCACGATTATAGGGAGGGGGCCCTGCGCGGCGGGCCGCTCCATGACCCCGAAGGTGAGTAACCGCAAACTATGCTATAGTCTTGGGCTCTCCGGAAATCCGTCCGGGGAGATCTTAGAAGAGGCGCGGCGTGTTCTGAAAAGACACACGGGCGTGTCTCGCATTCTCAAGAGGTCCTCATGTACGCGGTCATAAAAACCGGCGGCAAGCAGTATCGCGTTGCCTCCGGCGAGAAAATCAAAGTAGAACAGATTGCTGCGGACGTAGGCCAGGAAATCGTGATCGACCAGGTGCTGGCCGTCGGCAACGGCAGCGAGCTCAAGGTTGGCACTCCCCTGGTGTCCGGTGCGACTGTCAAGGCCACCATCGTGGCGCACGGCAAGCACGACAAGGTGCGCATCTTCAAGATGCGCCGTCGCAAGCACTACCAGAAGCGCCAGGGCCATCGCCAGCAGTTCACCGAGCTGCAGATCGGCGCCATCGCTGGCTAAGGAGCAGGAACCATGGCACAGAAAAAAGGCGGCGGCTCTACGCGAAACGGGCGGGATTCCCAGCCCAAGATGCTCGGCGTGAAAGCCTTCGGCGGTGAACTCATCAGCGCCGGCTCCATCATCGTGCGCCAGCGCGGCACCAAGTTCCACCCCGGCACCAACGTCGGGCTGGGCAAGGACCACACGCTGTTCGCGCTGGTGGACGGCCATGTGAAGTTCGCCACCCGCGGCGCGCTGAACAAGCACACGGTGAGCGTCGAGCCGGCGGCCTGATCGCCAGGCTCGCGCCGCGAGAAGCCTGCGCTGCGCGCAGGCTTTTTTGTTTCCCTTCCTAAAATCGCTTCCCATGAAGTTCGTTGACGAAGCCTACATCGACGTCGCCGCCGGCGACGGGGGGAACGGCTGCGTCTCGTTCCGCCACGAGAAGTACAAGGAATTCGGCGGCCCGAACGGCGGCGACGGCGGCCGCGGCGGCCACGTCTACGCGGTGGCAGACCCCAGCCTCAACACCCTGGTCGACTACCGTTTCTCCCGCCGGCACGAGGCCAGGCGCGGCGAGCACGGCATGGGCTCGGACATGTTCGGCGCCGCCGGCGACGACATCACGCTCAAGATGCCGGTGGGCACCATCATCAGCGACGCCGAGACCGGCGAGGTGCTCTACGAGCTGCTGCAGCCGGGCGAGGTGATCACCATTGCCAAGGGCGGCGACGGCGGCTTCGGCAACATGCGCTTCAAGAGCTCGATCAACCGCGCGCCGCGGCAGAAGACGCCAGGCTGGCCGGGCGAGAAGAAGCACCTCAAGCTCGAGCTCAAGGTGCTGGCCGACGTGGGCCTGCTGGGCATGCCCAATGCCGGCAAGTCGACCCTGATCGCGGCCATCTCGAACGCGCGGCCCAAGATCGCCGACTATCCCTTCACCACGCTGCATCCCAACCTGGGCGTGGTGCGCGTCGGGCCGGAGCAGAGCTTCGTGGTCGCGGACGTGCCCGGCCTGATCGAGGGCGCTTCCGAAGGCGCGGGCCTGGGGCACCAGTTCCTGCGCCACCTGCAGCGCACCCGGCTGCTGCTGCACCTGGTGGACATCGCGCCGTTCGATGAAGGTGTCGACCCGGTGGCCCAGGCCAAGGCCATCGTGCAGGAGCTCAAGAAGTACGACAAGGCGCTGTACGACAAGCCGCGCTGGCTGGTGCTGAACAAGCTGGACATGGTCCCGGCGGACGAGCGCGAGGCGCGCGTCAAGGACTTCGTCAAGCGCTTCCGGTACAAGGGCCCGGTGTTCCAGATCTCCGCGCTCACGCGCGAGGGTTGCGAGGAGCTGATCAAGGCCGTCTACCAGCACCTCAAGGCCCGGCACGTGGCCGAGCAGCCGGCGCAGGTCGATCCGCGCTTTGCCGGCGAGCCCGGGGCGTGACGACCGCCGACATGAGCGAGAAACCGGCTTCCAGCCTGCCTTCCGGCGCGCAGCTGATGCGCGCGGCGCGCCGCATCGTGGTCAAGGTCGGCTCCAGCCTGGTGACCAACGACGGCCGGGGGCTGGACGAGCGGGCCATCGGCGAATGGTGCCGCCAACTCGCGGCACTGGCCGGCGAGGGGCGCGAGGTGATCATGGTCTCCAGCGGTGCCATCGCCGAAGGCATGAAGCGCCTGGGCTGGGCGACGCGGCCGCACCAGCTGCACGAACTGCAGGCCGCCGCCGCGGTGGGTCAGATGGGCCTGGCGCAGATGTACGAGAGCAAGCTGCGCCAGAACGGCATGGGGTCCGCCCAGGTGCTGCTCACCCATGCCGACCTGGCCGATCGCGAGCGCTACCTGAACGCGCGCACCACGCTGCTGACCCTGCTCGGGCTGCGCGTGCTGCCCGTCATCAACGAGAACGACACCGTCGTCAACGACGAGATCAAGTTCGGCGACAACGACACGCTGGGGGCCCTGGTCGCCAACCTGGTGGAGGCGGACGTGCTGGTGATCCTCACCGACCAGAAGGGCCTGTACACGGCGGATCCCCGCAAGGACCCCTCGGCCGCCTTCGTGCACGAGGCGCGCGCCGGGGATCCGGCGCTGGAGGCCATGGCCGGCGGCGCCGGCTCCAGCCTGGGCAAGGGCGGCATGATCACCAAGATCCTGGCCGCCAGGCGCGCGGCCGGCTCGGGCGCCTCCACGGTGATCGCCTGGGGACGCGAGCCCGATGCGCTGCTGCGACTGTTCGCCGGCGAGGCCATCGGCACCCTGCTGGTGGCGCCGACGCAGAAAAGCCAGGCGCGCAAGCGCTGGATGGCCGACCACCTGCAGTTGCGCGGCGCGGTCATGGTGGACGAGGGTGCCGCCGCCAAGCTGCGGCAGGAAGGCAAGAGCCTGCTGCCCATCGGCATGGTGGCGGTGGAAGGCGACTTCTCGCGCGGCGACGTGATCGCGGTGCGCGACCCTTCGGGTGCCGAGGTGGCGCGGGGACTGGCCAATTACGCCAGCGCCGAGGCGCGCCTGTTGTGCCGCAAGCCGTCCGCCGACATCGAGCGGCTGCTCGGCTACGTGGCCGAGCCCGAGATGATCCACCGCACCAACCTGGTGGTCACCCGCTGACGGAGCGCGCTCAGCGCAGCTCGCCGCGAAAGCGCCGGTCGGGCGATGCCCCCAGGTCACGAACGATCTGCTCCGGCGGTCCGTTGGCCGCATGGCCCTGGCACACGCCGCCGCGGGCGATCAGCAGGCTGTGGCGCGAGGCGTTGCCATGCAGCGGCTGCCAGGCGGGTTCGCGCACCGGGGACCAGCCGCTGTCCGGGTTGTGGCGCGCGTAGACCTTCACTTCCGCCGTGCCGCAGCGCACGCCTTCGTAGATGGCATTGACGGCGCCGCTGGCGCTGGTGGCCACCACCACGTAGCGCACGATGCCGTCCGGCCCGACGCTGACGGAGGCAGGGTCGATGCCGTAGCGCAGGCTGGCGCGCGGCACGTCCACGGGGATCAACCGATCCAGCTGCAGCGCCGGCGGCGTCGGCGCCTCGCTCTCCTGGGATTGCGGCTTCGCGGGCGTCGGCTGCGCGCCCACGCCTGCAGCGGCTAGCGCCAGCAGCAGGCCCGCCCACTCACGGCGCATGGCGGCCTCTCTGCGGCCGCGGCGCGGTGGCGGTCTGCGGATCGGGCTCGAAGCTGCCTCCCGGCGGTAACTCGAACGGCGCGGCGGGAAGCTGCGGTTCGGCACCCGCCTCGTGCGGCGGCTCGTTGCCGGCGCCGCCTTCGCGATGGCGCATGCCGCCGCGCAGGAAGCGGTTGCGGTGATCGCTGCGCGGGAGAAAGCGGGCCAGCTCGGTCAGCGCCATCTCGTAGACGCCGCGCTTGAATTCGACCACCACGTCCAGCGGCACCCAATAGTCGTTCCAGCGCCAGGCGTCGAACTCCGGATGGTTGGTAGCGCGCAGGTTCAGGTTCCAGTCCTGCCCCACCAGCTGCAGCAGGTACCAGATCTGCTTCTGGCCCTTGTAGTGGCCGCGCGCGTCGCGGCGGATGTAGCGGTCCGGCACCTCGTAGCGCAACCAGTCGCGGGTGCGGGCGATGATGCGCACATGCTCCGGCTTGAGGCCGACCTCCTCGTGCAGTTCCCGGTACATCGCCTGCTCCGGCGTCTCGCCGCGATCGATGCCTCCCTGAGGAAACTGCCAGCTGTGGGTGCGTATGCGCTTGCCCCAGAACACCTGGTTCTTCTGGTTCAGCAGGATGATGCCGACGTTGGGCCTGAAGCCGTCCCGGTCAAGCATAATCAAACCCCAATTCTTAAACTGAGTTCATTATGCACGCCGGTCCGGGGGCGGCAAGCGGCTCAGTCTCCGCCCGGCGGCTCGCGTTCCGAGAATGAAAGCATCCCAGTTCCTGATCTCCACCCTCAAGGAAGCACCGGCCGATGCCGAGGTGGCAAGCCACCGGCTGATGATGCGCGCCGGCATGATCAAGAAGCTCGGCGCGGGCATCTACACCTACATGCCCATGGGCCTGCGCGTGATCCGCAAGGTGGAGGCCATCGTGCGCGAGGAGATGGACCGGGCCGGGGCGGTCGAGTGCACCATGCCGGTGATCCAGCCCGCGGAGCTGTGGCAGGAGACCGGCCGCTTCGACAAGATGGGCCCCGAGCTGCTGCGCATCAAGGACCGCCACGATCGCGACTTCGTGGTCCAGCCCACCAGCGAGGAAGTCGTCACCGACATCGCGCGCCAGGAGCTTCGCAGCTACAAGCAGCTGCCCAAGAACCTGTACCAGATCCAGACCAAGTTCCGCGACGAGCGGCGCCCGCGGTTCGGGCTGATGCGCGGCCGCGAGTTCATCATGAAGGACGCCTACAGCTTCGACCGCGACGTGGCTGCCGCGAAGAAAAGCTACGAGGCCATGGCCCAGGCCTATAGGCGCATCTTCGACCGCTTCGGGCTGCGTTACCGCGCGGTGGCGGCTGATAGCGGCGCCATCGGCGGCGACCTGTCCGAGGAGTTCCAGGTGATCGCCGCCACCGGCGAGGACGCCATCGTCTACTGCCCGGACAGCGACTACGCGGCCAACATGGAGAAGGCCGAGGCGCTGGCGCCTTCGCATGCGCGCCCGGCCGCGGCGCGGCCCCTGCAGCGCGTGCCCACGCCCGGCAAGAGCACCTGCGCCGACGTCGCGCAGCTGCTGGGCGTGCCGCTGCAGTCCACCGTCAAGTCGCTGGTGCTGGCCACCGACCGCGCCAACGAGGCGGGCGAGGCGGCGGGCGCGCAGCTGTGGCTGCTGCTGCTGCGCGGCGATCACGACATGAACGAGGTCAAGGTCGGCAAGGTGCCGGGGCTGGACGCCGGTTTCCGCTTCGCCACCGTGCCCGAGATCGTGGCCCACTTCGGCAGCAAGCCGGGCTATCTGGGACCCATCGGCCTGGAGCAGCCGCTCAAGGTGGTGGCCGACCGCGAGGTCGCCCTGATGGCCGACTGGATCTGCGGCGCCAACGAGGAGGACTTCCACCTCACCGGCGTGAACTGGGGCCGCGACCTGCCCGAGCCGGATGCGGTGGCCGACATCCGCAACGTGGTCGAGGGCGATCCCTCGCCTGACGGCAGGGGCCGTCTGGCGATCGAGCGCGGCATCGAGGTCGGCCACGTGTTCTACCTGGGCACCAAGTACAGCCGTGCGATGAACGCTACCTTCCTGGACGAGTCGGGCAAGCCGCAGCTGATGGAGATGGGCTGCTACGGCATCGGCATCACGCGCCTGCCCGCCGCCGCCATCGAGCAGAACCACGACGAGCGCGGCATCGTCTGGCCGGACGCCATCGCGCCTTTCACCATCGTGGTCTGCCCCATCGGCATGGACCGCAGCAGCGAGGTCAGGGCCGCGGCCGAGAAGCTGCACGAGGAGCTGGCCGCGCTGGGGGTGGACGTGATGCTGGACGACCGCGGCGAGCGTCCCGGCGCCATGTTCGCCGACTGGGAGCTGGTGGGCGTGCCGCATCGCATCGTGGTGTCGGACCGCGGCCTCAAGGAAGGCCATCTCGAGTACCAGCACCGGCGCGACAGCGCCGCCACCAAGGTGCCCGTGGCCGGCGTCGTGGATTTCCTGCGCAGCCGCCTGAAGCCGTGATCTCGCGGCGCCGGTGCCTGCAGTCGGCACCCGCCGGGCTGGGCCTGCTCGCCTTCGGGCGGCGCGCCGAGGCGGGCCGGCAGCTGGAGGAGCCGCTGGCCGATGCCGTGCGCACGGCGCTCAGTTCGGCGGTCGCGTACTCGGCGCCGCCCGTCCCCCAGTTCCGCGACACCGAGGCCCAGCTGGCCTACCTGCGCTGGCTGGGTGCGATGAGCCAGCGCCTGCAGCGCCGCAAGGCGGACTGGCAGGAGCGCAAGGAATTCCTGCAGAGCGTCTGGTACGAAAGCCGGCGCGCCGGCCTGGACACCCCCCTGGTGCTGGGGCTGATCCAGGTGGAAAGCGGTTTCCGCAAGTTCGCCGTGAGCCCGGTGGGCGCCCGCGGCTACATGCAGGTGATGCCGTTCTGGACCCGCGTCATCGGCGACGGCGACCCCAGCAAGCTGTTCCACATGCAGACCAACCTGCGCTTCGGCTGCGTGATCCTGCGGCACTACCTCGACCGCGAGCGCGGCGACCTGTTCATGGCCCTGGGCCGCTACAACGGCAGCCGGGGCAAGCCGCAGTACCCGAACGCCGTGCTGGCCGCGCGCAAGGCCTGGGCCTTCAACGACACGCCGCCGGCCGCCCGGCCGGCCAGACCGGGCTAGCCCCTCACTGCAGGAAGCCGAGCCTGGTCTTGCCGGCGCCGGCCTTGGGCAGGTCGGCTTCGCGGATCTCGCCGCGGGCATCGAGCCGGGCATTGCCGAAGCCGGTCATCAGCGCCCGGCGCATCTCGCGCGGTGCCAGGGCGGCCAGCAGGTCGAGCAGCTCGTCGGAAGGCTCTTCCTCGAACCGGGCGCCCCAGCCGTGCTCGGCGCGGATCGAGCGGTACAGGTTGCGCGCGATCTGGCGCGCCGCCTCGAAGCCGGGCGGCTCGATCTCGAACACGTTCATCCGGTTGAGGATGGGTTCGGGGATGCAACGCTCGTCGTTGGCCGTCATGATCCAGATCACCTGGCTGGCATCGATGGCGATCTCGGCAAACTCGTCGGTGAAGGCGGCGGCCGTGTCGTGCTCCAGCAGGCCGTAGAGCGCACCCAGGGGGTCGTACTGCGCATCCGCTGCGGCCTTGTCGATCTCGTCCACCACGATCACCGGGTTGGCGTACTGGCCGTCGACGATGGCCTCGAACACCTTGCCGGGCTTGGCGCCCTTCCATTGCGAGGACGCGCCGGAGAGCAGCCAGCCGGCCGTCATGGAGCTCATGGGCACCAGGCTCATGCCGGTGCCCAGCAGGTCGGCCAGCTTGCGCGCGAAGTGGGTCTTGCCGATGCCCGGCGGGCCCAGCAGCAGCATGGGCGTGACTTCCAGGCCGTCGCGGCAGTCCTGCGACAGGGCCACGTGGCGCTTGACGTCGTCCAGGGCGTCGGTGAAGTTGGGCAGCTGCTCGTACAGCTGCGTCATGTCGGGCACGCCGCTGGGCTTGACCTGGAAACGCTCGGGCCCGCGCTCGAGCATGCGCTCGTAGGTGGTGCGCAGGTTTTCGTGGTCGCGCGCCGGCAGCTTGGCCAGCTTGCGCTCCACGTCGTGCGGACGGAAGACGTTGCGCAGGTTGGCGATGGGCAGCTTGAACGCCGCCGGGTCGTGCGGCACGAGTTGGCGCGATTCCATTCACACTCCTTTTCAACGGGCGGTGCATGCGGCGCATGCCGGATTGATTCCAGCATAAGCCGTGCCACTCATCAATCGAAGGGAGCGCGAAGCGCAACCGCGTGTCGGCCTTTTGCCGACAGTGTTGGCAGCCGCAGGGAGCGACTGCTGATCCCGGCCGGCGTCAGCCTTGCGCGCTGGCCGACGAACCCAGCACCTGCTGCAGCTCGCCGCTCTGGTACATCTCCATCATGATGTCCGACCCGCCGACGAATTCGCCCTTGACGTACAGCTGCGGGATGGTGGGCCAGTTGCTGTATTCCTTGATGCCCTGGCGGATGGCGTCGTCCTCCAGCACGTTGACCGTGGTCACCGACTTGGGGTCGACGCCGCAGGCCTTGAGGATCTGGATGGCGCGGCCGGAAAAGCCGCACATGGGAAAGGCGGCGCTGCCTTTCATGAACAGCAGGACCTCGCTGCCCTTCACGAGCTGGTCTATGCGTTGCTGGGTGTCGCTCACTGGAATCTCCTCGCCGGGCCGGGCCCGTCATGACGTTGGTGCGGATTATCCCAATTCAACCCGTTGTCCGCCGGAGCAGCGCTCGATGCCGGCCAGGTCGCGCCGGCTGCGCACCGCTGCCAGGCCGGCCGAGCGCAGCAGGGCGCGCACCGCCTCGGCCTGGTCCCAGCCATGCTCCAGCAGCAGCCAGCCCCCCGGCGCCAGCCGCGCCGGGGCTTGCGCCACGATGGTGCGGATGTCGTCCAGCCCGTCGGGGCCGGAGGCCAGCGCCGACAGGGGCTCGTGCCGCAAGGCGGCTAGGTGCGGGTCGGACGCCGCCACGTAGGGCGGGTTGCTGACGATCAGGTCGAACGGGCCGTCCAGGCCTTCCAGCCAGGAGCCTTGGCGCCAGGCCACCTCCAGCCCGTGCGCGGCCGCGTTGCCGGCGGCGACCGCCAGCGCCGGCGCGCTGCGGTCCACCGCCAGCACCCGGGCACCCGGGACCCGCCGCTTGAGGGCCAGCGCGATGGCGCCGCTGCCGGTACCCAGGTCAGCCACCGCCGGCCGCTCGCGGCCCGCCAGCAGCGCCACGGCCCACTCGACCAGGGTCTCGGTGTCCGGCCGCGGCACCAGCACGCGCGGGTCCACCGCCAGCTGCAGGCCGAAGAACTCCTTGTGGCCCACCAGGTAGGCCAGCGGCTCGCCCTGGTGGCGGCGGCTGCACAGCGCCTCGAAGGCCGCGGCTGCCGCCGCGGGCAACTCGTCCGTGTCATGCGCCAGCAGCCAGGCGCGCTCCTGCTGCCGCCGGCCCAGGGCATGCAGCAGCAGCAGCTGGGCGTCCAGCCGCGCCAGGCCCAGGGTCTGGGCCGAGGCCAGGGCCTGGGCGAGAGTCATGGACGGCGGGGGGAGGGGGCCAAACCCGCTTCCAGTTCTTCCAGCTGCTCGGCCTTGCGCGCCAGCAGCAGCCCCTCCACCAGCTCGTCCAGCTCGCCTTCCATGACGGCGCCCAGCTTGTACAGCGTGAGGTTGATGCGGTGGTCGGTGACGCGGCCCTGCGGGAAGTTGTAGGTACGGATGCGGTCGCTGCGGTCGCCGCTGCCGATCAGTCCCTTGCGGGTGGCCGCCTCCTTGGCCGCCCTTTCGGCGCGTTCCTGCTCCCTGATGCGCGCGGCCAGCACCTGCAGGGCCCTGGCCTTGTTGCGGTGCTGGGAGCGGTCGTCCTGGCATTCGGCGACGATGCCGGTGGGCAGGTGGGTGATGCGCACCGCCGAGTCCGTCTTGTTGATGTGCTGACCGCCCGCGCCCGAGGCGCGGAAGGTGTCGATGCGCAGGTCGGACGGGTTGATCTGCACCGCCTGGGCCTCGTCGGGCTCGGGCAGGGCGGCCACGGTGCAGGCGCTGGTATGGATGCGGCCCTGGGTTTCCGTGGCCGGCACGCGCTGCACCCGGTGGCCGCCGGATTCGAACTTGAGCCTGCCGTAGGCTCCATCGCCCACCAGCCGCACCACCACCTCCTTGTAGCCGCCGACCTCGCCTTCGCTCTCGCTGACCAGCTCGCAGCGCCAGCCCTGGCGCTCGGCGTAGCGGGTGTACATGCGCAGCAGGTCGCCGGCGAACAGGGCCGATTCGTCGCCGCCGGTGCCGGCGCGGACCTCCAGGAAGACGTTGCGCACGTCGTCCGGGTCCTTGGGCAGCAGCAGCTTCTGCAGCTCGTCCTCCAGTGCCGGCAGCTCGGCCTCGGCGGCGGCGATCTCCTCGCGGGCCATTTCGGCCATGTCGGCGTCGGCCAGCATCTCCTGCGCCTGGGCCAGGTCGGCCTCGCGGCGGCGCAAGCGCTCGTACAGGCCGGCGACCTCGCTGACCTCGGCGTGCTCGCGCGACAGGGCGCGAAAACGCTCCATGTCCTGGGCCACCTCGGGCTGCTGCAGGAAGAAGTCGAGTTCCTGCAGGCGGACCGGGTAGCGCTCGAGTTGCTGGCGGAGAAAGGGTTTCACAAGAGAAAGCGGGGTCAGGAACGCAGAAGGCGCAAAGGGCGCAAAAAGCCGACACGCCGAGGATGCGGCGCCATGCGGGCAACGCAGCTAACGCTCTTTGCGCAGGAAGAAGTGCTGGATGGCGTTGGAGGCCTGCTCGCGCGAGGCGGCGTCGCCGGCGTTGAGCTCGGCCATCGCGCCGTGCAGCATCTTCTGGGTCAGGCCTCTGGACAAGGCGTCCAGCACCGCGTCGACCTCCTCGCCGCGGGCCAGCGCCTTGCGGGCACGGGCCAGTTCCAGCGCGCGCCACTGGTCCGCCTGCGCGTTGAGCTGCTGGATCAGGGGCACGGCCCGGCGCTGCTCCATCCAGTGCAGGAAGCTCTGTACGCCGGCGTCGATGATGGCCTCGGCCTGGGCCACGGCCGCCTGGCGCTGGGCCTGGCCGGTCTGGACTACGTGGGCCAGGTCGTCCACCGTGTAGAGGTACACGTCCTCCAGCTGCTTGACCTCGGGCTCGATGTCGCGCGGCACCGCCAGGTCCACCATGAACATGGGGCGGTGCTTGCGCGCCTTGATGGCCCGCTCGACCGCGCCCAGGCCGATGATGGGCAGCTGGCTGGCGGTGGAGCTGACCACCGCGTCGAACTCGTGCAGCCGCTCCGGCAGGTCGGCCAGGCGCATCACCTCGCCGCCGAAGCGGGTGGCCAGCTTCTCGCCGCGCTCCAGGGTTCGGTTGGCGATGGCGATGGAGCGGGGGTTCCTGGCGGCGAAGTGCGTGGCGGCCAGCTCGATCATCTCCCCGGCGCCGACGAACAGCACCCGGATGCCGCCCAGGTCCTCGAACAGCTGGCCGGCCAGCCGCACCGCGGCGGCGGCCATGCTGATGGAATGGGCGCCGACCTCGGTCGAGGTGCGCACCTCCTTGGCCACCGCGAACGAGCGCTGGAACAGCTGGTTGAGCGTGGTGCCCAGCGCGCCGGCATGGTCGGCCACCCGCACCGCGTCCTTGAGCTGGCCCAGGATCTGCGCCTCTCCCAGCACCATGGAGTCCAGTCCGGCGGCCACCCGGAACGCATGGCGCGCGGCCGAACCATCCTGCAGCGTGTAGGCATGCGAGCGCAGCAGGGCCGGCGAGACGCCGCCCGAGTGGGCCAGCCACTCCAGCGTGGGCTCCAGCGCCGGCTGCTCGCCGGCGCAATAGATCTCGGTGCGGTTGCAGGTGGACAGGATGGCGGCCTCGGGCTGGCGCGCCAGGCGGCCGTCGAAGCTCTGACGCAGCGCCTTGAGCGTGGGCTCGATCTGGTCGATGGCGAACGCGAAACGGCCCCGCAGGTCCAGCGGAGCCGTCGTGTGGTTCAGCCCCAAGGCCCAGACGGCCATCAGTGCCCGCCCGGCCGCCCGTGGGGCACCAACCGCCCCTTCGAGGGGCAGGCGACAGGATGGCCGTGGGCGCTCATGGTCGCGAATTATAAAATTCGCAGCCGTGGCAAGCACCTGCGCTGCCGCGATTCCCGCATGGGCCCTTTCGACTTCCTGCTCCACCTCGCCAATTTCGCGGCGCCCGCCCTGGGGCTGGCGCTGCTGCTGGTCGCCGCGGCCCGCCTGCTGGGCCTGAACCGGCCGGCGGCACCGCCGGCCTGGGCCCAGGTGGCGGTGGTGTTCGCGGCGGGCCTGGCGGTGCTGGGTGTCGGCCTGTGGTGGTTCGGCCGTGACGGCAAGATGGTCACCTACGGCGCGCTGGTGGGGGTGGCCGCCACGGTGCAGTGGCTGCTTACCGGCGCCTGGCGCCGATAATCGGCTCATGCTTTTCCTGTTGTCTCCTGCCAAGTCGCTGGATTACGACACCCCGGCCGGCGACCTGCCGGCCACCCAGCCGCAGTTCAGCAAGCGTTCGGCCGAGCTGATCGAGGTGCTGCGCGCCAAGTCGCCGCAGCAGGTGGCGCAGCTGATGGCGCTGAGCGACGGCCTGGCCACGCTCAACGTGGCGCGCTACCAGGCCTGGTCGCCCCGCTTCACCGTCAAGAATTCCAAACAGGCGGTGCTGGCCTTCGACGGCGACGTGTACGACGGGCTGGCCGCCAGGACGCTGAAGCCGGCCGACCTGGACTGGGCGCAGCAGCACCTGGCCATCCTCAGCGGCCTGTATGGCGTGCTGCGGCCACTGGACCGGATGCAGCCCTACCGGCTGGAGATGGGCACGCCCCTGGCGGTCAATGGCGCGGTCAACCTGTACCAGTTCTGGGGGCCCGAGATCGCCCGGCACCTGAACCGGCGCCTGGCCGCCGACCGGACGCCCGTGGTGGTGAACCTGGCCTCGCAGGAGTATTCCAAGGCGGTGGACCGCCAGGTCCTCAAGGCGCGCGTCATCGATTGCGTGTTCGAGGACTGGAAGGGCGGCGGCTACAAGATCATCAGCTTCTTCGCCAAGAAGGCGCGCGGGCTGATGGCGCGCTACGCCATCACGCACCGCGTGACCACGCCCAGGAAGCTGGAAGGCTTCAACCTGGAAGGCTATGCCTTCCACGCGGCCGCGTCCCAGCCGGACCGCCTCGTCTTTCGCCGGAGGATCGAATCGTGAGCACACAGACACAGCAGCAGGTCACGCCCGAGTTGCGCCGCTGGATCGTCGAGCAGGCCCAGGCCGGCCACAGCGCCGAGTCGGTGCTCGACTCCATGATCAAGTCGGGCTGGAACGAGGAGGTGGCGATCGAGGCCATGGAAAGCTCGCTGCGCAGCCACCTGGAGTCGCATGCCGTGCAGAAGGGGCTGCCGCCGGCGGTGCCGGTGCCCGATCCCCGGCTGGACGAATCGCCGCTGTACCTGGACGGGGGCGACCGCCGCGTCCACGTGCTGCAGGCCATGTACAACCCGCGCGTGGTGGTGTTCGGCAGCCTGCTGTCCGACCAGGAGTGCGAGCAGCTGATCGGGCTGGCCAAGCCGCGGCTGGCGCGCTCGCTGACGGTGGCGACCAAGACCGGCGGCGAGGAGGTCAACGAGGACCGCACCAGCAGCGGCATGTTCTTCCAGCGCGGCGAGAACGAGCTGGTGGCCCGCATCGAGGCGCGCATCGCCCGCCTGGTGAACTGGCCGGTGGAGAACGGCGAGGGCCTGCAGGTGCTGCACTACCGGCCCGGCGCCGAGTACAAGCCGCACTACGACTACTTCGACCCGGCCGAGCCCGGCACGCCCACCATCCTCAAGCGCGGCGGCCAGCGGGTGGGCACCCTGGTGATGTACCTGGGCGAGCCGGAGAAGGGCGGTGGCACCACCTTCCCCGACGTGCACCTGGAGGTCGCGCCCAAGCGCGGCCACGGCGTGTTCTTCAGCTACGAGCGGCCGCATCCGTCCACCCGCACGCTGCATGGCGGCGCGCCGGTGCTGGCCGGGGAGAAATGGATCGCCACCAAGTGGCTGCGGGAACGCCGATTCGAATAACCTCGCGGGCATGACCCGCACACCGGAACAATCGCTGCTGGGCAAGGCAGCCGACTACCGCGACCGCTACGACGCGTCGCTGCTGTTTCCCATCGCGCGCGCGCCCAAGCGCGAGGAACTGGGGCTGGCCCCCGACACCATCCCTTTCTTCGGCGCCGACCTGTGGACGGCGTTCGAGCTGTCCTGGCTCACGCCGCGCGGCAAGCCGCAGGTGGCCATCGCCCATGTCACCGTGCCCTGCGAAACGCCCAACATCGTGGAGAGCAAGTCCTTCAAGCTCTACCTGGGCAGCTTCAGCAACACGCCGTTCGCCTCCGCCGACGAGGTGCGCGAGCGCATCCGCGCCGATGTGAGCGAAGCGGTGTGGCGCGGCGCGCCGGCGGCGTCCTCGGTCGGCGTGCGGCTGCTGACGCCGGAGCTGTTCGACCGCGAGCCCATCCATGAGCTGGATGGCCTGAACCTGGACCGCCTGGACATCGAGTGCAGCCAGTACACGCCGGCGCCCGAACTGCTGACGGCCGCATTCGACGAGCAGCCGGTGCAGGAGGTACTGGTCAGCCAGCTGCTCAAGAGCAACTGCCTGGTGACCGGCCAGCCGGACTGGGGCAGCGTGCAGATCCGCTACAGCGGGCCGCAGATCGACCAGGCCGGCCTGCTGCGCTACCTGGTGAGCTTTCGCAACCACAACGAATTCCACGAGCAGTGCGTGGAGCGCATCTTCATGGACATCCGCCGGCGCTGCCGGCCGGTGAAGCTGTCGGTCTATGCCCGCTACACCAGGCGCGGCGGCCTGGACATCAATCCTTTCCGCACCAGCCATCCGGGCGCCTTGCCGCCCAACGTGCGTACTGCGCGGCAGTAATCCGACAGGCGGCGTTTCCGGTGTCCGACAGGCAAGACCGCCTGTGGCTTAGCTCGGCAGCACGGGACGCGGCTAGCATGGGCCGTCCATGTACGCCACTTTCACCAGCGGCGCAGTGCAAGGGCCGGCCGAGCCGGTCACGCTCGACAACTGCGCCAGCGAACCCATCCATATCCCCGGGCACATCCAGCCGCACGGAGCGTTGCTGGCTTTCGACCTGCAAGGCCGGCTGGCCTGGGCCAGCAGCAACGCGTCGGCCTTGCTGGGCGTCGGCCTGCCGGCGGTCGGCCAGCCTATAGCACCGGCGCACTTCGGCCGGGTAGCCGCCGTGCGGGAGGCGTTCGCGGCGGAGGCCGCGGCCGACGAGCAGTGGCCGCCGTTGCCGCTGCAGCGGGAGGTGCTGCTGGGCGACCGCCGTTTCGACATGGTCGTGCACCGGGTCGGCCGCCTGGTGGTGGGCGAGTTCGAGCCGCGCGCCGACAACGAGCAGGAGCGCGCGGACTTCGCGGCGCAGGCGCATCACGGCATCGAGAAGCTGCGGCGCCAGCGCTCGATCGATGCCCTGCTGGAGACCGCCGTGCAGGAGGTGCGCGCGCTGACCGGCTTCGACCGGGTCATGGCCTACCGCTTCCGCCCCGACGACAGCGGCGACGTGGTGGCCGAGGCGCGCGCGCCGGCGCTGCCGCCCCTGGTGGGCCACCGCTACCCCGCCGGCGACATCCCGGCGCAGGCGCGCCGGCTCTACCTGCTCAACACGCTGCGCGTGATCGCGGACGTCCACGCGACGGCGGTGCCCGTGCTGGGCACGCCGCCCCAGCCCCTGGACATGAGCCACTGCCACCTGCGCAGCGTCTCGCCGGTCCACATCGAGTACCTGCGCAACATGGGTGTGGGAGCGTCCATGAGCGTGTCCATCGTGGTCGGCGGGCGGCTCTGGGGCATGCTGGCCTGCCATCACATGGCGCCCAGGCGCGTGCGCTACGGGGTGCGCATGGCCTGCGAGGTGCTGGCGCAGATCGTCGCCGCCAACGTGCAGAGCCTGCTGCATGGCGAGCTGGCCGCGCGCGCGGCCAGCGCCGCCAGCCTGCGGGCGCGCATGGTCGAGCGCATGCTGCATGCCGAGGATTCGCTGGCGGCGCTGCTGCCGCTGGTGCCCGCGCTGGCGCACGAGTTCTCGGCGCAGGCCGTGGTGCTGCTCGAGGGCGAGGAGCTGTCCGTGCACGGCGCGGCGCCTGCGCAGGCCGTGCGGGCGCTGCTGGGCCATCTGGACGCCACGCTGCCGTCCGAGGCCGGCGAGCTGATCGCGCGGGACTCGCTGCAGGGCGTGCCGCCGGCGCTGGCGCAGCCGCTGGGCGCCTGGTGCGGCCTGCTCGCCCTGCGCTTCGACCGGGATGCGCCCGCCTGGCTGGCGCTGCTGCGGCGCGAGCAGGTGGAGACGGTGGCATGGGCGGGCCCCCCGGAGAAGATCTACACCAGCGGCCCGCTCGGACCCCGGTTGACGCCGCGCGGCTCGTTCGAGACCTGGCGCGAGGAAGTGCGGGGCAAGGCGGTGCCGTGGTCCGCGGCGGACCTGGAAATGGCCCGGGAGCTGCAGGGCGAGCTGGCCCGGGCCGTCGGCGCGCGCCATGCCGAACTCAGCCGTGCGCGCGACCAGATGCTGGCCGTGCTGGGCCACGACCTGCGCACCCCGCTGCAGACGATCAGCATGGCGGCGCACGGGCTGGCGCGGGGCGCGGATGCGTCGGCGCTGGGGCACCGCATCCAGCGTTCCAGCACGCGCATGCAGCGGCTGATCGCGCAGGTGCTGGACACCTCGCGCCTGCAGGCCGGCCTGGGCCTGGGCTTCTCGTTCGCCCCGGTGGACGTGCCGCAGCTGGCCCATGACATCGCCGACGACGAGCTGCTGGCCCATCCGGGGCTGGCCATCGAGCGCGACATCGCGCCCGCCTTCACCGCCCCGGCGGATGCCGACCGGCTGGCGCAGCTGCTGGGCAACTTGCTGAGCAATGCCCGGCACCATGGCGAGCCTGACCGGCCCATCGTCCTGGTGGTGCGGCGGGAAGGCGGCGAGGTGGTGCTGCAGGTGCGCAACCAGGCGCCCCCCATCCCGCCGGCGCTGACGGGCAGGCTGTTCGCCCCGTTCAAGCGGCAGTCCCTGGGCAACGACCGCAACCGGACCGGCCTGGGGCTGGGCCTGTACATCGCGCGCGAGATCGCGCGCGGCCATGGCGGCACGCTGGTGTACGAGTACCACGCGCCCTGGGTGGTGTTCACCGCACGCTGGCCGACGCGGCGGTAGGGCCTGTCCACGGATGTTTTGCGGGCGCGAGCGGGCCCACAAGCGCGCCATGCAGCGTTGCCCTCCTAGGCCGGGCGGCCAGCCCGGCTGCGCCCACGCGCCTTGCGCGCGGCCTTTGTGGGTCCAACGCGTCCCGCAAAACATCCGTGGGCAGGCCCTAGGCCTCAGGTCCGGCGCCGGCGCGGCACCACCTGCAGCTGGAAGTTGAGCCGCGCCGGCGCGGCCTCGGCGGGGCTGGCGGTCTGGACCGGCAGGTCGATCAGCTGTTCGGCGTGCCAGACCCGAACCCGTACGGCGCCCGCGGGCACGTCGTCGAACACCGCCTGGCCGTCCGGCGAGGTCTTGGCGGCCCAGGGCGAGTCCGCCACATAGATGTGGCCGCGCATGGAGCCGTGCAGGTGACAGCCCAGCAGCATGGCGCCGGCCCTGTCCAGCGTGACCTCCGCCGTCTTGGCCTCCTTGCCGGCGGACTTGCCGTCCAGGCGCAGCTCGAAGCCCTTGTGCGCCGGGGCGGCGTTCAGTTCGGCGATGCCGGCGGCCGTGCCGCGCACATGGTGTTCCCAGCTGTCCTCGTTGACGAACATCACCCGTCCGCCCGCGGGCAGCAGCGTGACGGCCGGCAGGAACTGCATCTTCTGCTGCACTACCAGGGCATGGCCGGGCAGTGGCGTGCGCGGCTGGCCGCCGGCGGAGGGCGACAGCACCACCACGGCCTCGGGCACCGGCTTGCCCTCGCGGTCCACCACCGCCACCGTGATGGTGGCGGCGTGGGCAGCGGTGCCCAGGGCCAGTGCGGCCGCCAAGGTCAGCGCCGCCCGACGGTCGTGCCAGTTGCCGACCATGGCGTCACCGCACGGTGATGGTGTCACGGTGCATGGGCGCCAGCTTGGCCAGCAGCTGGTTCTGCACGCGGAACGGGATGCCCTGGGCGTCCATTGACTGCTGCAGCACCTCAACCAGGGCATTGAAGTCCGATTTGCGGATGTCCAGGTTGGCGTGCGCCGTCTTCATGTCAGCGCCGCGATACACGCAGGGGCCGCCGCTCAGCTGACACACCTGGTCGACCAACTGTTCCTTCAGGCGCTGCTTGTTGGCGTCCTTGAAGTGGGGGGCCGTGCGGCCGTCCGCCTCGAGCCGCTGGACGAAGTCGTCCATCAGCCTGACCAGGCCGGCCTTCTCGCCGAACGCGGCGTACAGGGAATCGGCAGACGCCGTTTGCGACCAGGCGCCGGTAGCGGACAGAAGGGCGATGGCCAGAATCAGCTTTTTCATGGATTTGCTCCAGGTTCAGAACGCCGCTTGGGCGGAGAGGTAAGCACCGCTCTGGTCGCGGCCGGACGTGATGCCCGGCACCACGCGGCCCAGCTGGACATAGGCCAGCGTCAGGGACAGGTGCTTGCTCGGCGCCCAGGCGACGAAGATGTCCTTCCAGCTGTCCTCGCGCAGCGCGCCGCCCAGGCCGGCGGCGCGGCCCAAGGCCTCGAGGTTGTTGGGCTTGTGGCGGTACTCGGCGCCGATCGCCAGGTTGCGGCGCAGCAGCAGCGCGGCCGAGAGTTCCGGCTGCCAGCGGCGGCTGTCGCGGCCGGGCGAGGCAGTGCCAAAGCCCAGCAGGCCGTTCTGGTTGGCGTTGGTGTTGCGCAAGGTGGCGTTGAGCAGCAGGCCCTGTCCCAGGAACAGCTTGGTGGCGCTGACGTAGAAGTCGGTGCCGCTGCGGCGCGTGCCCAGGAAGTCCAGCACGGAACCCAGCGAACCGGGTTGCACGCGCTTGTGCAGCAGACCCACGGACACCTGGGGCAGCAGCGAATCGCTCTCCAGGATGGCGTCGCCCGCCAGGCGGACCTTGACGCCCGCGATGTCCATCCTGAGGTGCTCGCCCGGTGCGACGCCGAACGGCGCGATGCCGTTGAGGGCCAGCGTCGGCGAGGCGTCGAAGTCCTGGCGGGCCAGCGACAGCTCCACCCGGTCGTACAGGCCGACGGTGGCGCCGTAGGTGGTCAGGCCGTAGTCCTGGGTGCTCAGGCGGGAGATGTGCGCCGAGGCGCCGATCTCGCCCTCCGTGGCGTTGCTGCCGATGACCGCCCAGGGGGTCAGGCCACCGCCGGCCGCGCCGTCGATGCTGCTGACGCCGCCGGTCAGCACCAGCTTGCCGGTGTCGGCCAGGGCGGCCGTGCCGCAGGCGGACCAGGCCAGCACCAGGGCGCTGGCGATCGATGTCGTCTTCATGGAGCTCCTTCCGGATTGAGTTACGAATACTTACGCACTCGTTGGCTCATCGGATTCAACGCCACGACAAGCAGGCAGCCGCTACCGCAGCAACCTGCGGGGCCTGGCGGTCTGTCAGCCCTGCAGCCAGTCGCAGCGCAGGCGCCGCCGCTGGTGGGCGCTGGCGCGCCAGGCCACGTACAGGTTGGGGCTGGCGGCGCCCAGGAGGCACAGGGGAAGGGCCCACAGCTGGTCCAGAGCCAGCGCAGGCAGCCAGCCGATCCAGCCCATCAGCCAGAGCGTCAGCACGCCGTCCCAGCAGTGGTACTCCAGCGGATGGTCGCGCCGGTGCGCCAGCTGCCACTGCTTGATGCGATGGAGTTCGGCGAGCGTCATGGCTTGAGGCAATGTAAGCACCGCGTCAGCCAGCGTCAAACCCAGCGGCGGGATCCGGAACTTCGGCCGTCCTGGAGAATTCGACTCCTGCCTGATCGAAAGGAATCTGCCATGGCAACAGCCACCCGCATCGGAACCAGCCCGCTGGACCGCCGTTCGTTCTCCCTCGGCCTGGCCGCATTGCTGGCGGTGCCGGCCACCGCGATGGCCCAGGCGCGGCCTGCCGTGTTCGCCGAGGTCTGGAAGGAGCCGGATTGCGGCTGCTGCAAGGAGTGGGTGAGCCACCTGGAGGCCAACGGCTTCAAGGTCAGGGTCAACGACACCGGCAACGACACCGTCCGCGGCAAGCTGGGCGTGGCCGACCGCTGGGGCTCGTGCCACACGGCCCTGATCGGCGGCTACGCCATCGAAGGGCACGTGCCGGCGCGTGAGATCCACCGGCTGCTCAAGGAGAAGCCCGGGGCCGTCGGGCTGTCGGTACCGGGCATGCCGGTGGGCTCGCCGGGCATGGATTCGCCGCTGTACGGCGGCCGCCGGGATGCCTACAACGTCATGCTGCTGGCCCGGGACGGCAGCGCGGCGGTCTACCAGCGCTACGAAGGCAGGCGCTCGTAGGCAAACGCGCAATCCCGCATGCCGCCCATGGATTCGCCGCCACGGCCCTTGACCTTGCCATGATGGGAGGGTTGAGACTGGCTCCATTGCCAACCTGTGATGGAGATGAGCCATGAGCACTGCCACCCTGACCGTCCCGAACCGGCCACCCCAGGACTGGACCCTGCCGGTGGAGGGGATGACCTGCGCCTCCTGCGTCGCGCGCGTGGAGAAGGCGTTGCGCGCCGTGCCGGGCGTGCAGGATGCCACCGTCAACCTCGCGACGCAAGCCGCCACGGTGACGACCGGACCCGGCGTGTCGCTGGACACGCTGCGTGCGGCGGTGCAGAAGGCCGGCTACGCCGTGCCCGAACGCAGCATCCCGCTGGACATCGAGGGCATGACCTGCGCCTCCTGCGTGGCACGCGTCGAAAAGGTGCTCAGGAAGGTGCCCGGCGTGCTGGCCGCCGGAGTCAACCTCGCCACCGAGAAGGCCGAGGTCAGGGTCGCCTCCGTCGAGACGACAGCGGCGACGCTGGTCGCCGCCGTCGAAAAAGCCGGCTACCGGGCCCGCCCGACCGTGGCCACCGGCTCCCAGGCCGGGGCAGCCGGGCGCAGCGAAGGTCGTCCATGGTGGCCCGTGGCAGTTGCCGCCACGTTGTCGTTCCCGCTGGTGCTGCCGATGCTTGGCCTGCTGTTCGGCCAGGAGTGGATGCTGCCCGGCTGGCTTCAGCTGGCGCTGGCCACGCCGGTGCAGTTCTGGCTGGGCGCGCGCTTCTACCGGGCCGGCTGGAAGGCGCTCAAGGCGCGCACGGGCAACATGGACCTGCTGGTCGCGCTGGGAACCACGGCCGGCTATGGGCTGAGCGTCTACCTGCTGCTGGCGCATGCCGGGCACGGCACGCCGCACCTGTACTTCGAGGCCTCGGCCGTGGTGATCACGCTGGTGCTGCTGGGCAAGTGGCTGGAGGACCGTGCCAAGCGGCAGACCACCGAGGCCATCCGCGCGCTCAACGCGCTGCGGCCGGAGACCGCCCGCATACGCCGCGGCGACGGTACGGAAGCCGAAGTGGCCGTCGCGAAGGTCGCGGTGGGGGACACCGTCGTGATCCGCCCCGGCGAGCGGGTGCCGGTGGACGGCCAGGTCGTCGAGGGCTCGAGCCAGGTCGACGAATCGCTGATCACCGGCGAGAGCCTGCCGGTGGCCAAGCACGAGGGCGACCCGGTCACGGGCGGTTCGGTCAACGCCGAAGGCCTGCTGCTGGTGCGCACCACCGCCGTGGGCGCCGAGTCCACGCTGGCGCGCATCGTGCGGATGGTGGAATCCGCGCAGGCCGGGAAGGCGCCCATCCAGCGCCTGGTGGACCGGGTCAGCGAGGTGTTCGTGCCGGTGGTGGTCGGCATCGCGGCCCTGACGCTGCTCGGCTGGGGCCTGCTCACCGGCCACTGGGAGGCGGCCATCCTGAACGCCGTGGCCGTGCTGGTGATCGCCTGCCCGTGCGCGCTGGGCCTGGCCACGCCCACCGCCATCATGGCCGGCACCGGCGTGGCCGCGCGGCACGGCATCCTGATCAAGGACGCGCAGGCGCTCGAAGTCGCACACCAGGTCCGGGTCGTGGCCTTCGACAAGACCGGCACGCTGACCGAGGGCCGGCCGCAGCTGGTGGAGGTGCGGGCGACCGATGGCGACCGCCGGGCTTTGCTGACCCTGGCCGCATCGATCCAGTCCGGCAGCGAGCACCCGCTGGCCCGGGCGGTGCTCGAGGCCGCGCGGCAGGAGCCGGGGCCGTCGCGACCAGCATCGAACGTGCGCGCCATCGCCGGACGCGGCATGGCGGCTACGGTGGACGGTCGGGAACTGCGGCTGGGCAGCAGCCGCTTCATGCGGGAACTGGGGGTGGACCTTGGCGACCTGGGGGGCCTGGCCGCCACGCTGCAGACCCAGGGGCGTACCGTGTCCTGGGTGGCTGATGTGACCGGGACTGCGAAGCTGGCGGGCCTGCTGGCCTTCGGCGACGCGCTGAAGGCGGCGGCGCCCGAAGCCATCCGCAAGCTGCGCAGCCAGGGCGTGCAGGCGGTGCTGGTCACGGGCGACAACCGCGGCAGCGCCGAAGTGGTGGCCCGCCAGCTGGGCATGTCCGAGGTGCGTGCCGAGGTGCTGCCCGAGGACAAGGCCCGCATCGTCGGCGAGCTCAAGGCCGGCGGCCGCACCGTGGCCATGGTGGGCGACGGCATCAACGACGCGCCGGCCCTGGCCGCCGCCGATGTGGGCATCGCCATGTCCACCGGGACCGACGTGGCCATGCATGCCGCCGGCATCACGCTGATGCGCGGCGACCCTTCCCTAGTGGCCGACGCCCTGGACATCTCGCGGCGCACCTACGCCAAGATCCGCCAGAACCTGTTCTGGGCCTTCGTCTACAACGTGGTGGGCATCCCGCTGGCCGCCTTCGGCCTGCTCAGCCCCGTGATCGCTGGCGCGGCGATGGCGTTCAGCAGCGTGAGCGTGGTGAGCAATGCGCTGATGCTGCGCCGCTGGCGGGGGGGCCGCTGATGGATGCCGCCCACTTCAACATCGGCCAGGCGGCCCGGCGCTCGGGCGTTTCGGCCAAGATGGTGCGCCACTACGAGTCGCTGGGCCTGCTGCCGGCGGTGCAGCGCACCGACGCGGGCTACCGCCAGTACACCGAGCGCGAGGTCCACACGCTGCGCTTCATCCGGCGCGCGCGCGACCTGGGTTTTTCCATGGCGGAGATCGCCGACCTGCTCAAGCTGTGGCAGAACCGCCGGCGCTCCAGCGCCGACGTGCGCCGCATCGCCAGCCGCCATGTGCAGGACCTGGACCGCCGCATCGCCGAGATGCAGGCGGTGCGCGCCACGCTGCAGCACCTGGTCCATTGCTGCCAGGGCGACCAGCGGCCGGACTGCCCCATCCTCGACGAGCTGGAGGGCGGCCACGCCCACCCCCCGCGCTGAGGTGCGGGAGCGGGCTCAGAACAGGTCCATCGTCGCGGGGCGGGGCTCTGCTGCCACCGTCGGGGCGGTTGCGGACAGGGCCAAGGCCTGGTTCGGCGCCGAGTCCGCGCGCGCCAGCTTGCCCACGCGCACCCCCAGCAGGCGCAGCCTGCGCGTCAGGTCCACCCGCTTGAGGCACTGGCCGGCGGCCTGGCGGATGGTCCTGGCGTCGGCGGTGTACAGCGGCAGCGTCTGGTCGCGCGTGGCGATGCGGAAGTCGTCGTAGCGCAGCTTGATGCCGATGGTGCGGCCCACGTAGCCTTTGCGCTGCAGGTCGCCCGCCACCCGTTCGCACAGGTCGGTGAAGATGGCACCCAGCTCGGCTCGGTCGCGCACCGCATGCAGGTCGCGCTCGAAGGTGGTTTCCCGGCTCATGGACACGGGCTCGCTCTCGGTCACCACCGGCCGGTCGTCGCGGCCCCAGGCGGCATCGTGCAGCCAGGCGCCGTTGCTCTTGCCGAAATGCCCGACCAGCCACTCGCGCTCGCGCGCGGCGATGTCGCCGATGGCAGTCAGCCCCAGCCGGTGCAGCTTGGCCTCGGCCTTGGGCCCGATGCCGTTGATCTTGCGCACCGGCAGCGGCCAAATCAGGCGCTGCACGTCCTCACCATGGACCACCGAGATGCCGTTGGGCTTGTTGAACTCGCTGGCCATCTTGGCGATCAGCTTGTTGGGCGCCACGCCGATCGAGCAGGTCAGCGCCGTGCGCTCGAAGATGGCCTTCTGGATCAGCCGGGCCAGCACCCGGCCGCCCTCGCGCTGGCCGCCCGGCACCTCGGTGAAGTCGATGTAGACCTCGTCGATGCCGCGGTCCTCCACCACCGGCGCGATCTCGCGGATGGTGGCCTTGAAGGCGCGCGAGAACCGGCGCACCTCGTCGAAGTCCACCGGCAGCACCAGGGCCTGGGGGCACAGCTTGGCGGCCTTCATCATGCCCATGGCCGAGCCCACGCCGAACTGGCGGGCCGGGTAGGTGGCCGTGGTGATGACGCCACGGCCTGCGTAGTCCTTCAGGCGCGGAAAGGCCTCCGGCGGGATCTCGGACAGCGGCCGGCCGGCCCAGCGCTCGCGGATCATCTCGTCCACCCGCCGCCGGCCGCCGCCGATCACCACCGGCAGGCCCTTGAGCTGCGGGTAGCGCAGCAGCTCGACCGACGCGAAGAAGGCGTCCATGTCCAGGTGGGCGATGCGGCGCGGCGAATCCATGACCCTGGATTTTGAAGGTTGCTGGACAGCCGGTGCGGCCGCGTGCCATGCTCTACCGGTTGCCGTTGCTGTTGGAAGGAAGCAGATCTTGGGGGTGGAGCGCACCTGGCCGCGGGCGGCCATGCACCTGTCCTTCGCCGCTGCCGCCGGGCTGCTGCTGGTGCTGTGGGCGTCGCTGTACGACGTGGCGGTCAAGGGCCAGGCGGCCTCGGAGTCGGTCGGCCATACGCAGGAGGTGCTCAACGAGATCGCCCGGGCCCGCCTGCACTTCGCCCTGGCGGACTCGGCCCAGCGCAGCTGGGAGCTGACCGGCATCCGCAAGCACCTTCAGGAGCGCGATGCCGAGGTCGCGAGGTTCCTGTCCGTGCTGGAGCATCTGAAGGCGCGGACGGCGGAAAACCCGGGCCAGCAGGCGCGCGTGGACCGGTTGCGCGGGCTGGCCGGGGACTGGGCGCGGGGCGGGCCCGTCCCGGCGGTGGAGGCGTCCATGGTGGGCGCCACGGTGGACGAGCAGGTCCAGCACATGACCGAAGCCCTGCGCGGCGAGGAGCTGGGTCTGCTGGCGCAGCGCCAGGGGAGCGCGCTGGAGCGCCAGCAGCAGGCGCTGCGCTTCCTGGGCGTCGCCATCCTGCTGAGCCTGCTGATCCTGGTGCCGGCCTATGCGGTCGCGGTGTACCAGGCCGGCGTGCGCCGGGCCGCGGAACGGCGCCTGTCGGATCTGGTGGACAACCTGCCCATCGTCGTGTGGCAGATGAAGAGCTGGGACGAGGGCCGGCGCCGGCGCTGCGTCTACGTCGGCGAGAACACCCGGCGGGTGCGCGACTTCAGCGCCGAAGCCATGCGGCGGGACCCGCGCATCGTGTTCCGCACCATGGCCGCCGAGGACCGGCGGCGGGTGCAGGAGGCGGCGCTGGAGGCCGAGCGCACGCTGCAGCCTTTCGACCAGCGTTACCGCGTCACCGGAGCCGACGGCGTGCAGCGCTGGGTCCACAGCAGCGCCATCCTGCGGCGCGAGGCCGACGGTTCGATCCTGTGGACCGGCTACTGGGCCGACATCACGCCGCAGAAGGAACTGGAGCAGGCGCTGGAGCGGGCCAACCGCGAGCTCGAGGCCTTTTCCTATTCGGTGTCGCACGACCTGCGCGCGCCGTTGAGCACCATCGACGGCTTCAGCCACGAGCTGTGGGCGCGCGCGCACGCGCAGCTGGACGACCGCTCGCGCCACTTCCTCACCCGCATCCGTGCCGGCGTGCGGCAGATGAGCGTACTGATCGACGGCCTGCTGGCGCTGGCCACGGTGAGCCGCGCCGAGATCTGGCACGAGCTGGTGGACGTCAGCGCTCTGGCTCGCCAAATCGCCGCCGAGCTGCAGGAGTCCACGCCCGGCCGACGGGTCGAGCTCGTGGTGCAGCCCGGCCTGCAGGCCATGGGCGACCCGCGCCTGGTGCGCCAGCTGCTGGCCAACCTGATCGGCAACGCCTGGAAGTTCACGGCGCGGCAGGAACACGCGCGCATCGAGGTCGGCCGCCAGCCGCTGGAGGCGGGCAGCGAGCGCGCCTTCTACGTGAGCGACAACGGCGTGGGCTTCGACATGGCCCACGCGCGCCACCTGTTCAGCCCGTTCCAGCGACTGCACCCGGCAGCCGATTTCCAGGGCAGCGGCATCGGCCTGGCCACGGTGCAGCGCATCGCGCTGCGCCACGGCGGGCGGGTCTGGGCGCAGGCCCGGCCGGGCGAGGGCGCCACCTTCTTCTTCACGCTCGGCCCCTCGGCCAAGCGCATCAACTGAGCGCCGCCGGCTACTGGCGGCTTTCCAGGTGCTGCCAGCTGCCCGGCAGCAGGATGCCCTTGTCCACCGTGTTGATGTCGGTGCGGCCGCAGAAGGCCATCGACAGGTCCAGCTCCTTGTGGATGATCTCCAGCGCGCGCGTCACGCCGGCCTCGCCCATGGCGCCCAGGCCGTACAGCATGGCGCGGCCGATGTAGGTGCCGCGCGCGCCCAGGGCCACGGCCTTGAGCACGTGCTGGCCGGAGCGGATGCCGCCGTCCATGTGCACCTCGATGCGGCTGCCCACCGCGTCGGCGATGGCCGGCAGGGCGGAGATGGAGGAGGGGGCGCCGTCCAGCTGGCGCCCGCCGTGGTTGGAGACGATCACGGCGTCGGCGCCGGAGTCCACCGCGAGGCGCGCGTCCTCGATGTCCTGCACGCCCTTGAGGATCAGCTTGCCGCCCCAGCGCTTCTTGATCCACTCCACGTCGTTCCACGACAGCGCCGGGTCGAACTGCTTGGCCGTCCACTCGGCCAGCGAGCCCATGTTCTCCACGCCCTTGACGTGGCCCACGATGTTGCCGAACTGGCGGCGCTGGGTGCCCAGCATCCCCAGGCACCAGCGCGGCTTGGTCATCAGGTTGAGGATGTTGGGCAGGGTGAGCTTGGGCGGCGCCGACAGGCCGTTCTTGATGTCCTTGTGGCGCTGACCCAGGATCTGCAGGTCCAGCGTCAGCACCAGGGCCGAGCAGTTGGCGGCCTTGGCGCGGTCGATCAGCCGCTCGATGAAGCCGCGGTCGCGCATCACGTACAGCTGGAACCAGAACGGGTGGTGGTCGGTGCCGCGCGCCACGTCCTCGATCGAGCAGATGCTCATGGTCGACAGCGTGAACGGGATGCCGAACTTCTTGGCCGCGCGCGCTGCCAGGATCTCGCCGTCGGCGTGCTGCATGCCGGTCAGCCCGGTGGGCGCGATGGCCACCGGCATCGCCACCTCCTGGCCGGCCATCCGGGTGCGGGTGCTGCGGCCTTCCATGTTCACCGCCACCCGCTGGCGCAGCAGGATGCGGTTGAAGTCGGCTTCATTGGCGCGGTAGGTGCTCTCGGTCCAGGAGCCGGAGTCGGCGTAGTCGTAGAACATGCGCGGCACGCGTTTTTTCGCCAGCACGCGCAGGTCTTCGATGTTGGTGATGTGGGGCAAGTCCAGGTCTCCTCGGCAGGCGCGAATGCTAGCCGGGCGCCGGGGCAGCGG
Source organism: Ramlibacter tataouinensis TTB310 (assembly GCF_000215705.1). Lineage (NCBI taxonomy): Bacteria > Pseudomonadati > Pseudomonadota > Betaproteobacteria > Burkholderiales > Comamonadaceae > Ramlibacter > Ramlibacter tataouinensis. Next base: position 3,073,830 of record NC_015677.1, on the reverse strand, counting down.
TTTGAGCAATTTGGGACGGCGTGGAAATTTGCTCAGCCCGTGTTCGTTGCCAGCTTATTTGTAACAAAAAGAACCAAAAGCTTTGCGGCTGCGTATAAGGAAGTGCTCTCTCTTTTAATGAGGTGAAAAGTATGCATACGCCGGTTCGCTCTCCCGTGCTCTCTTATGCCTTGCTGGCTGCGGCTCTTTTTTACGGTCCAGCCGGTGCCCAGGCGCCCGGCCAGCCCGTGGCCGCGACCGCGCCGGTCGAATCGGAAGTGGTCAGCCATCCCTGGGTGGTGCCCGCGCCCAGCCGCCAGCCGGATGCGTACTTCACCAACCTCAAGGACGGCATGACGGTGGAGTCGCCCTTCGTGGCGCGCTTCGGCCTGTCCATGCGCGGCCTGGTGCCGGCCAGCAAGACCGCCGGCCGCGCCGGGCACCACCACCTGCTGGTCAACCAGCCGCTGCCGCTGGACTTCAAGAAGCCGCTGCCTTTCACCGACCAGTACATCCACTTCGGCAAGGGCCAGATGGAGCATGTGCTGGACCTCAAGCCCGGCACCTACACGCTGAACCTGCTGCTGGCCGACCAGGGGCACATCCCGTACTTCGTCTACAGCAAGCCGGTGAAGGTCACGGTCACCCGGCAGAACAAGGTGGCGGCGCCCGATCTGCTGGGCCCCAAGCGCATCGAGGTGCTGAGCCCGGCCGACGGCGAGACGCTGAGGGCGCCTTTCCGGGTGCAGTTCCATGCCAGCGGCTACAACGTCTCGCACGTGGCGCCGGCCGTGCCCGGCACCGGGCACTTCCGCCTGACGCTGGAGCGCGCCGGCCAGCGGCCCGAGGTGCTGGACTTCCGCCAGGGCCAGACCGAGGTCTGGCTGCAGCCGCCCAAGGGCGAGTACCAGCTGAAGCTGGATCTGATGGACAACGCCGGGGACGGGCTGCTGATGGCCGCGGGCAAGCCGGTGCGCATCGCCGTGGGCGCCGCCTTCACCGCGCCCTGAGCCCGCAGCCGCTTCAGCGGCGGCGGTGGCGGTACACCAGTTCGAGCAGGGCGTCCGGCGCTATGGGCTTGACCAGGTGGGCGTCGAAGCCGGCGCGCGCGGTGCGCTGGCGATCACGCTCCTGACCCCACCCCGAGACCGCCACCAGCAGCATCTCGCCGCCTCCGGGCAGCTGCCGGATGCGCTCGCACGCCTGCCAGCCGTCCAACCGAGGCATGCCCAGGTCCAGCACCACGGCATCGGGCTTCATGGCAGCGACCTTCTCCAGCCCTTCCTGGCCGTCGTAGGCCGTGGCCGTCTCGCAGCCCATCACGTCCAGCCACGCCGCCAGCGTGTCGGCGGCGTCCCGGTTGTCGTCGACCACGAGCACGCGCGCCGCGGGGCCTGCCGGCTGCGGTGCAGGAAGCCGCATGGCCGCCTCGGCCGGCACGTCCGCTGCCGCTGCAGGGTTGGGCAGGCGCACCTCGAACTCGCTGCCCCGGCCCGGCCCGGCGCTGCTGGCGCGCACGGTGCCGCCATGCAGCTGAACCAGCCGCTGGACCAGCGACAGACCGATGCCCAGGCCGCCGTGCGGCCGGTCGCTGCCGCGGCGCGCCTGGAAGAACAGGTCGAACAGGCGCGGCAGGTCGTCCTGCGCGATGCCTTCGCCCTGGTCGGTCACGGTGAAGACCACCACCTCCGGTGCCTCGGCGCGCACCGCCAGCCGCACCGGCGTGCCAGGCGGCGAGTAGCGGGCGGCGTTGCCCAGCAGGTTGCCCAGGATCTGCACCAGCCGCACCGGGTCGCCCTGCACGGTCAGCGGCTGCGCCGGCAGGTCCAGCGCCAGCGCATGGCGGCCGGCGTCCAGGTCGGCACGGCAGCTGTCCACGGCGTCGCGCACCAGGTCGGCCACTGCCACCGGGACACGGCGAAGCTCGAGCTTGTCGCGGGTGATGCGGCTGACGTCCAGCAGGTCGTCGACCAGGCGGGTGAGGTGGCTGACCTGGCGATCGATCAGGTCGCGCTGGCGCGGCAGGGCGGGGTGCCCGGGCGGCAGCCGGCGCTGCAGTTCCACGGCGTTACGGATCGGCGCGAGCGGGTTGCGCAGCTCATGCGCCAGTGTCGCAAGGAAGTCATCCTTGCGCCGGTCAGCCTCCAGCAGCGCCTGCTCGGCCCGCTTGCGGTCGGTGATGTCGCGCTGCGTGCCCCAGGCGCGCACCAGCCAGCCGTTCTCCAGCACGCCGGTGAGGCTGTTGGCGAAGTGCAGGGTGCGGCCCCCGCGGTCGCGCTGCTCGAACTCGACCTCGCTAGCGCGGTAGCCCTGGGCGATCAGGGCCTCCAGGTAGGCCCGCGCTCCCGCCTGCTGTTGCGGCAGCATCAGGGACAGGCTCTGGCCCTCCAGCTCGGCGGCGGCCGAGAAGCCGTACATGCGGGCGAATGCGTCGTTGCATTCGGCAAAGCGCCCCTGGCGGTAGATCAGCGACACCTGTTCGGCCGGCGGCAGCCGCGTGTCCACCGGCGGATCGAACTCGATCCGCCAGATGCCCTCGGTGCTGTTGGCGACGAAGCCGCGGTACCGCTCCTCGCTGTCGCGCAGGCGCTGCTCGGCCAGCCGGCGCTCGTGGATGTCCGTCACCGAGCCGACGAAGCCCAGGAAGGTCCCCGCCTCGTCGAAGCGCGGCTGCCCCGCGTCGATGACCCAGTGCCACCGCCCATCGGCCCGGCGCAGCCGATGCTCGAGCTGGAAGGCACGGAAGCCGGCGTTGGCCTCGAGAAAGGCCTGGCGTGCGGCAGCGCGGTCGTCGGGGTGCACCGCCTCCAGCCAGCCGAAGCCCAGCGCATGTGACGCGTCCTGGCCGGTGAAGTCGTACCAGCCCTGCGACAGGAAGGAGCAGCGGCCGTCCGGTTCCGTGACCCACAGCATGGCCGGCGCGGTGTCGGCGAAGCTGCGCAGCTCGGCCTGGGACTGCATCTCCCGCGTCACGTCCAGGGTGATGCCATCGAACTGGACCGGACGGCCCTCGGCATCGAAGGTCGGCCGGCCGACGGCACGGATCCACTTGAGGGCGCTGCCCGGCCCGCGGGTGCGATAGATCAGGTCGAGCATTGCGCGGCTGGTCAGGGAGGCCTCCAGCGCCCGCTCCACGACCGCCCGGTCGTCCGGGTGCAGGCGCTCGTAGAACAGGGCCATGTCGACCTCGGCCTCGGGCGCCAGGTGGAAATGCGCCTTGACGTGCTTGTTCCAGCTCAGCGCGCCCAGCGGCATGGGGTTGAGCCACACGCCGATGCCGCAGGTCTCCACGATAAAGTCCAGGCGCTCGGCGTCGGAGCCCGCAGCGGGTCGAGGTAAGGGGGATGGCGGCATGCGGCGGCCTGCAGAGGCGGTGCCATTCTAACCGTTGCGGTTGTGCAAGCCTGGCCTGGCGTGCACGGCACATTGGCGCCAGACCGCCAGGAAGCTGTGCCGCACGCTCCTGAAAAAGAAGCAGCGAGATCCCGGCGCGACCTTGGCGAGTTCGTACGACAAAGCCCTCAAGCGGTGTAGGACGAGCCAGTGACACGCCGCGCACTGGCCCAGCGGTGGACTGCCTGATGCATATTCAGGGCGAACACGAAGAAGAAACAGCCATGCACGATTCGATTATCAAGGTAGGCATCGTCGACGACCACGCCATCGTGCGGACGGCCTTGCTCACGTTCTTGTCCGAGCAGATCGGCATCAAGGTGGTGGGCCAGGCGTCCAGCGGCCGCGAGGCCATCGACCTGGTGCGCAACGTCGCCATGGACGTGCTGCTCATGGACCTGTCCATGCCCGGCCAGAGCGGCATCGACGCGCTGACCATGATCCGCGCCAAGGCGCCCGACGTGGGCATCCTGATCCTGTCGGCCTATCCCGAGGAGCAGTACGCGACCTCCCTGATCCGCAAGGGCGCGAGCGGCTACCTCAACAAGGAATGCCAGCCCGACGAGATCCTCAACGCCATCCGCACCGTCGCCCTGGGCAAGCGCTACATCTCGCCGGCGGTGGCCGACCTTCTGGCGCGCCAGCTCAACCGCGGTCTGGAGGCGCCGCCGCACGAGCAGCTGTCGGACCGCGAGTTCCAGGTCTTCCTCAAGCTGGCCAGGGGCGCGACGGCCAGCGACATCGCGCGCGACCTGTCGCTGTCGGTCAAGACGGTGAGCACCTACCGCACCCGCCTGCTGGAGAAGCTGGCGCTCGAGTCCAACAGCGACCTGACCTACTACGCGCTCAAGAACAGCCTGATCGATTGAGCGCGGCGGGCACCTAGCGCGCGCCGACGCCGCGCCGCACGCCCCCGCCAGGCTGCGGCACCTCGATGGGCGCGACCTCCACCGGCGCCAAGCCGTCTTCGCGGCTGAGGCCGATGCGTTCGGCGGTGGCGGGCGACAGGTCCACGATGCGGCCGGGCACGAAAGGCCCGCGGTCCTGGATGGTGACCACCGCGCTGCGGCCGGTCTCCAGATTCGTCACGCGGGCGGTGGTGCCCAGGGGCAGGGTCTTGCTGGCGGCGTTGTCGTCGCGCGGGTCCATGGGCGTGCCATCGGCCATGGGCCGGCCGGTGAACTTGTCGGCATAGAACGAAGCCTGGCCGACCTGCTTGCGGCCGGAGTGGTCCAGCCTGGCACTGCCCTCGGCCGGCTGGCCGAGGGCAGTGCCCGAGGCGGCACCCAGGACTGCGGCAGCCAGGGCAGCGGCGATCCGCTCGTGCGTCATGGTGCTCTCCTTCAAAGGCAGGCAGCCGGCGACCGCTGCCCGACAGGGGCACTGTGACGCCAGCGCGAGCGCCGCCGCATCGGGCGGCGGCGCAGCCGGGCGTAGGACCAGCGGCCCGGCGGCTGTCCTCCGCAGGGGTTCAGCCCATGCGCACCGGCACGAAGATGCGCTGGTCGCCGCGCTGCACCAGCAGGGCCACCGACCTGTCGGCCTGGGCCACGGCCTCGCGGGCCTGCGCCACGTCCTTGACCGGCCGGCCGTTGATGGACAGCACCACGTCGCCCGGCTGGATGCCGGCCGCGGCGGCGGGACCGCTGGCGCCCTGCACCAGCAGGCCGCTCTGGGCACTGCCCGCCTCACCGGGCTGCAGCGGCCGCAGCGCCAGGCCCAGCTTGCCCTGGCCCGCCTCGGCCGGCGCCGCCGCCTGCTGCTCGCCCTGCGTATCGGCGCTGCCCAGCGTGGCCGCCACCTGCTCGGCCTTGCCCTGGCGCCACACCTCCAGCTGGACCTTCTGGCCCGGCGTGGACAGGCTGATCACCGCCGGCAGGTCGCCCGACGAGAGGATGGGCTTGCCGTCCACCTGGCGGATGATGTCGCCCGACTTCAGGCCGGCCTGCGCCGCCGGGCTGCCGGGCTCGACCTGGGCCACCAGCGCGCCTTCCGGCCGCGGCAGCTTGAACGAGTCGGCCAGCGCCTGGTTCACCGGCTGCACCGTCACGCCCAGCCGCGCGTGCTCCACCTTGCCGGTGCGCACGATCTGGTCCTGCACCTTGCTGGCCAGCGACATGGGGATGGCGAAGGACACGCCCTGGTAGCCGCCGGTGCGGCTGTAGATCTGCGAGTTGATGCCCACCACCTCGCCGCGTGCGTTGAACAGCGGGCCGCCCGAGTTGCCGGGGTTGACGGCCACGTCGGTCTGGATGAAGGGCACGGCGCTGTCGCCCCGCAGCGAGCGGCCGATGGCGCTGACCACGCCCACGGTCACCGTGTTCTCGAAGCCGAAGGGCGAGCCGATGGCCAGCACCCATTCGCCGGTCTTGAGGGCGCCGCTGTCGCCCAGCTTGACCACGGGCAGGTTGCTGGCCTCGACCTTGAGCACCGCGATGTCGGTCTTGGGGTCGGCGCCCAGCACCTTGGCGCGCAGCTCGCGCCGGTCGGTCAGCTTGACGGTGACCTCCCTGGCGCCCTGCACCACGTGGGCATTGGTCAGGATGATGCCGTCCGGGCTCACGATGAAGCCCGAGCCCTGGCCGCGCGTGGGCTGCTGGGGCCCCGGGGCGCCGCGGCCGAAGCCGAAGAACTCCTGGAACGGATCCATGCCGCCCGGGCCCATGGCGGCCGGGCGCGCGCTGCCGACCACGCTGATGCCGACCACGGCGGGGCCGTAGCGCTCGGTGATCCTGCTGAAGTCGGGCACGCCGGTCAGCGGCGGCGCGGCGGGAGCGGTGGCGGCGGGCGCGTCGGCCGCATGGGCGCGGCCGAGGTCCAGCGCCGAGACGCCGGCCCCGCCGATCACGCCGGCGGCCGCCAGGGCCAGGGTCAGCCGGGTGGGGGTCAGGGATGCAAGCTTCATGGGGTCAACTCCTTGTGGATGGATGACCGCAATGGTGGTGCCCGCCGCTTAGGCGGGGCTTAAGGCCGGCGGGGCCAGCGCACCTCGGCGCGCAGCCCGCCCAGCCGGGCGGACGCGTCCAGCCGCACGCTGGCGCCATGGCGCTGCGCGATGGCGCGCACGATGGCCAGGCCCAGGCCGCTGCCCGCGGCCTCGTCCGCGGAACCCAACCGGTGGAAGCGGTCGAAGGCGCGCTCGCGCTGGTCCTCGGGGATGCCGGGGCCGCTGTCCTCCACGGTGAGCACCGGCGCGCCGTCCTCCAGCGCCAGGCCCAGGTCCACCCGGCCGCCGGGCGGCGCGTACTTGATCGCGTTGTCCACCAGGTTGTTCAGCAGGATCAGCAGTTCCTGCGCGCGGCCCTGCACGGTGGCGGGCTCCACGGCCGCGAGCCCCAGGTCGATGCCGCGCGCCGTGGCCTGGGGCAGGGCCGCGCCGATCGCCTCCTGGAGCAGCGCCTGAAGCGCCACCGGCTGCACGGGCGCTGCCTCGCCGCCGGCCTCCTGCCGCGCCAGCACCAGCATCTGGCCCACCAGGCGGATGGCCCGTTCGATGCCCTGCTGCAGCCGGGCGATCGCGGCCTCGCGGCCGGACGCGTCGTCGGACGCGCGGCGCAGCGCCTGCACCTGCAGCCGCAGCGCCGCCAGCGGCGAGCGCAGCTCGTGCGCGGCGTCGGCCACGAAGTTCTTCTGCGCCGCGAAGGCGGCGTCGACCCGGCCGAACAGCAGGTTCAGCTCGTGCACCAGCGGCCGCACCTCCTGCGGCAGGCCCTGCTCGGGCAGCGGCGACAGGTCGTCGTCGGCGCGCGCGGCCACCTGGCGGCGCATGCGCTCTACCGGCGCCAGCGAGCGCGTGATGATCCAGCCCACGGCCAGCATCAGCAGCGGCGCCAGCAGCGCCATCGGCAGGGTGGCCTGCAGCGCCAGCGCGCGGGCGCGCGCCTGGCGGGCGTCGCGGTCCTGCGCGATCTGCACCGTCTGCATCGGCGTGTGCAGGGTGTAGATGCGCCAGCGGCGGCCGTCCACCTCCGCGTCCGAGTAGCCCAGCACCGCGCGTGGCGGCAGCGGCGAGGGGCCGGAGCGGAACACCAGGGTGCCGTCCAGGCCCCAGATCTGGATCAGCACCTCGATGCCGTCGTCCGCCGCGCCGTCGGCCAACCCGCCCAGGGGCACGCCCCAGCGCAGCGCCTGCGCCATCTGCTGCAGGTGCAGGTCGAACAGCGCGTCGGCCTGGCGCAGCGCGCCGCGGTAGGTGGCAGCGCCGAGGCCCAGCGCGGCCAGCAGGATGGCGGCCAGCACCAGGCCCAGCAGGCGCCGGCGCAGGGAATGGGGCCTGGCGGCGGCGGAGGTCATTCGCGCGGCACCACGTAGCCCAGGCCGCGCACGGTCTGGATCAGGCCGGCGCCCAGCTTCTTGCGCAGGCCGTGGATGTAGACCTCCACCGCGTTGCTGCTGATGTCGTCCTTCCAGCCATAGAGCTTCTCCTCCAACTGGGCGCGCGACAGCACGGTGCCGGGCCGGGCGATCAGCGGCTCCAGCACCGCCCATTCGCGCGCCGACAGCTGCACCGGCTGGCCGTCCAGCGTGGCCTCGCGGGTGGCCGGGGTGAGCACCACGCCGTGGTGCGAGAACACCGGCTCGCCCTGGCCCGCGCGGCGCCGGTACAGGGCCCGCAGCCGCGCCAGCAGCTCGTCGGTGTCGTAGGGCTTGACCACGTAGTCGTCGGCGCCGGCGTCCAGGCCGGCCACCCGGTCGGCCACCGCGTCGCGCGCCGTGGCCACCAGCACCGGCACGTTGTCGCGGCGGGCACGCAGGTTGCGCAGCACCTCCAGCCCGTCGCGCCGCGGCAGGCCCAGGTCCAGCAGGACCAGGTCGTAGCGGTGGGTGCGCAGGGCCGTGTCGGCCATCTCGCCGTCGCGCACCCAGTCGCAGGCGTAGTGCTCGGCGCGCAGCAGGTCCAGCAGCGCCTCGCCGATCATGCGGTCGTCCTCGACGAGGAGCAGGCGCATGCGGCGGCCTTCGATCACCCCAGCCGCTGGCGGTGCCGCGCGACCTGCGCGCGCACCTGGTCGGGGGCCGTGCCGCCCAGCAGCCTGCGGGCATTGAGCGAGCCGCGCAGGGAAAGCACCTCGTACACGTCCTGCCCGATGGCGGGGTTGAAGCGCTTGAGTTCCACCAGCGGCAGCTGCGCCAGGTCGACCTGCAGCGCGGTGGCGGTCTTGACCGCGTGTGCCACGGTCTCGTGCGCGTCCCGGAACGGCAGGCCCTTCTTGACCAGGTAGTCGGCCAGGTCGGTGGCCGTGGCGTAGCCCTTGAGCGCGGCGCGCTCCATGGCCCCGGGCTGCACCGTGATGCCGCCCACCATCTCGGCGAAGATGCGCAGCGTGTCCTTCAAGGTGTCCACGGTGTCGAACAGCGGCTCCTTGTCCTCCTGGTTGTCCTTGTTGTAGGCCAGGGGCTGGCCCTTCATCAGCGTCAGCAGCCCCACCAGGTGGCCGACCACGCGGCCGGTCTTGCCGCGCGCCAGCTCGGGCACGTCCGGGTTCTTCTTCTGCGGCATGATGGACGAGCCGGTGGTGAAGCGGTCGGCCAGCTGGATGAAGCCGAAGTTCTGGCTCATCCAGAGGATGAGTTCCTCCGACAGGCGGCTCACGTGCACCATGCACAGCGAGGCCGCCGCGGTGAACTCGATGGCGAAGTCGCGGTCGCTGACCGCGTCCAGCGAGTTCTGGCAAATGGCGGCGCAGCCGTCCTCGTCCACCATCTCCAGGGCGCGCGCCACCATCTCCCGGTCCAGCGGGTAGCTGGTGCCGGCCAGGGCGGCGGCGCCCAGCGGCAGCTGGTTGACGCGCCGGCGCACGTCGGCCAGGCGCTGCGCGTCGCGCGCGAACATCTCCACGTAGGCCAGCATGTGGTGGCCGAAGCTCACCGGCTGCGCCACCTGCAGATGGGTGAAGCCGGGCATGACCGTCTCGGCGTGCTGGTCGGCGATGTCCACCAGGGCGCGCTGCAACTGCGCGAGCAGGGCGGCGATGGCGTCGATCTCGCCGCGCAGCCACAGGCGCACGTCGGTGGCGACCTGGTCGTTGCGGCTGCGGCCGGTGTGCAGGCGCTTGCCGGCGTCGCCCGCCAGCTGGGTCAGGCGCGCCTCGATGTTCAGGTGCACGTCCTCCAGCGCCAGCTTCCACTCGAACCCGCCGGATTCGATCTCGCGCGCGATCTGCGCCATGCCGCGCTCGATGGCGGCCAGGTCGTCCCGGGAGATGATGCCCTGCGCCGCCAGCATGGCGGCATGCGCCAGCGAGCCCTGTATGTCGGCGCGCCACAGCCGCTGGTCGAAGGACACGCTGGAGGTGTAGCGCTGCACCAGCTCGCTCATCGGCTCGGAAAACAGGGCCGACCAGGCCTGGGACTTTTGATCGAGTTGGTTCTGCGACATAAGGGGGGAATAATCGGGCCTGAGGAGGGGCTTGCCGCCCGATGAAGGACTCGCAAATTTTATCGAGCTTCGCCGACCTGCCGGCCGCCGTGCCGGTGCGGCCGTCGCGGGTGCTGGTGTTCGACGCCTGCCACGTGGGCGTGGTCCTGCGCGCCGTGCTGTTCGTCGAGGCGGTGGCGGGCGTGGGCGTGATGTTCGGCGCCTCGGGCTTCATCGACTGGCTGGCCCGCCTGTCGCTCCTGAGCGGCGCGGTGCTGCCAGCAACGCTGGCCTGGCTGATCGCGGCCTGCAGCTGCAAGCGCCTGCTGGCCCGCCTGCGGCCCTGGGCCCAGCAGGCCGGCGGCGTGGCCCTGGGCGCGGTGGCCGGCCTGTACGGCTGCGCGATGCTGGCGCTGTCCGGCCTGGCCGGGCCTGCGGGCGAGCAGCCCTGGCTGGCCTCGGCCTTCGCCGGCGCGCTGCTGGCCGCGGCCCTGGTGGCCGCCCTGGTGTGGCGCGCCAAGGGCCGCACGCCGGCCGCCACGGCCGCCCGCCTGTCCGAGCTGCAGGCGCGCATCCGGCCGCACTTCCTGTTCAACACCCTGAACAGCGCCATCACGCTGGTGCGCGAGGATCCCGCCCGCGCCGAGGCCATCCTGGAGGACCTGTCGGACCTGTTCCGCCATGCGCTGGCGGACCCCGGCGAGGCCGTGACCCTGGCCGAGGAAGTGGCGCTGGCGCGCCGCTACCTGGACATCGAGCAGGTGCGCTTCGGCGAGCGGCTGCAGGTGGAGTGGTCGCTGGACGCGCGGGCCGGCAGCGCCAAGGTGCCGCCGCTGGTGCTGCAGCCGCTGGTGGAGAACGCGGTCAAGCACGGCGTCGAGCCCAGCGCCGCCGGCGCGCAGGTGCGCATCAGCACCCAGCGGCGCAGCGGCACCGTGGTGATCAAGGTGACCAACACCGTGCCGGCCGGCCAGGGCCGGCCCGGCCACGGCGTCGCGCAGGACAACGTGCGCGACCGGCTGCGCCTGCTGCACGACGTGCAGGGCCAGTTCCAGACCGTGCTCAAGGACGGGGTGTACCAGGTGCGCATGGAGGTTCCTCTATGAGCCGCCCGGCCGCTCCGAAGGCTCATGGCACCGTAGCCCGCAGGGCGGAGGTTTTCTGATGAGCCGCCCGGCCGCTCCGAAGGCTCATGGCACCGCAGCCCGCAGGGCGGAGGTTGTCGAATGACGCTGCAGGTGCTGGTGGTGGACGACGAGCCGCTGGCCCGCGCGCGCCTGCGCACCCTGCTGGGCGACTGCAGGCAGCCGCTCGCCACGATGGCTGCAGAGGCCGGCAATGCGGTGCAGGCCATGGAACTGCTGCGCAGGCAGCACTTCGACGCCGCGCTGCTGGACATCCGCATGCCGGGCGCCGACGGGCTGGCGCTGGCGCAGGCGCTGCGATCCCTGCCGCAGCCGCCGCCGGTGGTGTTCGTCACGGCGCATGCCGAGCACGCGGTGCACGCCTTCGAGCTGGAGGCGGCGGACTACCTGACCAAGCCTGTGCGGCTGGAGCGGCTGCAGGCAGCACTACAAAAAGTAGAGCGCCTGAAGAAGGCGGGAAGCGGGCCACAAGCCGATCCGACCTCCGAAACCCTGGTCATCCAGGACCGCGGTGTCGTCCTGCGCGTACCGCTGGTCGAGGTTTTGTACTTCAAGGCGGAACTCAAATACGTCACCGTTCGCACGGCCGCCAAGAGCTATATTCTGGATGTGTCGCTGAGCGAGCTGGAAGAGCGCCACGCGGCGCATTTCCTGCGCGTGCACCGCAATGCCCTGGTGGCGCGGCGCGCGGTGCGGGCGCTGGAACGGCACGACGACCCCGAAGAGGGCGAGGGCTGGGCGGTGCGGCTGGCCGGCATCGACGAGGTGCTGGCCGTTTCGCGGCGCCAGCTCGGTGCGGTGCGCGAGGCGTTGACGCGTTGAGGAGATTCACGGGACTCGGTGGTTTGAACATGAGAGGCCCATGGATCAGGAACAGCAGGTCGACAAAGTCCTCAGCGAGGTCCCCCCGCCCGAGCAGGTGGACCCCAAGGAGCCGCCGCATGTGACGCTGCACCCCGACGCCGAGGGTCCCAATATCGCCCTGGGCGTGCTGGCGGTGGTCGCGGTGCTTGCGGTGCTGCGCTGGGCCAGCGCCTTCTTCATCCCCCTGATGCTGGGCTTCGTGTTCTATTACGCCCTGGCGCCTGTGGTCGAAGCCCTGGCCCGGGCGCGCATCCCGCGGGCCCTGGGCGCGGGCGTGCTCATCCTGTCCATCCTGGGCGCGGCCGGCGCCTCGGTCTACGCGCTGACCGACGACGCCAACGAGCTGCTCGACTCGCTGCCGGTGGCCGCGCAGAAGCTGCGCGACGTGATGCGCAAGCGCACCGGCGATCCGGACACCCCGCTGGAAACCGTACAGAAGGCCGCCGCCGAGCTGGAGCGCGCGGCCGAGGACGCCAAGACCGGCAGGCCGGGTCAGCGCGGCGTGCAGCGGGTGGTGGTGGAAAAGCCCGCCTTCGACATCCGCGACCATCTCTGGAGCGGCACCATCGGCCTGCTCAGCCTGGTGGGGCAGATCACGCTGGTGACCTTCCTGACCTACTTCCTGCTGCTGTCGGGAGACACTTTCCGACGCAAGATGGTGAAGATCACCGGCCCCGGGCTGGCGCAGAAGAAGCTCACAGTGCAGGCCTTGGACGAGATCAATGCCCAGATCCAGCGCTACCTGCTGGTGCAGCTGCTGGCCAGCATCGGCGTGGGCCTGGCCACCGGCATCGCCTTCGCCATGCTGGGGCTGGAGCATGCAGCGGTGTGGGGGGTGGCTGCCGGCGTGCTGAACCTGGTGCCCTACATCGGTTCCATCCTGGTGACCGGCGCGGCCTCGCTGGTGGCCTTCATGCAGTTCGGCCAGATCGAGCCGGCGCTGGCCGTGGGCGGCGCCTCGCTGCTGATCAACACGGTGGAAGGCTACCTGCTGGTGCCCTGGCTGACCAGCAAGGCCAGCCGCATGAACGCCGTGTCGGTGTTCATCGGCGTGCTGGCCTGGGGCTGGCTGTGGGGCGTGTGGGGGCTGCTGCTGGGCATACCCATCATGATGGTCATCAAGGCGGTGTGCGACCGGGTGGACCACCTCAAGCCGGTGGGCGAGCTGCTGGGAACCTGATCACGTTGGAACGACATCAAGGAAGGAAACCATGCTGGAGCTGCTGACCGATCCCCAGGCCTGGATCGCCCTGCTGACCCTGACGGCGCTGGAGCTGGTGCTGGGCATCGACAACATCGTGTTCATCTCCATCCTGGTGGACAAGCTGCCGCCCGAGCGGCGCGAGCTGGCGCGGCGGCTGGGCTTGTTCATGGCGATGTTCATGCGGCTGGGCCTGCTGCTGCTGCTGTCCTGGATCATCGGCCTGACGGCGCCGCTGTTCACCGTGCCGTGGGTGGACCAGGAGATCTCCGGGCGCGACCTCATCCTCATCGCGGGCGGACTGTTCCTAATCTGGAAGAGCACCGGCGAGATCCATGCCTCGCTGCAGGGCGAGGAGCACCACGCGAACACCGCCGTCAAGGCCACCTTCGGCGCGGTGATCCTGCAGATCATGGTGGTGGACATGGTGTTCTCGCTGGACTCCATCATCACGGCCGTGGGCATGGTGGACGAGCTGGCAGTGATGATCGCCGCGGTGATCCTGTCGGTAGGCATGATGATGGTGGCCGCCGGACCGATCGGCCGCTTCGTCTCGGCCAACCCGACGATCAAGATGCTGGCCCTGTCGTTCCTGATCATGGTGGGCATGGTGCTCATCGCCGATGGTTTCGACTTCCACGTGCCCAAGGGCTACGTGTACACCGCGATGGCGTTCTCGGTGGCGGTGGAGATGCTCAACCTGAGGGTGCGCCGGCGCGCCACAGTGCCGGTGCACCGGCCGCGCGAGTACGAGCGTGCAGCCCAGCAGGGCCCGGGGGGCAAGTAAGCGCTGGCGGGGCGGTGGCGTGAGCAGGCGCAACAATCGGAACTCGTGCCCGCGCCGCGGATCGCACGAACTTTACCCGCCCGACGTCGCCATGCACCTTCGTCTTCGCCTCTTGCCGCGTTCGTTCTTGCCGACCTGCCTGGCCGTCGTGCTCGGCGTCCCGGTGGCGGCGAATGCGCAGCAGGCGGACAGCGCGGCCGCGGCGGCGCGCGCCCGTTGGCAGTCCAGCCTGGCGGCCTTCGAGGCGGCCGACAAGCTGGCGCGGCCGTCCGACGGCGGCGTGCTGTTCGTAGGCAGCTCGACCATCCGGCTATGGGACCGGCTGTCGCAGGATTTCAGCCAGCTGCCGGTGGTGATCAACCGCGGTTTCGGTGGCTCGACCATGGACGACTGCGGCCACTTCGCCCGCCAGCTGGTGGTGGCCTACCGGCCGCGGCACGTGCTGGTCTATGCCGGCGACAACGACCTGGCCGAGGGCCGCAGCCCGGCGCAGGTGCTGGAAAGCTTCCAGGCCTTCGTGCGCACGGTCCGCGCCGAGCTGCCGGACACGCGCATCGACTACATCTCCATCAAGCCCAGCCCCCTGCGCGCCGCGCTGCTGCCGCGCGCGCGCGAGGCCAACGCCCTGCTGGCCGGCTACGTGGCCACGCTGCCCAACGCCGGCTACATCGACGTCTTCACGCCCATGCTCGACGGGGCTGGTGCGCCGCGCGCCGACCTGTACGGCCCCGACCGCCTGCACATGAACGCGGCCGGCTACGCGCTGTGGCGCTCGGTCATCGCCGCGCGGGTGACGACACCGCCCGCGCCGCTGGAGAGCCCGTCGCCGGCGCTCGCCACACGGGCCGTGTCGACGTCGCCGCGCTGACCACGTCGTCGGGCCGGGGCCGCCCGTCGTCGTCCGGCGGCTGATCCAGCCAAAGGCTGACGCGCGCCACCGCATACAGCACGGCGAAGCAGCCCAGCAGCAGCGGCGCGTCGATCCACCACGAGCGGTCGAGCTCGGGTCCGAACAGGGCCAGCACCAGCAGCACCACGGCCAGGTGGGCGCAGAATACCGGCAGCGATGCCGTGCCCAGCGTCTCCAGCGCCCGCACCCGCGGCAGGCGCCGCGCCAGCGCGGGCCCGAAGTGGATGGTCAGGATCAGCAGGGCGAACAGGTTGACCAGCCTCAGCGGCCCGAGCTGCCACTTGTCGAACAGCAGGTTGAGCGTGGCGTTCGCCTCGAACGGCGCCTGGCCCACGGCATGGCGCCAGACCAGGCAGACGGCCGCCACCACGCAGGCCAGCAGCACGGCCCAGCGCGGAAAGGCCAGCGGCGGCGCGGCCGGGTCGTTGCGGGTGGCGCCCATCCACAGGCCCAGCATCCACAGGAACTGCCAGGCGAAGGTCGAGAACGACCCCGTCTCCTCGTAGGCCACGGGCGTGGGCAGCCACGTGGACAGCGCCTGGTACACCCACTCGGAGAGGCCGAACTGCGCCAGCACCCACTGCGCGACGCTGGCCGCCACCAGCGGCAGCCAGCCGAAGCGCAGTGCCAGCGCCAGCGCCCAGGGGCTGGCCAGCATGAACAGCACGTACATCGGCAGGATGTCCAGCAGCGGCGGTTCGTAGATCAGCAGCAGGCCGTTCACCAGCGCCGCCACCGGCTGCTCCAGATACAGCGCCATCAGGTTCTTGACCGCCGGCTGGTCCACCTTGACACCGATGAAGGCGATCACCGTGAACAGGAACACCAGTGTGGCGGCCTGGCAGCCGTAGACCACCAGCGCGCGGCGCCAGAAGGCCCGCGTCATGTGGGCGATGCTCTTGCGCCAGGCCAGCCGGCCGTACACCAGGCCCGCCATGTAGGCCGACAGCAGCACGAAGCCTTCGGCCGCCGAGACGAAGCCGAAGGGCTGGCCCAGGGGATCGGTCAGCCGCGTCGGCAGATGGGTCACGGTCATCAGGACCAGCATCAGACCGCGCAGCGCATCGATCTCCCAGCGGCGGGTGGAGGAGGGTTGGGGCATGCGGGGTGCGCTCGGGCAGCGCCGGCCATTGTGGAGGCAAGTCCGCGTCGGACGGGGTCCCGGTCATCCATGCGACGGTGCTGATGAGTCCGCCATCCCTGCCTGCGCGAGCTGGTTGGTCTCGCGGTCAGCCGCGGCCTCTTGACGCAGCGGCTGCGGTCCTACAGCACGCCCGCGGCATCGGCCTGAGCATACGGCCATGACTGCCTTGCGACGACGCCATCTGTTTGCCATGTCCGTGGCCGCCATGCTCGCCGGTTGCGCCAGCACGCCGCCCCAGGCGACCGTGCAGGTCTTCACCAACCAGCCGCAGCTGCCGGCCGGGTCCACCTACCGCCACGAGCGCCTGCCGTCGCAGGCCGGCCAGCCCGGCCAGGACCAGCTGGAAGCGGCCGCCGACGCGCTGCTGGCCCGCGCGGGGTTGCGACGCGACGACACCTCGCCCCGCCTGTCGGTGCAGGTGACGGCCAGCCAGGACCGCGTGGCCGGCGGGCCGGCCTGGGGCGCGCCCTCGGTGGGCCTGGGCATCGGCGGCGGCAGCTGGGGGGGCAGCGGGGTCGGCGTCGGCATCGGGCTGGGCTTTCCGATCGGCGGCACGGGCGTGCGGGCCTCCCAGCGCGTGGACGTGCAGCTGCGGAACCTGGCGAGCGGTCAGGTGGTGTTCCAGTCGCGGGCGAGCGGCAGCTCGGGGGTCAGCGCGGTGACGTTGCTGGACGCGGCACTGCGCGACTTCCCGAACGCGCCGCCCGGCACGCGGCAGCTGCCGCTGGGGAACACCGCAAGCGCGAGCCGCTGAGCCGCGGCAGCCCCGGGGCCGAGCTACCGCCGCGATCCCGCCAGTCCGGAGAGTTTGCCGACCAGGTGCGCCACTTCGGATTGGCGGCGCGCTCCGAGCTTTGCGAAGACGGACTTGACCTGCTTGCGGATCGTCTGGACGGAGGTGCCGGTCTGCTGGGAGATGTCTGCCGGAGAGAAGCCTTGCGCGATGCGGACGGCCACGCGTGCCTCGGCGGGGGCCAGCCCGTGAAGCAGCCGCAGGACCTCCTCGAGGCTGGCAGGCTCAGCGGCGCCTTCCAGCAGGATGATCGCGAGCGGCTGCTGCCAGGCGGACGCCAGTTCCGACCGGGCAGACATCGGGGCCACACAGGCGACCAGGGGAGGGACCGAGCCGGCGCCCCGCAGCTGCAGGTAGGTGCCGCGCGGCCGGGGGGCCGTCGCCGCGCGGATGGCCCGGGCCAGTGCCGACTCGGACAAGGTGGCGATCAGGGACGAGCGGGGGGTCAGGCGCAGATGGGCGGCGCTGCGCAGCCGGCCCTCCGCCGCGGGGCTGGCCAGCAGCAGCTGGCTGGACGCGGCAACGACCAGGACGGGGACCTGGATGTGCGAGAGGACCGCCGACGCCAGCGTGCCTCGATTGCGCAAGACGGCCGTGTCGAAGTACATGCGGGACGCCCGGCTGAGATGCGGCGTCAACCGGGACAAGCGCTCTTCGTCCGCGGCGTCGAACGCACCCTGGCCCGGTGCCCGCTGGATGGAGATCGAAGCCGCGAAGTCCGTGCTCTGGTAGGACACGTGGGCCATCACCGCATGCGTCCCATGCTTCAACATGAAGTCGTTGTAGAACGCGGTGCGGGCAAGGCCTCGTTCGCCCAGCAGGCGCCAGTCATTCAGCCAGGATCCGGAAGCGGGCCTGGCCGTCCTGAAGTATTCGGTGAGCGGATCGAGGTCCTTGTAGAAGGAGGAGTAAGCCTGGATCGTGGACGGATCCTGCCCGAAGCTGTCCAGCACCAAGGTTTGCGAGGGCCCCATGTCGTGGCGCAACGAGATCCCGGTCTGGGCGCGCGCGAACCGGGCCAGTTCACGCAGCCCGTCCCGCCATTTCCCGGGGTCCAAGGCACCTTCGTAGAAAAGGCCTATGACGTTGTCTTCCACGACCTGGGTATCCACGACCTTGTTTCCTCAGTCATCAATCCTCCGGAGTATGCGGGTTGATCCTGCCGGGGTGCAACTCCTCAGCCGGTGTTGCGCAGCCCCGCCGCGATGCCGTTGATCGAGATGTGGATGCCGCGCTGCACCCGCTCGTCGGCCTTGCCCTCGCGCCAGCGGCGCACCAGCTCCACCTGCAGGTGGTGCAGCGGGTCGATGTAGGGGAAGCGGTGCCGGATGGAGCGCTGCAGCGCCGGGTTGCCGGCCAGGCGCTGGCGCTCGCCGGTGATCAGCTGCAGGGCTTCCACCGTGCGCTGCCACTCGGCCTCGATCGCGGCGAAGATGCGCTTGCGCAGCCGCGTGTCGGCCACCAGCTCGGCGTAGCGCGAGGCCAGGGCCAGGTCGCTCTTGGCCAGCACCATGTCGATGTTGGACAGCAGGGCGCGGAAGAAGGGCCACTGGCGGTACATCTTCTGCAGCAGGGCCAGCGCTTCCTTGCGCGGCTGGGCGGCGTTCTCGTGCAGGAAGGCATGCACCGCCGAGCCGAAGCCGTACCAGCCGGGCAGCGTCAGGCGGCATTGCCCCCAGCTGAAGGACCAGGGGATGGCGCGCAGGTCCTCGATGCGCTGCGAAGATTTGCGCGAGGCCGGGCGCGAGCCGATGTTGAGCTCGGCGATCTCGCGGATCGGCGTCGCGCCCTGGAAGTACTCGGTGAACCCCGGCGCCTCGTACACCAGCGCGCGATAGGCCTTCATGCTGGCGCGCGACAGCGCCTCGGCCGCTTCCAGGAAGGCCGGCGGCGCAGGCTTGGTCGGCTGCAGCAGCGTCGCCTCCAACGTCGCGGCCACCAGGGTTTCCAGGTTGCGCCGGCCGATCTCGGGGTTGGCGTACTTGGAGCCGATCACCTCGCCCTGCTCGGTCAGGCGGATCTGCCCGCGCACCGTGCCGGGCGGCTGGGCCAGGATGGCCTGGTAGCTGGGACCGCCGCCGCGGCCCACCGTGCCGCCGCGGCCGTGGAACATGCGCAGGCGGATGCGGTGCGCCGGCGGCAGCGAATCGAACAGCTCCACCAGCGCGATCTCGGCCCGGTACAGCTCCCAGTTGCTGGTGAAGATGCCGCCGTCCTTGTTGCTGTCGCTGTAGCCCAGCATGATGTCCTGCTCGCCATACCCGCCGCTGTGCGAGCGCTGCACCAGGGCCACCACGCCCGGCAGGGCGTAGAACTCGCGCATGATGGGCGCGGCGTTGCGCAGGTCCTCGATGGTCTCGAACAGCGGCACCACGATCAGGTCGGCCACGCCCGCATCGTCCAGGGTTCCGCGCATCAGGCCCACCTCCTTCTGCAGCAGCAGCACCTCCAGCAGGTCGCTCACGCTCTCGGTGTGGCTGATGATGTAGTGGCGTATCGCCTCGCGGCCGTACTGCGCGCGCAGCCGGCGCGCCGTCTCGAAGATGGCCAGCTCGCGCTGCGCATGGTCGGAGTACGCGGCGCCGACCACGCGCAGCGGCCGCGCGTCGCACAGCAGCTTGACCAGCAGGTCGCGCCGGGCCTGCTCCTGCAGCTTGCCGTAGTGCGCCTCGATGCGCGCGGTGGCCAGCAGCTCGGCGACCACCGCCTCGTGCTGGTCCGAGCTCTGGCGCAGGTCCATGGTGGCCAGGTGGAAGCCGAACACCTCCACCGCGCGGATCAGCGGGTGCAGGCGCTGCGCCACGATGGCCTCGCCGTGGTCGGCCAGCAGCGAGTCGCGGATGGTGCACAGGTCGGCCAGGAAATCGGCGGCGGCCGGGTAGGGGTTCTGCGGCGCCAGCGCGTGGCGCGCGGCCTCGCCGCCGGTGAACAGCTTGAGGGTGGCCGCCAGCCGGGCGTACATGGCGGCCAGGGCACGGCGGTAGGGCTCGTCCATGCGGTGCTCGTTGACGTCGGGGCTGCTGTCGGCCAGCCGCCGCATGGCCGGCGTGACGTCCACCAGCATGGCCGAGTGCGACAGCTCCGCGCCCAGCCAGTGCACCTCGGTCAGGTAGTGGCGCAGGGCCACCTCGCTCTGGCGGCGCAGGGCGTAGTCCAGGGTGTCGGCGCCGACATGGGGATTGCCGTCGCGGTCGCCGCCTATCCACATGCCCATGCGCAGGAAGCTGGCCACGCTCTCGCGCCCGAGCTCGCGTTCCAGGCCGGCATACAGCTTGGGGATCTCGCGCAGGAAGGTCGCCTCGTAGTAGGACAGCGCGTTCTCGATCTCGTCGGCCACCGTCAGCTTGGTGAAGCGCAGCAGCCGCGTCTGCCACAGCTGCAGGACCCGGGCGCGGATCTGCGCCTCGTTGGCCGCCAGCTCGCGCGGCGCCAGCGCGTCCTTGGGCAGCGCGCGCGCCTTGACCTCGTCGCGCTCGGCCAGCAGGCGCGCGATGCCGCGCTCGGCGTCCAGGATGCTCTTGCGCTGCACCTCGGTCGGGTGCGCCGTCAGCACCGGCGAGACGTAGCTGTGCGCCAGGCTGGTGGCGATGGCGCGCGGGCTGATGCCGGCCCAGCGCAGCCGGGCCAGCGCCACCTCGATGCTGCCCTCGTGCGTGTCGCCGGCGCGCTCGTGGATGACGCGCCGGCGGATGTGGTGGCGGTCCTCGGCCAGGTTGGCCAGGTGGCTGAAGTAGGTGAAGGCGCGGATCACGCTGACGGCCTGGTCGCCCGACAGCGACTTCAGCAGGGTCTTGAGCGCGCGGTCGGCGTCCTGGTCGGCGTCGCGCCGGAACGCCACCGACAGCTTGCGGATGCGCTCGACCAGCTCGAACGCCGCCACGCCCTCCTGCTCGCGGATCACGTCGCCCAGGATGCGGCCGAGCAGGCGGATGTCCTCGGCCAGCGGCTTCTCGTTGTCGCGCGCGCGCCGGCCGGGCGTGGCGGCCGGCGCCTCGGGTGGCGGGGCGGCGGGTCGGTTCGCGGGCGCGGACATGTGGGTTTCCCTCTCGTGTGTGCTTAATTGTTAGGCAGCGCGCATGCTAGCATCGCCCTCCCTCCAGACCACCGACGCACCGGTTTTTCGAATCTTGAGCAAGCTTGTCATCGCCACACGGGAAAGCCGGCTCGCGCTGTGGCAGGCCGAGCATGTGCAGGCCCTGCTGCGCCAGCGCGGCCACCAGGTGGGCCTGCTGGGCATGACCACCCAGGGCGACCGCATCCTGGACCGCACCCTGAGCAAGGTCGGCGGCAAGGGCCTGTTCGTCAAAGAACTGGAGATCGCCCTCGAGGAGGGCCGGGCCGACCTGGCGGTGCACTCGCTCAAGGACGTGCCCATGGAACTGCCCGAGGGCTTCCTGCTGGCCTGCGTCATGGAACGCGAGGACCCGCGTGACGCCTTCGTCTCCAACCGCTTCGACAGCCTGGCCGAGCTGCCCCAAGGCAGCGTGGTGGGCACCTCCAGCCTGCGCCGGCAGGTGCTGCTGCAGGCGCTGCGGCCGGACCTGCGCATCGAGCCGCTGCGCGGCAACCTGGACACCCGGCTGCGCAAGCTGGACGACGGCGGCTACGAGGGCATCGTGCTGGCTGCGGCCGGCCTCAAGCGCCTGGGGCTCGCGCAGCGCATCCGCCAGGTGTTCGAGCCCCAGGACATGCTGCCCGCCGCGGGGCAGGGCGCGCTGGGCATCGAGATCCGCAGCGAGCGCGCGCAGCTGCGGGCCGCGCTGGCGCCCCTGGCCCACCAGCCGAGCTGGCTGGCGGTGAGCGCCGAGCGCGCCGTCAGCCGGGCCATGGGCGGCAGCTGCTCCATGCCGCTGGCCGCCCATGCCACCTTCGCCGCCGACGGTGCGCTGGCGCTGCAGGCGGCCTGGGGCGATCCCCAGCGGCCGGGTACGCTGGTGCGTGCCGAGGGGCGGGCGCCGGCCGGCAGCCTGGAAGCGGCCGCCGCGCTGGGCGTCGAGGTGGCGGCGCGCCTGCGGGCCGCCGGCGCGCACTGACGCGGGCGCAAGGTGGGCCGCGCGTGTCGGTGATCGTGACGCGACCCCTGCGCGAGGCCGCGCGCTGGGTGCAGGCATTGCGGGACCATGGCATCGCCGCCGAGGCCTTGCCGCTGATAGCCATCGCCCCCGCACCCGACGCGCAGGCCGTGGCGCGAGCTTGGCAGTCGCTGCCGCAGTGCGCGGCCGCCATGTTCGTCAGCGCCCAGGCCGCGGCGGGTTTTTTCGAGGCCGGCGCTCCCGCGGCGCTGCAAGCCCTGCGGACCCGGGCCTGGGCCACCGGCCCCGGCACCCGCGACGCCTTGCTGGCGGCCGGCTGGCCCGCAGCGCGCATCGATGCGCCGTGCGACGCCGCGCCGCAGTTCGATTCCGAGGCGCTGTGGAGCGTGGTGCGCGGGCAGCTGCAGCCCGGCGACCGGGTGCTGATCGTGCGCGGTGGCGACGCCGGTGGCGAGCCGGCCGGCCGCGACTGGCTGGCGCAGCAGCTGCGGCAGGCGGGCGCCGAGGTGGCCCAGGTGGCCAGCTATGTGCGCCAGCGGCCGGTCTGGAGCCCTGTGCAGTGCTCGCGCGCCGGCGCGGCGGCGCAGGACGGCAGCTGGTGGCTGTTCAGCAGCTCGCAGGCCCTGGGCCACCTGCGGACGCTTGTGCCGGACCAGGACTGGTCGCGCGCCCGCGCCGTGGCCACCCACCCGCGCATCGCGCAGGCGGCGCGCGCGGCCGGATTCGGCGAGGTGGCGCAATCCCGTCCGACGCTTGCGGCGTTGCTCGCCTTCCTACAATCGCGCGGATGAGTGTGACGCCTCCTAGTGACGAGCCCCTGGCCGTCCCCCCG
Organism: Ramlibacter tataouinensis TTB310; assembly: GCF_000215705.1. NCBI lineage: Bacteria > Pseudomonadati > Pseudomonadota > Betaproteobacteria > Burkholderiales > Comamonadaceae > Ramlibacter > Ramlibacter tataouinensis. The sequence continues at coordinate 3,051,391 of NC_015677.1, read as the reverse complement.
GCCGCCGCCCCGGCGCCGCTGCCCGCCATCGACCCGCTGGAGCCCGAGGACCGCGCGGGCTTGCGGGTTGCGCGCCCGGTGTTCTACCTGCTGCTCCTGCTGACGGGCCTGGCCCTGGCCGCCAGCGTCGCGTTGTGGCAGCGGCTGGGCGCGATCCAGGAGCAGCTGGCGCGGCAGAGCGCCGAGTCGGGCGCCAACGCGATCGAAGCCCGCGCCCTGGCCCGGCAGGCGCAGGAACTGGCGCGCGACACCGCCGCGCGCCAGGCCGTGGCCGATACCCGGCTGAACGAGGTCACGCAGCAGCGCGCCCAGCTCGACGAGCTGATGCAGAACCTGAGCCGCTCGCGCGACGAGAACCTGGTGGTCGACATCGAATCGGCCCTGCGCCTGGCGCAGCAGCAGGCCCAGCTGACGCTCAGCGCCGAGCCGCTGCTGGCGGCCCTGGCCACGGCGGAACAGCGCCTGGCCCGCGCCAACCAGCCGCGGCTGGCCCGGCTGCGCAGCGCCATCAGCCGCGACATGGAGCGCATCAAGGCCACCAGCCTGAGCGACGTGGCTGGCCTGCTGGTGCGGCTGGACGAGCTGGCGCGGCAGGTCGACGAGCTGCCGGTGGCCAACGCGGTGGGCGCGGCCTCGGCCGCGGCGCAGGCACGGCGCGAGCCGGAACCCGCGACCGAGCCCTGGTGGCGGCGCCTCGGGGCCTTGCTGCGCGAGGAAGCGCGCGCCCTGGTGCGTGTCAGCCGCATCGACCAGCCCGAGGCGGCGCTGCTGTCGCCCGAACAGAGCTTCTTCCTGCGGGAGAACCTCAAGCTCAAGCTGCTGGATGCGCGGCTGTCGCTGCTGGCGCGCCAGACCGACCTGGCGCGCGCCGACGTCGCGTCGGCCGCCACGGCGCTGGCCAAGTACTTCGATCCGAGCTCGCGCCGCACGCAGGCGGCCGCCGCCACGCTGCAGCAGCTGCAGGCGCAGCTGCGCAACGTGGAGCTGCCGCGCATCGACGAAACCCTGGCGCTGCTGGACGCGGCGGCGGCGGGCCGCTGAGGGGAGACCGGATGCGCGCTGCTCTCTGGCTCCTGGCCCTGTTCGGCGTCGCCGTGGCGATCGCCCTGTTCGCCGGCAACAACCAGGGCACGGTCACGCTGTTCTGGCCGCCCCACCGGCTGGACCTGTCGCTCAACCTGGTGGTGCTGGGCCTGCTCGCCGTCTTCGTCTTCCTGCACGCCGCGCTGCGCGCGCTGGCGGCGCTGTTCGACCTGCCGCGGCAGGCGCTGCGCTGGCGCGCCCAGCAGAAGGAGCGCGCCATGCACGCCTCGCTGGTCGACGCCATCGCCCAGCTGCTGAGCGGGCGCTTCATCCGCGCCCGCAAGTCGGCCGAGGCGGCGCTGGTGCAGGAAGCCTCGTTGAGGGCCTCGGGCGAGGCTCCGGCGCACGCCGGACGCTTGCGCGCGCTGGCCCATCTGCTGGCCGCCGAGAGCGGCCAGGCGCTGCAGGACCGCACCGCGCGCGACCAGCACCTCAAGCTGGCGCTGGAGCATGCGAACGGCGGCGTGCCGGACCTGCACGAGGGAACCCTGCTGCGGGCCGCCCGCTGGGCCTTGGACGACCGCGAGCCCGACGCCGCCATCGGCTGGCTGCGTGGCCTGTCGCAGGGGGCGGCCCGGCGCATGCTGACCCTGCGCCTGAAGCTCAAGGCCGCGCGCCTGGCCCGCCACACCGGCGAGGCGCTGGACACGGCGCGGCTGCTGGCCAAGCACCGGGCGTTCTCGCCCAGCGCTGCGCAGAGCATCGTGCGCGGTTTGGCGACGGAGCTGCTCAACGGCGCGCACGACGTCACCCAGCTGCAGCGCGCCTGGGCGTCGCTGGAGCCGGCCGAGCGCCAGATGCCCGAGCTGGCCATCCACGCAGCGCAGCGCCTGGCCGCCCTGGGCGGCGATGCGGCCCAGGTTCGCGAATGGCTGCTGCCGGTGTGGGAACGGCAGGCCAGCCTGAGCGACAGCCTCAAGGTCAAGCTGGTGCGCGCCCTGGAGGGCGGACTGGATTCGCTGGATGCGCCCTGGCTGGCGCGCATCGAGGCCGCGCACCGCGCCAACCCCCGCGACGCCAGCCTGCAGTACCTGGCGGGCATGGCCTGCCTGAAGCGCCAGCTCTGGGGCAAGGCACAGCAGCTGCTGATGCAGGCGGCGCTGGGCCTGCAGGACGTGCGGCTGCACCGCAGCGCCTGGCGCGCCCTGGCCGAGCTGGCCGAGGAACGCGGCGACGGCGTCACCGCCGGCCAGGCCTGGAAGCGGGCTGCCAGCGAATAAAAAAAGCCGCAGCATGCTGCGGCTTTTTTGCGCGACTCGACCGGATCAGGCGCCGCCGGAGGGCAGCTGGAAATCGCGCAGCTCGCGCCGCGTTTCCACCAGCACCAGCGGGCCTTCGTCGATGACCACCGGGGCCGGACGCTCGCGCGGCACGCGGATCGGCTTGGGCTCGGCGGCGATCGCGGCCTGCACGGCGGCGATCTTCTGCGCGTCGGAGTTCACCCACTGCAGGCCGGAGGCCTGGGCCACCTGCGCCAGTTGGTCCACTGGCAGCTGGAACGGGATCACCTTGGGCAGGCCGCCGGCGCGCTGAGCGCCTTGGCCGCTGCGCGGGGCCGTCGCACCGGCCGCAGCGGCCTCGGCCGGGACAGGGGCCGGACGGGCCGGTGACGGCTCCACCGCGGCCTCTTCGGAAACGAAGCCGGTGGGGTAGCGCGTACGGCGCGGCTCGTTCTCGCCGGAGGCAACGTCGTTGCCGCCCTGCGGCTGCGCGGCTTCGGGTGCCGCGGCGCCTTCCTCGCGCGGCGCGCGCTCGCGGCGGTCACGCCCGTAACGGTCGCGCGAGCGGCGATCACGCCGGCCTTCCGCGCCTTCGCGGGCCTCGGGGGCGTCGCTCGCCGTTTCCGCCGGCATCGCGCCTTCGACCAGGGCCGCCGCCGCGAACTCGGGCTCGCCACCGGCCAGGCCGGGATGCGCCAGCGGTGTCAGCTCGGCACCTTCGGCAGCCAGGGGCGCCGCCTCGCGCGGGCCGCGTTCGCCGCCGCGGCGATCGCCACGCTCGCGCCGGCCTGCATCGCCCTCGCGCCGCGGCTCGCCGGTGCGCTCGCCGCGCTCGCGGCGGCCCTCGCCACGGCCTTCGCCGCGCGGCGGACGTTCCTGGCGCGGCTCGCCGCCGGTGCCGGCCTCCGCCACCGGCGGGGCCGATGCGCCGACCTCGGCCGGCACGCGCTCCTCGCGGCGCTCGCCGCGCGGCGGCCGTTCGCCACGGCCCTCGCGGGGCTCGCGGCCTTCCCGTCCCTCACCGCGCTCGGCGCGCTCGCCGCGCCGGCCTTCGCCATCACGGCCACCGCGGCCGCGGCCCTGGCCTTCGCGCTGCGGCTGACCGCCCTCGGCGCCTGCCAGGGCGCTCTCGCGCTGCGGCTGGCCGCCACGCTCGCGCCGCTCCTCGGCATTGCGCACATCGCCGGCGGCGCGCTCCTCGCCGTCGCGCCCGCGGCCTTCGCCGCGGCGGCTCCGGCCGCCACGGCGGCCATCGCCACCACGCTCGCCGCGCTCGCCGGAACGGCCTTCACGCGGCTTGTCGTCCTTGCGGCCCACGGCCGTGGCCGCTGCCGGCATGGGCACCGGCGGCGGGGCGATGCCGAACAGGCCCTTGAGCCAGCCCATGAAGCCGCTCTCGGCCGGCTGCGGCGCGGCCACCGGCGGCTGCACCGGCGCCGGAGCCGGCGCGGCCTGCACCGGCTCGGGCCTGGGCGGGGCGATGGGCGCCGGCGCATCCGGCAGCACGCCCTTGATGACGGGCTCCTGCCGGTTGGCGCGCTCCTGCGAGCGGCGCGTCACCGTGGTCGGGTCCTCGACCTCGACCGCCATGTGGTAGCTGGCCGCCAGGTTGTCCAGGCGCGGGTCGTCGTGCTTGAGGCGCTCGAGCTTGTAGTGCGGCGTGTCCAGCGACTTGTTGGGCACCATCACCACGGCGATGCGCTGCTTGAGCTCGATCTTGGCGATCTCGGCGCGCTTCTCGTTGAGCAGGAACGAGGCCACCTCCACCGGCACCTGCACGTGCACCGCGGCCGTACCGTCCTTCATGGACTCTTCCTGGATGATGCGCAGGATCTGCAGGGCCGAGCTTTCCGTGTCGCGGATGTGGCCGTGGCCGCCGCAGCGCGGGCAGGGGATGGAGGCGCCTTCCGACAGGGCGGGGCGCAACCGCTGGCGGCTCATCTCCATCAGGCCGAACTTGCTGATCGTGCCGAACTGCACGCGGGCGCGGTCCTGCCGCAGCGCGTCGCGCAGGCGGTTCTCGACCTCGCGCCGGTTCTTCGACTCCTCCATGTCGATGAAGTCGATGACGATCAGGCCGCCCAGGTCGCGCAGGCGCATCTGGCGCGCCACCTCGTCGGCGGCCTCCAGGTTGGTGCGGGTGGCGGTCTCCTCGATGTCGCCGCCCTTGATGGCGCGCGCCGAGTTGACGTCGATGGACACCAGGGCCTCGGTGTGGTCGATCACCACCACGCCGCCGGAGGGCAGCTTGACCTCGCGGGCATAGGCCGACTCGATCTGGTGCTCGATCTGGAAACGGCTGAACAGCGGGGCGTCGTCGCGGTAGCGCTTCACGCGCGCCGCATGCTCGGGCATGACGTGCGACATGAACTGCTGGGCCTGGTCGTAGATCTCGTCCGTGTCGATCAGGATGTCGCCGATGTCGTGGTTGAAGTAGTCACGGATGGCGCGGATCACCAGGGACGACTCCTGGTAGATCAGGAAGGCGCCCTTGCCGCCCTTGGCGGCGCCGTCGATGGCGCCCCACAGCTTGAGCAGGTAGTTCAGGTCCCACTGCAGCTCGGGCGCGCTGCGGCCGATGCCGGCGGTGCGCGCGATGATGGACATGCCGTTGGGGTATTCCAGCTGGTCCATCGCCTCCTTGAGCTCGGCGCGGTCGTCGCCCTCGATGCGCCGGCTGACGCCGCCGCCGCGCGGGTTGTTGGGCATCAGCACCACGTAGCGGCCGGCCAGCGAGACGAAGGTGGTCAGCGCCGCGCCCTTGTTGCCGCGCTCCTCCTTCTCCACCTGGACCAGCAGCTCCTGGCCTTCCCGGATCACGTCGTTGATGCGGGCCTGCGAGACCGCCACCCCCTGGGCGAAGTACTGCTTGGAGATCTCCTTGAACGGCAGGAAGCCGTGGCGGTCCTCGCCGTAGTCGACGAAGCAGGCCTCCAGGCTGGGCTCGACGCGCGTGACCACGGCCTTGTAGATGTTGCCCTTGCGCTGCTCGCGCCCTTCGATCTCGATTTCGTAGTCGAGGAGCTTTTGCCCGTCGACGATGGCCAGCCGGCGCTCTTCGGCCTGCGTGGCGTTGATCAGCATCCGCTTCATAGCGTCACCTTCTTGTTCTCAACACAAACGCGCCCTTGCGGGACGCGAACGATGCCGGGCGAGCTTCGAAGCGGATGGAATTGCCGGAGTGGTCCGCGGGCCGAGACTTATCTCGGCGGCCGGGGCCAAGGCGCGTGGATGGGGGCGAGGAACCGGCGGCCTTTGCGGCGCCTGGGGCGTGCTGGGGGCTGGGCAGCTTCCCGTCCAGACGAGCTGGCGCGGGCCCGCGGCGGCTCCATGCCTTGGGCCGGGCTCGTGAGCCAGTGCCAGCAGGCCAGGAAGATCGCCATCAACACAGGTGTTCTCGCTTTGATCCGCCTGCAAGCCCCAGGGGCTTGCAGGCTGGTATTCCGTATCGGTGCTTTCGAAGATTCGCCGAGCCCGGTGCCCGGCGGGCCGCCGCAAGCTGGGGCTTGCAACTCTCCCGCACGGGACGCCAGTGGCATCGACCTGCCAGCGTACCGTTCGCCCGGCTGATTCCCGTGGACTAAACTGCCCGGAAAATCAACCACTTACGGCGTTACGCTAGTGAAACGAATTATAGGGGGCAGCGGCGGGCCGGCAACGGCGCAAGCCCAAAGCGTCCAGGTGGACGAGGAATCCAGCGGGCAGCGGCTGGACAACTTCCTCATCCGCCAGCTCAAGGGCGTGCCCAAGACCCATGTCTACCGCATCATCCGCTCGGGCGAGGTGCGGGTGAACAAGGGCCGGGCGGCCGCCGACACGCGCGTGGCCGCCGGCGACACCATCCGGCTGCCGCCGGTGCGGCTGCCCGAGCGGGTGGCCAGCGCGGACCAGCGGCCGGCGCCGGCACGCGAGTTCCCGGTGCTGTTCGAGGACGAGCACCTGCTGGCCATCGCCAAGCCCGCCGGCGTGGCGGTGCACGGCGGCAGCGGCGTGAGCTTCGGCGTCATCGAGCAGCTGCGCCAGGCCCGGCCCGGCGCCAAGTTCCTGGAGCTGGTGCACCGGCTGGACCGCGAGACCTCGGGCATTCTGCTGGTGGCCAAGCGCCGCTCCGCGCTGACCCGGCTGCAGGACCAGTTCCGCGAGCGCGAGACCGGCAAGACCTACCTGGCCCTGGTCGGCGGCGCGTGGCCCGCCAGCCGCAAGGTGATCGACGTGCCGCTGCACAAGTACCTGCAGGCCGGGGCCGCAGGCACCTCCGGTGCCAGCGAGCGGCGCGTCAGGGTGGTGGCCAAGGACGACCCCGACGGCATGCGCGCCATCACCCTGGTGAAGGTGGCACAGCGGTTGTCGCTCCCACCCCCGCCGGGGGAGGGCGGGGGTGGGGGCCTGCGCGAGGCCACCCTGCTCGAGGTCACCATCAAGACCGGCCGCACCCACCAGATCCGCGTCCACCTGGCGTCGCAGGGCCATCCCATTGCCGGCGACGACAAGTACGGCGACTTCGAGCTCAACAAGGCGCTGCACAGGCAGGGCCTGAAGCGCATGTTCCTGCACGCCTGCCGGCTACAGTTCCTGCATCCGGCCAGCCTGGCTCGCGTCGAGCTGCTGGCGCCGCTGCCACCCGATCTCCAATCCTTCACCGACTCCCTGCACCATGCGCCCGCGCCGGTTTGACCTCATCGCCTTCGACTGGGATGGCACGCTGTACGACTCGGCCCAGATCATCGTGCGCTGCATCCAGCGCGCGGTGGCCGACGTGGGCGGCCAGGTGCCCAGCGACAAGGCTGCGGCCTACGTGATCGGCCTGGGGCTGATGCAGGCGCTGGCCCATGCCGCGCCGGACGTGCCGCCGGCCAAATACGCCGAGCTGGGCGCGCGCTACCGCTTCCATTACCAGCAGCACCAGGACGACCTCAGCCTGTTCGAGGGCGTGATGCCGCTGCTGCGCGAGCTCAAGGCCCGGCACCACTGGCTGGCGGTGGCCACCGGCAAGTCGCGCCGGGGGCTGGACGAGACGCTGCGCAGCACCCTGCTGCAGGGCGTGTTCGACGGCTCGCGCACGGCCGACGAGACGGCGGGCAAGCCGCACCCGCGCATGCTGCACGAGCTGATGCGCGAGTTCGGCACCGAGCCCGGGCGCACGCTGATGGTCGGCGACACCACGCACGACCTGCAGATGGCGCTCAATGCCGGCTGCGCCAGCGTGGGCGTGAGCTACGGTGCGCACGAACCCGACAGCTTCGCCGCCCTGCGGCCCCTGCACGTGGCCCATTCGGTGCGCGAGCTGCACGACTGGCTGCTGGAAAACGCCTGAGGCGCCGGACGTGGACGGCGCCGTCGACCTGTGCAACTCCGCCGACCTGGCCGACGGCGGCCTGGCGGTGTCGTTCGACGTGGTCTACGGCGGGCAGACCTGCCGCGCCTTTGCCGTCCGCTGGCAGGGCCGGGTCCACGCCTACCTCAACCGCTGCAGCCATGTGGCGATGGAGATGGACTGGCAACCCAACCGCTTTTTCGACGACAGCGGCCGCTGGCTGCTGTGCGCCACCCATGGCGCGGCCTACCGGCCCGACACCGGCGCCTGCGCCGGCGGGCCGTGCCGCGGCGGCCTGGTGAAGATCACCCTGAGCGAGCAGGACGGGGTGGTGCGCTGGCATACTGACTGGAACCTGCAACCCGTCGCCTTCTGATCCCCCACATGACCGATCCCTTCCCGCCGGAACGCCCCGAATTCGAGGACAACTCGCCTGCAGCGCGCGCCAGCGCCGGGCCGGGTGCTTCCAAAAAGGAAGCAGACGGTCCGGGCTGGGAGCGTTCCACGCTGGAGCGGCTGATGTTCGCCACGCTGGCCGAGCAGCGCGCGACGCGTCGCTGGCGCACCTTCACCCGGCTGGCCTGGCTGACGTTCTTCGCGTTCCTGGTGTGGACGCTGCTGTACCGCGGCGGCCCCAGCAGCGCCGACAAGTCGCTGCCGCACACCGCCGTGATCGAGATCAAGGGCGAGATCGCCGACGGCGCCGACGCCAGCGCCGAGTTCGTGGTGGCGGCCATGCGCGCCGCCTTCGAGGACGTGGGCGCCCAGGCCGTGGTGCTGCTGATCAACTCGCCCGGGGGCAGCCCGGTGCAGGCCGGCATCATCAACGACGAGGTGGTGCGCCTGCGCGCCAAGCACAAGAAGCCGGTCTACGCGGTGGTCGAGGAGTCCTGCGCCTCGGCGGCCTACTACATCGCCGCGGGGGCCGACCGCATCTTCGTGGACAAGGCCAGCATCGTCGGCAGCATCGGCGTGCTGATGGACGGCTTCGGCTTCACCGGCCTGCTGGACAAGCTGGGCGTGGAGCGCCGGCTGCTGACCGCGGGCGAGAACAAGGGCTTCCTGGACCCCTTCAGCCCGCAGACCGAGCAGCAGCGCACCTACGCCCAGACCATGCTGAACCAGATCCACCGCCAGTTCATCGACGTGGTCAAGGCCGGCCGTGGCAAGCGGCTGAAGGAGACCCCCGAGCTGTTCAGCGGCCTGTTCTGGACCGGCCAGCAGGCGGTCGAACTGGGCCTGGCCGACCAGTTGGGCAACCTGGACTTCGTGGCGCGCGAGATCGTCAAGGCCGAGGAGCTGGTGGACTACACGCGCCGCGAGAACGTGGCCGAGAAGCTGGCCAAGCGCTTCGGCGCGGCCATGGGCGAGGGCGCGGTGCGCGCGCTCAAGAGCGTACCCAGCCTGCGCTGAGCGGGCTGCTCAGCGCCCGATCGCGAACACCGCGGGCGCGTTGCCGATGGCCGCGGGCTGGGAGCGCCAGCGCGACACCGGCAGGCTGCGCGTGCACGCCGTGGCCAGCGTGAGGCCGCTGCTGACCGCCAGCCGCGTCTCGGGCCGCAGCGCCTGCAGCAATGCCCCCAACAGCGCGGCGTTCCGGTACGGCGTTTCGATGAACAGCTGGGACTGTCCCGTGCGCAGGGCCAGCGCCTCCAGCTCCCGGATCCGCTGCGTCCGGGCCGCGGCCTCCTGCGGCAGGTAGCCGACGAAAGCGAAAGTCTGGCCGTTCAGGCCGCTGGCGGCCAGCGCCAGCAGCAGCGACGAGGGACCGACCAGGGGCACCACGTCCAGGCCCAGGTCGTGCGCGCCGCGCACTACCGACGCGCCCGGATCGGCCACGGCGGGCATGCCGGCCTCACTCATCAGCCCCAGGTCGTGGCCTTGCAGCGCGGGTTCCAGCAGGTGGCGCAGGTCGGGCGCGGTGCCGGCATCCCCCTTCTTGTGCAGCTCCCGCGGCAGCTCGACGATGTGCTGCTGCTGCACCGGCAGGGCCAGCGGCCGCAGCTCGCCGATGCGCTTGAGCACGGCGCGGGTGGTCTTGGCGTTTTCGCACACCCAGTGGCCCAGGCGCGCCGCGATGCCCAGCGCAGCGGCGGGCAACACGTCATCAAGGGGCGCGGGCGCCTCGCCGAAGTCCAGCGGCGCCGGTACCAGGTACAGCTTGCCGCGCTCCGCCATGCTCAGGCCAGCAGCGTGACGCCGGCGGCGCGCAGCATGCGGCAGGTGCGGATCAGCGGCAGGCCGACCAGGGCCGTGGGGTCGTCGCTGTCGATGGCCTCCAGCAGCGCGATCCCCAGGCCCTCGCTCTTGGCGCTGCCGGCGCAGTCGTAGGGCTGCTCGGCGCGCAGGTAGGCTTCGATCTCGGCATCGGACAGGTGGCGGAAACGCACCCGCACCGGCGCCAGGTCGAGCTGCTCGAAGCCCGTCGCACGGCACACCACGGCCACCGCGGTCTGGAACACCACGGTACGTCCCCGCATGCGGCGCAGCTGGTCGACCGCGCGCTGGTGCGTGCCGGGCTTGCCCAGCGGCTCGCCTTCGAGGTCCGCCACCTGGTCGGAGCCGATCACGGCGGCCTCCGGGTGGGCGCTGGCCACGGCGTGCGCCTTGGCCACGGCCAGGCGCCGCGCCAGCGCGGCGGGCAGTTCGCCGCCTCGCGGTGTCTCGTCCACTCGAGGCGCCGCGACGGTGAAGGGCAGGCGCAGCCGTGTCAGCAGTTCGCGGCGGTAGGGCGAGGTGGAGCCCAGCACGACGCTGCGGCCGGAGGTCGGTGCGGTGGCGCGGTCGGGAGCGGGCATGGGCCGATTCTCGGCGAATCTTCTTTTAAACTGGCCCGATGCCCAAGGAGTTCCTCGCCCGCCGCCTCGATGTCCAGGCCTTTGCCGAGGAGGGCGCCTCGCTGCACGGGCAACAGCCGCTGTCCGCCTTCGGCCGGCTGCTGGCCGAGACCGAGGGCCGCGGCGCCGATTCGCTCGTGGACTGGAGCGCGCAGGGCGAACTGCGCAATCCGCGCCACCTGCAGCCCCAGGTCTGGCTGCACCTGCGGGCGCGGGCGCAGCTGCAGCTCACCTGCCAGCGCTGCCTGCAGCCGGTGGAGACGCCGGTGGAGGTGGACGGGCGTTTCCGCTTCGTCGCCGACGAAGCCGCTGCCGCCGCCGAGGACGACCAGTCCGAGGAAGACGTGCTGGCCACCAGCCGGGCCTTCGACCTGGCCGAGCTGCTGGAGGACGAACTGCTGATGGCGCTGCCGGTCGCGCCGCGCCACGAGGTCTGCCCCGAGCCGCTGCCGATGTCGGCCGCCGACCCGGGCGCTGGCGAGGCGGCCCCCGTCCGCGAGAACCCCTTCGCCATGCTGCAGAAGCTGCGGCAGGGCAAGGCCGAGTGACGCCAGCCGGCCCTGGGCTATAATCATGGGCTTTCCAGCCGCCTGCCTTGCCGCCTTTTGCGGCCGTGCGGCGCCTGCCCACCCACCCCATGACCCTGCGCCCGTGGCGCAGCGCCTTGAATCCAGGAGCCCGCCATGGCCGTCCAGCAGAACAAGAAGTCGCCCTCCAAGCGGGGCATGCATCGCTCGCACAACGCCCTGTCCGTGCCGGGCATCGCGGTCGAGCCCACTACGGGCGAGACGCATCTGCGGCACCACATCAGCCCCAACGGTTTCTACCGGGGCCGCAAGGTGCTCAAGACCAAGAACGACGCCTGATCCGCCCTCCCCACATCGTCGTTTTCGACCAACAAGGCCCGGTGCCGCTTGCGTGGCACGGGCCTTTGTCTTGGTGGGCACCGCCGGCATCGCTCTACAGTTGAGCCCATGAGTATTACCCTGGCCGTCGATTGCATGGGGGGCGACCACGGCCCCCGAGTCACCCTGCCGGCTTGCCGGCACTTCCTGGAGCAGCATCCGCAGGCCCAGCTGCTGCTGGTGGGGTTGCCGCAGTCCCTGCAGGACTTCAGCCACCCCCGCGCCCGGGTCGTCGCCGCCTCGGAAGTGGTGGCCATGGACGACGCGGTGGAGATCGCGCTGCGCAAGAAGAAGGATTCGTCCATGCGGGTGGCGCTGCAGCAGGTCAAGGACGGCCAGGCCCAGGCCGCCGTGTCGGCCGGCAACACCGGGGCGCTGATGGCGCTGGCGCGCTACCTGCTCAAGACCGTGGAAGGCATCGACCGGCCGGCCATCGCCTACCCGCTGCCCAATGCCAAGGGCGGCGCCACCACGGTGCTGGACCTGGGCGCCAACGTGGACTGCACCGAGCAGCACCTGCTGCAGTTCGCCGTGATGGGTTCGGCCCTGGTGTCCGCGCTGAAGAACGAGGAGCAGCCCTCGGTCGGCCTGCTGAACATCGGCGAGGAGATCATCAAGGGCAGCGAGGTCATCAAGAAGGCGGGCGAGCTGCTGCGCTCGGCCGCCGCTTCCGGCGACCTCAACTTCCACGGCAACGTGGAAGGCAACGACATCTTCAAGGGCACCACCGACATCGTGGTGTGCGACGGCTTCGTGGGCAACGTGGCCCTGAAGACCAGCGAGGGCCTGGCCTCCATGATCGGCGGCTTCCTCAAGGAGGAGTTCTCGCGCAGCCCGCTGACCAAGGTGGCGGCCCTGATGGCCTACCCGGTGCTGGCCGCGTTCAAGCGGCGCGTGGACTACCGGCGCTACAACGGCGCGGCGCTGCTGGGCCTGCGCGGCCTGGTGTTCAAGAGCCATGGCTCGGCCGACGAATTCGCCTTCGGCCAGGCGCTCAACCGCGCGTATGATGCGGCCCGCAACCAACTGCTGGAGCGGGTGCAGGCCCGCATCGCCCATGCCCGTCCCCTGCTGGCGGGCGGCGACGCCGACGCGCAGCCGGCCGAGGCAGTGGCCACCTGAATTCCATGAGACCTTACTCCCGCATCACCGGCACCGGCAGCTACCTGCCGCCGCGGCGCGTCACCAACGCCGACCTGGCCGCCGAGCTGGCCCAGCGGGGCGTCGAGACCTCGGACCAGTGGATCATCGAGCGCACTGGCATCCGCGCCCGCCACTTCGCCGCCGCCGACGTGACCAGCAGCGACCTGGGCGCGCATGCCGCGCGCCACGCGCTGGAGGCCGCCGGCGTCGCCGCCTCGCAGATCGACCTGATCATCGTGGCGACCTCCACGCCCGATATGGTGTTCCCCTCGGCGGCCTGCATCCTGCAGAACAAGCTGGGCATCGCCGGCTGCGCCGCGTTCGACGTGCAGGCCGTGTGCAGCGGCTTTGTCTATGCGCTCACGGTGGCCGATGCCATGATCAAGGCCGGCGCGGCCAGCAAGGCGCTGGTGGTGGGCGCCGAGGTGTTCTCGCGCATCCTGGACTTCAACGACCGCACCACCTGCGTGCTGTTCGGCGACGGCGCCGGCGCCGTGGTGCTGGAGGCGTCCGACACCCCCGGCATCCTGGCCACGGATCTGCATGCCGACGGCCGGCACGTGGGCATCCTGTGCGTGCCGGGCACGGTGTCGGGCGGTCAGGTGCTGGGCGATCCCCTGCTCAAGATGGACGGCCAGGCGGTGTTCAAGCTGGCCGTCGGCGTGCTGGAGGAGGCGGCCCGCGCCACGCTGGCCAAGGCCGGCAGGCAGGAGGCCGACATCGACTGGCTGATCCCGCACCAGGCCAACATCCGCATCATGCAGGGCACGGCCAAGAAGCTGAAGCTGCCGCTGGACAAGCTGGTGGTCACGGTGGACCAGCATGGCAACACCTCCGCGGCTTCCATCCCGCTGGCGCTGGACGCCGCGGTGCGTGGCGGGCAGGTCAAGAAGGGCGACACGCTGATGCTCGAAGGCGTGGGCGGCGGCTTCACCTGGGGCGCGGTGCTGCTGGATTTCTAGCCGCGCGCCTTCTCCACCGGGGCCGCGGCCCGATCACATCAACCGGCGATCCACACCAGAATGAAACCGTTCGCTTTCGTCTTCCCGGGCCAGGGCTCCCAGGCCGTGGGCATGCTCGACGCCTGGGGCGCCCACCCGGCCGTGGCCGAGGCGGTGAAGGAGGCCTCCGACGCGCTGCAGCAGGACATCGGCCGGCTCATCCACGAAGGCCCCAAGGAGGAACTGGCGCTGACCACCAACACCCAGCCGGTGATGCTGGTGGCCGGCGTGGCGGCATACCGTGCCTGGCGCGCCGAGGGCGGCGCCGAGCCGGCCGCCCTGGCCGGCCATTCGCTGGGCGAGTACTCGGCCCTGGTGGCGGCCGGCGCGTTGACGCTGGCGCAGGCGGCACCGCTGGTGCGCTTTCGCGCCCAGGCCATGCAGGAGGCCGTGCCGGTGGGCGCCGGCGCCATGGCGGCCATCCTGGGGCTGGAGGCGCGGCAGGTGATCGAAGGCTGCGCCGAGGCGCTGCAGTCCTTCGGTGCGGGCACGGCCGAGGTGGTGGAGGCGGTGAACTTCAACGACCCGGCGCAGACCGTGATCGCCGGCAGCAAGGCCGGCGTGGACAAGGCCTGCGAGGTGCTCAAGGCCAAGGGCGCCAAGCGCGCGCTGCCGCTGCCGGTGTCGGCGCCGTTCCACTCCAGCCTGATGAAGCCGGCCGCCGACCGGCTGCGCGAGCGGCTGGCGGCCACGCCCATCGCGGCGCCCCGTATTCCGGTGGTGAACAACATCGACGTGGCGGTTCACACCGATGCCGATCGCATCCGCGAGGCGCTGTACCGCCAGGCCTTCGGCCCGGTGCGCTGGGTGGAGTGCGTGCGCGCCATCCAGGGCCGCGGGATCTCCACCCTCGTGGAATGCGGACCGGGCAAGGTGCTGGCCGGCCTGTGCAAGCGCATCGACGCCAACCTGGCGGCCGCCGCCGTGTACGACCCGGCCACGCTGGCCGAGGTGAAAGGGATGATGCAATGAGCGATACCCAAGGCCAGGTGGCCCTGGTCACCGGCGCCTCGCGCGGCATCGGCGCGGCGATCGCGGCCGAACTCGCGGCGCGCGGCCTCAAGGTCGTCGGCACCGCCACCACCGACGACGGCGCGGCGAAGATCGGCGCCGCCCTGGCCGCCCATGCCGGCTGCCGCGGCGCGAAGCTGGACGTGAACGATGCCGCCGCCGCCGAGGCGCTGGTGGAGTCCGTCGCCAAGGAGCATGGCGGCCTGCAGGTGCTGGTCAACAACGCCGGCATCACGCGCGACATGCTGGCCATGCGGCTGAAGGACGAGGACTGGGACGCGGTGCTGGACACCAATCTCAAGGCGGTGTTCCGCATGAGCCGCGCCGTGATGCGCACCATGATGAAGCAACGCTACGGCCGCATCGTCAACATCACCTCGGTGGTGGGCGCCTCGGGCAACCCGGGCCAGGCCAACTACGCCGCCGCCAAGGCCGGCGTGGCGGGCATGACGCGCGCGCTCGCGCGCGAACTGGGCAGCCGGGGCATCACGGTCAACTGCGTCGCCCCCGGCTTCATCGCCACCGACATGACGGCCAGCCTGCCGGAAGAGCAGCACAAGGCGCTGCTCGGGCAAATCCCCCTGGGCGCGCTCGGCCGGCCCCAGGACGTGGCCCACGCCGTGGCCTACCTGGCCTCGCCGCAGGCCGGCTACGTCACCGGCCAGGAGCTGCACGTCAACGGCGGCATGTACATGGCCTAGCTCTCCCGAACGGGCCGGAGGTTCCGGCCTGTAACCCAGCGGCGGAGCGCCGGCGCGCGCCCGCTAAAATTCCTGATTCATTCACAAACCCCTAGAGGGAACCCATGAGCGATATCGAAGCACGTGTCAAGAAGATCATCGCCGAGCAACTCGGCGTCGAAGAGTCCCAGGTGACCAACGAGAAGGCCTTCGTGGCCGATCTGGGCGCCGACTCGCTGGACACGGTCGAGCTGGTGATGGCGCTGGAAGACGAATTCGGCATCGAGATCCCGGACGAGGACGCCGAGAAGATCACCACCGTGCAGAACGCGATCGACTACGCCAACGCGCACCAGAAGGCTTAAGAGGATGACCCGACGCCGCGTTGTCGTAACCGGCCTGGGCTGCGTCAGCCCCGTGGGCAACACGGTGGGCGAGTCCTGGGCCAAGCTGCTGGCTGGCCAGTCCGGCATCGACTTCATCACCCAGTTCGACGCCAGCAACTTCGCCTGCAAGTTCGCCGGCGAGGTCAAAGGCCTCAACGTCGGCGACTATGTGCCCGAGAAGGAAGCCCGGCACATGGACCGCTTCATCCACCTGGGCCTGGCCGCCGCCGCCCAGGCGGTCGCCGACAGCGGCCTGCCCACCGGCGACGCGCTGGGCGATGAGCTGGCCACGCGCATCGGCGTGAACATCGGTTCGGGCATCGGCGGCCTGCCGGGCATCGAGACCCAGCACCAGGAGCTGACCGCGCGCGGGCCGCGCCGCATCTCCCCGTTCTTCGTGCCCTCGTCGATCATCAACATGATCTCGGGCCACGTGTCCATCAAGTACGGCTTCAAGGGGCCCAACGTCGCCATCGTGACGGCCTGCACCACCGGCCTGCACTCCATCGGCCTGGCCGCCCGCATGATCGAGTCCGGGGACGCCGACGTGATGGTCGCCGGCGGCGCCGAGTCCACCGTCTCGCCGCTGGGCATCGGCGGCT
Source organism: Ramlibacter tataouinensis TTB310 (assembly GCF_000215705.1). Taxonomy (NCBI): domain Bacteria; kingdom Pseudomonadati; phylum Pseudomonadota; class Betaproteobacteria; order Burkholderiales; family Comamonadaceae; genus Ramlibacter; species Ramlibacter tataouinensis. Next base: position 3,035,209 of record NC_015677.1, on the reverse strand, counting down.
TCGCCGCCTCGCGCGCACTGTCCACCCGCAACGACGATCCCAAGACCGCTTCGCGCCCCTGGGACAAGGACCGCGACGGCTTCGTGCTGGGCGAGGGCGGCGGCGTGCTGGTGCTGGAGGAGTACGAGCATGCCAAGGCACGCGGCGCCACCATCTATTGCGAGCTCGCCGGCTTCGGCATGAGCGCCGACGCGCACCACATGACGGCGCCCGACGTGGACGGCCCGCGCCGCGCCATGGTGAACGCGCTGCGCAACGCGGGCATGAACGCCGACCAGGTGGACTACGTCAACGCCCATGGCACCTCCACGCCGCTGGGCGACGTGAACGAGACCAATGCCATCAAGCTGGCGCTGGGCGACCATGCGAAGAAGACGGTGGTCAGCTCGACCAAGTCCATGACCGGCCATCTGCTGGGTGGCGCCGGCGGCATCGAGTCGGTGTTCACGGTACTGGCGCTGCAGCAGCAGAAGGTGCCTCCGACCATCAACATCTTCAACCAGGATCCCGAATGCGACCTGGACTACTGCGCCAACCAGGCGCGCGACGCGAAGATCCAGGTGGCGATGAAGAACAACTTCGGCTTCGGTGGCACCAACGGCACGCTGGTCTTCAAGCGCCTGTGACGACGACCAGCCGCACCGGCCCGTAACGCTTCCCCGGCACGAGCCCATGCACAACGCCCCATCGGTGAGCTACCCGGTGGGGCGTTCCGTTTGGGGCGGCGCCGTGCTGCTGCTGGTCTGGACCTGCGCGGCGGTGGCCCAGGTGGCCTGGCTGGCGGTGGTGCCGGGATGGCGCCCGGCGCTGGGCCTGGCCCTGGTGGCCGGCCTGGGCGGATGGGCACTGACCGCCTGGCGGGCCGGTCCCCGGGGCGAGCTCAGCTGGGATGGCGGCGGCTGGACCTGGCAGGAGGAGGGCGCCGCGGTGCCGGTGCAGGCCCGGCTCGAAGTGGGCCTGGACCTGCAGTGGGCGCTGCTGCTGCGGATGAGCGCCCTGGGCGAGGGGCCGCACCGGCTTCCAAGCTGGCTTTGGCTGGAGCGGGGCATGCGCGCGGCGCACTGGGACGCGCTGCGCCGTGCGGTATATTCCCGCGCCAGACCCGATGCGCCCCCGGCTTCGGCGTCCTCCGCGGCGAAACCATGACCAAGAACGCGCCCGCTCCCGCCCCAACGCCCCAGGATACCGACCAGATGCTGGTGGAGCGCACGGTGGCGGGCGACCAGAAGGCCTACGAGCTGCTGGTGATCAAGTACCAGCGCCGCATCGAGCGGCTGATCGGCCGCATGGTGCGCGATGTCGACCTGGTGGAGGACATCGCCCAGGAAACCTTCATCCGCGCCTACCGGGCGCTGGCCCAGTTCCGCGGCGAGGCGCAGTTCTACACCTGGTTGTACCGGATTGCCGTCAACACCGCCAAGAAAGCCCTGGTCGACCTCAAGCGCGACCCGCTGGTTTCCGAGAGCGCCCTGCGCGGGAACGACGAGGAGGATGAAACTTCCTCCGTGGAGAACGAACTAACCAGCCCCGAAACGCCGGAGACGGTGCTGGCCGCCAAGGAAATCGCCGCCACGGTCAACTCGGCCATGGAAGCCCTGCCCGACGAACTGCGCCAGGCGGTGACGCTGCGCGAGATCGAGGGCCTGAGCTACGAAGAGATCGCGGAAGTGATGAATTGCCCGATCGGTACCGTGCGTTCGCGGATTTTCCGGGCGCGCGAGGCGATTTCGGCCAAGGTCAAGCCCTTGCTGGAGAACCAGTCGGGCAAGCGCTGGTAGGCGACGAGAGGTGATGCGAATGAACCAGATGGACACCAAGGAAATGATCTCGGCGCTGGCCGACGGCCAGTTGCGCGGCGAGGATTTCGCCCGGGGCGTGGAGACGGTGGCCACCGATCCTGTGGCGCGCCAGGCCTGGCAGACCTATCACCTCATCGGTGACGTGCTGCGCTCCAGCGACCTGGCCGCGGGCAGCGGCTCGCCGGCCTTCGTGGCCCGGCTGTCGCAACGGCTTGCCCAGGAGCCGGCGTTGGCCACCCTGGCCACCGCAGCCATTCCCTCCGGCATGGAGCGGTTGGATGCCAGGCCGGCGGCCAACGACGGCGTCTTCCGCTGGAAAGTGGTGGCGGGCCTGGCTTCGGTGGCCGCGGTGGCCGCCCTGGGCTGGTCGGTGGTGGCCGCACCCGGGGGTTCGGGCGCGCAGCCCCAGCTGGCGGCCGCGCCGCAGCAAGCGGGCGGCATGGTGCTGGCGGGTGCCGAGCGAGGGGCGGTGATGATCCGCGACCCGCAGCTGGACGAGCTGCTGGCGGCGCACCGCCAGTTCGGCGGCGCCACCGCGCTGCAGACACCAGCGGGTTTCCTGCTCAATGCCACCTTCGAAGGGCCCGCGCGGTAAGCGGTTCATGGAGTCGCCCCGCCTGGTTTTCCTGCTTCCCCAAGCCGCGCGCCGCCTGCTGGCCGTCTGGGCCCTGGGCAGCGCCGGCCTGGTCGCCGCGCAAGGTGCCGCCCCGGTGGCCGGGGCCGCGCCGGAGCGCGGCGTCAACGAGTGGCTCATGCGCATGCACGAGGCCTCGCGCCAGCGCAACTATGTGGGCACCTTCGTCGTGTCCTCCAACGCCGGCGCCATGTCCACTGCCCGCATCTGGCACGCCTGCGACGCCGAGCAGCAGGTCGAGCGGGTGGAGAGCCTGACCGGGGCGCCGCGGTCCACCTTGCGCCGCAACGACGAGGTCGTGACGCTGTGGCCGGAAAAGCGCGTCGCCCGCACCGAGCGGCGCGATTCGCTGGGCGTCTTCCCCGACCTGCTCAAATCCAGCGGCACTGCGATCGCCGAGTTCTACACCGCGCGCCGCACCGGCAGCGACCGGGTGGCCGGCTATGACGCCGACGTGGTGCACATCGCGCCCAAGGACGGGCTGCGTTTCGGCTACCGCATCTGGAGCGAGAAGAAAACCGGCTTGGTGGTCAAGCTGCAGACCCTGGGCGGCGGGGGCGAGGTGCTGGAACAGGCGGCTTTCTCCGAGCTGCAACTGGACGCACCGCTCAAGGCCGACAAGCTGGCCGAGCTGATGGCGCCGCCGCCAGGCTGGCGCGTCGAGCGTTCCGACGCGGTGAAGACCGACGCCGCCGCCGAAGGCTGGGCGCTCAAGGCCAGTCCGCCGGGCTTCAAGCCGATGAGCTGCTACCGACGCCGCGGCAGCGCCGCCGAAGGCACGGTGCAGTGGATCTTCTCGGACGGCCTGGCGTCGGTGTCGCTGTTCATCGAGGGCTACGACCGCCAGCGCCACTTGCAGGAAGGCCTGTTCGCCGCCGGTGCCAGCCAGACCCTGACGCGCCGCGTCCAGGACTGGTGGCTCACCGCGGTGGGCGAGGTTCCGCCCCAGACCCTGCGCGCCTTCGCGCAGAACCTTGAGCGCCGCAAATAAGCCCCCATCTGTGGCCCGGCCGGCCGAGGTGGCGCGTCGGCGGCGAACCAATCCGCCCCGCTGCGGCTCAGAGCCTGCAGCCGGGCCTTGCTCCCGTCTTGCTCTTTCACTAGAGGTGGATATGTTCCGGATCGAATGGAAAACCCTGAGGATGCGGCTGGCCGTGTCGGCACTGGCCGTTGGTGCCGCGGTGGCGCTGGTTCCGGCGCAGCCGGTGCTGGCGCAGTCGGCGCCCAACCGGCAGGGCGGCAACCTGCCCGACTTCACCGAGCTGGTGGAGCAGGTGGGACCGGCGGTGGTCAACATCCGCACGCTGGAGCGCGCCCGCAGCAACCCTGGCGGCGGCGGCGGCGGCGGCGGCGGCGGCCAGTTGCCGCCCGGCATGGACGAGGAGATGCAGGAGTTCTTCAGGCGCTTCTTCGGCCAGCCGCTGCCCGGCGTGCCGCGCCAGGGGCCGCGCCCCGACCGCCCCCAGGAAGAGGAGGCGCGGCCGCGCGGCGTAGGCTCCGGCTTCATCCTGACCCAGGACGGCTTCGTGATGACCAACGCCCACGTGGTCGAGGGGGCGGAAGAGGTGATCGTGACGTTGCCGGACAAGCGCGAGTTCAAGGCCAAGGTGGTGGGCACGCCGGACAAGCGCACCGACGTCGCGGTGATCAAGATCGACGCCACCGGCCTGCCGGCCGTGCGCATCGGCGACGTCAGCAAGCTCAAGGTGGGCGAATGGGTGATGGCGATCGGCTCGCCGTTCGGACTGGAGAACACCGTGACGGCCGGCATCGTGAGCGCCAAGGCCCGCGAGACCGGCGACTACCTGCCCTTCATCCAGACCGACGTGGCGATCAACCCCGGCAATTCCGGCGGGCCGCTCATCAACATGCGCGGCGAGGTGATCGGCATCAACAGCCAGATCTACTCGCGCTCGGGCGGCTTCATGGGCATCTCGTTCGCGATCCCCATCGACGAGGCGATCCGGGTGGCCGACCAGCTGCGGGGCCCCAGCGGACGCGTGGTGCGCGGCCGCATCGGCGTGCAGATCGACCAGGTGACCAAGGACGTGGCCGAGTCGCTCGGCCTGGGCCGTCCTCAAGGCGCACTGGTGCGCAGCGTGGAAGCCGGATCGCCGGCCGACCGGGCTGGCATCGAGGCAGGCGACATCATCACCCGCTTCGACGGCAAGACCATCGAGCGCGCCACCGACCTGCCGCGCCTGGTGGGCAACACCAAGCCGGGCAGCCGTTCCAGCCTGACGGTGTTCCGCCGCGGCGGCACGCGCGAGCTGAACATCCAGGTGGCGGAGATCGAACCGGAAAAGCCGGTGCGCCGCGCCGCCGCGCCGGAGGAAAAGCCCAAGGGCTCGGCCGCCGCCCAGTCGGTGGGCCTGGCCGTCAGCGACCTGAGCGACGCGCAGAAGAAGGAGTTGAAGATCAAGGGCGGCGTACGGGTGGAAGCCGCCACCGAGAGCGCGGCTCGTGCCGGGATCCGCGAAGGGGACGTGATCGTGCAGATCGGCAATACCGAGATCAACAGCGTGCGCGAGTTCGACGCGGTGGTCGCCAAGGTCGACAAGACCAAGCCCATCCCGGTGCTGCTGCGCCGCGGCGAACTGGCCACCTACCTGCTGATCCGGCCGTCACGCTGAGCGCCTGAGCCGCTTCAAGGCCCCAGCCCGTACTCGGGTTTGGGGCTTTTTCATGCCTTCTCCAGCAGGGCAAAAAATAAAAAACAACTCAGCAGTTAGTCAACCCAAAAGTTTGCGGTTGCTCACTTCCGGCTTCCGATTATCGGGTTTGGGTAGAATCAGATGGGCTCAACCGCTCATTACTGCATAAGCCCGTTGGTATTGCCCACGATACGGGATGTGAACCGCATGGTCACAGAGCTTCCACAAGTCGCCCACATCTTGTCCTCGCGGTTGCTCATGAAAAATGTTGATAACCTGTGCATAGAAACCATGTTGCCGACCCGCAACGAGGCTTTGCCCCGCCCGGCCCGGCTGTACGGTCCGGGCTTTTTGCCTACAATGAAGCTCCAACCTTCGCAGTTGCCATAGATTGTTGGTTCAGGGCGCGTCGCCACCAGACGCGCCCTTTTTTCTTGCCCGCTGTCGTTTGAATTCAATCACTTAAGCGTTCCCGTTGATGAATCACATCAGAAATTTTTCGATCATCGCGCACATCGACCACGGCAAATCGACGCTGGCCGACCGCCTGATCCAGCGTTGCGGCGGGCTGTCGGACCGTGAGATGGAAGAGCAGGTGCTGGACTCGATGGATCTCGAAAAAGAGCGTGGGATAACCATCAAGGCGCAGACCGCCGCACTGAAGTACCAGGCCCGCGACGGCCGCATCTACAACCTCAACTTGATCGACACGCCCGGCCACGTCGACTTCTCGTACGAGGTGTCGCGCTCGCTGTCCGCATGCGAGGGCGCGTTGCTGGTGGTGGATGCGAGCCAGGGCGTGGAGGCGCAGACGGTGGCCAACTGCTACACCGCTCTCGACCTGGGCGTGGAGGTGGTGCCGGTCCTCAACAAGATGGACCTGCCGCAGGCCGATCCCGACAACGCCAAGCGCGAGATCGAGGACGTGATCGGCATCGACGCGTCCGAGGCCATCCCGTGCTCGGCCAAGACCGGCATGGGCATCGACGACATCCTGGAGGCTATCGTGGCCAAGGTGCCGGCGCCGCGCGGCAAGTCCGACGGCCCGCTGCGCGCCATGATCATCGACAGCTGGTTCGACAGCTACGTCGGCGTGGTGATGCTGGTGCGCGTGGTCGACGGCCGCCTGGCCAGGGGCGAGCGGATCAAGCTCATGGCCACCGAGGCCAGCTACGAGGCCAACCAGCTGGGGGTGTTCACCCCGGCGAACGAGTCGCGCGACGCGCTGGAAGCGGGCGAGGTGGGCTACGTCATCGCTGGCATCAAGGAACTGCAAGCCGCCAAGGTGGGCGACACCGTCACCCTGATCAAGCCCGGCACCGGCGGCGCTGCGTTCAGCGCCACCGAGCCGCTGCCCGGCTTCAAGGAGATCCAGCCGCAGGTGTTCGCGGGCCTGTACCCGACCGAGGCCAACCAGTACGACGCACTGCGCGACAGCCTGGAGAAACTCAAGCTCAACGACGCCTCGCTGCACTACGAGCCGGAGGTCAGCCAGGCACTCGGCTTCGGCTTCCGCTGCGGCTTCCTGGGCCTGCTGCACATGGAGATCGTGCAGGAGCGGCTGGAGCGCGAGTTCGACCAGGACCTGATCACCACCGCGCCCAGCGTGGTCTACCAGGTGGTCAAGGGCGACGGCGAGGTGATCATGGTGGAGAACCCCGCCAAGATGCCGGACCAGGGCCGCATCCAGGAGGTCCGCGAACCTATCGTGACCGTGCACCTGTACATGCCGCAGGAGTACGTCGGTCCCGTCATGACGCTGGCCAACCAGAAGCGCGGCGTGCAGATCAACATGGCCTACCACGGACGCCAGGTCATGCTCACCTACGAGCTGCCGCTGGGCGAGATCGTGCTGGACTTCTTCGACAAGCTGAAGTCGGTCAGCCGCGGCTATGCCTCGATGGACTACGAATTCAAGGAGTACCGCGCCTCCGACGTGGTGAAGGTCGACATCCTGCTCAACGGCGAGAAGGTGGACGCGCTGTCCATCATCGTGCACCGCAGCCAGGCCCAGTACCGGGGCCGGGCGGTGGCGGCCAAGATGCGCGAGATCATCAGCCGCCAGATGTTCGACGTCGCCATCCAGGCGGCCATCGGCGCCAACGTCATCGCCCGCGAGACCATCAAGGCGCTGCGCAAGAACGTGCTGGCAAAATGCTATGGCGGCGACATCACCCGCAAGCGCAAGCTCCTCGAGAAACAGAAGGCAGGCAAGAAAAGAATGAAGCAGATCGGCTCGGTCGAAGTCCCCCAAGAAGCGTTCCTGGCCATCCTGCAGGTCGACGAATGAGGGGCGCCGGACCGCTCCAAGCCCCGAAGGCCCCCTCGGGGGGCAGCGCCGCGGCTGCCGCCGCAAGCGTGGGGGCGCTGTGATGCCGGTGCTGACGGCGCTGGTGCTGGCGGGCTTCGGCGGCTACGCCGTGGCCTGGTACCTGGGGTTCGTGGAAGGCAACTTCGCCCTGCTGCTGTTCCTGGCCACCCTGGTCACCGGCCTGTACTGGCTGGCCGAGCGGCTGGTGTTCCTGCCCCGCCGGCGCCAGGCGGCCGCCCGCCTGGAGGCCGACGCCGGGCAGCGCAGCGCCAGTCTGGCGGCCCGGGGCATCACCCCCGACCACGGCGGCGACCTGGCCGCGGCGCGCCAGCGCCTGCTCATGCAGCCCTGGTGGCTGGACTGGACCGCCGGCCTGTTCCCGGTGATCCTGGCGGTGTTCGTGCTGCGCTCGTTCCTGTTCGAGCCGTTCAAGATCCCCTCCGGCTCCATGATCCCCACCCTGCTGGTGGGCGACCTGATCCTGGTCAACAAGTTCACCTACGGGCTGCGCCTGCCGGTGATCCACACCAGGCTGACCGAGGGCACGCCGCCCGCGCGCGGCGACGTGATGGTGTTCCGCTACCCGCCCCGGCCCAGCCTGGACTACATCAAGCGCGTGGTCGGCGTGCCCGGCGACGAGGTGGCCTACCTGAACAAGCGCCTGACCATCAACGGTCAGCCGGTGCCCACGCAGCCGGTGCCTGACTTCTTCGACCAGGACGCGATGCGCTACGCCCGCCAGTTCCAGGAGAGCCTGGGCGGCAAGACCTACCGGGTGCTCAACGACGAGGACCGGCCGGCCTTCGTCCCGGGGGCCGAGGACTACCCCTACAAGCAGAACTGCCGCTACAGCGTCGAGGGCCTGGTGTGCAAGGTGCCGCCCGGCCACTATTTCGTGATGGGCGACAACCGCGATAATTCGCTCGATTCGCGCTACTGGGGGTTCGTGCCCGATCGCAACATCGTGGGCAAGGCCTTCTTCGTGTGGATGAATTTCGGCGACTTCAAGCGCATCGGCAGTTTCGAGTGAGGAGAGAGGGCAATGATGAAATCGCGCAAATCCCGCCAAGCCGGCATTTCGTTCTTCGGGCTGGTCATCGTGCTGGTCGTGCTCGGCGGCCTCGCCGTGCTGGCCGCGCAGGTGTTCCCCACCTTGCTGGAGTACCAGGCTGCGCTGAAAGCGGTGCAGAAGGCCGCCAATGAAGGCAGCACGCCGGTGGACGTGCGCTCCATCTTCGACCGGGCGGCGCAGATCGACGACATCAAGTCGATCTCGGGCCGGGACCTGGAGATCACCAAGGTGAACGACCAGGTGGTGGTGCGGTTCGCCTACAACCGCGAAATCCACATGTTCGGCCCGGCCCACCTGCTGCTGAAATACACGGGCCAGTCCCGCACGACCCGGTGAACGGGGCCGTGTACCGGCGGTGAACCCGTCCGCGCCCGCGCTGGCGGCCCTGCAGGAGCGCCTGCAGCACCGCTTCCAGGACCCGCGGCTGCTGGCCCTGGCGCTGACGCACCGCAGCTTCTCCGCCGAGCACAACGAGCGCCTGGAATTCCTGGGCGACTCGGTCCTCAACCTGGCCGTGGCGGGCCTGCTGTACGAGCGGCTCAAGGACCTGCCCGAAGGCGAGCTGTCGCGCGTGCGGGCCAACCTGGTCAAGCAGGACACGCTGCACCAGCTGGCGGTGCGCCTGGGCCTGCCCGAGGTGATCCGGCTGGGGGAGGGCGAGATCCGTTCGGGCGGCAGCAAGCGCCCCTCCATCCTGGCCGACGCGCTGGAGGCGGTGGTGGGTGCGGTCCACCTCGACGCGGGCTATGCCGCGGCCGAATCCCTGGTGCGCCGGCTGTTCCAGGACGTGGACATCAGGCCCGAGATGAAAGCCGCCGCCAAGGACCCCAAGACCGAGCTGCAGGAATGGCTGCAGGGCCGCAAGCTCAAGCTGCCGGTCTACCGGGTCGCCGGAACTTTGGGTGCCGCGCACAAACAGACCTTCGATGTAGAGTGCGAGATTCCCGAACTGGGCGCCACCGAGCGGGGCATCGGCGCCTCGCGCCGCGCGGCCGAGCAGGCCGCGGCGGCGGCCATGCTGACCACGCTCAGGAGCCGCAATCTTTGATGGACGCGACCGACCCCACCGATGCAGGCCCGCAGCCGGCGAAGCAGGACAGCCTTGCGGCGCCGGTCGCGCAGCGCTGCGGTCTGGTCGCCATCGTCGGCAAGCCCAACGTCGGCAAGTCCACCCTGCTCAACGCGTTGGTGGGCCAGAAGATCAGCATCACCTCGCGCAAGGCCCAGACCACGCGCCACCGCATCACCGGCATCCGCACGGTGGGCCCGACCCAGTTCGTCTTCGTCGACACGCCCGGCTTCCAGACGCGGCATGCCACGGCGCTGAACCGCTCGCTCAACAAGACGGTGATGGGGGCCGTGGGCGACGTGGACCTGGTTTTGTTCGTGGTCGAAGCCGGCCACTTCACCCCGGGCGATGCCAAGGTGCTGTCGCTGCTCAAGCCCGGCATCCCAGCCCTGCTGGTGGCCAACAAGCTCGACCAGGTGCACCGGCGCGGCGAGATCGCGCCCTGGCTGCGCGACATGCAGCAGCGGCACGACTTCGCCGAGTTCGTCCCCATGTCGGCCAAGAACCCCAAGGACGTGCAGCGGCTGTTCGCCATCTGCGAGAAGTACCTGCCCGAGCAGCCCTGGTGGTATGGCGAGGACGAACTCACCGACCGCAGCGAGAAGTTCCTGGCGGGCGAGACCGTGCGCGAAAAGCTGTTCCGCTTCACCGGAGAAGAGCTGCCCTACACCTCCACCGTGGTGGTGGAGAAGTTCGAGGAGGAGCCCAGTCCCCAGCATGGGCGCATGGTGCGCATCGCCGCCACCATCGTGGTGGAGCGCGACAGCCACAAGGCCATGGTCATCGGCGATAAGGGCGAACGCCTCAAGCGCATAGGCACCGAGGCCCGGCAGGAGCTGGAGAAGCTGATGGGTGCCAAGGTGTTCCTGGAGATCTGGGTCAAGGTGCGCACCGGCTGGGCCGACGACGAAGCAAGGGTGCGCAGCTTTGGCTACGAGTAGCCGGCGCATTTCCGACGAGCCGGGCTTCGTCCTGCACCGCTACGACTGGAGCGAGTCCAGCCTGATCCTGGAGGTGTTCACCCGGCACCACGGCCGGGTGGCCCTGGTGGCCAAGGGGGCCAAGCGGCCCAGTTCCAACTTCCGGCCGGTCCTGCTGCCGCTGCAGCCGCTACGCCTGGCTTTCGGTGGCGATGCGGAGATCCGCACGCTCAAGGGCGCCGAATGGGTGGGCGGCCAGGTCATGCCCACCGGCGACGCCTTGCTGTCGGGCTACTACCTCAACGAGCTGCTGCTGCGCCTGCTGGCGCGCGACGATCCGCATCCCGGCCTGTTCGAAGCCTATGCGTCCGCAGTGCAGGTGCTCTCCTGGGAGCATGGCGAGGCGCTGCAGCCGGCCCTGCGAGCCTTCGAGCTGCTGCTGCTGCGCGAGATCGGCCTGCTGCCGGCGCTGGACATGCAGACCCTGGCCCTGGCACCGCTGCAGCCCGAAGGCCGCTACAGCCTGGTGCCCGAAGGGGGGCTGGTGGAAGCGGCCGCCGGCGACGGCCGCGCCAGCCTGAGCGGCGCGCAGTGGATGGGGCTGGAGCGCGCGCTGCGGCAGCCCGCGCCCTTCGGCGCCACCATCCGCGAAGCCGCGGCCGTGATCGCCGGCCTCAAGCCGCAGCTGCGCGCGCTGCTGCACTACCATTGCGGCGTGACCACGCTGCGCACCCGGCAGCTGATGATGGACCTGCAGGCCTTATGAACCACCCCCCCACCGCGCTCTCGGTCAACCTCAACAAGGTGGCCCTGCTGCGCAACAGCCGCCACCTGGGCATCCCCAGCCTCGAGCGCGCCGCCACGCTGTGCCTGGACGCGGGCGCGCACGGGGTGACGGTGCATCCGCGGCCCGACGCGCGCCACATCCGCGCCGACGACGTGCCCCTGCTGCACCGGCTGGTGGCGGCCCGGCCGGGGGCAGAGTTCAACATCGAGGGCAACCCTTTCCACAACCTGATGGACTTCGTGCGCGTCCTGCGGCCGCACCAGGCCACCTTCGTGCCCGACAGCGAGGGCCAGTTCACCAGCGACCATGGCTGGGACTTCCCGGCCGACGCCCAGCGGCTGAGGACGGTCATCGCCGAGGCGAAGGCGCTGGGCGTGCGCGTGAGCCTGTTCATGGATCCGCGGCCGGACCTGATGGCCGCGGCCAGGGCGGCCGGCGCCGACCGCATCGAGCTCTATACCGAGACCTATGCGCGCGCCTGGGGCACGCCGCGGCAGGCCGAGGTGCTGCGCGGCTTTACAGCGGCGGCCGAAGCGGCGCAGGCGGCCGGCCTGGGCATCAACGCCGGCCACGACCTCAACCGCGACAACCTGGCCGACTTCCTGCGCACCGTGCCCGGCGTGCGGGAAGTGTCCATCGGCCATGCCTTCATCGCCGACGCACTGGAGCTGGGCTATGCGGCGGCGGTGCGGGCTTATCGCGCCGAGATCGACAAGGCTTTCAGCCCGTGATCTACGGCATCGGCACCGACATCTGCGACGTGCGGCGCATCCGCACCTCCCTGGAGCGGCATGGCGAGCGCTTCGCGCGCAGGATCCTGGCCGACGGCGAGTTCGCCACCTGGCAGGCGCGCAGCAGGCGCTGGCCCGAGCGCGGTGTGCGCTACATCGCCACGCGCTTCTCCGCCAAGGAGGCTTTCAGCAAGGCCATCGGCCTGGGCATGCGCCTGCCCATGAGCTGGGCGCTGTGCGAGATCGCCAAGCGGCCCAGCGGGCAGCCGGTGATCGTGCTGCACGGCGGGCTCAAGGACTGGTTCGAGGCGCAGGGCCTGGTGGCCCATGTGACCGTGACCGACGAAACCGATTACGCCGCCAGCTTCGTGGTGGTGGAGAAAAAGGAAGACCCCACCCCATGACCGAACATGCGCCCGTCATCCTGGACGTGGCCGGGCTGCAGCTGACCGATGCCGATCGCCGTCGCCTGGCCCACCCGCTGTGCGGTGGCATGATCCTGTTCGCCCGCAACTGGCAGGACCGCGAGCAGCTGGCCCGTCTGTGCGCCGAGGTCAAGGCCGTGCGCGAGGACCTGCTGATCTGCGTGGACCACGAGGGCGGCCGCGTCCAGCGCTTCCGCACCGACGGCTTCACCCGCCTGCCGCCCATGCGCGCCTTCGGCGAGCTGTGGATGCGCGACGGCGGCAAGGGCGCGAGCGCGATGCAGGCCACCGATGCCGCAACGGCGGCCGGCTACGTGCTGGCCGCCGAGCTGCGCGCCTGCGGCGTGGACTTCAGCTTCACGCCGGTGCTGGACCTCGACTGGGGCGGCAGCGGTGTCATCGGCGACCGCGCCTTCCACCGCGATGCGCGGGTGGCCGCGCTGCTGGCCAAGAGCCTGGCGCACGGGCTGTTGCAGGCCGGCATGGCCAGCTGCGGCAAGCACTTCCCCGGCCATGGCTTCGTCAAGGCCGATTCGCACGTAGCCATTCCCGTCGACCAGCGCAGCCTGAAGGCCATCCTGGCCGACGATGCCGCGCCCTACGGCTGGCTGAGCAGTTCGCTGTCCAGTGTGATGCCCGCGCACGTGATCTACCCGCAGGTGGACGCGCGGCCTGCGGGCTTTTCCAGCCGCTGGCTGAACGGCATCCTGCGCGGCCAGCTGGGCTTCCAGGGCGCGGTCTTCAGCGATGACCTGAGCATGGCCGGCGCGCGGGTGATCGAGGGCCGGCAGGTGGGCTACACCGAAGCCGCCGTCACGGCGCTGAACGCCGGCTGCGACATGGTGCTGCTGTGCAACCAGTCGGTGGAAACGGAGGGCGGCGCCGCCGTCGATGAATTGCTGGAGGGGCTGGCCGCGGCGCAGGAGCAGCGCCAGTGGCAGTCCAGCGAGGCCAGCGAGCAGCGCCGGCTGGAGCTGCTGCCGGCGCGTCCGGCGTTGTCCTGGGATGCATTGATGGCCGAGCCGCGCTATATGCGCGCGCTCGATCTGCTGCCCTGACTGCTCTCCTTTCGACAGCGACCGACGTGAACCTCAGCTGCTCCGGGCGCGCCCGGATGCGTACGCCAGCCCCGACGCGACGCCGCCGAACAGGTCGCCCTCCACCAGCGGCACGCCGGGAAAGGCTTGGCGCAGGGAGTTCTGGAAGGTCTTGAGGGCCGATGAGCCGCCGGTGAGGTAGACGGCGCCCAGGCGTTCACCTGGCACGCCGGCGCGGCGCAGGCATTCGTGCGCGCAATCCACCACTTGCCCCAACAGGGGCTGCAGCTGCAAGGCCATGTCGCCACCGGTGAGTTCAGCCTGTAGACCAGGTTCGACCGCGGCCAGGTCGATGAGCGCCGTGCCGCCCGTGTTGGAGCAGTCGATCTTGGCCTGCTCCACCTCGCCGGCGATCCGATGGCCCAGGCGCCGCTGCAGCACGGCCAGCAGGCGTTCGTACAGGCGCAGGTCGCCGTAGTTGGCGCGCAGGGCACGCACTTGGGCCAGGGTGCGCGGCGCATGGAGGAAGTTGATCAGGTGCCAGGTCGCCAGGTCCATGAAGACCCGGCTGGGCACCTCCCGGCCCTGCGGCCCGCGATGGCCGAATCCCAGCAGGGGCATGACGCGCGCCAGGTTCAGCCTGCGGTCGAAGTCCGTGCCGCCCAAGTGCACGCCGCTGGTGGCCAGGATGTCGTCGGCCCGGTCTGCCCGCCGGATCCGGTCGGGCCCCAGCCGAACGACGGTGAAGTCCGAGGTGCCTCCGCCCACGTCGACGATCAGGACCACGGCCTCGGCGGCCATGCGGCGCTCGTAATCCAGGGCCGCGGCGATCGGCTCCATTTCGAAGCCCACCTCCTGGAAGCCGGCCGCCAACGCCGCTTGCTGCAGCGCCTCCTGCGCTTGGCGGTCGCGCTCCGGGGCATCGTCGACGAAGTGCACCGGGCGGCCCACCGTCACCCGTGCCGGCAGGGCACCCAGCTGGCGGCGGGCGCGCTCGCCCAACTCGGCGAGGAAGCGCGCGATGATGTCCGTGAAACGCATCTCGCCCCAGCCGATGGCCGTGTGCTCCTGCATCAGGCTGCTGCCCAGCAGGCTCTTGAGCGAGCGCATCAGCCGTCCGTCCACCCCAGCCAGGTACAGGCCCATGGCCTCCCGGCCGAAGTGGACCGTCTTGTCTTCGGCGTTGAAGAACACGGCGGTGGGCAGCGCCGTGGCATCGCCTTCCAAGGGCAGCAGGCGGGCCGTGCCGTCGGGCCTGACGGCGGCGACCGCCGAATTCGACGTGCCGAAGTCGATGCCCAGGGCCCCGGGGGCCCGGCTCATTCCCGGCGCAGCGCCGGGAACAGGATCACGTCGCGGATGCTGGGGCTGTCGGTGAGCAGCATCATCAGCCGGTCGATGCCGATGCCGCAGCCGCCCGTGGGCGGCATGCCGTACTCCAGCGCGCGCACGAAGTCGTGGTCGAAGAACATGGCCTCGTCATCGCCCGCGTCCTTGGCGTTGACCTGGGCGGCGAAGCGCGCCGTCTGTTCCTCGGCGTCGTTGAGCTCGGAGAAGCCGTTGCCGAACTCGCGTCCGGTGATGTACAGCTCGAAGCGCTCGGTCACCTCGGGCCGCTGGTCGTTGGCGCGGGCCAGCGGCGAGATCTCCGTGGGGTGCTCCATGATGAACGTGGGCTGCCAGAGCTTTTCTTCCACCGTCTCCTCGAAGTACAGCACCTGCAGGCTGGCCAGCGAGCGGCCCGCCAGCCCGTGCTTCTCCTCGGTGAGGCCGGCCTTGCGCAGTGCGCCGGTCAGCCAGTCGCGATTGTCGACGTTGTCGCCCGCCCCGGTGTGCGCGACGATGGCCTCGCGGATGGTCAGCCGCGCGAAGGGCTGCGCCAGGTCCACCGGCCTGCCGCCATAGGTGAGTTGCAGGGTACCCACCGCTTTCTGGGCCGCGTCGCGCACCAAGGCTTCGGTGAAATCCATCAGGTCGCGGTAGTTCCAGTACGCCGCGTAGAACTCCATCATGGTGAACTCGGGGTTGTGGCGCACCGAGATGCCTTCGTTGCGGAAGTTGCGGTTGATCTCGAACACGCGCTCGAAGCCGCCGACGATCAGGCGCTTGAGGTACAGCTCGGGTGCGATGCGCAGGAACATCTCCTGGTCCAGCGCGTTGTGGTGCGTCACGAAGGGCCGTGCGTTGGCTCCGCCGGGAATGGGGTGGAGCATGGGCGTCTCCACCTCCAGGAAGCCGTGCTGCACCATGAAGTCGCGGATGCCGGCCACGGCCTTGCTGCGCGCGACGAAGCGCCGGCGGGCGTCCTCGTCGGTCATCAGGTCCACGTAGCGCTGGCGGTACTTGACCTCCTGGTCGGCCACGCCGTGGAACTTGTCCGGCATGGGCCGCAGGCTCTTGGTGAGCAGCCGGATGGACGTGGCGTTGACGGACAGCTCGCCGGTCTTGGTCTTGAAGACCTTGCCCTCGCAGCCCACGACGTCGCCCAGGTCCCAGTGCTTGAAGGCGGCGTACACCTCCTCGCCCACGCCGTCGCGGGTCACGTACACCTGGAGGCGGCCGGTGGCGTCCTGCAGGGTGGCGAAGCTGGCCTTGCCCATCACCCGCTTGAGCATCATGCGGCCGGCGACGCGCGCGGTGATGCCCTCGGCTTCCAGTTGCGGTGCTTCCTTGTGGCCGTGCCGCTGCAGCAGCGTGGCCGCGTGGTCGGAGGGTTTGAAGTCGTTCGGGAAGGCGACGCCGCCACCGGCCTTCTGCGCTTCGCGCAAGGCCTTGAGTTTTTCGCGGCGCTCGGCGATCAGCTGGTTGTCGTCAGGAGCCGGATTATGCGAACTGTGGACGTCGGACATGTGGAAGCGGTGCGCCAGCGATCCACAGGGGCGGATGATCGCGTGGCCGGGCAGGCAAAAGGCAAGATTGTAAGTTCGGGCCTGGAGCGCCTCAATGCGCCCGCCCGACCCATAGGCTCAGCATTAGCAGCCCCGCGAGCGACAAGCCGCCGAATGCGGCGATGTGCAGCTGTGGTGACAGCGACAGTCCCAGCACGAATGGCAGGATCAACAGCAGCAACTGCAGCAGGTCATAGCAGATCGCGGCAACTGAGAAAGCGCTTGCGCGACCCTGCTGAAAGGGAAGGTGGCTTAGCGATGCCAGAATGCAGGCGCCTGCTTGCCAAGCCACCACCGGAAGCAGGTAAGGCAACAGACCGCTCCACGCCGAGGACAGCATGTCGAGGTGCAAAGCGATGGCGCAAGCCAGGCCCAGCATGGTCGTGACTGCCGCCCCTCCCATTCCGGCTCTGAGGGAGGCCCGCCGATGCGGCGTGTTTTGCGCCAGCAGAACTTGCGCCCAAGCCGCGTGCGTAACAGCCGGAACGAATCCCAGAATCCTTAGGAGCACGGCCAAGTAGCCTGCCTCCGCCGCACCGTGCATACGGTGCCACACGATGAGAATCGAAGTGCCGATCAATGCATCGGCAGCGGTATGGGCCAGCCGCAAGGCCGTGCTGCGGTTATCACCCTGTGTGATGACCGCGGAAGAAGCGCCCTGGATGCGCGGAATCCGAGCGCTGCGCAGCGGAAGCAGCCACAGCGTACCCAGGACATAGCCGGCCGTCACCGACAGCAGCAGAGCGCTCACGTGCGCCCCCGGCCAGAACCAACCGAGCGCCAGCGCGACAAGCAAGGTCACCAACGGTGGCGCTATCCGCACCGAGGCGATCGAAAGCGGATGCCCGATGCGCAGCGTCAGCGGCTGAGCCAGATACCAGCCGAGCTGCAGAACGGCTATGAGCGTGGTCCAACCCAAGGCATGCAGCAGTGCGCCCGGTTCACTCATTCTTACCGCGACCCAAGCCAGTGGCAGCAGCAACAGCCAGCGGCCCAGGCTGGCGGCCAGAAGGCGGCGCAGTGCTTCCAGCGGCGGCTGGTGCACGTCCGCGAGCAGCTTGAGCGGCCCTTGAGCCAGTGCCAGCGTCATCCAATAAAACGCGATCTGGGTCAAGACCGAGAACTCGCCCACCGCTGCGGGCGGGAACAATTTAAGCAGCACCAGCCCAAGGAGTACCTGCAGACCAAGGGCCGCGGCACTGGACAGCGCCACCCAGGCGGAAGTTCGTCCTAATGTCATGGTTCCACGCCAATGGTCCGCCAGATGTGCAGATCGCCGAGCAGGCGAGGCCAAGCAAGCGCGCGCACGTCGACCACCGCTGCTGTCGCCTGAGCCTGAGCCTGCAAGGCTTTGGCCAGGTCCTGCATGACGCTGCGCGGGTCTGCGGGTGCGGCCAGGTAACTGAAGTCGCCTCCGCGCTGACGCGCGAAATCGCGCACCCAGGGATAGTCGGTCGAGAGCACGTGCAAGCCGCAAGCGCAGTATTCCAGCAGCTTGGTCGAAGTCTGCAAATTGAAGGGCGCGCGGTCAGGCACCAGATTCAAGCCTACGCGTGCCCTTCGCAGCAAGGAAGGCACCTGGGCATGCGGAACCCTACCGGTCACCGTCCTCAATGCGGTGGGCCCAAGGCGTTGCGCCAAGTCGTCCGGCAGCTGACCGACCAGCAATACCCGCAAGCCTGCGAGTTCCAAGGCATCAAACACCCGTAGAAAGCCCCGCAGCCGGCGCATTTCGCCCAGGTAAACGAAATCGTGGTCCGGCGTCACCCCGTGTGGCGGCATCTCCAGAAACGCCGGAGCCACGCCCATGTCGCGCAACTCCGAAGGCCTGCCATCCCGGAAGTCAAAGCGGCGACGTACCCATTCGTTCTGGAAGATTCGATAGTCGGGCCGTGGCTGAAGGTAACGCTTGACGCGATCCTTCAGCCAGGCAAAAGGCGGTACTGACGCGGAAGAATACTCATGCACGTGGAACGCACCCGGTGCCGAATGGGAAATGGCTGCAGGCACACGGCCGCACATCCACCAGACCACCTGTGCATCGGCCGGGATGGTGCCGACGTGCGTATGAAGGCACGCCTGGTGGCCCAGGGCACGAAGAAAGGAATCGTAGGCGTCCAGCTCGGGTAGATAGGCCTGCGCAAGCCGAACGAAGTGGACCTTCATCGTCCTGCCGCCGAGGACAGCAATCGTTCCCAGCGCCCTACAAAGTCTTCCATCCGATGTCTTGCCAGTACGCGCTCCATGTCTGCTTGCAGGCGCCGTCGCGGCATCGCGCACACCGCCAACACCGTCTGGGCAATCGCCTCGGCGCAGGCGTCGCGGGCGAGCAAGTAGGGGGCATCGTCACCCAGCATCTCGCGCAGCGGCCCGATGGGCACGCCCACGCAAGGCACGCCTGCCGATATCGACTCCAAAACCGACATCGGGTAGCCTTCGTAGCGCGACGTCATCAAGGTCAGGTCCCAGCCCCGGTACAGGTCCGGGCCATGCGGCCGAGCGCCACCGAAGGCCAGGCGGCCCGCCTGCAGCAGGTCTTGCCCGAGTTGTTGCAGCTCGGAGAGCAGAGGACCGTCGCCCAGCAGCGTCAGCTCATATTTTCGCGGCAGCCGTCGCAGGACCTCCAGCAACAGTTCCGGATGCTTCTGAGCGGACAGTCGCCCGACGAAGGCCAGCCGCACGCGGGAAGACTCGTCGATGCGGCCCTCCCGCGGTGCGGCGGGAGCAATGGTGGCGGTGTGTACCGCATTGGCCACTACGCTCAAGTCGGCGCCCGGGCGCACCTGCTGGCCCAAGAAACGCCTGAGCGACAGGCGGGACTGTTCAGAAACGAACACCATGAGCTTCAGACGCGCATAGAAGAAGCGCAGCCAGGCGCGCTTGAGCGGCGAAGCGGCCGAGAGTGCCAGAACCTCCTGGACCGGGCCGTGAAACCAAACCACGGTCGGTTTGCCCAACATGCGTCCCAGACCCCATCCGACGTAGGCCGGCCGGAAGTTGTGGCTCGCGAGGATCACGTCGCATCGCCGGGCCGATGCGAAGAGCTGCCGCCAGCCGCTTTCGGCCAGGCTCACCATCTCGACTCTCCAGCCCTGTCGCTGCAGCGCGAGGGCGAGCGCTCGGCAAATCGTGGTCACGCCGCCAAGTGCGTGGTTCTCCAGCAGCAGCAGAACGTTAGGTGCCAAGTGGAGCCGGGCCGATAATGACGGTATGCATGAAATCGGTGGCTATCTGTCCGGGAAATGCTTCAGTGACGATTTTGCCTACCAGCCGCAAATTATCGGGCATCACCAACCGCGTGGCGACCTGCTGACTGCCAGAGTGGCAGGCCGTCGTGTCCTGCATGTCGGTTTTGCGGACCATGTCCCATTGATTGCCAGGAGGGTGGCCGACGGCAGCTGGTTGCATGCGCGTTTGACGCGCAGTGCCAGCGTCTGCGAAGGCATCGACATCGACGCTGGCGCCGTGACCACTGCCCGCGGGCTTGGTTTTAACAACGTCCATGTCCTCGATGTCTTTTCCTCTGATGCCGCTGCGCAGTTGGCGCGCTGGGAGATGGACCTGGTGTTGGTGCCGGATGTCATAGAGCATCTGCCGGATCCGGCCGCGTTCCTGCGGCGCTTGGCGAGTTGCCTGCCTCGGGCCGAGTTCGTCGTCACCGTGCCCAACGCGCTTTCCCTTCGCAACGCGGTCCATGCCGTCCAAGGCGTGGAGCGGGTCAACACGGACCACCGGTCTTGGTTTTCCCCGTTCACCCTGCTCAAGGTGTTGGCCGACGCTGGTCTGCAATGCGATGGCCTGCATGGTTGCCCCGTCTCGGCGGCGTCGACGTTCAAAGGCAAGGCATTGAGGGCGGCTGTAAAGATGCGTCCGATCTGGTCCGATGTCCTTTTGGCCGAGGCGAAGGCCGTTCTCTAACGCGAACCGAAGCCCGTGAGGATGGTCCGCACCGTCTTGTAGGCGATCAGCAGGTCCAGCGCGACGGAGTAGTGCGCCACATAGTAGAGGTCGTAGCTGAGTTTCACCACGGTCTCTTCCTCGCTGCCGGCATAGCCTTGCTGCACCTGCGCCCAGCCGGTCAGGCCGGGGCGCACCAGGTGGCGGTAGGGGTAGGCGGCGATGCGGCTGGCGAAGCCCTGCACGAACTGGGTCTGCTCCGGGCGCGGACCGATCAGGCTCATCTCGCCGCCCAGCACGTTCCACAGCTGCGGCAGTTCGTCCAGCCGCCAGCGGCGGATCACCCGGCCCACGCGGGTGATGCGGTCGTCGCCCCGTTGCGCGAAGCGGGCGGGGGTGCCGGCGCCCTGATGGACCATGCTGCGGAACTTCAACAGGCAGAAGCTGCGTCCGTTGCGGCCGACGCGCTGCTGGCGGAACAGCGCCGGGCCGGGCGAATCCAGCTTGACGGCCAGGCCTACGACCAGCGACAAGGACAGCCACAAGGGCACGGTCAGCAGCACGGCGACCAGGTCGATGCAGCGCTTGGCGACGTCATACGCCGGGTTGCCGTCGATCTGCCAGAGTTCGTCCTGTCCGGCCGGGCTGACCTTGCGCCCGCTGAGCATTTCGGCCACGGACTCGATGCTGTACAGCCGCACGTGATCGAGCTTGAGCTGGCTGAGCAACTGTGTGCGGGCGGCGTCGGCCTGCACCTGCCGGTCCAGCACCACGCCGTCGAATTGCCAGCCCTGGTCCAGGACCAGCCCGCCCGCCGGCCAGGGCTCCAGCAGGATGGGCTGCCGTTGCAGGCATTCGGCGCCGACCAGGGCCTGCAGCTTCTGCGCGATCCCGGGGTCCAGGCAGACCAGCCGCTGCATGCTGCGTTCCCTGTGCAGCCACATCCCCAGCAGGTACCAGGCGGTGGACAGGCCATAGACCAGCAGCACCGCTCCGCGCGAGTACGGCTGCTGCAGCAGGGCAAACCCCAGGGGCGTGAGCAGGAACGGCACGGCCGTGGTGACCACCAGCAGGCTGCGGCGCTCGGCGCTGGGCAGCCCCGCGCCTCGGTACAGGAGGTGGCCGGTCAGCAGGTAGGGCAGGGCGCACCACAGCACCGTCTGCGGAAACTGGTGGGTGACCCAGTCGGCGTGCTCCAGGCCCAGGGCGATCAAATACCCCAGAAGCAAGGGCAGGGCGCCCGCCAGCGACCAGGCCAGCTGGATACCCTGGCGGTGCGCCGTCAGCGACGCCAGGCTGCTGCGTTCGGCCACGGTGGGCGCGCTACGGCTCATGGGCTGCAATTTGACCATAGAGGTTGAGCACCGCATCCACCATCGTGCCGGGCGTGAACAATGTCTCGTAGCGACGGCGGGCCCCCTGTCCCAGGCGCGAACGCAGTTCCGGTGAGGCCGCAAGCCGGGCCAGCGCCTGCGCCACGGCGGCAGGATCGTTGGGTACGAGCAACGCTTCCTGTCCGGTTCGCACCAGCTCGCGGATGCCCGGGAGGTCGCTGGCCACGATGGCCAGGCCGGACCGCATGGCTTCCAGCACGGAAATCGGCAGTCCCTCGTGGTCGGACAGCAGCACGAACACCTCATGCTGCGCCAGGCGCTCGGGCACGTCCGACACGTCGCCGGGAAACCGGGCCGCGGCCAGGCCGAACTCACGCGCCAGGGCCTGGCACTTCACCAGCTCGGGCCCGTCGCCGATCAGGGTCAGGAGGGCCTCGTGCCGCTGCTGGTCGCGCAACAGGGCGGCGGCCCGCAACAGCAGATCCGGCCGCTTGGGCGCGGCGAAGCGGGCCACCATCACGATGCGGGCCGGCTCGCGTGCCGGCGACGCCCGGTGAGGCGTGTCGACCACGGCGTTCGGGATGACGCTGACCCGTTGCGCCGGCAGGGGCAACCGGGCGGCCAGCGCCCGCTCGTGGTGCGACACACAGACCATCCGGCGGGTCAGGGGCGCCAGGGTCCACTCGGCCAGGAAGGCCATGCGGCGCTGCAGCGCAGGCGCCTGCGGCTTGAAGCCGAAACCGTGCACGGTGTAGACCACGGGGACCCGGGCGATCCAGCCGGCCAGCCGCGCGACCACGCCAGCCACGGCGCTGTGGGCGTGCAAAAGGTCGGGCGGCCTCTCGCGCAGCAGCCGCAGCAGGTCCCGCGTCGCCCTCGCGACCGCCCAGGGCGACAGGGAGTTGCGCAGGGCGGGCAGGGTACGCGTGGGCACGCCGGCTTGCCGCAGGGCCCGGGCCAGCGGAGAGTCGGCCGAGGTCCCGCCGATGACCACGTTTATGTCGGCGCGGCCCGCCAGCGCCTGGCACAGCGCCAGCACATGGGTCTGTGCGCCGCCGGTTTCCCCCTTGGTGATGACCAGCATCACGCGCGGTGCGACGCGCGGCTCCGCCACTCAGCCTCCGTAGCCCGCCGGGTTTTGCGCCTGCCAGCGCCAGGCGTCCTCGCACATGCGCTCCAGCCCGAGCCGGGCCTGCCAGCCCAGGTGCTGCAGGGCCCGGCCGGCGTCCGCGTAGCAAACGGCCACGTCCCCAGGGCGCCGGTCGGCATAGCGGTGTGCGACGGCGCGTCCGGTGACGCGCTGGAAGGTGTCGAGCATCTGCCTGACACTGACGCCGCGGCCGGTCCCCAGGTTGACCGTGATGCCCGTCCCCTTGCGCTCCAGGTAGCGCAAGGCGGCCAGGTGACCCTCGGCCAGGTCCATGACGTGGATGAAATCGCGCACGCCGGTGCCGTCCGGCGTGGGGTAGTCGCTGCCGAAGATCTGCAGGCTCTCGCGCTGCCCGCCGGCCACCTGCACCAGGTAGGGCATCAGGTTGGCGGGCGTGCCCCGCGGCGACTCGCCGATCAGGCCGCTGGGGTGGGCGCCGACCGGGTTGAAGTAGCGCAGGATGGCGATGTGCCAACGCGGATCCGCCTGGGCCAGGTCGCGCAGCATGTCCTCGCACATCAGCTTGGAGCGACCGTACGGGTTGGTCACCGCCAGCGGCGCGGTCTCCGGGATGGGGCTGGCGCTGGCATCGCCGTACACCGTCGCCGAGGAGCTGAAGACCAGGCGCCGTACGCCGGCCCGTTCCATGGCCTGCAGCAGGGTGACGGTGCTGCCCAGGTTGTTGTCGAAATACCGCAGCGGCTGCGCCACGGACTCGCCCACCGCCTTGAGGCCGGCGAAATGGATGACGCCGTCGATGCGGTGCCGGGCGAACACGCCGTCCAGGGCCGCCGCGTCGCGCGCGTCGGCCTGCACGAACTCCGGCCGGCGGCTGCAGACGCGCTCCAGCCGGTCCAGCACCAGCGCGCT
Source organism: Ramlibacter tataouinensis TTB310 (assembly GCF_000215705.1). NCBI lineage: Bacteria > Pseudomonadati > Pseudomonadota > Betaproteobacteria > Burkholderiales > Comamonadaceae > Ramlibacter > Ramlibacter tataouinensis. The sequence continues at coordinate 3,011,631 of NC_015677.1, read as the reverse complement.
GCTGTTGCACAGGTTGTCCAGGATCACCACGTCCAGCCCGGCCTGCATCAGCACCACGGCCGTGTGCGAGCCGATGTAGCCGGCACCGCCGGTCACCAGGACGCGGGCGTTCATGCCGCTCAGGCGATCCCCATCCGCGCCAGCACGTCGCTCACCAGCTCCAGGCGCACCAGGGGGTTGTCCAGTTCCATCATGCGCTGCTTGAGCGCCACCGGCAGCGGCAGCAGCTCGCACCAGCGGTTGGCCACCCAGCCGCAGTCCTGCAGGCGCCAGGGGCCCTGGATCGGCAGCTGGTCGGCCGATTCGGCTTTTTCCTGCAGCGACCGGATCACCTTGCCCAGCGCATCGGCCGTGCCCTGCAGGTCGGGCGGCACCGGGACGGACAGGTCGTCGCCCAGGCTTTCCACGTCGGCCACCCACAGGCCGTGCTTGAGCTGGTCGCTGGCGGTGATGCGAAAGCGCCGGGTACCGCTGGCGCGGATCATCATCAGCCCGGGCCGGGGCGTTTCCAGCGCGCTGATGGTGGCCAGCGTGCCGACGGTCGCGAACGCCTCGCGGCTGCCCGGCTGCCGCACCTCCTGGCCCTGGGTCAGCGACACCACCCCGAAGGGTGCGCCGGCCTTGTGGCAGCGGCCGATCATGTCCAGGTAGCGCACCTCGAAGATGCGCAGCGGCAGCAGTCCGCCCGGAAAGAGCACCGTGCCCAATGGGAACAACGGGAGGGACTGCAGGGTGAGGGCGGCGGGCACTGGCGATCCGTTTCTGCCCGCTATCATCCCACGACCTTCAAGACCCGGCCCCATGCTCTATCAAATCGTCTCATTCCTGCTCGACGTGGTGGTGGGCTTGCTGGGCGGCGCCTGCCTGCTGCGCCTGTACATGCAGCACCAGCGCATCTCCTTCGGCAACCCCGTGGGACGCTTCGTGTTCGCGCTGACTGATTGGCTGGTGCTGCCCCTGCGCAAGGTGCTGCCGGCGGTCGGGCGCTGGGACACGGCCAGCCTGATGGGCGCCTACCTGCTGGAGCTGGCGCAGTACGCCTTGTTGTGGCTGTTGCTGGGACGCGGGCGCGGCGCCGAGCTGATCCCCGTGCTGGCCCTGTTCGGCCTGCTGCGGCTGGCGATCTCGGCGCTGATCGGGCTGGTGATCGTGGCCGCCATCCTGTCGTGGGTGCGCGCCGATTCGCCCATCGTGGACGTGATCGAGCGCCTGGCCGCGCCGGTGCTGCGGCCCTTCCGCCGCCTCATCCCGCTGGTGGGCGGGATCGACCTGTCGCCGCTGGCCTTGCTGGTGGTGCTGCAGGTGGCGCTGATCGTGCTGGCCTCGGTACAGGCCGCGCTGATCGGCTAGCCTGCCCGCAGCGGCCTTCAGCTCACGGCGTCGGCCGGCTGGCGCTGCAGCATGGCCAGCGCGCTGGCCACCGTCTTGCGCAGCTCGCGGCGGTCGCAGATGAAGTCGACGGCGCCCTTCTGCTGCAGGAACTCGGCGCGCTGGAAGCCTTCGGGCAGGGTCACGCGCACGGTGGATTCGATCACGCGCGGGCCGGCGAAGCCGATCAGGGCCTTGGGCTCGGCGATCACGATGTCGCCGACAAAGGCGAAACCGGCGCTGACGCCGCCCATGGTGGGGTCGGTCAGCACGCTGATGTAGGGCAGGCCCTTCTTGGCCAGGCGCGTGAGCGCGGCGTTGGTCTTGGCCATCTGCATCAGCGAGAGCAGGCCTTCCTGCATGCGAGCGCCGCCGGTGGCGGTGAAACACAGGAACGGCACCTTCTGCTCGAGAGCCGTCTCGACGCCGCGCACGAAGCGCTCGCCGACCACGCTGCCCATGCTGCCGCCCATGAATTCGAACTCGAAGGCCGCGGCCACCAGGGGGATGCTGTGCACCGAGCCGCCCATGACGATCAGGGCGTCGGTCTCGCCGGTGTTCTCCAGCGCCTCCTTCAGCCGCTCGGGATAGCGGCGGCTGTCCTTGAACTTGAGCGCGTCCACCGGCAGGACCTCCTGTCCCACCTCATAGCGCCCCTCGCCGTCGAGGAAGACGTCGAGCCGGGCGCGGGCGCCGATGCGGTGGTGATGGCTGCAGCTGGGGCAGACGTTCTGGTTCTGTTCCAGGTCGGTCTTGTACAGCACGGTCTCGCAGCTGGGGCACTTGATCCACAGGCCCTCCGGAACGCTGCGGCGTTCGGTCGGGTCGGTCGGCTGGATCTTCGGCGGCAGCAGTTTTTCTAGCCAGGACATGGGGGTTCCTCCTTCGCAAAAATCGATTATGCGTCCAGCGCCCGGCGGATACCACCGAGAAAGGCGGCGGCCGCCGGCAGCACCTGGTCGCGCGGCTGCTCCTCGATCACCTGGATCAGCCGGGTGCCTATCACCACGGCATCGGCCACGCGGGCGATGGCGCGCGCGGTCTCGGGATCGCGGATGCCGAAACCCACGCCCACCGGCACGCTGACCTGCGCCCGGATGCGCGGCAGCATCCGTTCCACCGCGGCGGTGTCCAGGTGGCCCGCGCCGGTCACGCCCTTGAGCGAGACGTAGTAGACATAGCCGCTGGCCAGCCGGGCGACCTGCCGCATGCGTTCGTCCGTGCTGGTGGGGGCCAGCAGGAAGATCAGGTCCAGGCCGGCCGAGCGCAGGCGGGCGGCGAAGCCCTCGCACTCCTCGGGCGGGTAGTCGACGATGAGCACGCCGTCCACGCCGGCCTGGGCGGCATCGCGGATGAAGGCCCCCTCGCCGTGGCGCAGGTCATAGCGCTCCACCGGGTTGGCGTAACCCATCAGGACGACCGGCGTGCGGTCGTCGCTCCGGCGGAACGTGCGCACCATCTCCAGGACCTGGGCCAGGCCCACGCCCAGCGCCAGCGCCTTCTCGCCGGCGCGCTGGATCACCGGGCCGTCGGCCATGGGGTCGGAGAACGGAATGCCCAGCTCGATGATGTCCGCGCCAGCGCCGGCCATGGCGTGCATCAGCTCGGGGGTGATCTCCGCCTCGGGGAAGCCGGCCGTGACGTAGGGGATGAGGGCCTTGCGGCCGCCGGCCTTCAGCGCCGCCAGCGTGGGGGCGATGCGGCTCATCGGCCGCCGCCCTTGACGCCCAGGCCGCGCATCGACGGGCGATCGTAGAAGTCCACGCCCGCCAGGTCGGCGACGGTGCCTATGTCCTTGTCGCCGCGGCCGGACAGGTTGACCAGGATGCTCTGGTCGCGGCCCAGCGTCCCGGCCAGCTTCATCGCGTAGGCGATGGCGTGGCTGGATTCCAGCGCCGGGATGATGCCCTCGGTGCGGCACAGGTAGTGGAAGGCCTCCAGGGCTTCCTTGTCGGTGATGCCCACGTATTCGGCGCGGCCGATGTCCTTGAGCCAGGCATGCTCGGGCCCGACGCCGGGATAGTCCAGGCCCGCGCTGACGCTGTGGGTCTCGGTGATCTGGCCGTTGTCGTCCTGCAGGATGTAGGTGCGGTTGCCGTGCAGCACGCCCGGGCTGCCTCGTTGCAGCGAGGCCGAATGCTTGCCGCTGTCCAGGCCCTCGCCAGCGGCCTCCACGCCGATCAGGCGTGTCTTCTCGTGCGGGATGTAGGGGTGGAAGATGCCCATGGCGTTGCTGCCGCCGCCCACGCAGGCGACCACCGCGTCGGGCTGCCGGCCGGTCATCTCCGGCATCTGCTTCAGGCACTCGTTGCCGATCACGCTCTGGAAGTCGCGCACCATCATCGGGTAGGGATGCGGGCCGGCCACGGTGCCGATGATGTAGAAGGTGTTCTCGACGTTCGTCACCCAGTCGCGCATGGCCTCGTTCAAGGCGTCCTTCAGCGTCCTGCTGCCGGATTCCACCGGCACCACCTTGGCGCCCAGCAGGTTCATGCGGTAGACGTTGGGGCTCTGGCGCTTGACGTCCTCAATCCCCATGTAGACCACGCATTCCAGCCCGTAGCGCGCGCAGATGGTGGCGGTGGCCACGCCGTGCTGGCCGGCGCCGGTCTCGGCGATCACCCGCGGCTTGCCCATGCGCCGCGCCAGCATGGCCTGCCCGATCACGTTGTTGATCTTGTGCGCGCCGGTGTGGTTGAGGTCCTCGCGCTTGAGGTAAATCTGCGCGCCGCCCATCTCCTGGCTCATGCGCGAGGCGTGGTAGATGGGGGAGGGGCGGCCCACGAAGTGCGCCAGCTCGTGCCGGAATTCGGCCAGGAACTCGGGATCGTGCTGGTAGCGCGCGTAGGCGGCGCGCAGCTCGTTGATGGCGTGGGTCAGCGTCTCGCTGACGAAGCTGCCGCCATAGATGCCGAAGTGGCCGGCGGCGTCAGGTTGCTGGTAGGGAGTCATGAAGGCCTCGTGCAAGCTGCTCGTCGGCCGCGCGCACGGCGGCGACGAACCGATGGATCTTGCCGGCGTCCTTGATGCCCTTGAGCACGGAACCGTCGCTGGTGACGGCCTCGACGCCGGAACTCACGTCAACGGCCAGCGTCCTGCAACGCGGCCGCACCTGCCGGATGCCGTCGCCCACGTTTGCAGGCGTCAACCCACCAGACAAGACGAGGTGAGCGCCGACGTTTGTTGGAATGCGTGACCAATCGAATGCCTTGCCGCCGCCGCCATAACCCTCGACATGGGCGTCGAGCAGGAGGGCCTGGGCGCTTGCGAAATCGTGGGCGAATCTTAGCAAGTCGAACGGCACGACCGGATCCGTCGGGATCCGGGCGGCGCGCAGGTAGGGCCAGCGGCCGCCTTCCGTGGCCGCCAGGCACTGCGCCGGCGTCTCGTCACCGTGGAACTGGGCCGCGGCCCGGGGGAGCGCCCGGCAGGCGGCGGCGACCCGCGCGGCATCCTCGTTGACGAACAGCAGCACCGGCGTCACGAAGGGCGGCAGGCGGCGTGCCAGTTCCACCGCCCGGTCCAGCACGACGCGGCGCGGGCTCCTGTCGTACAGCACGAAGCCGACGGCGTCGGCGCCGGCATCCACCGCGGCGTCCACGTCCTGCTCGCGCGTGAGGCCGCAGATCTTGATGCGCGTGCGCAACGGCAAAGCCCGGGCGGTCATGGCAGCCAATCATACGCAGCGGCCTGGCTCGGCAGCTGCCACAGGGGCTCGTAGACCGGCCCCAGGAAGTACAGGCCGTCCGGGGCGAAGGTCGGGGCGGCCGCGTCGCGGCTGCGGGCGAGCAGCACCTGCCGCATCCACCCCGGCGGCTGCTGCCCCTGGCCGATAACCAGCAGGCAGCCCATGATGTTTCGGATCATGTGGTGCAGGAAGGCGTTGGCCTCGAACTCGAAGCGCCAGTAACGGCCGCGGCGGGCGATCTCGACGCGTCCCAGGGTCTTGACCGGCGAGCGGGCCTGGCAACCGGAGGCGCGGAACGAGCTGAAGTCGTGCTCACCCAGCAGGTGCGCGGCCGCGGCCCGCATCGCCTCGCCGTCCAGCGAGCGGAACACCCAGCCGACCCGGCCGGCCTCCACGCTGGGCCGCACCGGCGACTCGAGCACGACGTACGCATAGCGCCGGGCGAGGGCGCTGGCGCGCGAGTGGAAGGCGTCGGGCACGGCCTGGGCCCATTGCACGGCGATGTCCGGCGGCAGGAAGGTGTTGGTGCCGCGCACCCAGGAGAACGCCTCGCGCTGAAGGGCGGTGTCGAAGTGGACCACCTGCATCAGCCCATGCACGCCGGCATCGGTGCGTCCGGCGCACACGGTGGCGATGGGCTGGGCGGCGAACTGGCCGAGCGCCGCCTCCAGCCTGTCTTGGATGGTGTTGCCCGAGGGCTGGCTCTGCCAGCCCTGGTAGCCCTGCCCGCCGTAGCTGACGCCGAGCGCCATGCGCATGGCGGCCTGCCGTTGGGGTGGGGGACCGGCCGGGATCAGCCGATCTCGGCGAGGAAGCGCTGGGCGCGGTGCTTCAGGTCGCCGGAGGCCTCGGCCAGCACCTCTTCGGCCAGGCTGCGTGCGCCGTCCGGATCGCCGATGGCGTTGAACTCCTGCGCCAGCGCCAGCTTGGTCACCAGCGGGTCATCGCTGTCGGCCGGCAGGGCGGACGCCGGTGCTGCAGCACTGGCTGCCGGTTTGGCTGACGGCTTGGCGGCCGGAGGGGGCGTGTCCAGGTCCAGCGACAAGGCACCCAGGTCGAACTCGATCATGTCGCCTGCCGGCTTGGCAGCAGGCGCCTCGGCAGCACGCGCGGGCGCCGGCGGCACGATCACCGGCGGAGGAGCGGCCCGCTGGGCGCGCACGGGGCTGGGTGCAGGTGCGGGTGCCGGCGCCTCGTCGCCCAGCGAAAAGTCCAGATCCAGGTCGACGTCCATGCCAGGGGGCACGGCCGCAGCCAGGGGCATGGGCTGGGTGGCCGAACTGCTCAAGCTGGGGGCGGGGGCTGCTGCCACCGGTGCAGCAGGTGCCGCGGCGCCGGGCTGGCCGCCCGGTCCGTACAGCGGGTTGCCGGCGTCCAGTTCCTGACCCAGTTCGCAGATGTGGTGCCATTCGGGGCCCTGGCCGCGGGTCAGGTTGTAGGCCTCGGAGGCCACCACTTCGAACGCCTTGGTGTCACGCCGCTTGGCGTAGATCTCCAGCAGCTTGGCATGGATGGCCACCCGCTGCGGGCTGGTCCGCAGGGCCTCCTTGAGGATTTCCTCGGCCTGCAGGTCGCGGCCGTAGGCGAGGTACACGTCCGCCTCGGCCACCGGGTCCACGTCGCCCGCCGCGTCCAGCTGGCTGGGCGAGTAGACCATGGACGAGCCGGCTGCGCTGCTGCTGTCAGTGGTGTCTATGCGTTGGCCGCCGCTCGCTCCGAAAAAGGAGTCCGGCTGAAGCCGGCTCTCCAAAAAAGAACTGTCTACTTGCGACGCCTTCTTGCGCCGGCGGGCGCGATAGAAGCCCAGACCCAGCAGCAGGGCCAGCAGGCCGCCGGCCGCGGCCGGCACGACCGGGTTTTCGAGCAGATCCTCCAGCAGGTGGGGCTCGGGCGTCGGCGCGGGCGCAGCGGGTCGCGGCAGCACCGGCTTGGCGGCGGGCGCGGCGGCAACGGCCGGCGAAGGCGCGGAAGCCGTCGCGGCCGGGGCGCTCGCCGTCGCTTGGGTCGCGGAAGCGGCTGCCGCAGCAGCAGGGGCCGGCGTTGCGGGAGCGGGCGCGGATGCGGCCGCGCTGGGCGCGTTGCCCGCGGCAATCGTGGGGCCCAGCGCGGGAGCCGCCGGACGGGCCGCACTGGCGGACGGCGTGGCAGCGGCTGCGCCGGCGGCGGCGGTGCCGCCCGCGCTTGCCACGGTGGCCGTGCCCAGCCGATTCAGCTCGGCGATGTTCTTGTCCAGCTCGGCGACGCGGGCGGTGGCGTCCTGCGCGGCCTTGTCGCGGGCGATCTTGTCCTCGCCGGTCCGACCCTGGACCGCGCCCTTGGACAGCGTGAGCTTGTCGGGTGCGGTGGCGGCCGGCTTCTTCTCCTCGACCTGGGCCTGGACACTGCCCGACGCCTGGCGGTCGGCGGCCGCGACCGGAGCCGTGGGCAGGCTCTCTGCCAGGCGGCGGCGGAATTCGTTGAAGTCGCGGCTCTGCGCCACCAGCGTCTGGCGCGCCTCGGCCGCGGAGATGGCGGCGGCCTGCTCGGCGGTGGGCACTTCCAGCACAGCGCCGGTACGCAGCCGATTCATGTTGCCGCCCATGAAGGCGTCCGGATTGTTGCGCAGCAAGGCCAACAGCATCTGATCCAGCGAGACCGTGGCCGGCTTGTAGGCGGATGCGATGCGGCCGGCCGTGTCACCGCTTTGCACGGTGACCTTGCGGGCGTCGCCGCCGGGCTGGTTCTCGGCAGGGGCAGGGGGGGGTGGGGCAGGGATTTCCGGGGCGGGGGCGGCGGCTTCGGCGGGCTCCGGGACGGGGGCGGCGGCAATGGCAGGCTCCGGAACCGGGGCTGTGGCGACGGAAGTCTCCGAGGCGGGCGCTTCCGGCGCGGGGGCCGTCGGCACCGGTGCGGCGGCGACGGCAGTCGCGGCACTGTCGGCCGGGGAAGGGGCCGCGGGCGCGGGTGCCGGCACGGCGGCCTCCACAGCCGGTGCAGGGACGGGCGCCGCCGGCGAGACTTGCGCCGTCATGGGCGCTGCGGGCTGCCGCAGGTTGGGGGGATCGAACAGCATCGTGTAGTCACGCACGATGCGACCCGAGGCCCAGCTGGCTTCCAGGATCAGGTCAACAAACGGCTCATTGACCGGCCGGTCGCTGGTCAGCCGCAGGAAGTAACTGCCGTCGGGGCGGCGCTGCAGGTCGATCTGCAAGGCGCCCAAGGCTTGGTTGTACTCCAGGCCGGCGGCCCGGAAGGCCTCGGGCGAGGCCAGATTGGTCTTGAGGCTTTCGAGCTCTTGCGCATTGATCTGGGGCAGATCGATGTCCGCCCGCAGCGGCTCGCCCAATGCGGACTGGACGGTCACCCGACCCAGTGCGAGGGCATGCGCTTCCGAAACGGGAAGGCCCAGCGCAACGGTGGCAGCAATGGCCAGCGCAGTGGCTTGCCAGCTCGGTCTTTTCGTCGGTTTGGGGGCCCCCACTGCTCGGAATGCAGGCAGTTTTCTTCTCATCATGCGGACCATCGCCTCGGGACTTGATTTGCTAAAAGGACCATAACATCAATGAATTAGGGTGACAAGCTGAGACATGTTTTAACTTCAGGCGTGGGCGCGAGCACGCACTTACTCAGCAATTGATGTTGTGGTCGGGCAACGTGCTGTAACGACTCGCTGCTGTGCGTGTCGAAGTGCTGCCGATCAGGCAGCCAGCAGGATGCGCAGCATGCGGCGCAGCGGCTCGGCAGCACCCCACAGCAGCTGGTCGCCGATGGTGAAGGCGCCGAGGTACTCCGGACCCATTGCCATCTTGCGCAGGCGCCCCACCGGAATGCCCAGCGTGCCGGTGACGGCCACCGGCGTCAGGTCTTCCAGCGTGGCCTCGCGCGTGTTGGGGACCACGCGCACCCATTCATTGTCCGCAGAGATCATCGCCTCGATGTCGGCGAGCGGCACATCCTTCCTGAGCTTGAAGGTGAGCGCCTGGCTGTGGCAGCGCATCGCGCCCACGCGCACGCAGAACCCGTCGACCGGAACAGCTGCCGTGCCGAAACCCGCGCCCTGGCCGAGGATCTTGTTGGTCTCGGCGCCGGCCTTCCACTCCTCGCGCGACACGCCACCGCCCAGGTCCTTGTCGATCCAGGGGATCAGCGAGCCGCCCAGCGGCACGCCGAAGTGCTCGGTCTCGTGCGCCGACATGGACTGCTGGCGCGCCAGGATCCTGCGGTCGATCTCCAGGATGGCGGACTTGGGGTCATCCAGCAGGGAACGCACCTCGGCGTTGAGCGAGCCGAACTGGGTCAGCAACTCGCGCATGTGCTGCGCCCCGCCGCCGGAAGCGGCCTGGTAGGTCATGCTGCTCATCCACTCGACCAGCCCCGCCTTGTAGAGCGCGCCCACGCCCATCAGCATGCAGCTGACGGTGCAGTTGCCGCCGATCCAGTTGCGCCCGCCCTTGACCAGGGCGTTCCTGATCACGGGCATGTTGACCGGGTCCAGGATGATGACCGCGTCGTCCTTCATGCGCAGCGTGGAGGCCGCGTCGATCCAGTGGCCGGTCCAGCCTGCCGCGCGCAGCTTGGGGAACACTTCCGTGGTGTAGTCGCCGCCCTGGGCCGTGATGACGATGTCGCACTTCCTGAGCGCCTCGACGTCGAAGGCGTCCTTCAGCGCGGTCTCGTTCTTCGCCTGGGCCGGCGCCTTGCCCCCGGCGTTGGAGGTGGAGAAGAACACCGGCTCGATCAGCCCGAAGTCGCCTTCGGCCTGCATGCGGTCCATCAGGACCGAGCCGACCATGCCGCGCCAGCCGACCAGGCCGACCAGCGGTTGTTGTGCCTTGGAGAGTGCCATCGTCATACGCCTTTCAAGTGAATCCTGTGTCCCCCGGCTCGTCAGGAGCCCGGGGCAGGCGCGCGACGAACCGGAGCTGCTAGCCCTTGGTAATGGTTTTCTTGGTGGAGGTGATCGCGGCCACGACGGCATCGCCCATCTGGCGGGTGCCGACCTTGGTGGTGCCTTGGGACCAGATGTCCGCCGTGCGCAGGCCCTGCGCCAGCACGTGCTGGACCGCCGACTCGATCCGGTCGGCGGCCTCGGGCTGGTTCAGGGAGTAGCGGAGCATCATGGCGGCGGAAAGTATTGTAGCCAAAGGGTTGGCGACGCCCTGGCCGGCGATGTCGGGCGCGCTGCCGTGGCTGGGCTCGTACAGGCCCTGGTTGCCGGCGTTCAGGCTGGCCGAGGGCAGCATGCCGATGGAGCCGGTGAGCATGGCCGCCTCGTCCGACAGGATGTCGCCGAACATGTTGCCGGTCACCACCACGTCGAACTTCTTGGGGGCCTTGACCAGCTGCATGGCGGCGTTGTCCACGTATATGTGGTCCAGCGCGACATCCGGGTACCTCTTGCCGACCTCGGTGACCACGTCCTTCCACAGCTGGAAGGTCTCCAGCACGTTGGCCTTGTCGACGCTGGTCACCCGCCTGCTGCGCTTGCGCGCAGCCTGGAAGGCGACGTGGGCGATGCGCTCGATCTCCGGCCGCGTGTAGCGCATGGTGTCGAAGGCCTCCTCGGCACCGGGGAAGTGGCCGTCGGGCGCCTGGCGGCGTCCGCGCGGCTGGCCGAAGTAGATGTCGCCGGTGAGCTCTCGGATGATCAGGATGTCCAGGCCGGCCACCAGCTCGGGCTTGAGGCTGGAGGCGTGCGTCAGCTGCTCGTAACAGATGGCCGGGCGGAAGTTGGCGAACAGCCCCAGGTGCTTGCGCAGCCCCAGGATGGCCTGCTCGGGGCGGAGCTGGCGCTCGAGCTTGTCGTACTTCCAGTCGCCCACGGCGCCGAACAGGATGGCGTCGGCCTGCCTGGCGAGCTGGAGCGTGGCCTCGGGCAGAGGATGGCCCTGGGCCTCGTAGGCCGCGCCGCCCACGGGCGCGGTCTCCATCTCGAACCTCAGGTCCAGCGCACGCAGGACCTTGACGGCCTCCGCCACGATCTCGGTGCCGATGCCGTCGCCCGGCAGGACTGCGATCTTCATGTGTCTTTTTCTCGGTTGGGGCGGATCAGCCTGCCAGGGTGTGCGCCAGCCAGGGCTTGCTCGCCAGGCGCTCCTTCTCGAAGGCCTGGATCTTGTCCTTGTGCCGCAGCGTCAGGCCGATGTCGTCGAAGCCGTTGATCAGGCAGTACTTGCGGAAGGGCTGCACCTCGAAGGCGATCTCCTCGCCCTGCGGCTTGACCACCTTCTGGCGCTCCAGGTCGACGGTCAGCTGGTAGCCGGGAAAGGCGTACACCTCGTCGAACAGCTGGCTCACCACGGGTTCGGGCAGCACGATGGGCAGCACGCCGTTCTTGAAGCAGTTGTTGAAGAAGATGTCGGCGAAGCTGGGCGCGATGATGCTGCGAAAGCCGTACTGCTCCAGCGCCCAGGGCGCGTGCTCGCGCGAGGAGCCGCAGCCGAAGTTGCGCCGCGCCAGCAGGATGGAGGCGCCCTGGTAGCGCGGCTGGTTCAGCACGAAATCGGGATTCGGCTTGCGGCTGGCCGGGTCTTGGCCGGGGTAGCCGGGGTCCAGGTAGCGCCATTCGTCGAACAGGTTGGGCCCGAAGCCGGTCTTGCGGATCGACTTGAGGAACTGCTTGGGGATGATGGCGTCGGTGTCGACGTTCTCGCGGTCCATCGGGGCCGCGAGCCCCTTGTGCACGGTGAACTTGTCCATGGGGATCCTTGGTAGGGGCGCGCGTCAGGCGAACTGCCGGATGTCCACGAAATGCCCATGCACCGCGGCGGCGGCGGCCATGGCGGGGCTGACCAGGTGGGTGCGCCCGCCGGCGCCCTGGCGGCCTTCGAAGTTGCGGTTGCTGGTGGAGGCGCAGCGCTCGCCCGGCTCCAGCCGGTCGGCGTTCATCGCCAGGCACATGGAGCAGCCGGGCTCGCGCCATTCGAAACCGGCCGCCTTGAATATCTCGTGCAGGCCTTCGCGCTCGGCCTGCTCCTTCACCACGCCCGAGCCGGGCACGACCAGGGCCAGGCGCACGTTCCTGGCCACCTTCTGGCCCAGGCGCTTGACCACGGCCGCGGCCTCCCGCATGTCCTCGATGCGGCTGTTGGTGCACGAGCCGATGAAGACCTTGTCCACATGGATGTCGTCCAGGGGCTTGCCCGGCTCCAGGCCCATGTAGGTCAGCGCCCGCTCGATGGCGGCGCGCTTGTTGGCGTCCTTCTCCCGCTCGGGGTCGGGCACGCGCGCGTCCACCCCGAGCACCATCTCCGGCGAGGTGCCCCAGGTGACCTGGGGGACGATGTGCGTGCCGTCGAGCTCGACCACCGCGTCCCACTTGGCGTCGGGGTCGGATTGCAGGGTGCGCCAGTAGGCCACGGCCTGGTTCCATTCGGCGCCGCCCGAAAACCTGCCGGTCTTCGCATCGAATCCCGGCGCCAGCGGCCGACCCTTCAGGTACTCGATGGTCTTGTCGTCGACCGCAACCAGGCCGGCGCGGGCGCCGGCTTCGATCGCCATGTTGCACACCGTCATGCGGCCTTCCATGCTCAGCGAGCGGATGGCCGAGCCGGCGAATTCGATGGTGTAACCGGTGCCGCCGGCGGTGCCGATGCGGCCGATGATGGCCAGCACCACATCCTTGGCGGTCACCCCGCGCGCCAGCTGGCCCTCCACCTTGATCAGCAGGTTCCTGGCCTTCTTGGCCAGCAGGGTCTGGGTGGCCAGCACGTGCTCCACCTCGCTGGTGCCGATGCCGTGCGCCAGGGCGCCGAAGGCGCCGTGCGTGGAGGTGTGCGAGTCGCCGCACACCACGGTCATGCCCGGCAGGGTCGCGCCCTGCTCGGGGCCGATCACGTGCACGATGCCCTGGCGCTTGGACAGGAAGGGGAAGTAGGCCGCCGCGCCGAACTCGCCGATGTTCCGGTCCAGCGTGGTCACCTGCTCCTTGCTGACGGGATCGTCGATGCCGTCGTAGCCGCGCTCCCAGCCGGTGGTGGGCGTGTTGTGGTCGGCCGTGGCAACGACAGAGCTGATGCGCCAGACCTTGCGGCCGGTCTCGCGCAGCCCCTCGAAAGCCTGCGGGCTGGTGACCTCGTGCACCAGGTGGCGGTCGATGTAGAGGACGGCGGTGCCGTCCTCCTCGGTATGGACGACGTGCTCGTCCCAGATCTTGTCGTACAGCGTGCGGGGCATGGCGCTTGTCCTTGGGAAGAAGGGAAATTCTATCGGTGGGCATTGCCCGCAGCCGGGCGGCACAAATGGTCCACCAGCTGGCGGGCGGTGACGGGCAGGGCGGCGAAATCGCGGGCCACCAGCTGGATGTCGCGCACCGCCCAGTCATCGGCCAGCGGCACGGCCTGCAGGTCGCCGACGGCGCGCAGCAGCTCGAAGGCGCGGTGCGGCACCAGCCCGACGCCCAGGCGGTTGTGGATCATGCGGCACATGGCGTCCAGCCCGGTGACCTGGATGCGCAGCTTGATGCTGCGGCCGGCCGCGGCGGCGGCGCGCCGCATGGCCAGGTACAGCGCGCTGTTGCTGTGCAGCCCGACGTGGTCCTCATCCAGCGTGTCCGCGAAGCGCACCTCGGGCCGCGCGCCCAGCGGGTGGCCGCGTGGCACCACCAGCATCAGGCGGTCCTGGCGGTAGGGGCGGGTCTGCAGCTCGGCCATGATGGCCTGCGGGTTGCACACGCCGATGTCGGCGTCGCCTTCCTGCACGGCGCGGATCACCTCGGCGCTGACGTGCTCCTCCAGGTCGATCTTCACCTGCTGGTGGCGGGCTATGAAACCGGCCAGGTCCTCCGGCAGGAACTGCACGATGGCCGAGATGTTGGCGTGGATGCGCACGTGGCCGCGCACACCCTGGGCGTACTCGCTGAGCTCGCCCTGCATCTTCTCCAGGCTGAACAGCACCGAGCGCGCATGGTGCAGCAGGCTTTCGCCGGCCGGCGTCAGGCTCACGCCGCGCGTGTGGCGGTACAGCAGCGGGGTCTCCAGGATGGCTTCCAGGTCCGACAGCCGCTTGCTCACGGCCGAGGCGGCGATGAACTCGTGCTCGGCCGCGCGGCCGATCGAGCCGTGCTCGCACACGGCCACGAACAGCTGCAGCGAAGTGAGGTCGAGGCGGCGGGCGAAGCTGCGGTCCATGGAGCAGAGCCATCGCATCCGGCGATGGCGTCCGCGATTATCCGGCGGCAAGGAAGCCGGGTCTTCGCCAATGGCGATGGGTGGGGCGTCGGCCGGCGGGGACGAAAGAAAGCCCGCCGAAGCGGGCTCCTGGTGCCGGTGCGCCCCTGCTCAGCGCTGGGCGATGGGCTTGATGTCGCGCCGGGTGGCGCCGTCGTACAGCTGGCGCGGACGGCCGATCTTGTACTCGGGGTCGCTGATCATCTCGTTGAGCTGGGCGATCCAGCCCACCGTGCGGGCCAGCGCGAAGATGGCGGTGAACAGGCTGACCGGGATGCCGATGGCGCGCTGCACGATGCCCGAGTAGAAGTCCACGTTCGGGTAGAGCTTGCGCGAGACGAAGTACTCGTCCTCCAGCGCGATCTTCTCCAGCGCCATGGCCAGCTTGAACAGCGGGTCGTTCTCCAGGCCCAGCTCGCCCAGCACTTCCTTGCAGGTCTCCTGCATCAGCTTGGCGCGCGGGTCGTAGTTCTTGTACACGCGGTGGCCGAAGCCCATCAGCTTGATGCCGGAGTTCTTGTCCTTCACCTGCTTGATGAACTCGCCGATCTTGTCGACGCCGCCGTTCTTCTGGATCTCATGCAGCATGTTCAGCGCCGCCTCGTTGGCGCCGCCGTGCGCCGGGCCCCACAGGCAGGCCACGCCGGCCGCGATGGCGGCAAACGGGTTGGTGCCGGAGCTGCCGCACAGCCGCACCGTGGAGGTCGAGGCGTTCTGCTCGTGGTCGGCGTGCAGGATGAAGATGCGGTCCATGGCGCGCACCAGCACGTCGTTGGGCTCGTACTCCTCGCACGGCGTGCCGAACATCATGCGCATGAAGTTCCCGGTGTAGGACAGCGAGTTCTTCGGATAGATGTAGGGCTGGCCGGCGCTGTACTTGTAGGCCATGGCGACCAGCGTGGGCATCTTGGCGATGAGGCGGATGGCCGAGATCTCGCGGTGCTCCGGGTTGTTGATGTCGGTGCTGTCGTGATAGAAGGCCGACAGCGCGCCCACCAGGCCGGTCATCACCGCCATCGGGTGCGCGTCGCGGCGGAAGCCGCGCAGGAAGAACTGCATCTGCTCGTTGACCATGGTGTGGATGGTCACGTTGCGGTCGAACTTCTGCTTCTGCTCGGCGTTGGGCAGCTCGCCGTACAGCAGCAGGTAGCAGGTGTCCAGGAAGTCGCACTGGGTCGCCAGCTGCTCGATGGGGTAGCCGCGGTACAGCAGCTCGCCCTTGTCGCCGTCGATGTAGGTGATGGACGACTGGCAGGCGGCGGTGGACAGGAAGCCGGGGTCGTAGGTGAACATCCCGGTCTGCGCGTACAGCTTGCGGATGTCGATGACCTGCGGGCCGACCGTGCCGGAATACACGGGCAGCTCGACGCTGGGGCTGCCGCTGGAGAACGACAGGGTGGCTTTGGTGTCGGCGAGTTTCATCAGTTTTCCTTCACGTGTTCGTTCATCAGCTGCGCAGCAGGTCCAGCAAATCCCGCAGTTCGGGATAGGCCCATTCGCCCTCAGGCTCCTTGCGACGCAGCAGCAGGTCCAGCAGGTCGTTGTCCGGCAGCTGCATCAGGTGCTCCAGTGCCTGGGCCTGCCGGGCCGTCAGGTTCGCCGCGTGGCGCTGGAAGAATCGCTCCAGGATGAGATCGTTCTCCAGCAGGCCGCGGCGGCACCGCCACCGCAGCTTGCCGATCTCGTGCTCATCCAGGATGTCCGGGGTCATACCGTCTCAGACGGCGCGGCGCACCATCAATTCCTTGATCTTGCCGATGGCCATCGTCGGGTTCAGCCCCTTGGGACACACGTCGGTGCAATTCATGATGGTATGGCAACGGAACAACCGATAGGGGTCTTCCAGGTTGTCCAATCGCTCGGCCGTGGCCTGGTCGCGGCTGTCGGCGATGAAACGGTAGGCCTGCAGCAGGCCGGCCGGGCCGACGAACTTGTCGGGGTTCCACCAGAAGCTGGGGCAGCTGGTCGAGCAGCTGGCGCACAGGATGCACTCGTACAGGCCGTTGAGCTCCTCTCGCTCCTCGGGCGACTGCAGGCGCTCCTTCTCGGGCGGGATGCTGTCGTTGACCAGGTAGGGCTTGATGGAGTGGTACTGCTTGAAGAACTGCGTCATGTCCACGATCAGGTCGCGGATGACCGGCAGGCCGGGCAGCGGCTTCAGGACGATGGTGCCCTTGAGCGTCAGCATGTTGGTCAGGCAGGCCAGGCCGTTCTTGCCGTTGATGTTCATGGCATCGGAGCCGCACACGCCTTCGCGGCAGGAGCGGCGGAACGACAGCGTGGGGTCCTGGGCCTTGAGCTTCATCAGGGCGTCCAGCAGCATGCGCTCGTTGCCGTCGAGCTCGATCTCGACGGTCTGCATGTACGGCTTGGCGTCCCTGTCCGGGTCGTAGCGGTAGATCTGGAAGGTGCGTTTTTGCATGGGAGGTCTCTGGCTCGGATCTGGGTGCCGGGTGTGCGTTTCGGTAGTACGTAGGAGAACGTAGCTGCCTTCAGAACGTGCGCACCTTGGGCGGCACCGACTCCACCGTCAGCGGCTTGAGGTTGACCGGCTTGTAGGTCAGGCTGTTGGTCTGGCTGTGCCACAGGCTGTGCTTCATCCACTCGGCGTCGTTGCGGCCCATCGGTGCCACCGGGTCGTCGGACGGGCGCTCGTAGTCGCTGACGGAATGGGCGCCGCGGCACTCCTTGCGCGCTGCCGCCGACACCATGGTGGACTGGGCGCACTCGATCAGGTTCTCCACCTCCAGTGCCTCGATGCGCGCGGTGTTGAACACCATGGACTTGTCCTTGAGCGCGATAGCGCCGACCCGCTGGCGGATCTCGGCGATCCTGCGCACGCCCTCGTCCATGCTGGCCTGGGTGCGGAACACGCCCGCATGCCGCTGCATGGTCGAGCGGATGTCGTTGGCCACGTCCTGCGCGTACTCGCCGGTGCTGGCACCGTCCAGGCGTGCCAGCCGCTCCAGCGTGCGGTCGGCGGCGTCGGCGGGCAGGGGCTTGTGCTCGCGGTTCTTCTCGTTGAACTCGGCGATGTGGTTGCCTGCCGCGCGGCCGAACACCAGCAGGTCCAGCAGCGAGTTGGTGCCCAGGCGGTTGGCGCCGTGCACGCTGACGCAGGAGCATTCGCCCACCGCGTACAGGCCGCCCACCACCGCGT
Source organism: Ramlibacter tataouinensis TTB310 (assembly GCF_000215705.1). Lineage (NCBI taxonomy): Bacteria > Pseudomonadati > Pseudomonadota > Betaproteobacteria > Burkholderiales > Comamonadaceae > Ramlibacter > Ramlibacter tataouinensis. The sequence continues at coordinate 2,994,269 of NC_015677.1, read as the reverse complement.
TGTGGCTCTCGCGCGTCTGCACCACCACCTGGCCGTTGACGTTGGTGGGGATGCCGCCCATCTGGTAGTGGATGGTGGGCACCACCGGGATGGGTTCGCGGGTGATGTCGACGTTGGCGAAGTTGACGCCGATCTCGTAGACCGAGGGCAGGCGCTTGTGGATGGTCTCGGCGCCCAGGTGGTCCAGCTTGAGCAGCACGTAGTCCTTGTTGGGACCGCAGCCCCGGCCTTCCTTGATCTCCTGATCCATGGCGCGGGAGACGAAGTCGCGCGGCGCCAGATCCTTGAGGGTGGGCGCGTAGCGCTCCATGAAGCGCTCGCCATTGCTGTTGAGCAGGATGGCGCCTTCGCCGCGGCAGCCCTCGGTCAGCAGCACGCCCGCGCCGGCCACGCCGGTGGGGTGGAACTGCCAGAACTCCATGTCCTCCAGCGGGATGCCGGCGCGCGCCGCCATGCCCAGGCCGTCACCGGTGTTGATGAAGGCGTTGGTGGACGCGGCGAAGATGCGGCCGGCGCCGCCGGTGGCCAGCAGCGTGGTCTTGGCTTCCAGGATGTGCAGGTCGCCGGTCTCCATCTCGATGGCGGTGACGCCCACCACGTCGCCCTCGGCGTCGCGGATCAGGTCCAGCGCCATCCACTCGACGAAGAAGCTGGTGCGCGCCTTGACGTTCTGCTGGTACAGCGTGTGCAGCATGGCGTGGCCGGTGCGGTCGGCCGCGGCGCAGGCGCGCTGCACCGGCTTCTCGCCGTAGTTGGCAGTGTGGCCGCCAAAGGGGCGCTGGTAGATGGTGCCGTCGGGGTTGCGGTCGAACGGCATGCCCATGTGCTCCAGGTCGTACACGACCTTGGGCGCTTCGCGGCACATGAACTCGATGGCGTCCTGGTCGCCCAGCCAGTCCGAGCCCTTGACGGTGTCGTAGAAGTGGTAGTGCCAGTTGTCCTCGGACATGTTGCCCAGGGACGCGCCGATGCCGCCCTGCGCCGCCACGGTGTGCGAGCGGGTGGGGAAGACCTTGGTCAGCACGGCCACGTTCAGGCCGGCGCGCGACAGCTGCAGCGAGGCGCGCATGCCGGAGCCGCCGGCGCCGACGATGACGACGTCGAACTTGCGTTTGGTGATGTTCTTGGCGGAGTAGGGCATGGCTCAAATTCTCCAGAGGACCTGGACGGCCCAGCCGACGCAGCCGACCAGCCAGACGATGACGAAGATCTGCAGCGCCAGGCGCAGGCCGACCGGCTTGATGTAGTCCATCAGCACGTCGCGCATGCCCACCCAGACGTGGTAGAGCAGGCCGATGACGGTGGCGAAGGTCAGCACCTTCATCCACTGCGGCGCGAAGATGCCCGCCCACTTGTCGTAGCCGATGGGGCCGCGGAAGAAGACCAGCTGGGCCAGCACCACCACGGTGAAGAGGGCCATCAGCACCGCGGTCACGCGCTGGCTGAGCCAGTCGCGCATGCCGTAGTGGGCGCCGACGACGACGCGCTTGGAGCCGTAATTCACAGCCATTGTTTTGCTCCTGATGTCAGTACAGGCCGAACAGCTTGGCGCCGAGCAGCACGGTGAGCACGATGCTGGACACGAGCACGAACTTGGCCGACTTGCCGCCGAAGGACTTGCTCACCGCCTTGTGGCTCACGTCCATCCACACGTGGCGCACCCCGGCGATGAAGTGGTGCAGGTAGGCCCAGATCAGGCCCAGCACCACCAGCTTGAAGAACCAGCCCGGCACGAAGCCAAGGCCGCCCTCGAAGGCGGCTTTGAAGCGCATGAAGGACAGCTCGGACGAGACGGAGGTGTCGAACATCCAGAACACCAGGGGCAGCAGCACGAACATCAGCACGCCGCTGATGCGGTGCAGGATGGAAACCCAGCCGGGTGCCGGAAGGCGGTAGGTGGTGAGGTCCTTGAACGCGTTGATGTTGCGGAATTCGGGCCTTTTCTTCTTCAGGCCACTGGCAAGCTCTGTCATAGGGAGTAGCTTTCGTAACAACCCAAAATTCTATTGCAACGCAGCAGACACACGGGCACGGTAGGCCATTCGCGCCCGCCTAACTGAGGTCGTTGCGGTAATGGTGTGTGTCGGTGCGGTACAAGCCGCGGCGCAGTTCCATCGGCACGTCGTTGTAGGTGAAGGCCACCCGCTCCACGCTCAGCAGCGGGCTGCCCGCCGGCACCTGCAGCAGCCCGGCGGCGGCGGCATCGGCCGCGACGGCGCGGATCTTCTCCTCGGCCCGCACCATGCGCACGCCGAACTCCAGCTCGAACATCGCGTAGGTCGGCCCGTGGTAGCCGGCCATCTGCTCGGCCGTGATGCCCTTGAAGGCATTGCCCGGCAGCCACAGCTCCTCCAGGATGGTGGGCGTGCCGCCGAAGGCCAGCGTGCGCCGCACCTGCACCACCGCGTCGCCGCTGCGCAGCGCGAGCGCCCGGGCCACCTCGGCGGTGGAGCGCATGCGCCGGCAGTCCAGCACCCGGCGCTCGGCCGGTCCCTCGGTGGCCTGGTCGCCGGTGTCGGGCATGAGCTTGAGGAAGCGGTACTGCACCTGCCGCTCGGCATGCGTGGCGACGAAGGTGCCCTTGCCCTGGCGCCGCACCACCAGGTTGTCGGCGGCCAGCTCGTCGATCGCCTTGCGCACCGTGCCCTGGCTCACGCGAAAGCGCGCTGCCAGCTCCATCTCGCTGGGGATGGCCTCGCCGGGCCTCCATTCGCCGGCCTGCAGGCTCTGCAGGATCAGCCCCTTGATCTGCTGGTAGAGCGGGCTGAAGGCCGGCGTGGGCGCCTCGGCGTCGGCAGGGGAGGGCAGGGTGGTGGCCATGGGGAAACGGTGGCCGATCATATCTTATATAAGACATAAGACAAATTGACCCGCTGCCTGGATCGCGGGTAAACTGCCGCCCTGTTTTCGCCAAGTGCCGCGGCCGCGCCGCCGCCGGGCCGACGCCGTTGTCAACCATCCATCCGGAGATTTCCCCATGAGCAAGAAGCCCGTCCGCGTGGCCGTCACCGGCGCCGCCGGCCAGATCGGTTATGCCCTGCTGTTTCGCATCGCCTCGGGCGAGATGCTGGGCAAGGACCAGCCGGTGATCCTGCAGCTGCTGGAAGTGCCGGCGGAAGGTCCCCAGAAGGCGCTCAAGGGCGTGATGATGGAGCTGGAGGACTGCGCCTTCCCGCTGCTGGCCGGCATGGAGGCCCACGGCGACCCGATGACGGCCTTCAAGGACACCGACTATGCGCTGCTGGTGGGCTCGATGCCTCGCAAGCAGGGCATGGAGCGGGCCGAACTGCTGTCCATCAACGGGAAGATCTTCATCGGCCAAGGCAAGGCGCTGGACGCCGTCGCCAGCCGCAACGTCAAGGTGCTGGTGGTGGGCAACCCGGCCAACACCAACGCCTACATCGCGATGAAGAGCGCGCCCTCGCTGCCGCGCGAGAACTTCACCGCCATGCTGCGCCTGGACCACAACCGCGCCCTGAGCCAGGTGGCGGCCAAGACCGGCACCAAGGTCGGCGAGATCGAGAAGCTCACCGTGTGGGGCAACCACTCGCCCACCATGTACGCCGACTACCGCTTCGCCACCGTGAACGGCAAGAGCGTCAAGGACATGATCAACGACCAGGAGTGGAACGCCAACGTGTTCCTGCCCACCGTGGGCAAGCGCGGCGCCGCCATCATCGAGGCGCGCGGCCTGTCCTCGGCGGCCTCGGCCGCCAACGCCGCCATCGACCACATGCGCGACTGGGTGCTGGGCAGCAGCGGCAAGTGGGTGACCATGGGCGTGCCCTCCAACGGCGAGTACGGCATCCCCAAGGACGTCATGTTCGGCTTCCCGGTCACCACCCAGGGCGGCAAGTACGAGATCGTCAAGGGCCTGGAGATCGACGCCTTCAGCCAGGAGCGGATCAACAAGACGCTCAAGGAACTGCAGGACGAGCAGGCGGGCGTCGCGCACCTGCTGTGACCGCGAAGTGAACCCGACGCCAGAGGCATCGGGCCTGGGGGCCGTCCAGGCCCGCGCAGGCGGGCCCGGAGCCGCAGCCCCCAGTCCACGCGAGATCCTCCTCGGCGCGCAGGCGCGCACCGGCTCCATCCCGGTGTGCGACCACTACAGCGGCGTGGAGGCGCGCATGCGCAAGAGCCTGCAGCTGCAGGCCGAGATGGCGCAGGAGTTCGGCGCCTGCGTGTTCGACGTCACCCTGGATTGCGAGGACGGCGCCCCGGTGGGCGGCGAGGCCGAGCACGCCGCGCTGGTGGCCGAGCTGGCGCTGGGCGCCGCACCCGGCGCCCGGGTGGCGGTTCGCATCCATCCAGCAGACCATCCCGCCTTCGCCGCCGACGTCGAGACCGTGGTCGGCCGCGCCGGCCAGCGCCTGTGCCATGTCATGCTGCCCAAGGCCGAGTCCGTGCAGGACGTGGAGCAGGCCGCCCGGGCGCTTGATGCAGCCGGCGCGCCCCGGCTGCCCCTGCACGCGCTGGTCGAGTCCCCGGCGGCGCTGCACCGCGCCTTCGACATCGCCGCGCACCCGCGCATCCAGTCGCTCAGCTTCGGCCTGATGGACTTCGTGTCGGCCCATGGCGGCGCCATAGCCGCCGAGGCCATGGGCGTGCAGGGGCAGTTCACGCACCCGCTGGTGGTGCGGGCCAAGCTGGAGATCGCGACCGCCTGCCATGCGCACGGCAAGGTGCCTTCGCACTGCGTGGTCACCGAGATCAAGGACGCAGCCGCATTCCGTGCGGCGGCGCAGCGGGCCGCGCGCGAGTTCGGCTACACGCGCATGTGGAGCATCCATCCGGACCAGGTGCGCATCGTGCTGGAGGCCTTCGCGCCGCAGCAGCAGGACATCGAGCGTGCGGCGCAGATCGTCGTGGCGGCGGCCCGTGCCGACTGGGCGCCGATCGCCTTCGACGGCAAGCTGGAAGACCGGGCGAGCTACCGTTACCACTGGCAGCTGCTGGAGCGGGCGCACCAGACCGGCCGGGCCTTGCCCGGCGAGGTGCGGCACTGGTTCCAGCCGCCGCACCATTGAATTTCAAGGGACCCTGAGCCATGAAGACCGTGATCGCATCCTTGTTCGTGCTGGCGCCCGTGCTGGCATTCGCCCAGGCCCCGGCCCAAGCCCCGGCCGCGGGGGCTGCCAAGCCCGCCGCCGCCAAACCGGCCGCCAAGCCGGAAGCCAAGCCGCGGCTGGCCCGCTCGGCGCGCAAGGCCGTGGAAGAAAACACGCCCATCGACGACGACCCCGGCATCCAGCTCAGCGAGGCCGACCTGGCCGTGGCCAGGAACGTCTACGTGGGCGACATCCCCTGCGAGCTGGGCGCGGCCGTGAAGATCACGCCGACGAAGCGCGAAGGCTTCTTCCTGGTGAGTACCCGCAACCACCGCTTCCGCATGCACCCGGTAGAAAGCCGCACCGGCGCCATCCGCCTGGAAGACCCCAAGCGCGGTGCGATGTGGCTGCAGCTGGGCAACAAGTCCATGCTGATGAGCCAGAAGCTCGGCCAGCGCCTGGCCGACGAGTGCCAGAGCCCGCAGCAGGTGACCTACGCCGAGGCCCTCAAGAAGAACCCGCTGCCCAGCATCCTCGATGCCCCGGCACCTGCCGCATCCGCTACGCCGGCCGAGGCGGCGCCTGGCGGCGGCGCGGCCGCTCCCTCGACACCGGCCCGTTGAGCCTGATTCGCAGAACGAACAAACAAACAAATAACGATCCCGTACGGAGAAACCATGCTGCAAGCCTATGTTGACCACGTCGCCGAACGCGCAGCGCTCGGCATCCCGCCGCTGCCGCTCAATGCCAAGCAGACGGCCGAGCTGATCGAGCTGCTGAAGAATCCCCCGGCCCAGGAAGCCGATTTCCTGCTCAACCTGATCACCCACCGCGTGCCGGCGGGCGTGGACGAGGCGGCCAAGGTCAAGGCCAGCTACCTGGCGGCGGTGGCCCATGGCACGGAGAAGTGCGTGCTGATCAGCCGCGCCAAGGCGACGGAACTGCTGGGCACCATGCTGGGCGGCTACAACATCAGCCCGCTGATCGAGCTGCTGGACGACGCCGAGGTCGGCGCCGTCGCCGCCGACGGCCTGAAGAAAACCCTGCTGATGTTCGACCAGTTCCACGACGTCAAGGAAAAGGCCGACAAGGGCAACGCCAACGCGAAGGCCGTGCTGAAAAGCTGGGCCGAGGCCGAGTGGTTCACCAGCCGTCCCGAGGTGCCGCAAAGCCTGAAGGTGACGGTGTTCAAGGTGACCGGCGAGACCAACACCGACGACCTGTCGCCCGCGCCCGATGCCTGGAGCCGCCCCGACATCCCGCTGCACGCGCTGGCCATGCTCAAGAACGCCCGCCCCGGCATCACGCCCGAGGAGGACGGCAAGCGCGGGCCGGTCAGGTTCATCGAGGAGCTCAAGGCCAAGGGCCACCTGGTGGCCTACGTCGGCGACGTGGTCGGCACCGGCTCCAGCCGCAAGTCGGCCACCAACAGCGTGCTGTGGTTCACCGGCCAGGACATCCCCTGCGTGCCCAACAAGCGCTTCGGCGGCGTCTGCCTGGGCGGCAAGATCGCCCCCATCTTCTACAACACCATGGAAGACGCGGGCGCGCTGCCCATCGAGCTGGACGTGGGCCAGATGCAGATGGGCGACGTGATCGAGCTGCGCCCCTACGAGGGCCAGGCGCTGAAGAACGGCCAGGTGGTCGCGCAGTTCAAGGTCAAGAGCGAGGTGCTGTTCGACGAGGTGCGCGCCGGCGGCCGCATCCCGCTGATCGTCGGCCGCGGCCTGACGGCCAAGGCGCGCGAGGCGCTGGGCCTGCCGCCGTCCACGCTGTTCCGCCTGCCCCAGCCGCCCCAGGACAGCGGCAAGGGCTTCACGCTGGCGCAGAAGATGGTCGGCCGCGCCTGCGGCCTGCCGCAGGGCCAGGGCATCCGCCCGGGCACCTACTGCGAACCCAGGATGACCTCGGTGGGGTCGCAGGACACCACCGGCCCCATGACCCGCGACGAGCTGAAGGACCTGGCCTGCCTGGGCTTCTCGGCCGACCTGGTGATGCAGTCCTTCTGCCACACCGCGGCCTATCCCAAGCCGGTGGACGTGAGGATGCACCACGAGCTGCCCGAGTTCATCTCCACCCGCGGCGGCGTCTCGCTGCGCCCGGGCGACGGCGTGATCCACTCCTGGCTGAATCGCCTGCTGCTGCCCGACACCGTGGGAACCGGCGGCGACTCGCACACCCGCTTTCCCATCGGCATCAGCTTCCCGGCGGGCTCGGGCCTGGTGGCCTTCGCGGCCGCCACCGGCGTGATGCCGCTGGACATGCCCGAATCGGTGCTGGTGCGCTTCAAGGGGAAGATGCAGCCGGGCGTCACCCTGCGCGACCTGGTCAACGCCATCCCGCTGTACGCCATCAAGCAGGGCCTGCTGACGGTGGCCAAGGCCGGCAAGAAGAACATCTTCTCCGGCCGCATCCTGGAGATCGAGGGCCTGCCCGACCTCAAGGTGGAACAGGCCTTCGAGCTGTCCGACGCCTCCGCCGAGCGCTCGGCGGCCGCCTGCACGGTGCACCTGAACAAGGAGCCGGTGATGGAGTACATCCAGAGCAACATCACCCTGATGCGCTGGATGATCGCCAACGGCTATGCCGACGGCCGCACCCTGGCCCGCCGCATCGCGGCGCAGGAAGCCTGGCTGAAGGACCCGCAGCTGCTCCAGGCGGACAAGGACGCCGAGTACGCCGCGGTCATCGAGATCGACCTGGCGGACATCCACGAGCCGATCCTGGCCTGCCCCAACGACCCGGACGACGTGAAGACGCTGTCCGACGTGGCCGGCGCCAAGATCGACGAGGTCTTCATCGGCTCGTGCATGACCAACATCGGCCACTTCCGCGCGGCGTCCAAGCTGCTGGAAGGCAAGCGCGACATCCCGGTCAAGCTGTGGGTGGCGCCGCCCACCAAGATGGACCAGAAGCAGCTGACCGAGGAAGGCCACTATGGCGTGCTGGGCACCGCCGGCGCGCGGATGGAGATGCCCGGCTGCTCGCTGTGCATGGGCAACCAGGCGCAGGTGCGCGAAGGCGCCACGGTGATGTCCACCAGCACCCGCAACTTCCCCAACCGCCTGGGCAAGAACACCAACGTGTACCTGGGCAGCGCGGAGCTGGCTGCCATCTGCTCGCGCCTGGGCCGCATCCCCACGCGCGAGGAGTACATGGCCGACATCGGCGTGATCAACGCCAACGGCGACACCATCTACCAGTACATGAACTTCGACAAGATCGCCGACTTCAGGCAGGTGGCGGACACGGTCGCTGCCTGAGCCCGCTGCGACAAAGAAGAAAAGCGGCCCGCGGGCCGCTTTCTTTTGCTCAGTTCCGGTCCGGCTTGGCGGGTGGCCGGCCGCTGTTGCCTGGTGGAACCGCTGGCCGGCTGGGGCCCGCGCCCATCGATGTCGCGGGCACCGGCACGCGCCGGGCAACGGGCGGCGGGCCCGAGGACGAGGGCGTGCTGACGCCCGGTGCCGCGGGCGCCGCGCCCGAGGACAAGGGTGTGCTGAGGTCCGGCGCCGCGGGTGCCGCTGCCGTAGGCGCAGGCGGCGAGGGCTCGGCGGGCGCCGCGGCAGTAGCGGGGGTCGCCGGGGCTGCCGGGGCGGCTGGCGCCGTGTCGGTGCTGGGTGCGCCGGCCGTGGTCGGGGGCACCGCGGCCGGCGCCGCGAAGACCGGCGTGGGAATCACGGTGGCGGGGCCGCCAACGGCCGGCCCTGTGCCGCCCGTGCCGGTGACTGCCTCACCGGCGCTCGGGCCACCGCCGCCACTGTCCCCCCCGCCGGCAGAAGCGCCCGCGCCGCCCGCACCTGCGCCACCGCCGGCTCCACCAGCGCCGCCGGCGCCAGCACCACCAGCCCCGGCACCAGCGCCAGCGCCACCGCCTGCACCGGCGCCAGCGCCACCGCCTGCACCGGCGCCAGCGCCACCGCCTGCACCGGCGCCAGCGCCACCGCCTGCACCGGCGCCACCGCCACCGCCTGCACCGGCGCCACCGCCACCACCAGCTCCGGCGCCACCGCCTCCACCGCCGGCACCACCACCGCCGGCACTACCGCCGCCGGCACTACCGCCGCCGCTTAGTGCGAAAGCGGTACCCAGTGCGGTGGTCAGCACCGTGGCCGCGACGACGGCGGTCACTGTCTTGCGTGTCTTCATGATTGCTCCTTTGACGGCCTGAGGCGCTTCGCGCCTCAGCTGAAATGCAGTTCCTGGTGCTCGCCCAGGTGCGGCGGGTGGCCGGTCACGGCGGCGGTGGCCATCTTGGCCAGCTGGGTGACCTTGCTTTCCTTCACGTCCCAGTACTCGGCGTGCAGGATCTTCACCTCCACCAGCTCCAGGTTGGGATCGTCCACGCCCCCCGGGAACCAGGCCTTGGCCAGGGCGTTGAACAGACGCTCGACCTTGGCGCGGTCGCTGCTGACGGTGGCATGCCCGGAGATGGAGACGTAGTGGTCCTTGCTGGCGTCGGCGTAGGCCACGCACACGTCGCCGTCCACCTGCAGGCGCCGGCCGACCTCGGTGGACTTGGAAACGAAGAAGTACAGCACGCCCTCGTCCAGGGCCTTGTTCTGGGTGGTCAGCGGGTGCGCATGCAGCGTACCGTCGGGGTGGCGGTGGGTGAGCATGCCGAAGCGCATGTCCTTGATCAGCTTCCACAGGGTGTCATGCGGTGAATCGTTGCGGCTCATGGAGGCTCCTTCCAGGGGAATGGATGACGATGGCGCATCTTGGGTCGCCACGCAGCCGTGGGGCGTCGGAGGCATCCAACGTGGCCTGTAGGATGTGCCGCTCCCAGAACACCCCAAGCCGACAACGCATGTTCAAGTCCTTCTTCCTGTCCCGCCGCTGGTGGCCTTGGTCGCTGCTGGGCTCGGCCCTGATCCTGTTCGCCACCTGGTACCGGGTGAGCCTGGACGTGGAGATCAATGAGTGGTTCGGCAGCTTCTACGACATGGTCCAGAACGCGCTGGGCAAGCCCGGCAGCGTGACGCTGCCGCAGTTCTGGGGCCAGCTGCTCACCTTCGGTCGCATCGCCATGCTGTACATCACCATCGCGGTGGTGCTGGACTTCTTCATCAAGCATTTCATCTTCCGCTGGCGCCAGGCCATGAACGACTACTACATGGCGCACTGGGAGCAGCTGCGCCGCATCGAAGGCGCGGCGCAGCGGGTGCAGGAGGACACCATGCGCTTCGCCCGCATCATGGAGAGCCTGGGCGTGGAGTTCATGCGCAGCCTGATGACGCTGGGCGCCTTCCTGCCCATCCTCTGGGTGCTGTCGGAGAAGGTGACCGAGCTGCCCTTCGTCGGGCCGGTGCCGCACTCCATGGTCTGGGTGGCGCTGATGTCGGCGCTGTTCGGCACGGTGCTGCTGGCGCTGGTGGGCTTCAAGCTGCCCGGCCTGGAGTTCCAGAACCAGCGGGTGGAGGCGGCCTACCGCAAGGAGCTGGTCTACGGCGAGGACCACGCCGAGCGCGCCAGCCCGCCGGTGGTGCGCGGGCTGTTCGCCGACGTGCGGCGCAACTACTTCCGCCTGTTCTTCCACTACCTGTACTTCGACGTGGCCAAGTGGTCCTACCTGCAGTTCGCGGTGCTGATCCCGCTGATCGCGCTGGCGCCCACCGTGGTGGCGGGCGTCATCACGCTGGGCGTGATGCAGCAGATCACGCGCGCCTTCGACCGGGTGGAGAGCTCGTTCCAGTTCCTGGTCCTGAGCTGGAGCACCATCGTGGAGCTGATCTCGGTCTACAAGCGGCTGCGCGCCTTCGAACGCCGGATCGAACAGGAGGACGTGGGGCCGGACGCCCCCGAGCCGGCGGCCGACGTGCCGCTCTGAGGCCTCAGGACGCCGCCAGCGTCCGCAGCGCCTCGCCGGTGGCCGCATCCGCCGGGAAGAAGGTCTCCAGCGCCAGCTCCTGCAGCGTCACGTCCACCGGGCTGCCGAACACCGTGGTGGTGCTGATGAAGCTCAGCACGCCTTTGTCGCTGCGCAGCTGCAGCGGCATGACCACGCCCAGCAGCTCGCCCGCCAGGTGCGGCTGTGCCGCGCCTTCGGGCACCGGGTAGCCGGCCAGCTCCTGCTGCAGCGCGGCCAGCTGCCGGTCCCCCGTGGCCCGCAGCTGCTGGTGCAGCCGCTCGAACAGGTGGTGGCGCCACTGCCCCAGGTTGACGATGCGCTGCGCCAGGCCGCCCGGGTGCAGGCTCAGGCGGGCCACGTTGACGGGCGGCTGCAGCAGGGCCGCATCGACGCCGGCCAGCAGCGGCGCCACCATCCGGTTGGTCAGCACCAGGTTCCAGTGGCGGTCCAGGGCCACGGCCGGGTAGGGCTCGTGGCCGCGCAGGATCAGCTCCACGGCCTCGCGCGCCGCGCCCATGCCCGGGTCGTCCAGCGGACGCTCGCGGTACATGGGCGCGTAGCCGGCGGCCACCAGCAGCGTGTTGCGCTCGCGCAGCGGCACCTGCAGCCGCTCGGCCAGCCGCAGCACCATCTCGCGGCTGGGCGCGGCGCGGCCGGTCTCCACGAAGCTCAGGTGGCGGGTGGAGATCTCGGCCTCGTGCGCCAGGTCCAGCTGCGACAGGCGCCGGTGCTGGCGCCAGAAGCGCAGGTGCTCGCCGAAGGGCTGGTGCCGGGCGACGGGGGCAGGAGCGGAGGCGGTGGCGGACATGGTGCGCATGCTAGGGCAGCGCCGGCCGGTTTCCATGACCTGCGAGGTCATGGACCCGCCGCCGGCCGGGCGCCAGCATGGCGGCACCTGTCACCGAAAAGGAGCCTTCCATGTCCATCTTCGCCTCGCCCCGTTTCCTGCGCCATGTGCTGTGGGCCGATGCCGCCTCCTGCCTGGCCACCGGCGCCGCGCAGCTGCTGCTGGCGCCGCGGCTGGCGGCCTGGCTGCAGCTGCCCGTGCCCTTGCTGGTGGGCACCGGTGCCTTCCTGGTCGCCTATGCCGGCCTGGTCGCCTGGCTGGCCCTGCGCGAGCCGCTGCCGCGGCCGGCCGTGGCGGCGCTGGTGATCGGCAACCTGGGCTGGGCCGTCGCCTGCGTGGCCCTGCTGGCCAGCGGTGCCGTCGCGCCCAATGCGCTGGGCGTGGCCTGGGTGCTGGCCCAGGCGCTCTGCGTGGCGGTGCTGGCCGAGCTGCAATGGACCGGCCTGCGCCGCGCGCCGCGCGTGACCGGCTGGGCCTGAGCCGGCGGGCGGGGTCGCCAACGGGCGCGAGGGGCATCTTGTATGCTTGCCCGCTTCCCCTTGCCCAGCCCCTGCGATGACCCGCGTCTTCAACTTCAGCCCCGGCCCCGCCGTCCTGCCCGAACCCGTGCTACGCCAAGCGGCGGCCGAAATGCTCGACTGGCACGGCAGCGGCATGTCGGTGATGGAGATGAGCCACCGCGGGCCCGAGTTCATGGGCATCCTGGCCGAGGCCGAGGCCGACCTGCGCGAGCTGATGGCCATCCCTTCCGGCTACCGCGTGCTGTTCATGCAGGGCGGCGCCATCGGCGAGAACGCCATCGTGCCGATGAACCTGATCGGCCGCACGGGCCGGGCCGATTACGTGGTTACCGGCACCTGGTCGGAGAAGTCGGCCAAGGAGGCCAAGAACTACGGCCAGGTGTGCGTCGCGGCATCGGGCGAGGCCGGCGCCTTCCGCGCCATCCCGCCCCGGTCCGAATGGCGGCTGGACCCGCAGGCCGCCTACGTGCACATCTGCTCCAACGAGACCATCGGCGGCGTCGAGTTCCACTGGACGCCGGACACCGGCGATGTGCCGCTGGTGGCCGACATGTCGTCCAACATCCTGTCGCGGCCGATCGACGTGAGCCGCTACGGCCTGATTTACGCCGGCGCGCAGAAGAACATGGGGCCTTCGGGCGTGACCGTGGTGATCGTGCGCGAGGACCTGCTCGGCCATGCCCTGCCCATCACGCCGGCCGCCTTCAACTACCAGGTGCAGGCGCAGAACGACTCCATGTACAACACGCCGCCCACCTACGCGATCTACATCGCCGGGCTGGTGTTCAAGCACGTGAAGTCGCTGGGCGGCCTGGCCACCATGGAAGAGCACAACCGGGCCAAGGCCCGGCTGCTGTACGACTTCCTGGACGGCAGCCGGTTCTTCCGCAACGAGGTGGCGCCGGCCGACCGCTCGCTGATGAACGTGCCCTTCCACCTCAGGGACGCGTCGCTGGACAAGGCCTTCCTGGACGGCGCGCGCCAGCGCGGCATGGTCCAGTTGAAGGGCCACCGCATCGTGGGCGGCATGCGCGCGTCCATCTACAACGCCATGCCCATCGAGGGCGTGCGCGCGCTGGTGGCCTACCTGCGCGAGTTCGAGGCGGCACACGGCTGAAACGCTTGACCCCGGTGCCACCGCAGGAGCGGGGCTGGGGGCACAATAACGAGGCTCCGGGCGGGCCCGCCCTCGCGGCCGGCCCGGCATTCCACGTGATGAACAAAAATGGAAGGCCGAGACTGATGAATCACGCTTTCGCCCACACCCTGCGCAAGTTCAAGATCGCCGCCGGCAAGAGCGGCCAGTTCCATTCCCTGCCGGCCCTGGCCGAGCAGTTCCCCAACATCCGCCGCCTGCCGGTCTCCATGCGCATCGTGCTGGAGTCGGTGCTGCGCAACTGCGACGGGCTCAAGGTCACGCCCGAGCACGTGCGCCAGGTGGCCAACTGGCAGCCCACGGCCGAGCGCACCGAGGAGATCCCTTTCGTTGTCGCCCGCGTGGTGCTGCAGGACTTCACCGGCGTGCCGCTGCTGGCCGACCTGGCCGCCATGCGCAGCGCCGCCGCCCGGCTGGGCAAGCCTCCCGGCGCGATCGAGCCGCTGGTGCCGGTGGACCTGGTGGTGGACCACTCGGTGATGGTGGACCACTACGGCACCCGCGACGCGCTGGACCTGAACATGAAGCTCGAGTTCCAGCGCAACCGGGAGCGCTACGAATTCATGAAATGGGGCATGCAGGCCTTCGACACCTTCGGCGTGGTGCCCCCGGGCTTCGGCATCGTGCACCAGGTCAACCTGGAGTACCTGGCGCGCGGCGTGCACAGGCGCGACGACGGCGTCTACTACCCGGACACCCTGGTGGGCACCGACAGCCACACCACCATGATCAACGGCGTGGGCGTGGTGGGCTGGGGCGTGGGCGGCATCGAGGCCGAGGCGGCGATGCTGGGCCAGCCGGTGTACTTCCTCACGCCCGACGTGGTGGGCTTCGAGCTCACCGGCCGGCTGCGCGAGGGCTGCACCGCCACCGACCTGGTGCTCACCGTCACCGAGATCCTGCGCAGGCACAAGGTGGTGGGCAAGTTCGTCGAGTTCTTCGGCGAGGGCACGCGCACGCTGGGCGTGCCCGACCGCGCCACCATCGGCAACATGGCGCCCGAGTACGGCGCGACCATGGGCTTCTTCCCGGTGGACGAGAAGACCATCGAGTACTTCAAGGGCACGGGCCGCAGCAAGGAGGAGGTGGACGCGCTGGAGGGCTACTTCCGCGCGCAGGAGCTGTTCGGCATCCCCATGCCCGGGCAGGTCGACTACTCGCAGGTCATCCACCTGGACCTGGGCACGGTGACGCCCAGCCTGTCGGGCCCCAAGCGGCCGCAGGACCGCATCGAGCTGGGCCACGTCTCGCGCCAGTTCTCCTCCCTGTTCAGCAGGCCGCCGGCCGAGAACGGCTTCAACCAGCCGGCCGGGCGGCTGGGCGAACGGCACCTGCTGCGGTTCGGCGAATCGTCCGACAAGGTGCCGATGACGCCCGACACCCCGCCGGCGGCGCCGCGCTTCGAGGCCGAGATGCAGGCCAACAAGCCCACGCTGCCGTCGGCGGTGGCCCTGGCCGAGCCGCCCGAGCAGCACGTCGCGGGCGTGACCATCGGCAACGGCGACGTGCTGATCGCCGCCATCACCAGCTGCACCAACACCTCCAACCCCGGCGTGCTGCTGGCGGCGGGCCTGCTGGCCAAGAAGGCGGTGGAAGCCGGCCTGCAGGTCAAGCCGCACATCAAGACCTCGCTGGCCCCCGGCTCGCGCATCGTCACCGACTACCTCACCCGCTCCGGCCTGCTGTCCTACCTGGAGCAGCTGGGCTTCACCGTGGCGGGCTACGGCTGCACCACCTGCATCGGCAACTCGGGCGACCTGGCGGCCGAGATCAACGAATCCATCGTCAAGAACGACCTGGTGTGCGCGGCCGTGCTGTCGGGCAACCGCAACTTCGAGGCCCGCATCCATCCCAACATCAAGGCCAACTTCCTGGCCAGCCCGCCGCTGGTGGTGGCCTATGCCATCGCCGGCACCGTGCTCACGGACCTGATGACCCAGCCCGTCGGCAAGGGCCATGGCGGCAAGGACGTGTGGCTGGGCGACATCTGGCCGTCCAGCGACGAGATCCACAAGCTGATGAAGCACGCCATGAACGGCAAGGCCTACCAAGCCAACTACGGCCAGGTGAAGTCCAACCCCGGCGCGCTGTGGGAGCGCATCCAGGGCGTGGGCGGCGAGACCTACGTCTGGCCGCCCAGCACCTACATCGCCGAGCCGCCGTTCTTCGACGACTTCGACATCGAGCCCGCCAGCACCGCCGCGCCCGTCAGGGTGGAGGGGGCGCGCATCATGGCCCTGTTCGGCGACTCCATCACCACCGACCACATCTCGCCGGCCGGCTCCATCAAGGAGAGCTCGCCCGCCGGCCAGTGGCTCAAGGCCCACGGCGTGATGAAGGCCGACTTCAACAGCTACGGCTCGCGCCGCGGCAACCACGAGGTGATGATGCGCGGCACCTTCGCCAACGTGCGGATCAAGAACCTGATGATCCCGGCCCTGCCCGACGGCTCGCGCGAGGAGGGCGGCCTCACCGTCTACCGAGACGCACAGGGCAACGCCGAAAAGGTGTCCATCTACGACGCGGCCATGAAGTACATGGCCGAGGGCCGGCCCACGGTGATCTTCGCGGGCGAGGAGTACGGCACCGGCTCCTCGCGCGACTGGGCGGCCAAGGGCACGCAGCTGCTGGGCATCAAGGCGGTGGTGGCGCGCAGCTTCGAGCGCATCCACCGCAGCAACCTGGTGGGCATGGGCGTGCTGCCGCTGCAGTTCAAGGGCGGCGACACCTGGCAGTCCCTGCAGCTCGACGGCTCGGAGCTGGTGGACGTGATCCCCGACCCGCAGCTGCGGCCCATGAGCGACGCCCGGCTGGTCGTCACCCGCGCCGACGGCAGCCGCCAGGAGCTGACGGTGACGCTGCGTATCGACACGCCCATCGAGGTGGAGTACTACCGCAACGGCGGCATTCTTCCCTTCGTCCTGAGACAGCTGCTGTCGCAGTGACGCAGGAGCTGCTGGTCGCCGGCGGTGGCATAGCCGGGCTGGCGGCGGCGGTGGCCGGCTCGCGCGCCGGCTGGGAGGTGCGGCTGTTCGAGCAGGCGGCGGCGTTCGGCGAGGTGGGCGCGGGCCTGCAGCTGGGCCCCAACGCCACCCGGCTGCTGGGCGAGTGGGGCCTGCTGGATGCGGTGCGCGCGCGGGCGGCCGCGCCCCGGCGGCTGGTGGTGCGCGATGCGCACCGCGGCCACGAGATCGCCGCCCTGGCGCTGGGCGCCGACATCGAGCGGCGTTACGGCGCCCCCTACCTGACCGCCCACCGGGCCGACCTGCATGCCGTGCTGCTGGAGGCCGCCCAGGGACGGGGCGCCCGGCTGCACACCGGCACGCGCCTGGCGGCGATGGACGAGGACGAGGCCGTGGTGCGCCTGCACACCGAGTGCGGCCGCACCGTGGAAGGCGAGGCCCTGGCCGTCGCGGACGGCCTGTGGAGCACGCTGCGCGTCCAGCTGCTGGGAGGCCAGGCCAGGCCGCGGGCCTTCGGCCACCTGGCTTACCGCGGGCTGCTGCCGGCCGCCGACGTGGCCGATCGCGGCCTGCTGCGCGCGGTGACCGCCTGGCTGGGGCCCGACCTGCATGCCGTGACCTACCCGGTGCGCTCGGGCGAGCTGCTCAACGTGGTGTGCTTCGTGGAAGGCCGTGTGGAGGGCGACCCCACCGGCTGGGACCGGGAGGCCACGGCGGCCCGGCTGCAAGCCGCCCTGCGCCCGGTGCGCGGGGGCTTGCGCGCGCTGGTCGATGCCATGCCCGGCTGGCGCCTGTGGGTGCTGCACGACCGCGCGCCGCTGGGCTCGGCGCAGGAGATGGCGCGCGGGCGCGCCGCCCTGCTGGGCGACGCCGCGCACCCGATGCGCCCCTACCTGGCGCAGGGCGCCGCCATGGCCCTGGAGGATGCCGGCGCGCTGGGCCGCGCGCTGGCCATGGCCGACGGCCGGCTGATCGACGTGCCCACCGCGCTGAGATGCTATGCGCAGGGCCGCTGGCAGCGCTGCGCCCGGGTGCAGCGCCGGTCGCTGCGCAACGGCCGCATCTTCCATGCCGGCGGGCTGGTGCGCTGGGGCCGCGATGCGTCGCTGCGCCTGCTGGGTGCGCGGCTGTTGGATATGCCCTGGCTGTACGGCCCCCTCTGAGGGCTTCGGGAAGTCGGGCGGCCGCAGCGGCACCACGCCGGGCACCCTCCATCCAGCGGCGCAGGCGCGCTGCTTACCCCCAAATGGGGGAAGAAGCCGGCCTGTGGATGCCGCCACAATGCGGTCGGTGGCAAAGGAGGGTGGCCATGGGAACGCACGCGAAATCCGACCGCAAGATCGACCTGGCGCTGTCGGGCGGCGGCATCCGAAGCGCCACGGTGTCGCTGGGCGTGCTGCAGGCGCTGGCTGCGCACGAATGGCTCGGCCGGATCGGCACGCTGTCCACGGTGTCGGGCGGCGGGTACATCGGCACGTTCCTGTGCCGTCTGGCGGCCCGGGTGCGGGAGCACACGCCGGATGCCGAAACGGCCTGGACGCACACGGGAAGGATCCTGCTCACCCCTACGTCGCAGGACGTCAGCCTGGCGCCCGGTGGCGTGTCGCCGTCGGCGACGCTGGTCCTCCATCCCTTGCAGTGGCTGCGGGAGAACAGCCGCTACCTGACGCCCTCAGGCAGCAGCGACATGCGGCAGGGAGCCGCCTACTACCTGCGCGGCTTGCTGGCCCTGCATTTCGATCTGGCGCTTGTCGCCCTGATGCTCGGTCTGGCCGTGGTGCTGGGCGGCTTCCTGGCCGATGCCTTGTTCTGGCTCACCGAGGAGCCGGCCGTGACCGCACGCGCAGCGTTGGCGCAAGCCCTGGGGCTGCCGGTGCCGCCCTGTGCCGCCCACGGCGGCGCGCCAGCGGCTTGTGGCGCGACCTGGGTGGCCAGCGGCTGGTGGCTCGCGGCCCTGGCGGTGCTCGCGCTCGCCTGCGCCGTCGGCCTGGCCTATTGGCTGACGGTGCGCCGCCTCCACGACCGCGAGGACAACCCGGCCGCTGCGGCGCAGGAGTGGACGCAAAGCCTCATGGTGCTCGTGTCCTTGGCCGTGTTCGTCGCGCTGTTCGCAGTCTGGCTGGCCTACGCCGCGAGCAGGGGGCGGGCCTGGTGGCCGCCGGCCATGCTTGGCGGCATCGCCGTCGCCGGCGTGCTCATCTGGGCGCTGTCGCTGGCGGCCGCCCGGCTGAAAACGCGCCGCAAACAGGTCCGGCAAGCGGCGCCTGGCATTGCCGAGGACACCGCAGGCTCCCAGCAGCAACGCAAGGCCGACACCACGTGGTTGACCATCACCCAAGCGCAGGTCGACCGGCAGCGGCGATGGCTGACGGTGTGGCTGTCGCGCTGCCTGGTCGCGCTCGTCGTGCTGGCGGTCGTGGCCGCTCTGGACACGCTGGCCATGAGCCTGGTGCAGCACCATGCCCGGCAGGGCGACTGGTGGCCGTGGACGGTGCCCGCGGCGGCCTACGGGACCTTGCTGGCGGCTGCCTGGCGCTGGCTGACGCAGGCGGAATCTCAGCAGCAGGGGGCATCGCGCTGGCGCAACTGGACGGACGCTGCCGTGCTGCTGCTGGCGCTGGCGGTCGCGGCGACGCTCGCGCTGGCCTATCTGGTCATGGCATACGCCCTGGTGGTCGACGACGCGCGGGCGCTTGCCAGGCCGTTCCAGGGCGACTGGGCACTGGGCGTCCTCCTTCTCGCAGGCCTGGTGCTCGCGGCGGCCTGCATGCATTTCGCTCCCGGCTTTCTCAATCTCTCGAGCTTCCACAACCTCTACGCCGCCCGGCTGAAGCGGGCTTACCTGGGCGCCGCCAACCCCGAGCGCCTGTCCGAGCTGCGGCGCCCTGTCGATGCGGCGCGGCTGCAGTCGAGCCGGGCTGCCTTCGTGAACGAGGTCCGCGCAGGGGATGAGCCTTCGGACATCGACAAATACATCGAGGACAACGACCGGACGCTGGGCATCGAGCACGTGATCAACGTGACCGTGAACCAGCGCTTGAGCACCACCTCGCCCACGCTCGCACGCGACCGGCAGGGAGTGGCCATGTGCCTGGCCAGGGACGGCGTGTTCGTCGAAGCCGCGCTGCGCGGCGGGCCGGGCCACCCCGGCCCGCGGTTCACGCATGCGCAGATGAAGGCCTCGCCCCTGACGCTGGCGCAGTGGGTGGCCATCTCCGGTGCCGCGTTCTCGGTGGGTGTCGGCAAGGAAACCAGGCCGGGCTATGCGCTGCTGGCTTTCCTGGCCAACGTGAGAACCGCCTACTGGTGGCCCGCTCCGCGGGCGGACGGGCCGGCCGGGCCGGGCGGCCTGTGGTGCCTGTTGCTGGAGGAGATGCGCTGCCGCTTCCTCGGCACGCAAGGCCGCTACTGGTACCTCTCCGATGGCGGGCACTTCGACAACACGGCGGCGTACGAACTGGTGCGCCGCCGCAGCACGCACGTGCTGGCCAGCGACAACGGCGCCGACCCGCACTACCGGTTCGACGACCTCACGCACCTGCTGCGCCGCATCCGGATCGATTTCGGCGCGGAGGGCGTGATCCGCTCGCGCGAAGAGCTCGTCGGGTTCGGCTTCAAGGCCGAGGGCTTCGGCACGCCGGAAGACTTCCGCCGCGCGCAGCAGAAGGGCGAATCGCAGCCCTGGGCCTTGTGGGTGGAGATCTACCACGACCGCGAGAGCGGCCGGCCGCGCGACACGGCGTCCGAACCGCCCGACGGGATCATCGTCTGGGTCAAGCCGGCGCGCGTCGCGGATTGGCCGGCCGATGTGGGCCACTATGCGCAGACGCATGCGCGCTTCCCGCAGGAAACCACCGCCGACCAGTTCTTCGACGAGGCCCAGTGGGAGAGCTATCGGCGCCTGGGCGAGTTGCTGGCCGGGCGGGTGCTGGCCGCCGATGTCTTTCGCCATATGGACGCGCGGCTGCAGCCTCCAGCGGGCCCGTCTGCCACGGTGCCGGGCTAGAGGTCCGTGCGCAGCTTCCAGATCTCCGGAAACAGCACCACCTCCAGCATCCTGCGCAGGTAGCTCACGCCGCCCGTGCCGCCGGTGCCGCGCTTGAAGCCGATGACGCGTTCCACCGTCGTGACATGGCGGAAGCGCCAGAGCCGGAAGGCATCCTCCAGGTCGGTGAGCTCCTCGCCCAGCTGGTACAGGTCCCAGTGGCGCTGCGGGTCGCGGTAGACGGTGAGCCAGGCCTGCTCCACCTCGGCGCTTTCCTCGTAGGGCCGGGTCCAGTCGCGCTGCGTGTGGCTGGCCGGCACCGGCAGGCCGCGGCGCGCCAGCAGGCGCAGCGACTCGTCGTACAGCGAGGGTGCCTCATAGAACGCCTGCACCTGGGCGAGCAGGTCCGGGCGGTGCGCATGCGGCTTGAGCATGGCGGCGTTCTTGTTGCCCAGCGCGAACTCGATGCTGCGGTACTGGGCGCTCTGGAAACCGCTGGAGTTGGCCAGGTAGGGGCGGATGGCGCTGTACTCCGGCGGCGTCATGGTGGCCAGCACGTCCCAGGCATGCACCAGCTGCTCCATGATGCGCGAGACCCGCGCCAGCATCTTGAACGCGCTGCCCAGCTGGTCGCTCGCCACGCCGGCGATGGCCGCCTTCAGCTCGTGCAGCATCAGCTTCATCCACAGCTCGCTGGTCTGGTGCTGGATGATGAACAGCATCTCGTTGTGGTCGGGCGAGAGCGGCTTCTGCGCGTTCAGGACGGCGTCCAGCTGCAGGTAGTCGCCGTAGCTCATGGAGCGGCTGAAGTCCAGCTGCGCGCCTTCGGCGTGCACGATGTCCTGCGGCCCGGGCGTCCTGGTTCCGCTCATTGGGTAACCTCCGCCCTGCGGGCTGCGGTGCTATGAGACTTCGGAACGGCCGGGCGTCTCATGTGACCGCCTGTCGGCGGCCGAACTCCGGCCGCCGCCACTCGCCACTGTCCAGCACCTGGCCCAACTGCTCCACCGCCTTCCAGACGTCCTCGAAGCCCAGGTACAGCGGCGTGAAGCCGAAACGCAGGATGTCGGGGGCGCGGTAGTCACCCACCACCCCGCGCGCGATCAGGGCCTGCACCATGGCGTAGGCGCCTTCGGCGTGCCCGTCGCCGGGCTGCCCCAAGGCGGGCACAGCCCCCTCGGGGGGCAGCGAGGACACGCAGTGCCGAGCGTGGGGGCCCTGATACGACAGGCACACCTGCGAGCCGCGCTGCGCATGATCGCGCGGCGTGACCAGGCGCAGGCCCGCATCGCCGCAGCGCTGCTCCACCAGGGCGATGAACAGGTCGGTCAGGGCCAGCGACTTGGCGCGCAGCGCCCGCATGCCGCCGTGCGGCAGGCTGGCCTCCAGGGTGTCCAGTCCGCAAGCCAGGGCCACCATCGCCAGCACCGGCTGCGTGCCGCACAGGTAGCGGCCGATGCCGGGCGCCGGCACGTACTCGGGCGTGAACGCGAAAGGGGCGTCATGGCCCCACCAGCCGGCCAGCGGCTGCCAGAAGCGCTCCGCATGGCGCGGGTGCACCCACACGAAGGCCGGCGCGCCGGGCCCGCCGTTGAAGTACTTGTAGCCGCAGCCGATGGCGAAGTCCGCTTGCGCGTCGTGCAGATGGACCGGCACCGCGCCGGCGCTGTGCGCCAGGTCCCACACCGCGAGCGCGCCGGCTTCGTGCGCCGCGCGCGTGAGGGCCGCCATGTCGTGCATGGCGCCGCTGCGGTAGTTCACGTGGGTGAGCATCAGCACCGCGACCTCGCCGTCGAGCGCCGCGGGCAGCTCCTGCGCCTCCACCAGCCGCAGGGTGCAGCCCTGCTGGCGGCACAGGGCCTGGGCGATGTAGAGGTCGGTGGGAAAGTTGCTGCGCTCGCTGAGCACCACGCGCCGGCCCGGCGCGTCCTGGGCGGCGATCTGCAGCGCCGCGCTCAGCACCTTGTACAGGTTGATGGAGGTGGTGTCGGTGGCCACCACCTCGCCCGCGCCGGCGCCAATCCAGGCGGCGATGCGGTCGCCCACGCGTCCCGGCATCTCGAACCAGCCGGCGTCGTTCCAGGAGCGGATCAGGCCCTGGCCCCATTCCTGTTCGACCGCCCTTGCCACGCGCGCCGCGGTGGCGCGCGGCAAGGGCCCGAGCGAGTTGCCGTCCAGGTAGATCACGCCCGGCGGCAGGGCGAACAGGTCGCGCAGCGGGCGCAGCGGGTCGGCGGCGTCGCGCGAGCGGCAGTCGTGCAGGGAGATGGCAGTCATAGGGAACGCAGGACGGCGCGCACCGGGGAGGCGTCGGCCGTCATCAGTTTCAGGGGCAGGGCGACCAGCTCGTAGTCGCCCTCGGGCACGCCGTCGAGCACCAGGTTCTCCAGCACGCGCAGGCCGCGCCGGCGGATCACCTGGTGGCTGGGCAGCTCCTTGCTCTGCGCCGGGTCGATGCTGGCCGTGTCGATGCCGACCAGGCGCACGCCCAGGTCGGCCAGCCGCTCGACCGTCTGCGGCGCGAAGGCCGCCAGCGCCGGATCCCAGCGGTCGACCGGGGCGCGCTCGTAGGTGCGCACCAGCACCCGCGGCGGCAGCCCGCGCGCGGCATGCTCCAGATGACGCCACTCCACCAGGGGCCCCGGCTGCAGAGCATGGATGACGCGGCAGCGGCCGAGGAAGGGGGCGAGGTCCAGCGCGCCCACCGGCTCGCCCTGCGGGTCGTAGTGCAGCGGCGCGTCGGCATGGGCGCCCACATGGGGCGACAGGGTCAGGCTGCTGACGTTGACCGGGCAGCCCGGCGCGATGGTGGCGGCCCAGCGCTGGCTGTACGGCGTGTCGCCCGGGAACACCGGCGCGCCGGCGTGCACGGGCGGCGAGATGTCCCAGAGGCGGGGCTCGTCGTGGCTTGGCATGGCCGCAGTGTGGAGCGGAGGAAAAACGCGTGGTGTCGGTTAATGCCAACAGCCCGCGAAAAATCCTGCGGGTCTCAAAAGACCCCGGCGTCCAGCGGCGGCAAGCCGTGCCGTACCCGCGCCACGCCGCAGGCATGGCTGCCGGCCTCGAACTCGCGGCAGGGGGAGGGACGCCACTCGTAGATGCCGCAGGCGACCTGCCGGCCGACCTGGCCGGTCAAGGCCGCGCAGCGCAGGGGCACATGGTCGGTGCCGCGCATGCGGCAGGTGTTGCCGTTGACCTCCACCGCCAGCCCGGCGGGCACGGCGCCGCCCATCTCGTCCAGCTCGTAGACCGCGAAATCGACCCGGAAGCTCGCGCAGCAGGCGCCGCAGGCCAGGCAGGGATCCGGCTCAGCCATTCGTCACGGCGGCGGTTTGAAGCGCGGCCACCCTCAAGCCATGCGGCCGAGCAGCAGGAACTCCATCAACGCCTTCTGCACGTGCATGCGGTTCTCGGCCTCGTCCCACACCACGGACTGCGGGCCGTCGATCACCTCGGCCTCGACCTCCTCGCCGCGGTGGGCCGGCAGGCAGTGCATGAACAGCGCTCCGGGCTTGGCGGCGCGCATCATCTCGGCATCCACGCACCAGTCGGCAAAGGCCTTCTTGCGCGCCTCGTTCTCGGCCTCGTAGCCCATGCTGGTCCACACGTCGGTGGTCACCAGGTCGGCGCCGCGGCAGGCCTCCATCGGGTCCTTGAACACCTGGTAGCTGTCGCTGCTGCGCACGCCGGCCACCGACTGGTCGACCTCGTAGCCGCTGGGCGTGCTCAGGTGCACGGTAAAGCCCAGCAGCTCGGCCGCCTGCAGCCAGGTGTTGGCCATGTTGTTGCCGTCGCCCACCCAGGCCACCACCTTGCCCTGCAGGAATGCCGGGTCCGGCATTCCTTCCGAATCCTGGCCGCGGTGCTCGAGCAAGGTGAAGATGTCGGCCAGGATCTG